>NZ_BAABKB010000008.1:0-414608 GCF_039543605.1 Streptomyces siamensis | reverse complement strand
ATCTGGAAGCGCCGTAAGGCGTGGAGGTGACTGGTACTAATAGGCCGAGGGCTTGTCCTCAGTTGCTCGCGTCCACTGTGTTGTTCCCAGACAACGAACGGTTGTGCTGGCTGAACAGTTCCACTTGATCAATTGAAAAGTGTGCTAGTTCGCTGCCCGTTCGAGACCCTGTTTTTCAGGGTGTCTGAAAGGGTTTCGGTGGTCATAGCGTGAGGGAAACGCCCGGTTACATTCCGAACCCGGAAGCTAAGCCTTACAGCGCCGATGGTACTGCAGGGGGGACCCTGTGGGAGAGTAGGACGCCGCCGAACAAATTTTGGAGGACCTCTGGTCCCAGCGACTCGCTGGGACCAGAGGTCCTTTTTTGTTTTTCCGAAGCGCGCCGGGTACCCGACTGCGCGAGAATGACTTGCGGTACCGAAGACAGGAGTCACCATGTCCCCCAACTCTCCCGACGAGCGTCCGGAGCGCGATCAGCGCCGCCGGGACAGTGGTGACCGCGGCGGCTACCGTGGCGGCCCGCGCCGCGACAACGACCGTGGCGGCTACGGCCGGCGCGACGACCGACGTGATGACCGCCGAGGCGACGACCGTGGTGGCTTCCGCCGCGACGACAGCCGTGACAGCGGTGGTTTCCGAGCCCGCGACGACCGGCGTGACGACCGTCGCGACGGCGACCGTGGCGGACGACCGCCGTTCCGTCGTGACGACCGGTCCGGTGGGCCTCGTCGCGACGACCGTGACCGTGGTTTCCGCAGGGACGGGGACCGTCCGGCGTACCGCCGTGACGACCGGCCCGGTGGCCCGCGCCGCGACGACGACCGCGGTGGCTACGGCCGCCGTGACGACCGTCGTGACAGCGGCGACCGTGGCGACCGCGGTGGTTTCCGCCGTGACGACAGCCGTGGTGGCGACTTCCGTCGTGACGACCGACGTGACGAGCGCCCTGCCTACCGCCGCGACGACCGCAGGGACGACCGGCGTGACGACCGCCGCGGCGACGACCGCGGTGGCTTCCGCCGCGACGACCGTCGTGACAGTGGGGACCGTGGCGACCGCGGTGGTTTCCGTCGTGACGACCGTGACCGTGGTTTCCGCAGGGACGGGGACCGTCCGGCGTACCGCCGTGACGACCGGCCCGGTGGCCCGCGCCGCGACGACGACCGCGGTGGCTACGGCCGCCGTGACGACCGTCGTGACAGCGGCGAGCGTGGCGACCGCGGTGGCTTCCGCCGTGACGACAGCCGTGGTGGCGACTTCCGTCGTGACGACCGGCGTGACGAGCGTCCGGCCTACCGTCGCGACGACCGTCGTGACAGCGGCGACCGTGGCGACCGCGGTGGCTTCCGTCGCGACGACAGCCGTGGTGGCGACTTCCGTCGTGACGACCGACGTGACGAGCGCCCTGCCTACCGCCGCGACGACCGCAGGGACGACCGGCGTGACGACCGCCGCGGCGACGACCGCGGTGGCTTCCGTCGCGACGACCGCGGCCGTGACGACCGTGGACGCGGTGGCCCGCGTCGTGACGACCGGAGCGGACGCCCCGGCGGCTTCCGCGGTCGCGACGACCGCCGGGGCGGCGACGACCGGCGCGGCGGTGGCGGCCGCTACCGCGAGGAGCGGGACCGCGACCGCGAGCCGATCAAGCGGCTCCCGATCCCTGACGACGTCACGGGCCACGAGATCGACAAGGACGTGCAGCAGGAGCTCCAGAGCCTGCCGAAGGGCCTCGCCGAGGACGTCTCGCGCAACCTGGTGATGGTCGCCCGGCTCATCGACGAGGACCCCGAGGGCGCTTACGCCTACTCGAGGATCGCGCTGCGGCTGGCCTCGCGCGTCGCCGCCGTTCGTGAGGCGGCCGGCTTCGCCGCGTACGCCAACCAGAAGTTCAGCGAGGCGCTCGCCGAGTTCCGCGCCGCGCGCCGGATGACCGGCAGCGTGGAGCTGTGGCCCGTCATGGCGGACTGCGAGCGCGGCCTCGGACGGCCCGAGAAGGCGCTGGACATGGCCGGTGCCCCCGAGGTGCAGAAGCTGGACAAGGCCGGTCAGGTCGAGATGCGTCTGGTGGCCGCCGGTGCGCGCCGCGACATGGACCAGCTGGACGCCGCGATCGTGACCCTCCAGAGCCCGGAGCTGGCCTCGAACTCCGTGCAGCCGTGGACGGCGCGCCTGCGTTACGCGTACGCCGACGCGCTCCTCGCCGCCGGCCGCGAGGACCAGGCCCGTGAGTGGTTCGCGAAGGCCGTCGAGTCCGACAAGGACGGCAGCACCGATGCCTCCGACCGGCTCGCCGAGCTCGACGGTGTCGAGTTCGTCGACGTGCTCGTCGACGACGAGGACGAGGACGGGGCCAAGACGGTCGCCACGCAGCCGGAGGCCGAGGCCGAGGAGACGGCCGGGACCGCTGCCGAAGCGGACGCCGACCTCGACGCCGACTTCGAGGACGAGGACCAGCTCGACGAGGACGAGGACGAGGACGACGAGGCCGACGACGAGGCCGAGTCCGCCCCCGACGCGCAGCCCGAGGCCGGCGGCGACGCGGCGGACCGCGACGCTGCGGACTCCGACGGCGGCGAGGCTCCGCGCGGCTGACACCCTGCCCCGCCCCGCGACAGCGGGGCGGAAGGCGCACGACATGCACGGGCGGCGGGACTCCGGAAGGAGCCCCGCCGCCCGTCGGCGTTTCCGCGTGGGTTCAGCGGGCCAGCGCCCGCAGTACCAGCCCCGAGGCCGGCTTCGGCCCGAACGACGTCGACTTGCGGGGCATCTTGACCCCCTGGCGCGCGAGGTCGCGTACGACCTCCTCGCGGACCGGATGCATCAGGACCGCTGTCCCGCCGTCGCGTTCCGCCTTCTCGACCGTGGCGGTCGTGTCGTGGATGTACGCGATATGCGCGGGCGAGTCCTCGGGGATGGCCCAGATGTGGTCGAGGAGCGTGGCGTGCAGGACGGTCGCGTCGAGGGTGCGCCACGCCTCGGGGCGGTCGGCCGGGATCGTCCGGGCGAGGAGGGCCTGGTCCGGGCGGTCGAGCAGGTGGAAGGCGCCGTCGCCCGCCAGGAGGAAGGCGTTCCCGTCGGCGGCGGCCACCGCCAGGGCCTTCAGCGCCTCGGGGAGGGGCGCGTCGAGGCGGCGTACGCGGAAGGAGTCCCCGAGCGCGGCCAGGGCGTCGGGCACGGGCAGCTGGTGCAGCAGGCGGTGGATGGCGCGGACGCGCAGCGGATAGCGCGCCGTGTCCACCAGCAGTACGAGGCCGAAGTCCCACGGGCTGGGCGAGGGGTGCTCGGCGCGTAGCCGCAGGTAGGTGGCCCAGCGGTGGTGGCCGTCGGCGATGAGCGCCTGGTGGTGGCCGAGATCTGTCTGGATCTCGGCCAGTTCGGCAGGGTCGGTGACCGCCCACAGGCGGTGGCCGATGCCGTCCTCGGTGACGGTCGCGAGGAGCGGCGGGAGTTCGGCCGTCCGCTCGATGACCGCGGCCGTGCCCACGCGGGAACCGTTGCCCCGGTAGGTCAGGAGCAGCGGTTCGAGGTTGGCGGAGGTGGCGCGCATCAGGGCCGCGCGGTCCGCGACGACATGCGGCATGACGTCCTCGTGCGGGAGGACGACCCCCTCCGAAGGCTCCGAGAGGCGCAGGGCGCCGATGACGCCGCGTTGCAGATGGTCGCCGTCGCGTTGTTCGTAGACGTACAGGCCCGGCTCGGAGTCGGTCGTCAGTACGCCCTCGGACAGCCAGCGGCTCAGGGTGTCGGCCGCCTGCCGGTTGCGGGCTTCGGGGGTCACGTCCTGGGGGAGGATCAGCCGGACGATGTTGTGGGGGTCGGCGGACTCGAGTTCGATCAGCCCGTCGGGCCGCACGATGACGTCGTACGGCGGGGACGTCACGGCGGCCAGGCTGCCGACCCGGTCGGGGTCGTAGCGCAGGCCCCGGAACGGGGTCAGTTCGAGGCCGCTGCGCGCCGGTGTTTCCTCCGCGGGACCTGCATAGTTCATTGGGGCATCGTAAGTGCGTCGGTGGCATGAGCGATGATCGGGGGAAAGTGGTCGAACGAGGAGCGATACGCAATGAGCCAGACCGTCCGGACCCGGCCCAAGGGCAGTGACCAGGCATTGAGCGAGGCGTACGACACCGCTCTGCTCGATTTGGACGGAGTGGTCTATGCGGGTGGTAGCGCGATCGCGTACGCCGTGGAATCGCTCGGTACGGCCCGCTCCGGCGGCATGCATCTCGCGTACGTCACGAACAACGCGCTCAGGACACCGGACGCGGTGGCCGCGCATCTGACCGAGCTCGGGACGCAGACCGACGCCGCCGACGTGATCACTTCGGCGCAGGCCGTGGCACGGCTCATCAGCGAGCAGGTGCCCGCCGGTGCGCGCGTGCTGGTCATCGGCGGCGACGGCCTGCGGGTCGCGCTGCGCGAACGCGGGCTGGAGCCGGTGGAATCCGCCGACGACGACCCGGCGGCGGTCGTCCAGGGATACGGCGGGCCGGACCTGCCCTGGGGCCGCTTCGCGGAGGCGTGCTACGCCATCGCGCGCGGTGTGCCGTGGTTCGCGTCCAACACCGACCTCACGATCCCGAGCGCACGCGGCATCGCCCCCGGCAACGGCGCGGCGGTCGAGGTCGTCCGTATCGCCACCGGTGCCGAGCCGCAGGTGGCGGGCAAGCCGCTGCCCCCGATGCACCGCGAGACGATCCTGCGGACCGGGGCGAAGCGCCCGCTGGTGGTCGGGGACCGGCTGGACACGGACATCGAGGGCGCGTTCAACGGCGAGGTGGACTCGCTGCTCGTGCTGACCGGCGTGACGGACGGCGCACAGCTCCTCGCGGCGCCGCCGCAGCACCGGCCGACGTACGTGGACGCGGATCTGCGCGGTCTGCTCACCGGCCAGCCCGAGGTCGTCGAGGCGGGCGAGGGCTTCCGCTGCGGCGGCTGGACGGCGACGGCCCGCCGTTCGAGCGGCTCCTCGGGGCAGGCCCGGCCGGGCGACGCGGGGAGGCTGGAACTGGAGGGCGACGGCGAGGCCATCGACGGGCTGCGGGCGCTGTGCGCCGCGGCGTGGACGGCGGCCGGCGAGGGCACCTGCGCACTGGACGGTGGGAAGGCGCTGGCCAGACTGGGGCTCTGAGCAGGCGTTGTCCCGGCGGGTGCTGACGGGGGATCGAGACGCAATGCGAGGGTAGGCTAACCTAACCTCGTGTTGGTCGACAGTCCTCCCGAACAGCGCGCGGAGTCCGCCTCCGCGCCCCCAACCCGCCGGGCGATACGTGCCTTTGGGCTCCTCGCCTCCGCCGGGATCCTGGTGCTCGTCGCCCTGGCGAGCATCGCGGTCGGTGCGAAAGCGCTGCCGCTGGACCAGGTCTGGCACGGCCTGTTCCACGACTCGGGGACGTACGCCGACGTCGTGGTGCGTGACCGGGTGTCCCGTACCGTGCTCGGCCTGCTCGTCGGTGCCGCGCTGGGGCTGTCGGGTGCCGTCCTCCAGGCGCTCACCCGCAATCCCCTGGCGGACCCCGGACTGCTGGGCATCAACGCGGGCGCGTCCGCCGCGGTCGTCACCGCGATCACGTACTTCGGGGTCACGAGCCTGAGCGGCTACGTCTGGTTCGCCTTCTTCGGCGCGGCGGCCGTCGGAGCGTTGGTCTGGTTCCTCGGCGGCAGCCGCGGCGCGACCCCGGTGCGGCTCGCGCTCGCGGGCACGGCCATCAGCGCCGCGCTCTACGGCTATCTCCAGGCCGTGATGATCACGGATGACGCGGCGCTGGGCAAGATGCGCTTCTGGACGGTCGGATCGCTCGCCTCGGCCACCGACTCGACCATCGAGCAGGTGCTGCCGTTCCTGGTGGTCGGCACGGTCGCCGCGCTGGCCCTGGCCCGGCCGCTGAACGCGGTCGCGATGGGGGACGACACGGCCCGCGCGCTCGGCGCCAACCTCAACCGGACCCGCGCCCTGTCCATGGCCGCCGCCACCGTGTTGTGCGGCGCCGCGACCGCCGCGTGCGGGCCGATCGTGTTCGTCGGGCTCATGGTCCCGCACGTCGTACGGTCCTTCACCGGCCCCGACCTGCGCTGGATCCTGCCGTACGCCACCGTCCTGTCGCCCGTGCTGCTGCTCGGCGCCGATGTCGTCGGACGGCTGGTCGCCCGGCCGGCGGAGCTCCAGGTCGGCATCGTCACCGCCGTCCTGGGCGGCCCGGTCTTCATCTTTCTCGTACGGCGACGGAGGACGGCACAGCTGTGAAGAACACCGGCGACCAGGCCTCCGTCCAGAACATCGCGCACGACGCCGGCACTCCGGCCTTCGCGGAGAAGAGAAGCGACCCGGCCCCGGGCATCCGGGGTGTCCGCGCGGTCCGCGCACGCGGCGGCCTCTCCGTCCGGTTCGACGTCCGGGCGTTCACCGTCGTCGTCCTGCTGCTGGTGGCCGCACTCGCTGCGAGCGTGGTGCTGATCGGCACCGGCGACTTCCCGATCCCGGCCGCGGACGTGCTCAAGACGCTGTTCGGCGACGGAGACCCCGGCCAGGAGTTCATCGTCAACGACCTGCGCCTGCCGCGCGTCCTCGTCGGCCTGCTCGTCGGGGCCTCCCTCGGCCTCGGCGGAGCGCTCTTCCAGTCCATCTCCCGCAACCCGCTGGGCAGCCCGGACGTGCTCGGCCTCGGCCAGGGCTCGACGGCCGGCGCCCTGATCATGATCGTGCTCTTCTCGGGGAGCGCGGACCAGGTCGCGCTCGGGGCGCTCGTCGGCGGACTCGTCACCGGCCTCGCCATCTACCTGCTCGCCTGGAGGCGGGGCGTGCACGGCTACCGGCTGGTCCTGGTCGGCATCGGCGTCTCCGCGATCGTCACCGCCGTCAACGGCTATCTGCTGACCAAGGCTGACATCGTCGACGCGGCCCGCGCCGTCGTCTGGATGACGGGTTCCCTCAACGGCCGTGACTGGGAGCAGGTGTGGCCCCTGCTCGTCCTGTGCGCGGTCCTCGTCCCGCTCGTCCTGGCCAACGCCCGCGGGCTGCGCATGATGGAGATGGGCGACGACGTCTCGAACGCGCTCGGAGTGCGCGTCGAGCGGACACGGCTGCTGCTCATGCTCGCCGCCGTACTGCTCACCGCGGGCGCCACCGCCGCCGCCGGCCCCGTCGGCTTCGTGGCACTCACCGCGCCGCAGCTCGCCCGGCGGCTGACCCGCTCGCCCGGACCCAACCTGGTGCCGTCCATGTGCATGGGCGCGACGCTGCTGATCGTCGCGGACTGGGCCTCGCAGCGGGCCTTCGGCGCGGACCAGCTGCCCGTCGGCGTGGTCACCGGCGTACTCGGCGGCGTGTACCTGCTGTGGCTTCTGGTCACCGAGCGCAAGGCGGGACGCATATGAGCATCAGCGGACCGGACATGAACAACCGGAGGAGCACTGTGAACCGCCTGTCCGCCGACGAGGTCACCCTCGGATACGACCAGCGCGTCATCGCGGAGAAGCTGTCGGTGGAGATCCCCGACAACTCCTTCACCGTCATCGTCGGCCCGAACGCCTGCGGGAAGTCGACGCTCCTGCGCGCCCTGTCGCGGATGCTGAAGCCCACCCGCGGCCGGGTGCTCCTCGACGGCCAGGTGATCCAGTCGATGCCCGCCAAGAAGGTGGCCCGCACGCTCGGACTGCTGCCGCAGTCGTCGATCGCCCCCGACGGGATCACGGTCGGCGACCTGGTCGGCCGGGGCCGCTACCCGCACCAGGGACTGCTGCGGCAGTGGTCGGCGGAGGACGAGCGGGTGGTCCAGGAGTCCATGGCGTCGACCGGTGTCGCCGAACTCGCGGACCGCTACGTCGATGAACTCTCCGGCGGCCAGCGGCAGCGGGTGTGGATCGCGATGGCGCTCGCCCAGCAGACCCCCCTGCTGCTCCTGGACGAGCCGACGACCTACCTCGACATCCAGCACCAGATCGACGTGCTCGACCTGTGCGCGCAGCTCCACGAGGAGCAGGGCCGCACCCTCGTCGCGGTCCTGCACGACCTCAATCACGCGGCCCGGTACGCCACCCACCTCATCGCCCTGCGCGGCGGCGAGGTCATCGCCGAGGGCGCGCCGAACGACATCGTGACGGCCGAGCTGGTCGAGCAGGTCTTTGGTCTGCGCTGCCAGGTCATCGACGACCCGGAGACGGGGACGCCGCTGGTGGTGCCGGCTGCCCGCAGGGCGCGACGGGCGACAGTGGCCGCCGCGGCCGCCGAAGGGGCCTGAGAGAAGGCTCCGGGGCCCGCACGGGCCCCGGGAGCGACAACGGGCCGGGACGGGATCCGACGGATGCAGGTCCCGACGGGCCGCGACGGCGGGACAACGGCGGGACAACGGCTGGAGAAGGGCTGGAGAAGGGCTAGAGAAGGGACCGGAGCCGGAACAGGTCCCGCAGGCCGGCCTCCAGCCGTACCCGGCCCGAACCCCAGGCCTTCGCGAAGTTCAGCTCGCCGTTCACCATCGACACCAGGTCGTCGCCGCTCATCGTGAGCCGTATCTGGGCTCGCTCGCGCGGCGTGCCGGGCAGCGCGTCGAGGACCTCGATCCGGCCGTCCTTGAGGCGGCCCACGAAGGTGATGTCGAGGTCGGTGATACGGCAGCTGAGCGAGCGGTTCAGGGCCGCCGCGCTGCGTACGTCCCCCTCGGCGCCCGCCAGGTTGTCAGAGAGCTTGTCGAGTGCGGTGCGGCACTCCTCAATCGTCGCCATCGCGATCGACGTTACCGCAGCGCTTCGCGGTAGCGTCGGGGCATGAGCGAGTCAGTTCCCGAGGCCGGGGTCCCGGCGCAGCCGCCGGCCGTGGAGCCCGCGCCGCAGGTGACGGCGCCCGAGAGCGGGCCGTCCGGCGTGCACTCCCGGACGGCCGGACCCGAGGGCGAGGAGGCGCGGGACACCGTCCCCGACGTCGAACCCGCGTACGATCCCGCCGCCCCGGCCCCACTGGACGTCCCCCGCACCCCGACCGGCAACGCGGACGTGGACGCCCAGCTGGACCGGCTGACCGACGCCGACCACCTCGCCACGGACGGACACGTCGAGGTGTACGAGGATGTACACCGGGGGCTGCGCGACGCGCTCACCGCGCTCGACGCCCGCCCGGGACCTCCGGCGCCCCCGACGACGTATGGCACTAGGAGCTGAACCGAACGTGGCAGGAGTGGCACGCCGCCGCCTCGACGCCGAGCTGGTCCGCCGGAAGCTCGCACGCTCGCGCGAGCACGCCAGCCAGCTGATCGCCGCGGGAAGGGTCACCGTCGGCAAGACACTCGCGACCAAGCCCGCCACTCAGGTGGAGACCGCGGCCGCGATCGTGGTCACCCAGGACGACAGCGACCCCGACTACGTCTCGCGCGGCGGGCACAAGCTCGCCGGCGCCCTGGAGGCGTTCGTACCGCAGGGGCTGAAGGTCGCAGGACGGCGGGCGCTGGACGCCGGCGCGTCCACCGGAGGCTTCACCGACGTCCTGCTGCGCGCGGGCGCCGCCCACGTCGTCGCCGTCGACGTGGGATACGGACAACTCGCCTGGTCTCTGCAGAGCGATGAACGCGTCACCGTCAAGGACCGTACGAACGTACGCGAGTTGACGTTGGAGGCGATCGATGGGGAGCCCGTGGACCTTGTTGTCGGGGATCTGTCCTTCATCCCGCTCGGACTGGTGCTGCCCGCCCTGGTGCGGTGCGCGGCGCCGGACGCCGACCTGGTGATGATGGTCAAGCCGCAGTTCGAGGTGGGGAAGGAACGGCTGGGGAGCGGCGGTGTCGTCCGCAGCCCCGAACTGCGCGCCGAGGCCGTGCGCGCGGTGGCCGGACGAGCCCGGGAGCTGGGGCTCGGAGTGGAGGGTGTGACCGCCAGCCCACTGCCCGGACCCTCGGGCAATGTCGAGTACTTTCTGTGGCTGCGTGCCGGGGCACCCGAACTCGACCCGGCCGACGTTGACCGTGCAGTGGCGGAGGGGCCGCGTTGACACAGACCCGAGCTCGTACTGTTTTCCTGCTGGCCCACACGGGGCGGCCGGCGGCCATCCGCAGCGCCGAGCTGGTCGTCCAGGGGCTGCTGCGCTCCGGGATCGGCGTACGGGTCCTGGAGGCGGAGGCGGCCGACCTGCCGCTGCCCGGCGAGGTGGAACTGATCGGGGAGGCGACGCCGCAGTGCCTCGACGGCTGCGAGCTGCTCATCGTCCTCGGGGGTGACGGCACCCTGCTGCGCGGCGCGGAGTTCGCCCGAGCCTCCGGGGTGCCCATGCTCGGGGTCAACCTCGGCCGCGTCGGCTTCCTCGCGGAGGCCGAGCGGGACGACCTCGACAAGGTCGTCGACCGTGTCGTCACCAAGGCGTACGAGGTCGAGGAGCGCATGACCGTCGACGTCGTCGTGCACCGCAACGGCGACATCGTGCACACGGACTGGGCGCTCAACGAGGCCGCCGTGCAGAAGGTGTCCGCCGAGAAGCTCCTCGAGGTCGTCCTGGAGATCGACGGGCGGCCCGTGACCGGCTTCGGCTGCGACGGCATCGTCTGCGCGACCCCGACGGGCTCCACCGCCTACGCCTTCTCCGCGGGCGGGCCCGTCGTGTGGCCGGAGGTGGAGGCGCTGCTCATGGTGCCCATCAGCGCGCACGCGCTGTTCGCCAAGCCCCTCGTCACCTCGCCGGACTCCGTGCTGGCCGTGGAGGTGCTGCCGCACGTCCCGCCGGGTGTCCTGTGGTGCGACGGCCGGCGGACCGTGGAGCTGCCGCCCGGAGCCCGAGTGGAGGTGCGGCGGGGCGCCGTGCCGGTACGGCTCGCGCGGCTGCACCACGCGTCCTTCACCGACCGGCTCGTGGCGAAGTTCGCGCTGCCGGTCTCGGGGTGGCGGGGAGCCCCTCACTAGACGCACGCAGGGGCCTGCCACACGCGTGCGGCGGGCCCTTCGTCCGTGTGACGGACCGCTCGCAAACCCACTCCCGCGGGTGACAAGGGCGTCTTTGCGGTCCCTTGTCACCTGCGTCTTCGCTCCGGCGGGGCGGGGCCCGTCGCACACACGGGCTCCGACCTCGTAAGGTCGTGTCCGTGTTGGAGGAGATGCGGATACGGTCGCTCGGAGTCATCGACGACGCCGTCGTCGAGCTGTCGCCCGGCTTCACCGCCGTGACCGGTGAGACCGGTGCGGGCAAGACGATGGTGGTCACCAGCCTCGGGCTGCTGCTGGGCGGGCGCGCGGACCCGGCCCTCGTACGGATCGGCGCGAAGAACGCGGTCGTGGAGGGGCGGATCGCCGTACCCGCCGGCGGGACCGCCCTCGTACGGGCCGAGGAGGCCGGTGCGGAGCTCGACGACGGAGCCCTGCTCATCAGCCGTACCGTTTCCGCGGAGGGCCGTTCACGGGCGCACCTCGGCGGACGCTCGGTGCCGGTGGGCGTCCTCGCGGAGCTCGCCGACGAGCTCGTCGCCGTGCACGGCCAGACCGACCAGCAGGGGCTGCTCAAACTGTCCCGGCAGCGGCAGGCGCTCGACCGGTACGCGGGGGACGCCGTCGCGGTGCCGCTCGCCAAGTACGCGGGCGCCTACCGGCGGCTGCGGGCCGTCTCGGTGGAACTGGAAGAGATCACCACGCGAGCGCGCGAGCGGGCCCAGGAGGCCGACATGCTCCGCTTCGGACTCGACGAGATCGCGGCCGTCGAGCCGCGGGCCGGCGAGGACGTCGAGCTGGCCGCCGAGGCCGAGCGGCTCGGCCACGCGGAGGCGCTCGCCTCGGCCGCCACCGCCGCGCACGCCGCGCTGGCGGGCAATCCCGAGGACCCCGAGGGAATCGACGCCACCACGCTCGTCGCGGGCGCCCACCGGGCGCTGGAGGCCGTGCGGTCCCACGACTCCGCCCTCGCCGCCCTCTCCGGGCGCATCGGCGAGATCGGGATCCTGCTCGGCGACGTCGCGGGCGAGCTGGCCGGATACGCCGACGACCTCGACGCCGACCCGCTGCGGCTCGCCGCGGTCGAGGAGCGCCGTGCCGCGCTCACCCAGCTGACCCGGAAGTACGGCGAGGACATCGCCGCCGTGCTCGCCTGGGCCGAACAGGGCGCCGCGCGCCTCACCGAACTCGACGGCGACGACGAGCGGATCGACGAACTGACCGCCGAACGGGACGCGTTGCGCACCGAACTGGGCGGACTCGCACAGGCCTTGACCGACGCGCGCACGGAGGCGGCCGCTCGTTTCGCCGCCGCCGTCACCGCCGAACTGGCCTCGCTCGCCATGCCGCACGCGCGCGTGTCCTTCGACATCCGGCAGACGGACGACCCGGACGGAGTCGAGCTCGGCGGGCGCACCGTCGCGTACGGGCCCGCGGGCGTCGACGAGGTCGAGCTGCTGCTCGCCCCCCACCCCGGTGCGCCCCCGAGGCCCATCGCCAAGGGCGCGTCGGGCGGTGAACTCTCGCGCGTGATGCTCGCCGTCGAGGTGGTCTTCGCGGGCACGGACCCGGTCCCGACCTATCTGTTCGACGAGGTCGACGCCGGCGTCGGCGGCAAGGCCGCAGTGGAGATCGGACGCCGGCTCGCCAAGCTCGCCAGGACCGCCCAGGTCGTGGTCGTGACGCACCTGCCGCAGGTCGCGGCGTTCGCCGACCGGCAGCTGCTCGTCGAGAAGACCAACGACGGGTCGGTCACCCGGTCCGGCGTGAAGGTCCTGGAGGGCGAGGAGCGGATCCGTGAACTGTCCCGGATGCTCGCCGGACAGGAGGACTCGGAGACGGCGCGGGCGCACGCCGAGGAACTGCTCGCGACGGCGCGCGCCGACGGCTAGGTGGGTGTCGTCCGGATCGGCCCGCGTCCGCGACGCCCGGCACGGCACCTCGCCGCGTTGCCCGCCGGGCGTACGCCGTCGGGGCCCTCGGCCGCCGTGGGTCTGCCTTCGACGGGGCCGCCCTACCGTGCCGCCGTCGGTTCGGCCGGGCCGTTCGCGGGACTTCGGGCGCGTTGGGGGGTGCGGCGGCGTGAACATGTTGTCGCACGCCTTGCGAAGGGGCCGACGCACCCCCGCCAACCCCTCCCACATGCAGGGGACTTCTCACCCGTGTGAGTGATCGGCCCCGGCGAGTCGCCCCGTCCGCCGCGCCCCGTACCGGCGACGGTCCCGGAACACCCGTACGGCCTGGCATCCTTGGCGGAGTACGCGAAGTCCGCGGAGCACGCGGAGCGCGCTGTGCGGCACACTCCCGCACGAACCTTCTGTACGTTTCTTCGTGACCGTCCGATGCCGAAACAGGAGCCCCGGCCGCGTGACCCACGTGAGCAGCCACCCGCCGCACGGCCAGTCCGCCCTGCGCACCGTGCAGGTGCTCGGCGGCGGGAGCGCGGGCAGCAGCGCGCACGTGCGGTCTCTCGCCGCCGGCCTGGTGGCCCGAGGGGTGCGCGTCACCGTGTGCGCTCCCGCCGAGGCCGACCGGGCGTACGGCTTCACGCACGTGGGCGCGCAGCACGTGCCCGTGCCGCGCAGCAGCGATCCCGCCTCCGTGGCCGCGCTGCGGGCGGCGTGCGCGGACGCCGACCTGGTCCACGCGCACGGACTGCACGCCGGCCTGCGGGCGACGCTGGCCCTCAGCGGACTTCGTGTACCGCTCGTCGTCACCTGGCACACGCGCGCGCACGCCGAGGGAGCCCGGGCCCATCTGCTGAGGCTGCTGGAACGGAGGGTCGCCCGGACCGCCGCCGTGGTGCTGGGCACCTCCTCCGATCTGGTGGACCGGGCGCGCAGGAGGGGCGCGCGCGACGCACGGCTCGCCGCCGTCGCCCTGCCCGCACCCCGCACCCCCGCGCAGCCGCAGGACCCCGACCTCTCGCCGCTCAAGTTGCGCGCCGAACTCGGCGCCACCGAACGCCCGTTGCTCATGGCCGTCGGCTCGCTCGACCGGCACCGAGGGTACGACGTCCTGCTGGACGCGGCACGCTCCTGGCGGCGCCTCGATCCCGTGCCGCTGCTCGTCGTCGCGGGGGAGGGACCGTTGCGGGCGGTGCTCCAGCGGCGGATCGAGGACGAAGAGCTGCCCGCCCGCCTGATCGGACGGCGCGGTGACGTCGCGGACCTCCTCTCGGCCGTCGATCTCGTACTGCTGCCCAGCAGTTGGGAGTCCCGCTCGGTCCTCGCACAGGAGGCCCTGCACGTGGGCGTGCCGCTCGTCGCCACCGCGGTCGGCGGCATCCCCGAACTCGTGGGCGACGCCGCCGAACTCGTCCCGTACGGCGACGCGGACGCCCTCGCCGAGGCAGTGGTGCGCCTGCTCGGCGACCCCGCACACCGGGAACTCCTGAAGGAGCGGGGCGTCCGGCAGGCCGCCGGCTGGCCGACCGAGGACGAGACGGTGGCTCAAGTGCTCAGCGTCTACGACGAGTTGACGCAGACCCAGCCCCTCGTCTGAGTCCTCGCGCCACGGACCGGCTACGGGACGTGGCGGCGGGCCCGCAGCGCCAGGCTCAACGCCATGACCGTCTGCGGGTCGTCCAGGTCCGTGCCGAGCAACTCCCCGATCCTGGCAAGGCGGTTGTAGAGGGTCTGCCGGTTCAGGTGCAGCTCGCGGGCGGTCTCCGCCTTGCGGCCCGCGTGCGCCAAGTAGGTCTCCAGAGTGGGCAGCAGAGGCGGCTTGGATCGGTTGTCGTGGTCGCGCAGCGGGCCGATCGCGCGGTCCACGAAGGCCGCCAGGTCCGGATGGTCGCGCAGCCGCCACAGCAGCAGGTCGATGTCCAGGCGGCGTGCGTCGTACCAGGGGCGGTCCGACAGGCCCTGCGCCGCCGTCGCCGTCTCCGCGGCATGCCGCAGACCGGCCGAGGCGGCGGCCCAGCCGCCCGCGACGCCGACGACCACCACCGGCGGCTGTGCACCGGGCCGTTGCATGCCCGCGCGTTCCACACCGGCCCGCAGTGCCGCGGCGACCCGGTCCGCCACCGTCGGGCGTTCGGACTCCGAGCGCAGGCCGACGAGCAGTGGCACGCGGCCCTCGACGGGGCGCACGCCGAGCAGCAGCGGGACGCCGACCGAGGCCAGCTCCTCGGCGACCGCGCGGGCCAGGACCGCCCAACCACCGCCGGGGGAGGGGCCGTCGGCGAGGCGCATCACCATGGGGAGGAGCGGTCCGGCACCGGGCTTGAAGCCGAGCACCCGGGCCTGCGCGGGCGCGTCCTCGGCCGCGATACGGCCCTCGGCGAGATCGGTGAGGAAGTCGCCGCGCCCGCGCGCCGCGAGCTCCTCCTCCTGGCGGGCCTGCATCAGCACGACGGCCAGGATGCCGGCGGCCCGCTCCGCCGCGATCCGGTGCACCGGGGCGACAGGATTGCCGACCGGCAGCAGCACGAGACGCGCCCGCACCGAGCCCGAGCCGGGGCCGCCCCCGGGCACGTCCACGAGCGTCGTACCGGCGGGCGGCTCCTGCTTGTGCTGGCCGCGCAGGCCCTCCCACACCTGGAGCGGGTCGGCACCGGCGGACTTCGTCCCGGCGGCGTACAGGAGCTGTCCGTCCGCCGTCTCCAGGAAGACCGGGTCGCCGCTGAAGTCCGCCAGGATGTCGAGGACTTGGGGCACACCGCCGCCGCCGAGGAGTGCCTCCGTGCAGCGCCGGTGCACCTCCTCGGCCTGCTGGAGCAGCGCGTAGTGGCCGTTGACGATCTCGGTGTGCACCTCCTCCGTGACCGTCACGAACGGCACTTCGCGGTGCAGCTGGACCAGCGGGAGACCGGCGGCCCGTGCCGTGTCGACGAGCGCGGAGGGCAGCCGGGTGAAGCGTGGTCCCAGCTCCACGACGAGCGCGGCGATACCGCGCTCGGCGAGGGTGCGGACGAAGGCGCGCTGGTCCGCGGGGCGGGTGCCTAGCCCGTATCCCGTCGTCAGGAGCAGTTCGCCGCCCTTGAGCAGCGAGGCGATGTTCGGGACCTCGCCCGCGTGCACCCAGCGCACGGTGCGCTGCAGGCGGTCGGCTCCGGCGAGGATCTCCGGCAGTCCGCTGCGCAGTCCGGGCAGCTCGAGGGCCCGCTGCACGGTGATTCCGGCGCCCTGGGTGTCGTAACGGCTGTCCATACGGCGGACGCTACCCGTCGATGCGTTCCGGGGGCATCTTCCGGGGCTCCGGGAAGCTCCGCGGGACCGTCCCCGGCAGGCACCACGGGTCCGGTCGGAGGATGCCGGGCCCGGCGCCGGCCGCCGCGCTCACTCCGGCACGGGCCTGATGTTGTGGTTGAAACGGAAGACGTTGTCCGGGTCCCACGAGGCCTTCACCGCGGCCAGACGTCTGACGTTCTCGGCGCCCAGACCGGCCACGACCCGGTCCGCGCCCTCGTCGCCGATGAAGTTGAGGTAGACGGCGCCGGTGCTCCAGGGCCGTACGCTCTCCCGCACCTCCCTGACCCAGTCGATGCACCGTTCGTCGTCGGCGGGGTCCTCCCAGACGCCGAAGGGATGCACCACCCAGGGCGCGTCCCGGTACGGCACCGGGTAGTCGGCGGGCCCGGTGGTGATCGCGCCGCCCTGCGGGAACAGCACGTGCTGGGTTCCCGTGGGCACGGGCACCCTCTCGCCGAGGGAGTGGAAGACGTCGAGCATGGGGTCGGGGGCCGCCGCCATGTACTCCGCGGACCAGTAGTTGCGCATGTCGGGAGGGTCGTCGAACATCGTCTGGAACTCCGCGTACGGCATGGCCGTCACGATCTCCGCCTCGTGCGGCAGCGC
This sequence comes from Streptomyces siamensis, assembly GCF_039543605.1. Classification (NCBI taxonomy): domain Bacteria; kingdom Bacillati; phylum Actinomycetota; class Actinomycetes; order Kitasatosporales; family Streptomycetaceae; genus Streptomyces; species Streptomyces siamensis. Next base: position 397,914 of record NZ_BAABKB010000008.1, on the reverse strand, counting down.
CAGCAGCGGCTGGGCGACCTTGCGCAGATCCTCCTCGGCGCCCGCGTACGTCACCACGGCGGCGAGCAGCCGCGTGCCCACCAGATGGGCGGGGACGAAGTTCTCCGGGGGGCCGGTCAGGTAGAGGATGCCGCCGCCCGCCTCCTGCGGGCCGGTCGTGATGATCTCGCGGTAGGTGCGCAGCACGTCGGGCCCGTGCTCGGGCAGGAAGATCACCAGGGCGAAGGAGAACTCGGGCAGCTCGTGCAGGTGCAGGGTGAGCGCGGTGGCGACACCGAAATTCCCGCCGCCGCCGTGCAGCGCCCAGAACAGTTCCGGGTTCTCGTCGTGGCTCGCGCGGACGGCCGTACCGTCCGCGGTGACGAGCTCGACGCCGAGCAGATTGTCGATGGCGAGGCCGAACGCCCGGTCCAGCCAGCCGGTGCCGCCGCCCAGCACGAAGCCGCCGACGCCGGTCGTGGAGGCGCGGCCCCCGGTGGTCGCCATGTGGTGGGGCTGGGTGGCGGTGTCCATGTGCCTCATGGTGGCGCCGCCCTGGATGCGTACGCTCGCCGATCCGGGGTGCACCGTGACCTCGTGCATCCGCCGCAGGTCGATCACCAGTGCGGCGTCGCCGAGGGCCATGCCCGCCACGCTGTGCCCGCCGCCGCGGACCGCGACCGCCAGGTCCAGGTCCCGTGCGAAGCGGACCGAGCGGATCACGTCGGCCTCGTTCTCGCACTGGGCGATCACGGCGGGCCGCCGGTCGATCATCGCGTTGAAGACGACCCGGGCTTCGTCGTAGCCCGGATCGTCAGGGGCGAGGACCTCGCCGCTCAGATCCGTACGGAGCGCGTCGAGTGCCGCGCCCGCCTTCGAAAGGGGAGCCATCGCAGCCGCCCCCTTTCCGGCAGGGGACAGGACTGATTCAAGCGTAGGCGGGCACGGCCGATCCCTCTTGTTCGACGGGGTGCGCCGGGTCAGCCGCCGTACGCTCCCGAGGCCGTCAGACGCAGTGCCGTGTCGATCAGGGGGACGTGGCTGAACGCCTGCGGGAAGTTCCCCACCTGGCGCTGCAGGTTCGGGTCCCACTCCTCGGCGAGCAGCCCGAGGTCGTTGCGCAGGGCCAGCAGGCGCTCGAACAGCTTGCGGGCCTCGTCGACCCGGCCGATCATCGCGAGGTCGTCCGCCATCCAGAACGAGCAGGCGAGGAAGGCGCCCTCGTCGCCCTCCAGACCGTCCACGCCCGCGTCCTCACCGGCCGTCGGGTAGCGCAGGATGAACCCGTCCGGGGTGGACAGCTCCCGCTGGATCGCCTCGATCGTGCCGATCACCCGCTTGTCGTCCGGCGGCAGGAAGCCCATCTGCGGGATCAGCAGCAGAGAGGCGTCCAGCTCCTTGGAGCCGTACGACTGCGTGAACGTGTTGCGCTCCTTGTCGTAGCCCTTCTCGCACACGTCCCGGTGGATGTCGTCGCGCAGTTCGCGCCACTTCTCCAGCGGACCGTCCGCGTCACCGGACTCGATGAGCTTGATGGTGCGGTCGACGGCGACCCAGGCCATCACCTTGGAGTGCACGAAGTGCCGGCGCGGACCTCGCACCTCCCAGATGCCCTCGTCGGGCTGGTCCCAGTGGTCCTCCAGGTAGCGGATCAGCTTCAACTGGAGCAGCGAGGCGTAGTCGTTGCGGGACAGGCCCGTCATGTGGGCCAGGTGCAGGGCCTCGGTGACCTCGCCGTACACGTCGAGCTGGAGCTGGTGCGCGGCGCCGTTGCCCACGCGGACCGGCATCGAGTTCTCGTACCCGGGGAGCCAGTCGAGTTCCGCCTCACCCAACTCCCGCTCGCCCGCGATGCCGTACATGATCTGCAGGTTCTCCGGGTCGCCCGCGACGGCGCGCAGCAGCCATTCGCGCCAGGCGCGCGCCTCCTCGCGGTAGCCGGTGCGCAGCAGCGAGGAGAGGGTGATCGCGGCGTCCCGCAGCCACGTGTACCGGTAGTCCCAGTTGCGTACGCCGCCGATCTCCTCCGGGAGCGAGGTCGTCGGGGCGGCGACGATCCCGCCCGTCGGCGCGTACGTCAGGGCCTTCAGCGTGATCAGCGAGCGGACCACGGCCTCGCGGTAGGGCCCGTGGTACGTGCACTGCTCGACCCAGTCGCGCCAGAACCCCTCGGTGGCCACCAGGGACTGCTCCGGCTCGGGCAGCGCGGGCGGCTCCTTGTGCGAGGGCTCCCACGAGATGGTGAACGCGATCCGGTCGCCCGGCGCCACGGTGAAGTCGGCGTACGTGGTCAGCGCCTTGCCGTAGGTCTCACAGGCCGTGTCGAACCACACCGAGTCCGGTCCGGCGACGGCGACGGTGCGTCCCTCGTGCTTGTGCACCCAGGGGACCACTCGCCCGTACGAGAAACGCATCCGCAGCGCGGAGCGCATCGGCACCCGGCCGGTGACGCCCTCGACGATCCGGATCAGCTGCGGCGCGCCGTCACGCGGCGGCATGAAATCGATCACCCGGACCGTGCCCCGCGGGGTGTCCCACTCGGATTCGAGGATCAGCGAGTCGCCGCGGTACCTGCGGCGTGCGGCCGTCGGCGGTTCGGCGTCGGCCGCGTGCGCCGGGCCGAGCCGCCAGAACCCGTGTTCCTCCGTGCCGAGCAGCCCCGCGAAGATGGCATGCGAGTCGAAGCGGGGCAGGCACAGCCAGTCGACTGTGCCGTCCCGGCAGACCAGCGCGGCTGTCTGCATGTCTCCGATGAGTGCGTAGTCCTCGATGCGCCCGGCCACGTGCATCTCCAGTCGAACGGCCACGTCGCCCCCCGTCAGGGGCGGTCGCTCTTGCGGTCAGGGGAACGTATGTAATGCGAAGCGTCTGTTGTTGCGGAACGTCGGTGTTGCGCCGCTGCGGAACGTCAATTGTCGGTGCGATTGTCGTTGCGAAACGAACTGACGAGCTCTCTTTGTTCCGGGGTACGGGCGGGGATGGTGCCGTGTGCCGGCCGGGCTCGGCAGCGAGTGTCCGAGCAGGATACGACGCACCTGGAAGATCCGCGTGCCGCTCACGGCAACCCGGGTGGGCCGATCGAGTGAGGGCTGTGCGGGCTCTGTGCCCAGGTGTGCGCGGAGCGTGGCCGGAAGCGGTCCTGTTCTGTCGCTGATACCCTGGTAGCCCGTGGACCGGTGGGCAAGAAACCCCCGAACCGCAGCGACGGCACCTCCGGAAATCTCCGGACCCCACGCCGGCACGCACCCCAGACCGCGACCACGGGAGCCCCCCTTTGGCCATGCCGCCCAAATCCACGACGACCAAGCACATCTTCGTCACCGGGGGTGTCGCCTCCTCCCTCGGCAAGGGCCTCACCGCCTCCAGCCTGGGCGCGCTGCTCAAGGCGCGGGGCCTTCGGGTCACCATGCAGAAGCTCGACCCGTACCTGAACGTCGACCCCGGCACCATGAACCCGTTCCAGCACGGCGAGGTGTTCGTCACCAACGACGGCGCCGAGACCGACCTGGACATCGGTCACTACGAGCGCTTCCTCGACGTGGACCTGGACGGCTCGGCCAACGTCACCACAGGTCAGGTGTACTCGACGGTGATCGCCAAGGAGCGCCGCGGCGAGTACCTGGGCGACACCGTGCAGGTCATCCCGCACATCACCAACGAGATCAAGCACCGTATCCGCCGCATGGCCACCGACGACGTCGACGTCGTCATCACCGAGGTCGGCGGCACGGTCGGCGACATCGAGTCCCTGCCGTTCCTGGAGACGGTCCGCCAGGTCCGTCACGAGGTCGGCCGCGACAACGTCTTCGTGGTGCACATCTCGCTCCTTCCCTACATCGGCCCGTCCGGGGAGCTGAAGACGAAGCCGACGCAGCACTCGGTTGCGGCGCTGCGCAACATCGGTATCCAGCCGGACGCGATCGTGCTGCGCGCCGACCGCGAGGTGCCCACCGCCATCAAGCGCAAGATCTCGCTGATGTGCGACGTCGACGAGGCGGCCGTGGTCGCGGCCATCGACGCCAAGTCGATCTACGACATCCCGAAGGTCCTGCACACCGAGGGCCTGGACGCGTACGTCGTGCGCAAGCTGGACCTGCCCTTCCGCGACGTGGACTGGACGACCTGGGACGACCTGCTCGACCGCGTCCACAACCCGCTCCACGAGATCAACCTGGCCCTGGTCGGCAAGTACATCGACCTGCCCGACGCCTACCTCTCGGTCACCGAGGCGCTGCGCGCCGGCGGCTTCGCCAACAAGGCCCGCGTGAAGATCAAGTGGGTCACCTCCGACGACTGCAAGACCCCGGCGGGCGCCGCGAAGCAGCTCGGCGACGTCGACGCCATCTGCATCCCCGGCGGCTTCGGCGACCGCGGCGTCTCCGGCAAGGTGGGCGCCATCCAGTACGCCCGCGAGAACAAGATCCCGCTGCTGGGCCTCTGCCTCGGCCTCCAGTGCATCGTGATCGAGGCCGCGCGCAACCTGGCCGACATCCCGGACGCCAACTCCACCGAGTTCGACTCCGGCACCGCGCACCCGGTCATCTCCACCATGGCCGAGCAACTCGACATCGTCGCCGGCGAGGGCGACATGGGCGGCACCATGCGCCTGGGCATGTATCCGGCCAAGCTCGCCGAGGGCTCCATCGTGCGCGAGGTGTACGACGGCAAGGAGTACGTCGAGGAGCGCCACCGTCACCGCTACGAGGTGAACAACTCCTACCGCGCCGAGCTGGAGAAGAAGGCCGGTCTGCAGTTCTCCGGCACCTCCCCGGACGGCAAGCTGGTCGAGTACGTCGAGTACCCGCGCGACGTCCACCCGTACCTGGTCGCCACCCAGGCCCACCCCGAGCTGCGTTCCCGCCCGACCCGCCCGCACCCGCTGTTCGCGGGGCTGGTCAAGGCGGCCGTGGCACGCAAGACGGGCAAGTAACGCAAGGGTTGTACGGTGACCGGGGTGCGCGTCTTGCGAGGTGCGCGCCCCGGTTCCGTCACAGGACCGGATCTTTCGCACGTGTGGGAGGACAGGCCATGACGATCAAGGACACCGCCGAGGAGTGGGAGATCCGGGCGACCGAGACCCCGTTCAAGGGCAACAAGACCTCGGTGCGCACCGACGACGTGGTCATGCCCGACGGCTCGGTGGTCCGCCGCGACTACCAGGTCCACCCCGGGTCCGTGGCCGTCCTCGCCCTCGACGAGGAGGACCGCGTCCTGGTCATCCGCCAGTACCGCCACCCCGTGCGCCACAAGCTCTGGGAGATCCCCGCGGGCCTGCTCGACATCCCCGGCGAGAACCCGCTGCACGCCGCGCAGCGCGAGCTCTACGAAGAGGCGCACGTCAAGGCGGAGGACTGGCGCGTGCTGACCGACGTCTACACCACTCCGGGCGGCTGCGACGAGGCCGTGCGGATCTTCCTCGCCCGCGACCTCTCCGAGGCGGAGGGCGAGCGCTTCGAGGTCGAGGACGAAGAGGCCGACATGGAGCTGGCCCGGGTGCCCGTCGCGGACCTCCTCCGCGGTGTGCTCGGCGGCGACCTGCACAACAACTGTCTGGTCGTCGGCGTCCTCTCGCTGATCGCCGCACGGCAGGGCGACGGCCTCGACGCGCTGCGCCCGGCCGAGGCGCCCTGGCCCGCGCGCCCCTTCGAGGTCTGACACCCGCCCACGGGTTCCTGCCGCCGCGCGCGGCACACCGCCGGTCCTACGATCGCCTGATCCGATCGGGGGATGTGTCCGCCGCGCTCCGCACGGTTCGTCGCAGAGCGTGAACTAGGCTCTGGAAACGCCCGAACCGGAGTCCCGGCGGGCTTGCGCGTGCAGTGGGACGGGAGTGTGGCCCGTGACGGAACCGGCCGTGGAAGACGACGGCACGAACGTGTCGGCGAAAGGACAGCCGCCGGCTGTCGAGTCCGTTTCCACGCAAGGTCAGTTCCTCGGCCGCACAAGAGAGTTGAAGGAACTCAGGGCCGACATCGAGCGCGCGGGCCTGGACACCCTCTCCGGGCGCAAGGCGCCTCGCGCGCGCGTGCTGCTCATCGCGGGCAAGCCCGGATCCGGCCGTACCGCGCTCGCCGAGGAGCTCTCCCGGCAGGTTGCCGAGCGTTACCCCGACGGGGTGCTGCGCGCGCGGCTCACCGAACCCGACGGCACCCGGGTGCCCACCGAGCGCACCGCGCGCGAGCTGCTCGTCGCCCTGGGCCTGACGACACCTCCCGGAGCCGACGCCGACGACCTCGGCGAGGCCCTGCGCGAGGCCCTCGCCGTGCGCCGGGTGGTGCTGCTGCTCGACGACGCGGCCGACGCCGAGCAGGTCGACGCGCTGCTCCCGGACGCCCCCGAGTGCCTGGTCGTCGCCGTCTCCGGAGGGCCCCTCACCGGCATCGCGGACGTCCGCCCCTGCACGCTGGGCGGCATGGACACCAAGTCCGCCCTCGAACTCCTCGGCCGATACACCGGCTCGGTCCGTATCACCGTCGACCCGCTGGCCGCCGAGGGTCTGGTCGAGCTGTGCGCGGGCCAGCCCGCGGCGCTGGCGCTCGCCGGCGGCTGGCTCGCCGCCCGGCCCGCGTCGGCCGTCGCCGACCTCACCAAGCACCTGCGCACCGACGGCGAGGAGGGCACGCCCGTCGACCGCGTCTTCCGCCTCTCGTACGGCTCGCTCCAGGCCGCCGCGGCGCGGACGCTGCGTCTGCTGTCCCTGGCCCCCGCGGGCCTCGTGGACCCGCACACCGCCTCCGCGCTGGCCGGCTGTTCGGTCGGCGCGGCCCGCTCCGCCCTGGACGAATTCGTCACGCTCGGTCTGCTGCGCTTTGTCGAGTCGCCGCTGTCGCAGTACGAGGTGCCCGGCTGTCTGCTGCCCCTGCTGCGGGCGATGACGGAGATCCACGACCGCCCGTCCGAGCTCCAGCTGGCCCGCGCCCGCATGCTGGAGCGGACCGTGCGGCTGCTGGTGTCCTGCCGCGCCATCACGGAGACCGACAGCTCGCCGGCCCGCGAGAAGCTCGCCGGGATGCCCCGCGCCCTGCGCTTTCCCACCCCTAGGGCCGCCGCCGAGTGGCTGGAGATCCGGCAGCCCGCGCTGCTGGCCTCGGCCCGGCTCGCGGTCGCCGACGGGGAGCTGGACACGCTGGCCCGCCGCCTCATGGCCGCGCTGGTCAGGGCGCTGGTCGCACACGTCGGGACACGGGCCGCCGCCCCCGAGCTGTACGGCATCCACCGACTCGTCCTGGACGTCGCCGAGCGGCGCAGCCTGCCGCGCGAGAAGGCCGCGGCGCTGCTGAACCTCGCCGACCTGGACGCGCAGACCGGCCGGACCGCCGACGCCCTGGTCCGCTACCGGGCGGCGCTGGACGCCGGACGCGAGGCGAACGACCCGTATGCGACCGGCCGCGCGATGGAATCCGTAGGCGGTGCCCATCAGGAGCTCGGGGACTTCGACCGGGCCGCCGACTGGTACGGCAGGGCGCTCGCCCAGCGCCTGGCCCGTGGGGAGCGCGTGGACGCCGCCCGGCTGTACGGCCGCATCGCCACCGCGCACACGTACGCGGGCCGCTACGGCGAGGCCCTGCGCAACTGGCGCGCCGCCGTCACCGGACACCGGCGCAACGCCGACGTGGCCGCGCAGGCACGGGCGTTGAGCGAGATGGCCCGGGTGCAGGAGTACGCGGGGCGGCCCGAGGAGTCGCTGCGCACCTGCCAGGAGGCCGTCGAATGGGCGCGGCACGCGGACGACGTGCGCCTGCAGGCGGCGCTCCAGCTCAGGCTGGCCGACACGCTGGACCGGCTCGGGGACCCGGCGGCCGCCCGGCTGCACCGCGGCGCGGCGGAGCGCATGCTGGGAGACGAGCTCCCCGAGGGCACATCCAGCCAGGAACATGACGCTAACGCCTACGAAATCCGCAGTGCATCCGCTGAAGATTGATGCATTGAAAGGCTAGACAGAGAGAATCCCTTCATTAGACTGGCTCCGCCGCGTCCTTTCGTGGTGTCTCCCGATGTGCTCCGGTACGTCAGGTATGACATGCATTGCCTGGCTTGCATCGCCTCGGCATGCATAGCCCCAGAACCCTCTGAGCCAAGGACCGTGATCGACGTGAAGGTCGGCATCCCCCGCGAGGTCAAGAACAACGAGTTCCGGGTGGCCATCACCCCCGCCGGCGTGCACGAGCTGGTGCGCCACGGCCACCAGGTCGTCATCGAGCGCGGCGCCGGTGTCGGCTCGTCGATCCCGGACGAGGAGTACATCGCCGCAGGCGGGCAGATCCTCGAGACGGCCGACGAGGTGTGGGCCGCCGCCGACCTGCTGCTCAAGGTCAAGGAGCCGATCGCGGAGGAGTACCACCGCCTCCGCAAGGACCAGACGCTCTTCACCTACCTGCACCTGGCCGCCTCCAAGGAGTGCACGGACGCGCTCCTGGAGTCCGGCACCACGGCGATCGCGTACGAGACGGTCGAGCTCCCCAGCCGCGCGCTGCCCCTGCTGGCCCCCATGTCGGAGGTCGCGGGCCGTCTCGCCCCGCAGGTCGGCGCCTACCACCTGATGCGCGCGGCCGGCGGCCGTGGCGTGCTGCCCGGCGGTGTCCCGGGCGTGCTGCCCGCCAAGGCCGTCGTGATCGGCGGTGGCGTCTCCGGCTGGAACGCCGCGCAGATCGCCATCGGCATGGGCTTCGAGGTGACGCTGCTCGACCGCGACATCAACAAGCTGCGCGAGGCCGACAAGATCTTCGGCACGAAGATCAAGGCCGTCATGTCCAACTCCTTCGAGCTGGAGAAGGCCTGCCTGGAGGCCGACCTCGTGATCGGCGCCGTGCTCATCCCGGGTGCCAAGGCCCCGAAGCTGGTCACCAACGAGCTGGTGTCCCGGATGAAGCCGGGAAGTGTCCTTGTCGACATCGCGATCGACCAGGGCGGCTGCTTCGAGGACTCGCGTCCCACCACCCACGCCGAGCCGACCTTCCCGGTCCACAACTCGGTCTTCTACTGCGTCGCCAACATGCCCGGCGCGGTGCCCAACACCTCCACGTACGCGCTGACCAACGCCACGCTGCCGTACATCGTCGAGCTCGCGGACCGCGGCTGGGTCGAGGCGCTGCGCCGTGACCCCGCGCTGGCCAAGGGTCTCAACACCCATGACGGCAAGGTCGTTTACCGCGAGGTCGCCGAGGCGCACGGCCTCGAGCACGTCGAGCTGGAGACGCTGCTCGGCTGAGTCATCGACCGGTAAAAAGTCGATACTCCCCGGTCCGCGCTTCGCTCGATCGGGGGGAAAACGTCACAGGTCGTCAACACCGCGCACCCGGCCGGACCTTGCCCGACAAGGTCCGGCCGGATGTGTGTCGGGTCACTTTGCGACACTCGTTCAACTCGCCGCGAACATAACCATTCGACCGATTCGCACACCGGTGAAACCTGCCGTGCGACGGCCTTACGCCCTTGACAGAGGGGTGTTCGGTTGCCGACACATCGGGTCGGGTCCGGCGGATTGTGTTGCTGCGGACCGGTGACACGCCATAGAGTCGCCAACCGTCGGCATGGTGCCACGCTGACCTATCTAGAAGTTTCCTGGTCACCAAGGAGGTAAGACGACTTGTGAATGAGTCGACATTTACTCCCGGGGGTGGTCAACCAGGAATGCCGGCGCGGGGCCAGGGCCCCACGGAGCTCAAGGCTGTCGGCTCCGTCGCTGTCCGAACCTTCGCAGCCCACCAGAGTCCCCGGATGACTCAGACAGCACACCAGAGCATGGATGGCCATCACGTGAACGCCATGGCCGGCAACGGAAGTGGCGAGAACCACACCCACTTCGCCGACTACGACGAACTGCCCGAGGGGCACTTCTACGACCCCGACGCCGAGTACGAGCCCGATCCGGAGTACGCGGCCACGCTCGCGCCCGACGCGGCCCGCCAGCGCCGCGAGCGCATCGGCCCGACCGGCCGCCCGCTGCCGTACTTCCCGATCCCGGGCCCGCTGACCGACCACGGCCCCGCGAAGATCATCGCGATGTGCAACCAGAAGGGCGGCGTCGGCAAGACCACGTCGACCATCAACCTGGGCGCCGCGCTCGCGGAGTACGGCCGACGGGTCCTGCTCGTCGACTTCGACCCGCAGGGCGCGCTCTCGGTCGGTCTCGGCGTCAACCCCATGGAGCTCGACCTCACCGTCTACAACCTGCTCATGGAGCGGGGCATGGCGGCCGACGAGGTGCTCCTGAAGACAGCGGTCCCGAACATGGACCTGCTGCCCAGCAACATCGACCTGTCCGCCGCCGAAGTGCAGTTGGTGAGCGAGGTCGCCCGCGAGTCCACGCTGCAGCGCGCCCTGAAGCCGCTGATGGCCGACTACGACTACATCGTGATCGACTGTCAGCCCTCGCTCGGCCTGCTCACCGTGAACGCCCTGACGGCGGCTCACAAGGTGATCGTGCCGCTGGAGTGCGAGTTCTTCGCCCTCCGTGGTGTAGCGCTGCTCACCGAGACCATCGAGAAGGTCCAGGAGCGGCTCAACCCCGAGCTGGAACTCGACGGCATCCTCGCCACGATGTACGACTCCCGCACGGTGCACAGCCGTGAGGTGCTCGCGCGCGTGGTCGAGGCCTTCGACGATCACGTCTACCACACGGTGATCGGCCGCACGGTCCGCTTCCCGGAGACCACGGTCGCCGGTGAACCGATCACCACGTACGCCTCCAACTCCGTCGGTGCCGCCGCCTATCGCCAGCTCGCCAGGGAGGTGCTCGCCCGGTGTCACGCCGAGTGAGTCTGCCGGGGGCCGACGAACTGTTCCGTACCACCGGGGGAATGGCGCTCCAGGCGTCCACGCCCTCCCGCCGGACCAATGGCGAGGCGCGGGTTCCGGCGCCCGCGGGTGACAGCGACGCGGCCGCCGCGGCGGAGGACGCGCCTCAGTCCGTGCCCGTCCAGGGCGGCGACGGCGAGGGCGACGAACACGTCGCGGCCGACGCCGAGCCGGCCGACGCGGGCGAGTCCCGCAGCCGGGGCGCCGCCGCGGAGCGCACGGGACGGCGCCAGGCGCCGCAGGAGGGCTCCTCCGCCGCCCAGCCGTCCCGCAAGCGGGGGCGGGCCGCCAACCGCCGGCCCAGCGGCCGGGAGCGGCACGACGAGAAGATCACGGTGTACGTGTCCGCCGAGGAGCTCATGGACCTCGAGCACGCCCGGCTGGTGCTCCGCGGCGAGCACGGTCTCGCCGTCGACCGCGGGCGCATCGTGCGCGAGGCGGTGGCCGTGGTGCTGGCCGACCTGGAGTCCCGGGGGGACGCGAGCATCCTCGTACGACGGCTGCGTGGGCGGTAGCGGTAGCCTGCGACGGCTATGACCTCGAACGACGCCCCTGTCCCCGCCGCCGGCTCCGGCGGGCGTCGGCGTGTCCTGGGGCGGGGCCCCGGGGCGACGCCCCCGCCCGAGACGCCGACCGCGGCCTCGCCGCCGCAGCCTCCGGGCGGAGCGCCCGCTCTTCCGGCGGAAGCCGAGGCGGCCGCGTCTGCGCAGGTGGACGAGGCGGCGAGCGGGCCGGTCGCGTCGGCCGAGGCGGTCGGCCCGGCCGCGCGGGTCGGGGCGGGTGAGGCGCCCACCCGGGGCGAGCAACCTGCCGCGGTCGTGGAATCCGAGGCGGTCGTGGAGACCGTCGAGGTCGTGCAGTCCGTCGAGGTCGTGCAGCCCGAGGCGGTCGTGGAATCCGTCGAGATCGCGCAGTCCGTCGAGGCCGTGGAGCCTGTCGAGGCCGTGGAGCCTGTCGCCGTCGAAGGTCTTGCCGGCGTTGTACCCGGGGCCGGGGCCGGGGCCGGGGTCGGGGCCGCGACGCAGGGCGCCGCGGACGTCGGTACGGATGCCGTGCCTGCACCCTCCGAGGGCTCCGACGACGCCGGTGACGGGGTCTTCAAGGTGCGGCTCTCGAACTTCGAGGGCCCCTTCGACCTGCTGCTCCAACTGATCTCGAAGCACAAGCTGGACGTCACGGAAGTGGCGCTGTCCCGCGTGACCGACGAGTTCATGGCGCACATCAGGGCGATGGGACCGGACTGGGACCTCGACCAGACGACCGAGTTCCTGGTCGTCGCGGCGACCCTGCTCGACCTCAAGGCGGCCCGGCTGCTGCCCGCCGCCCAGGTCGAGGACGAGGCCGACCTGGCGCTGCTGGAGGCCCGGGACCTGCTCTTCGCGCGGCTCCTGCAGTACCGCGCGTACAAGCAGATCGCGGACATCTTCAACGCGCGGCTGGAGGAGGAGGCCCGCCGGTACCCCCGTACCGTCGGGCTCGAGGCCCACCACGCGGAACTGCTGCCCGAGGTCGTCATCAGCATCGGGCCGGAGGGCTTCGCGAAGCTCGCGGTCAAGGCGATGCAGCCGAAACCCAAGCCGCAGGTCTACGTCGACCACATCCACGCGCCGCTGGTCAGCGTGCAGGAACAGGCCGGGATCGTGGTGGCGCGGCTGCGCGAACTCGGCGAGGCGAGCTTCCGCGCGCTGGTCGAGGACACCGACGACACCCTCACCGTCGTGGCCCGCTTCCTGGCCCTGCTGGAGCTCTACCGGGAGAAGGCCGTCGCCCTCGACCAGGAGGAGGCCCTCGGGGACCTGCTGGTGCGCTGGACGGGCGGCGAGGGCGACGAGCAGCCCCGGGTCACCGACGAGTTCGACCGGCCCCCCGAGGACCCGACGGGCAAGGACGACGCCAAAGGGACCGGCACGGGCAAGGAGGAGAAGGCGTGAGCGAGGACACCAGCGAGATCCCGGCGGGGCTGCGCACCGTCGCCGACCTCGATCTCAAGCCCGCCCTGGAGGCCGTCCTCATGGTCGTCGACGAGCCGGCCACCGAGGAGCACCTCGCCAAGATCCTGGAGCGGCCGAAGCGGCAGATCGCGGACGCGCTGCGGGAACTGGCCGACGAGTACACGGTTCAGGGCCGAGGCTTCGAGCTGCGGCTCATCGCGGGCGGCTGGCGGTTCTACACCCGGCCCGCGTACGCCACGGCCGTGGAACGCTTCGTCCTGGACGGGCAGCAGGCCCGGCTCACCCAGGCGGCGCTGGAGACGCTCGCGGTCGTCGCGTACCGCCAGCCGGTCAGCCGTTCCCGGGTCTCGGCGGTCCGCGGAGTGAACTGTGACGGTGTGATGCGCACCCTCCTCCAGCGCGGTCTGGTCGAGGAGGCGGGCACGGAACCCGAAACAGGTGCGATCCTGTACACGACGACGAACTACTTCCTGGAGCGAATGGGCCTGCGCGGCCTGGACGAGCTCCCGGAGCTCGCGCCCTTCCTCCCCGAGGCGGACGCGATCGAGGCCGAGACGCAGGAAGGTGTTCCGTCGTTCGACCCGGACGCACCTGACGCTCCGGGGACAGACGACGCAGACGACCAGACGGAATTTTGATGCGAAGCAGCGGCAGCGGCAGCGGCAAGAGCGGCGGGCGCGGTAACTTCCGCGGTGCCGGCAACAACAGGGACCAGAAGCAGGGGCAGGGACGCCCCCGCAAGCCCCGCCCCGAGGAGCGCCGCTACGACGTGGGCCCCGGGGCCTCCCCGGACGGCCCGAAGTCCGGACGCGGCAGTGCGGCCCGCGGCGGCGCCAAGGGCGGACCCAAGCAGAGCCAGCAGCGTGGCGGCCGCACCGAGCCCGCGCGCTCCCGCGAGTACGAGACGCGGGCCGAGGAGCGCAACCGGGACCGGTACGCGGGCAAGAAGGACATCAAGCTGCCCAAGACCTTCCCCGGCGCCGAGCAGGAGGGCGAGCGCCTGCAGAAGGTGCTCGCGCGAGCGGGCTACGGCTCCCGGCGCGCCTGCGAGGAACTGGTCGAGCAGGCCCGGGTCGAGGTCAACGGCGAGATCGTCCTGGAGCAGGGGCTGCGCGTCGACCCGGAGAAGGACGAGATCAAGGTCGACGGGCTGACGGTCGCGACGCAGTCGTACCAGTTCTTCTCGCTGAACAAGCCCGCCGGTGTCGTCTCGACGATGGAGGACAACGAGGGACGTCAGTGCCTCGGCGACTACGTGACGAACCGCGAGACGCGGCTCTTCCACGTCGGCCGGCTCGACACCGAGACCGAGGGCGTCATCCTGCTCACCAACCACGGTGAGCTGGCCCACCGCCTGACCCACCCCAAGTACGGCGTGAAGAAGGTCTACCTCGCGCACATCGTGGGTCCGATCCCGCGCGATTTGGGCAAGCGACTCAAGGACGGCATCCAGCTGGAGGACGGGTACGCCAAGGCGGACCACTTCCGCGTCGTCGAGCAGACCGGCAAGAACTACCTCGTCGAGGTGACCCTCCACGAGGGCCGCAAGCACATCGTGCGCCGCATGCTCGCCGAGGCCGGTTTCCCCGTCGACAAGCTGGTGCGGGTGGGCTTCGGCCCGATCACCCTGGGCGACCAGAAGTCGGGCTGGCTGCGCCGCCTGTCGAACACCGAGGTCGGCATGCTGATGAACGAGGTCGGCCTCTAAGGCTCCCGCGACCCACGACGGCCGGTTCCGGAACTTCTCCGGGGCCGGCCGATTCGTTTTCGCCGCCCCGCCGGTCTGTACCGGTGAACGATCCGCCGGTCTGCGCCGGCGGGGACGCTCCGGTCCGCGCCGGTGTGCCCTCCGCCGGATCCGGGCCGGCGCGGGCACCGCCGGTCCGTACCGGCGCGGGAGCCGCCGGGCGTGGGCCGGCGGGAAGGGAGCGGGCATGGCCGCGACGACCGACCGCGAGGAGTTCGTACGGCTCACGGATCCGTACCGGCGGGAGCTGCTCGCGCACTGCTACCGCATGCTCGGATCGGTGGACGACGCCGAGGACCTCGTCCAGGAGACCTATCTGCGGGCCTGGCGGGCGTACGGCGGGTTCGAGGGCCGGGCGTCCTTGCGGACCTGGCTGCACCGGATCGCCACGAACACGTGCCTGACGGCCCTGGAGGGCCGTGTGCGCCGTCCGCTGCCCGCCGGCCTCGGCGGGGCCTCCGACGCGCCCGAGGAGCCGCTGAGGGCCCCCGCGACGGACGTCGAGTGGCTCCAGCCGCTGCCCGACACTCTCGTCGACCCCGCGACCGTGGTGGCGGCCCGGGGGAGCCTGCGGCTCGCGCTCGTCGCCGCGCTCCAGAACCTGCCCGCCCGGCAGCGGGCCGTGCTCATCCTGCGTGACGTGCTGGCCTGGCGCGCGCCCGAGGTCGCCGCGTTGCTCGGGACCTCGACCGCGGCCGTCAAGAGCACCCTCCAGCGCGCGCGTGCCCGGCTCGACGAGGTGGCGCCCGAGGAGGACCTGGTGACCGAACCGGACGTAGCCCGGGACCGCGAGCTGATCGACCGCTACATGGCGGCCTTCGAGCACGCCGACATGGACGCCCTGCTGGAGCTCCTCCAGGACGGTGTCGAACTGGAGATGCCTCCTCACCTGGACTGGTTCCGCGGCACCAAGGACGTGCTGCGTTTCCTGGGGGTGCGGGTCGGCGAGCCGGGACGGGTCCGGATGCTGCCGACGGGGGCCAACGGACAGCCCGCGGTGGGGTCGTACGAGAGGGGCGCGGACGGCGCGTACCGGGCGCACTCCTTGCAGGTGCTCGATGTGACCGGCGCACATGCCCCGGATCTGCGCGACGCGCACGCAGCGCCTGCGCTCGGCGTACGCGGAGCGCGCATCGGGCGGATCACCGCCTTCCTCGACCCGGACCTCTTCGCGCGCTTCGGCCTGCCGAAGGTGCTGCCGCAGGTGCTCCGGTGAACTCCGGCGAGCTCCTGGAGCGTTCGCTCGCGTATGCCCTGGGAAGCGTCGCGGTGGTGGCGCCCGGCACGCTGGGACGGGCCACGCCCTGCGCGCGCTGGGACCTGGGGGAGCTGCTGCGGCACCTCGACGACTCGGTGGACGCGCTGTACGAGGGTGTCACCGACGGGCAGGTGGGACGGTGTCCCACCGCCGGCGCCGCCGATCCGGTGTGCGCCTTCCGGGAGCGTGCCTGCGCGTTGCTCGGCGCCTGGGCGGTGGCCTTCGGCGACGTGCCGCACGCGGGCCGCCCGCCCGGCAGGGACGGGCCTTCGGCCGGGGGCGCCGCGAGTCGCGGCCAGGCCTTCGCGTGCGGCCTCCCGGGCACGGGCGAGCCCCTCGTGGGCGTGGGCGACCGGTCGCTCGGGCTGGGCGTGCTCGCGGCGGTCGGCGCCGTCGAGATCGCGGTGCACGGCTGGGACGTGGCGCAGGCGTGCGGGACGTCCCGGCCGATCCCGCCGGCGCTCGCCGCCGAACTGCTGCCCGTGGCGCGGTGCGTCGTGGACGACGCCGACCGCGGGGTGCGCTTCGCCGAACCGGTGGGCGCGCCGACGTCGTGGCCCCGGCCCGGAGACCGTCTGGTGGCCTTCCTCGGGCGGCGCCCCGGACCGCCGCGATTCCTTTCCGGACGGGGTCCGGTCTGCCTTCCGTGAGTGATCCCTCGACCTCACGGAAGGAACCGACATGGCTGACACCCTGCGCGCCCCGGTCCGCGAATCCGCTTCCGGTGCCGCACCGCCACGACGCGCGTGGACCGTCGTACTGGCCGGACTCGGGGCGCTGCTCTGCTCCCTGGACGTGGTCGTGGTCTCCACCGCGCTGCCCGCGCTGCGGGCGGACTTCGGGGCGAGCCTGTCCGACCTGGAGTGGACGATCAACGCCTACAACCTCGTCTTCGCCTGTCTCACCCTGACCGGTGCCGCGCTCGGCGACCGGTTCGGACGGCGCCGCATGTACGTCGCGGGACTCGCCGTCTTCACCGCGGCCTCGGCCCTGGCGGCTCTCTCGGGAAGTCCCGGACAGCTGATCGCCGCGCGTGTGGTCCAGGGCGCCGGCGCCGCCGTCCTGCTGCCGCTCACGCTCACCCTCATCAGCGACGCGTTCCCGGCGGAGAAGCGGGGCGTCGCCATCGGCCTGTGGGGCGGGGTGACCGGGCTGGGTGTGGCGGCCGGACCGGTGCTCGGCGGCGCGGTCACCGAGGGCCTGTCCTGGCAGTGGATCTTCTGGCTGAACGTGCCGACGGGGCTTGCGATGCTGCCGGCGGCCGCCCGCAGGCTGCGGGAGAGCCACGGCCCGCGTCCACAACTCGACGTCGTGGGACTGCTGTTGGCGGCTGTCGGGCTGACCGGACTCTCGTGGGCACCGGTGCGGGCCCCGGAGGCGGGCTGGGGGAGTGCCGAAGTGCTGGGCGCGCTGGCTGTCGGACTGGTCTTCGTGGCGGCCTTCCTCGCCTGGGAGCACGCGCGGGCCCGCTACCCGATGCTGCCGCTCACCCACTTCCGCCGGCGCGGCTTCTCCACCGCCAACGGCGCCGCGTTCCTGACGTTCATGTCCCTGCTCGGCTCGCTCTTCATGATCTCGCAGCTCTTCCAGCTGGGCCTCGGCAACTCCCCGCTGGAGGCGGGCGTCCGCATCCTGGTGTGGACGGGGATGCCGCTGCTCGTCGCGCCGCTCGCGGGCGCGCTCGCCGACCGGTTCGGCAACCGGCCCTTCATGCTCGCGGGACTCGTCCTGCAGGCCGTCGGGATCGGCCTGCTGGCCCGGCAGGTCGAACCGGGCGTCTCCTACGGCAGCCTGGTCCTGCCGCTGATCGTCGCGGGTGTCGGGATCTCCATGGTCTTCCCCACCGTGGCGAACGCGGTGACGTCGTCGGTGCCGCCCGAGGAGGCGGGCGTCGCGGCCGGGGTCAACAACGCGCTGCGCGAGCTGGGCGGGGTCTTCGGAGTCGCCGTGGCCGCGGCCGTGTTCACGCGGTACGGCGGCTACGGCTCGGCGCGGTCCTTCGTCGACGGCTGCGGACCCGCGCTCTGGGTCTCCGCGGGGGCTGCCGCGGCGGGCGCGGTGGTGGCGGCGTTCGCGCCGTCGCGCGCCGGAGACTGACACCGGGGCCGGGCGGACACAGCCGGGGGACCGCGCACCCCGGATCCGTCCGCCCGGCGCCATATTCCCGCGCTCAAGGGCTTGTTGACGCCCACCCACCCCTTTATAGTCGTACTGACCATAGTCAGAGTGACCATAAAAGTGACGGTGAGCAGGGGGTGGGGGCGTGCGCGGGAAGGAGAGCCGTGCGCCGGGCGGCACAGCACCGGAGGGCTACGACAAGTACGCGTTCGAACCCTTCGCCGTCACCGTCGACCTGGCCGTCCTGACGGTTCGCGCCGGCGCACTCCAGGTGCTGCTCGTCGAGCGGGGACAGGAGCCCTACGCGGGCCGCTGGGCACTGCCCGGCGGCTTCGTGCTGCCGCACGAGTCGGCGGAGGCGGCGGCTCGCCGCGAACTCGCCGAGGAGACCGGCCTCTCGGACCTCTCCGGACTCCACCTGGAGCAGCTGCGCACCTACAGCGAGCCCGACCGCGACCCCAGGATGCGCGTCGTCTCCGTCGCCTTCGCCGCGCTGCTCCCGGACCCTCCCGAGCCGCGCGGCGGCGGCGACGCCGCACAGGCCCAGTGGCTGCGGTTCAACGCGCTTGGCCCGCTCGCCTTCGACCACGACCGGATCCTCGCGGACGCCCACGAACGCGTCGGCGCCAAGCTCGAGTACACCTGTCTCGCGACGTCCTTCTGCCCGCCCCGCTTCACCCTCGGCGAGCTGCAGCAGGTCTACGAGACCGTGTGGGGCACTGCCCTCGACCGGCCCAACTTCCGGCGCAAGGTCCTCGCCACGCCCGGATTCGTCGAACAGGTCCCCGGCGCCGCGCGCCTGACCGGCGGCCGCGGCAAGCCCGCCGCGCTCTACCGCGCGGGCGGCGCCAAAGCCCTGCACCCGCCCCTGCTGCGTCCCAGTTCGGAAGGACGGCCCTGATGACCGCCACGACTCTCGCCAAGCGCGCCGCCACCGGATCTCTCATCGGCCTCGCCCTCGGCGACGCGCTCGGGTACCCGACCGAGTTCAACTCCGTCCCCGCGATCCTCGACAAGTGCGGGCCCTGGCGGCAGATGGCGCTGCCCACGCCCGCGAAGGTCACCGACGACACCCAGATGACGCTGGCGCTGGCGCGGGGCCTGCGCACGGCCATGGACCGCGGACTGCTCGGCCCGCTGCGGATGGAACGGCCGGTCCGCGAGGAGTTCGTGGACTGGTACCAGTCGCCCGACAACAACCGCGCGCCCGGCCGCACCTGCCTCGTCGCCTGCAACCTCCTCAAGAACGAGAAGCGCCGCTGGCAGGAGGCCAGCCAGATCGGCTCCAAGGGCTGCGGCGCCAACATGCGCGTGGCTCCCGTCGGACTGGTCCGCGGACTCAGTGACGAACAGCGCGCCGGTGCGGCGCAGCTCCAGGCCGCGCTCACCCACGGACACCCCACCGCCCTCGCCGCCGCGGACCTCACCGCGCAGGCGATCTGGCTCCTCACCCAGGGCGTCGAGCCGATGGGCCTCGTCGGCCGGCTGCGGTCGTACGCGTACGAGAACCGCCACCGCTACCACTCCCGCTGGCTCGGTGACCTGTGGACCTACAGCGAGGACCCCACGCCCGAGGCGTTCATCACCCGCGGCTGGGACGAGTGCCTCGCCGCCCTGGACCAGCTGCGGCACGCCGTGCGGACCGTCTCGCCCGAGAGCGACCCCTGCATGGCCACCGGCGGCGGCTGGATCGCCGAGGAGGCCCTCGCCACCGGCCTGCTGTGCTTCCTGCTCTTCGTCGACGAGCCCCTCACCGCGCTGCGCCGGGCCGCCTGCACCTCGGGCGACTCCGACTCCATCGCCTGCCTGACGGGCGCCTTCGCCGGCGCCTACCACGGCTCGGACGCCTGGCCGACGGCCTGGGCCGACCGGATCGAGTACCAGGGCGACCTCATGTCACTGGGGGCGCTCTGGGACGCTTGACGGATGACGGACGTCCTCGACATCGACCTCAAGACCGTGGTGGCGCAGCAGCCCGACCCGGTGCTCTTCGCCACGGTCTCCGGAGCCCATCTCTACGGCTTCCCCTCGCGCGACTCCGACGTCGACCTGCGGGGCGTCCACCTGCTGCCCGCCGCCGAACTCGTCGGCCTGCGCGAACCGGAGGAGACCCGGTCGCGCATGTGGTTCGAGGACGGTGTCGAGATGGACCTCGTCACCCACGACCTGCGCAAGTTCGTCCGGCTGATGCTGCGGCGCAACGGCTATGTGCTGGAGCAGCTCCTGTCCCCCCTGGTCGTGCACACCACCGAGGCGCACCGCGAGCTGGTCTCGCTCGCCCCCGGCGTGCTCACCCGCCATCACGCCCACCACTACCGGGGCTTCGCCGCGACGCAGTGGCGGCTGTTCGAGCGGACCGGCGAACTCAAGCCGCTGCTCTACACGTTCCGTGTGCTGCTCACCGGCGTCCATCTGATGCGCAGCGGTGAGGTGCAGGCCCATCTGCCCACGCTCGTCGGGTGCGTGGCCGAGGCCCCCGCCCGGCTGCCCGACCTGATCGCCGCGAAGGCGGAACGGGAGCACGGCGCGGCCGACGTCGACCACGCGCGCGTGCGGGACGACGTGGAGCGGTTGCACACCCTGCTGGACGCGGCCCAGGACGCCTCGGCGCTGCCGGACGCCTCAACCGCCCACGACGCCCTGCACGACTTCGTCGTCCGGGTCCGCCTGGAGGGCTGAGGCGCGGCGCACCCGGACCAGGAAGTCCTCCACGCGGGCCCGGTCCGGCTCGTACGGGAGGGGACTTCCCGCGGCCGCCTCGTCGGTCTCCGCCGCCAGCCGGGACATCCAGGCCTCCACCCGCTCCCACGGGACCTCGCCCCGCTTCACCGCGAGGAGCGGCTCACGCTGCTCGCCCACGTCGATCCGGAGCTCGCCGGTGCGCAGGAGATCGCGGCACGTCGTGAGAAGGCGCAGCAGGTGCATGGCGTGCTTCCAGCGCGGGGCGCCGTGCCTGCGGACGTCGGCGTCGAGCTTCTTGCGCTGCCCCATGGCGTAGCGCGCGAACGTCTCGTGCGCCTGACGGGACAGGAAGGCCTGGCGCAGGGAGAGCAGTTCGCGGCCGGTGGCGTCGGCGTACTCGACGAGCGGGGAGTGCAGGCACTCCAGGACGTTCGGGTTGGCACGCAGGGCGAGGGTGCAGAACCGCTCCAACTCCCAGCCGAACTGTTCCTCGGCCGGGCCCTCCACGTGCGTCGGCGGCTTCTCGAAGCGCCAGAAGAGCGGGGTGGGGACGAGGAACACGCCCCGGCGGTCGATGTCGCTCGTGTCGGTGGCCAGCCCGAAGGCGCGTGACCCCATCACGCAGGAGTAGATCGTGTGGTCACGCACCAGGGCCGCGGCATCCATTCCTGGAGCGTACGTGCTGCCTCAGGTCAGCCGGATCGAATTTCCTTCGACGGTGATCTTCTTGGCGGGCAGCGGACGCGGAGCCGGGCCGGCCTTCACCGCGCCGTCCACGACGCTGAACTTGCTGCCGTGGCAGGGGCAGTCGATCAGGCCGTCGACCACGCGGTTCACCGTGCAGCCCTGGTGGGTGCAGATCGCCGAGAAGGCCTTGAACTCGCCCTTCTTCGGCTGGGTGACGACGACCTTCTGCTCCTTGAAGATCTTGCCGCCGCCCACCGGGACGGCGGCCTTCGTGGTCAGCTCCTTGCCGCCGGACGCCGCCGCGGACGGCGCGGCCGAGGGAGCCTTCGACGTGTCGGCCAGCGGGGCCTCGGAGGGAGACGACTCCGACTCGCTGCTGCTGTTGTCGCCGTATTTGCTGCACCCCGCGAGCAGTGCGGCCGTCCCTGTCGCGAGAACCGTGCGCCGCGTCGAGCGGTTGGTCATGTCGTCACTCCGAACGTACGGAAGAACCAGAGGGCAGAGGTCAGCCAGATGGCCGTGAGCACGGCGAAGACGAGGCCGCCGATGATCGGCAGCAGCCAGCCGGGCAGGCGCTCCGAGCGGAGCAGCAGCATCTTGGCACTGAAGGCGCCGAAGAAGAAGCAACCCAGGAGGGAGTGCCACAAGACGCGCGATTCGTACGTCTGATAGCCCAATGCGTACAGACAGTGCACAGCGACCGGGACGGCCACGAGGAAGGCGATGCGGCCCGACCAGCGGTGCAGCGCCGGCGCCCAGCCCGGGCCCGGCAGTCTGCCGTAGACCATGAACGCCGAGACGACCTGGACGAGCGCGAAGAAGAAGGCGGCCGTCGCGAGCCAGGACTTCACGGCGCCCGTGCTGCTGAAGCCGGCGATGTTGAAGGCGGTCCCGGCCGGGTCGTGCACCTTGCCGTAGGCGCCCAGCCCGACGGCGACCGCCGCGGCGACCAGGGCCGGGACGAGGTAGCGGGCCGGGTGCGAGCGGCGGGGGACGGGCCCCGGCGAGGGGAAGCCCTGGGTGGCGGCGTTCGGGTCCACGGTCATATCGGTTCCCTGGTCAGGAAGGACGGGGTCCGGCGGGGGACGGGACGGGTGCCGGTGGTGCGAGTGCGAGTGCGGGTGCAGGGTCGTGGGTGTTCGCGGAGCGTGCGGCAGGGAGGGACGGGGGCGCTGTGCGGGTGCGGGTACCGATCGGGGTGCGGGCACCGGTGCCGTCGCGGGGCGGCGGACGGAGACCGCTGCGGGTCAGGGAGTGACGGGCTTCGCCGTGATCGTCCGGCCGTCGACCGTCACGGCACCGGTCTCCGGATCGATCCTGGGCGCCGTGGACGGCCTGCCGTCGCGGTCGAGGACGCCGACCTGACGACCGCCCGGCAGCACGATCCAGCCGCCGTCGATCTTCGCGCCGCGCACCGTGGCGGTCGCCCGGTACAGGCCGGACGGCTTGACCGCCTTGTCGGCGGTGAATCCGTAGCGGTGCCCGCCCAGATCGACGGTTCCGCGGATCCGCTTGCCGTCCCGGAGGGTGCCGTCGAGCTTCGCGCCGTTCTTCCCGGTGAGCTTCATGGTGCCGTCGTCCTCTACGTCGCCCTTCAGCCAGGACTCCTTGTCCCGTCCGTCGCAGAAGTAGGCGATCGCCCGGCCGCCGCGCAGTGAGACGGCGACCGCCGACGAGTCGTCGTCGGTACGGCCCGCGTAGTCGGCGTCGGCCGCGGCGCTCCGGGACGGGCGAGCGGACGCCGTCGACGGTGCGGCCGGGGACGCGGGCGTGGGTGCGGTCGGGCCGGCCGTCGCGCCGGGCGACACGGCCGTGGCGGGCGGTTCCTCCTGGGCCGAGGACGCGTTCCTCGTCCCTGTCGTCGCGTTGAGCGACAGCAGGAACACCCCGAGCAGCAGTCCCGTCAGCAGGGTGAGAAGGGGTCCTGGACGCTTCATGCGGGTCATACGGGCCTCCCCCGAGGCGAGCCTCCTGCCATGACAGCGGACGCGCGCCCCGGCGTCCAGAGGCGCACAGGGGTGTTCTCACCACAAGTGGCGGAATACAGCGATTCGCGTGAGATTGGCAGAGTCTGAGGCCGGGAGGCGACCTGCCCCCGGCCCTCCTCTGGAAAGGCGTGACCATGGCGGGTAACGATCTCGGCAGCCTGCTCGGCGGCCTCCTCGGCGGCTCAGGCCAGAGCGGCGCCGCGGGCGCCCCCGGCGCGGGCAACATCCTCGGCGCCCTGCTCGGAGCCCTGAGCGGCGGCGGCTCGGGTGCCGCGGGCGGCAATCCGCTGGGCGGCCTGCTGGACATGCTCACCAAGGCGGGCCTGGCGGAGCAGAAGGACTCCTGGGTCGGCACGGGCGAGAACCAGTCCGTGACGGGCGCGCAGATCCAGCACGCGCTGCCCGACGACGCCCTCAAGCAGGTCGCCGACGAGGCCGGGATCACCACCGACCAGGCCGCGACCCAGATCGCCGAGAACCTGCCCCGGGCCGTCGACAAGCTGACGCCCGAGGGACGGATGCCCGCAGGGTCCCTGGAGGACCTCATCAGGGCGCAGAACCTCTGAGAAGCACCGGTCCGTAGGGGCGTCCGCTCGTCTCGGCAGGCGGGCGCCCCGCCCCCGCGTGTCGCGGGCTGACTACGCTGGTGCGTTCAGACACGTACGTACATCAGCGAGGAGCATCACCGTGGCGGTACGAGCGGTCCGGGGCGCCGTCCAACTGGAACGGGACGAGGCCGGGCACATGGACGAGCAGGTCAGCGAGCTGCTCACCGCCATCCTGGAGCGCAACGCGCTCACCGCGGACGACCTGATCAGCATCTGGTTCACCGCCACGCCCGACCTGCACAGCGACTTCCCGGCCGCCGCGGCCCGGGGACTCGGCATCGTCGACGTCCCGCTGATCTGCGCGCAGGAACTGGACATCGAGGGCGCGATGCCCCGGGTCGTACGGGTCCTCGCGCACATCGAGTCCGACAAGCCGCGCGCCGACGTGGTGCACGTCTACCTCGGCGCCGCCGGCGCACTGCGCAAGGACATCGCCCAGTGAGGACCGCACTCGTCATCGGGACCGGGCTGATCGGCACGTCTGCGGCCCTCGCGCTGGCGGCCCGCGGGGTCGTCGTCCACCTCGCCGACCACGACCCGGAACAGGCCCGTACGGCGGCGGCGCTCGGCGCCGGCACGGACGAGCCGCCGCAGGGGCCCGTCGACCTGGCGATCGTGGCGGCGCCGCCCGCGCACGTCGCGGCCACGCTCGCGGACGCCATGCGCCGCGGGGTCGCGCGCGGCTACCTCGACGTCGCCAGCGTCAAGGGCGGACCGCGCCGTGAGCTGGAGGCACTCGGCCTCGACCTGTCCTCGTACATCGGTACGCACCCCATGTCGGGCCGCGAGAAGTCGGGCCCGCTGGCCGCGACGGGAGACCTCTTCGAGGGCCGTCCCTGGGTGCTCACCCCCACCCGCGACACGGACACCGAGGTCCTGAACCTCGCCCTGGAGCTGGTGTCGCACTGCCGTGCCGTGCCGGTCGTCATGGACGCGGACGCCCACGACCGGGCCGTCGCCCTCGTCTCGCACATGCCGCACCTGGTCTCCAGCATGGTCGCCGCGCGCCTGGAGCACGCGGAGGAGGTGGCGGTACGGCTCTGCGGGCAGGGCATCCGCGACGTGACCCGAATCGCCGCCTCGGACCCGCGGATGTGGATCGACATCCTCTCCGCGAACCCGGGGCCGGTCGCCGACCTCCTCGCGGACGTCTCCTCCGACCTCGACGAGACCGTCCAGGCGCTGCGCTCCCTCCAGTCCTCCGACGAGGCCAAGCGCCGCGAGGGTGTCGACGGCATCCAGGACGTGCTGCGCCGCGGCAACGCGGGCCAGGTCCGGGTCCCCGGCAAGCACGGTTCGGCTCCGCGCGTGTACGAGACCGTGGCCGTCCTCATCGACGACCAGCCCGGTCAGCTGGCCCGCATCTTCGCCGACGCGGGGATGGCCGGCGTCAACATCGAGGACGTACGCATCGAGCACGCCACCGGCCAGCAGGCCGGACTCGTCCAGCTGATGGTGGAGCCCAAGGCGGTGCCGGTGCTGAGCGCGGCGCTGCGCGAGCGGGGCTGGGCGCTGCGGCAGTAGCGGCCGGCCGCCGGGCGGGACGGGCCGCCGACGTGGCCGTCCCGCGGCTCCGCGGCGGTGGCCCCCGGCGGCCTGGCGGGCTCCCGAGGGGCGCGGTCGGGCGTCCGCGGGCGGGCACGGCGGCCGGCCCCGGCGTGGGCCGGTGATCCGGCCGCGGGAAGGGCCAGTGATAAGGGGTCCGCGAAGCCAGTAACCTTGGGCGGGGCGCGATCGTGCCCCCATACCCATCACCCCGTACCAGGAAGGTGTCCGTCACCGTGGAAAAGGCCGCCCGGACCGCTCCGGCTGTGATTGTCGCCATCGACGGCCCCTCCGGCACGGGCAAGTCGAGCACCTCGAAGGCCGTCGCCGCGCAGCTCGGCCTGAGCTACCTGGACACGGGGGCCCAGTACCGGGCGATCACGTGGTGGATGGTGAGCAACGGCATCGACGTCGCCGACCCCTCCGCGATCGCCGCGGCGGCGGAGAAGCCGGAGATCATCTCCGGCACCGACCCCTCCGCGCCGACCATCACGGTCGACGGGACCGACGTCGCCGGCCCGATCCGCACGCAGGAGGTCACCTCCAAGGTCAGCGCGGTCAGCGCGGTCCCCGAGGTACGTGCCCGCATCACCGAGCTCCAGCGCTCGCTCGCCGCCTCCGCCGCGTACGGGATCGTCGTCGAGGGCCGCGACATCGGCACCACCGTGCTGCCGGACGCCGACCTGAAGATCTTCCTCACCGCCTCCCCGGAGGCCCGCGCCGCCCGCCGCAGCGGTGAGCTGAAGGGCGCGGACGTCAACGCCACGCGCGAGGCGCTCATCAAGCGGGACGCGGCCGACTCCAGCCGCAAGACGTCCCCGCTGGCCAAGGCGGACGACGCGGTCGAGGTGGACACCTCCGACCTCACGCTCCAGCAGGTCATCGAGTGTGTGGTCACCCTCGTCGAGGAGAAGCGGGCCGCCAAGTGACCGCACCCTCCGAGAGGGGCGCCGAGGTCGGGCGCCGCATCGGCGTCGGCCTGATGTACGGGCTGTGGAAGCCGCGCGTCCTGGGCGCCTGGAAGGTACCCGCGACGGGCCCGGCGATCCTGGCCGTGAACCACTCGCACAACATCGACGGCCCGATGGTCATGGGCGTCGCGCCCCGGCCCACACACTTCCTGATCAAGAAGGAAGCGTTCATCGGGCCGCTCGACCCCTTCCTGCTGGGCATCGGCCAGCTGAAGGTGGACCGCGAGACCACCGACCGCACGGCCATCACCCAGGCGCTCGGCGTCCTGGAGAACGGCGGCGTCCTCGGGATCTTCCCGGAGGGCACGCGCGGCGAGGGCGACTTCGCCTCGCTGCGGGCCGGCCTCGCGTACTTCGCCGTACGCAGCGGAGCCCCGATCGTGCCGGTGGCGGTGCTGGGAAGTTCCGACAGGCGGAGCCGGTTGGTCAAGGGGCTGCCCCCGCTGCGCAGCCGGGTCGACGTCGTCTTCGGCGACCCGTTCGACGCGGGCGACGGCACCGGGCGGCGCACGCGCAAGGCGCTGGACGAGGCCACCACCCGCATCCAGAAGCACCTGAGCGCCCATCTGGACGAGGCCCGGCGTCTGACCGGACGCCGGGAAAACGCCGGGCGCCCCACCGGGCACTAGGCGACACTTGAGTAGTGGATCTCCCGGAGGCGGGCGGTCCACCGATCACCACGAATGAACGACGAGGTACGGACTTCATGAACGACCACATCCAGCCCGAGGGCTCGGCAGAGCACGACCACGGGGCACTCGGCGACGTCGAGTACGCGGAGTTCATGGAGCTCGCCGCGGAAGAGGGCTTCGACATCGAGGACGTCGAGGGCGCGATCGAGGCGGCGGGCCACGGCCCGCTGCCCGTCCTCGCCGTCGTCGGCCGTCCCAATGTCGGCAAGTCGACCCTGGTGAACCGGATCATCGGCCGCCGTGAGGCGGTCGTCGAGGACAAGCCGGGCGTCACCCGTGACCGCGTCACCTACGAGGCCGAGTGGGCGGGCCGCCGCTTCAAGGTCGTCGACACCGGCGGCTGGGAGCAGGACGTCCTCGGCATCGACGCGTCGGTGGCCGCGCAGGCCGAGTACGCGATCGAGGCCGCCGACGCGGTCGTCTTCGTCGTCGACGCCAAGGTCGGCGCCACCGACACCGACGAGGCCGTCGTCCGGCTGCTGCGCAAGGCGGGCAAGCCCGTCGTCCTGTGCGCCAACAAGGTGGACGGGCCGAGCGGCGAGGCCGACGCCTCGTACCTGTGGTCCCTCGGTCTCGGTGAGCCGCACCCGGTCTCCGCGCTGCACGGTCGCGGCACCGGCGACATGCTCGACGCGGTCCTGGAGGCGCTGCCCGAGGCCCCGGCGCAGACCTTCGGCTCCGCCGTCGGCGGCCCGCGCCGCATCGCCCTCATCGGCCGCCCGAACGTCGGCAAGTCGTCGCTGCTCAACAAGGTGGCGAACGAGGAACGCGTCGTCGTCAACGAACTCGCGGGCACCACCCGCGACCCGGTCGACGAGCTCATCGAACTCGGCGGTGTCACCTGGAAGTTCGTGGACACGGCGGGCATCCGCAAGCGCGTCCACCTTCAGCAGGGCGCCGACTACTACGCCTCGCTGCGCACGGCCGCCGCCGTCGAGAAGGCCGAGCTCGCCGTCATCCTGCTCGACGCGTCCGAGACGATCTCCGTGCAGGACCAGCGGATCGTCACCATGGCGGTCGAGGCGGGTCGGGCGATCGTCCTCGCCTTCAACAAGTGGGACACCCTCGACGAGGAGCGCCGCTACTACCTGGAGCGCGAGATCGAGACCGAGCTCGGCCAGGTGGCGTGGGCGCCGCGCGTCAACGTCTCGGCGCGCACGGGCCGTCACATGGAAAAGCTCGTCCCGGCGATCGAGACGGCCCTGGCCGGCTGGGAGACCCGCGTCCCGACCGGCAGGCTGAACGCCTTCCTCGGCGAGCTGGTCGCCGCCCACCCGCACCCGATCCGCGGCGGCAAGCAGCCCCGCATCCTGTTCGGCACGCAGGCGGGCACCAAGCCCCCGCGGTTCGTGCTCTTCGCCTCCGGTTTCATCGAGCACGGCTACCGTCGCTTCATCGAGCGCCGGCTGCGCGAGGAGTTCGGCTTCGAGGGCACGCCGCTGCACATCTCGGTGCGGGTGCGCGAGAAGCGCGGCGCGAAGAAGAAGTAGCGGACATGAGGAAGGGCCGGCTCCCCCGGGGGAGCCGGCCCTTCCTCATGGGCGGGGTCAGAGACCTCGACGCGGCGCGGGCGGCAGCGCGGCCGGGATGTGGTGCATCCCGGTGCTGTGCTGCCGCCCGCCGGGCTGCCAGATGGCCGTCGCCGTCGTGGTGTGACCCTGCTGCACGGCACTCTGCCGCGCGGAGTGCGCGCCCGCGCTGTAGGAGTTGTACGAGCTGGACGCGCCGTACGCGGTCGCACCGCGCGGCATGCTCCCGAAGGCCGTGAAGCCCAGATCCTCTTCGCCGTGCCGGTCGCCGGGCAGAGTCCTGAAGGTCCTGAGCCACTCGGCGTACAGCGCGTCGTAGATCGGCGTGGCCGATGGACCGCCCGAGGTGTCCTGCGCCGATCGCGCGGGCGGGTCCGGCTGGAAGGGCCGGCGGCGGGGGGCTTCGTAGGTGTGCACGTATGTGCCAACGACCCCGCCGCCCAACGGATGCGGCCACCACGTCGCTTTCGCAGGTCAACCGGAGTGTGCCCGGCGCACTTTCGCGCCCGGGCTCCCCGGGGGCCGGCTCAGGTGCCCGCGAGCGGCATGGTGGCGGCGACGAGCTTTCCGTTGGCCGCCGCCTTGTCCAGCGCGTCGCGCAGCAGGTCCTCGCGGGGCTGGCGGCCGATCGAGCCGACCGGGGCCGCGAACAGGAGCACCTGCTGGTGCTTGTTGGCGGCCGACCGCCAGCTCTCGGCGACCTGGAGCGCCTGGTGGGCCTGCCACCAGGCGACGGGGGAGCCACCGCCGGTGCCCGGCTGGAGCACGGCGTGCAGCTGGCCCATGGCGAGCAGCACGGACCAGCCGTGCAGGACCGGGGGCACCGCGTTCACCGCGGTCACCGGCATGAAGCCCTGCTCGATGAGGAGGGGGAGGAAGTCGTCGCCGATGTCGGTCGAGCCGGGACGCACGATGGGGCCGGTCGGCTCGACGACGAGCGCCGGGTGCAACTCGCCGTTGATCAGGACGAGTCCGCTGGTGACACCCAGCACGGCCTGCTCGGGGACGAACTCGGTGGGGATGCCGTCGGGGTGGATCGAGCGGACGGCGCCCTGCAGCTGCTCCTCGGTGACCTGCACGACCTGTGAGGGCAGGCAGGTGGCGTGGGCGAAGGCCAGGACGGCTGTCTCGTCGCCGATGAACAGGACGGTGCTGGTCCGCTCCTGTTCCGAGTCGCCCGGGGTGCGGCAGGACGTGCAGTCGTAACTGCCGGGGGCGTTCTCTCCGGCGAGCAGCCGGTCGGCTTCTTCGTCGCCGATCTCGGCGCGTACGTCGTCGCTGACGTCGAGCATGCGCGGCACGGTGGCTCCTCGGGAATGCGGTGCGCGGTGATGCCGGGTGGCTCCCGGCCCATGAACCCGGGGGATCCCGGCTCATGAAGATGACAACGGGCGATCTGTGGCCGGAGTCACGCCCGAGCGCGAACGGAATCGAACCATCCGACGCCCAGGGTGAGATCGCCTCCGGAATCGGTCACTCCCAGTCAACTTGTCGGAATGCCAAGGAAGTTGAGTTGGTGAAGTGGGTCACAGGTCGCGAAGATGACAGGTCGATAAATCCTGAAATCACCCAATGAAGTGGGTGGCCGAAAATCGACGATACTCGCGGTAACGGCTAACTGGCCTCGAATGACAAGGAGTTGGTTGATATCGGGGCGGTCGGCTCCCTAGATTCCTCGGCCGTGTGCAACGAGCACCGCTCGGGCAGGTCCGCCGGCCGAACCATCCAGCTCTCAGTACAGCCTCCGGCGGACGGGGCGGAGCGCGCCGACCGCGTCCCATGCGCGGGCCGTCGCGCCCCGCCCTGGGGGACCCCGGGTGTTTCGAGAGGGAATTACATGTCCGAATGTGCCGAGAACACCCATCAGGCTCGTACGGCCGGCAAGGCCCGTACGACGGCGGTCCTCGCCGGGGCGGCACTCCTCGCCCCGCTCGGACTGCTCGCCGCGAGCGGTGACGCCGCCGCGGCCGACAGTGGAGTGTGGGACCGCATCGCGCAGTGCGAGAGCGGCGGCAACTGGCACATCAACACCGGCAACGGCTACTTCGGAGGGCTCCAGTTCTCCGCGGGTACCTGGCGCGCGTACGGCGGCACCGCCTACGCGTCGAGGGCCGACCAGGCCTCCAGGAGCGCGCAGATCGCCGTCGCCACCAAGGTCCAGCGGGCGCAGGGGTGGGGCGCGTGGCCCACCTGTGCGGCGCGCGCCGGAGCCTACGGAAACGCGCCCGCGTCCTCGGGCGCCGGATCGGCCGCGGGGACGGCCGCCACGAAGTCGACACCCAAGTCGGCCCCGTCGAAGCCGAAGCCGTCGAAGACGCCGGCACGCCCGTCGGGCCACACCAACCGTGACGCGTCGCGAGGTGACTACACCGTCCGCAGCGGCGACACGCTGAGCGGTATCGCCGAACGGCACGGCACCACCTGGCGGAAGGTCTACGCCGCCAACAGGGCCGTCATCGGCGACGACCCCGACCTGATCGTGCCCGGGCTGCGGCTCGACCTCTGAGTCGCGCCCCCCTCGTCCCGGGCATGCGGCCCCGCCCGGTCCTCCGACCGGGTGGGGCCCCGGCCGCACCGGGCGCGGCTCGACCGGCCGGGCCGAGGCGCCGCCTAGCGTGGGCGCGATGTTCCTCATGCCGACCCGGCCGGTCACGCCGCCCCTGTCGATCAACCGCCTCCGGCAGGCGGCCGAGCACGCCAGACACGCGGCCGGGCGCCTCGGGCACGCGGCCGCGGCCGCCACCGTCGTGGCCGTCACCGCGCTGGCCGTCCTCGTGCCCTCGGACGCGGTCGCCGCGCCCCCGCCCCCGCTTCCCGGCCCCGACACGACACGGGTGTCGTACGACTGCGCGAAGGACCAGTGGCCCTGGGGCTGCGTCGCCGAGTGCGAGAGCGGCGGCCGCTGGGACGCGAACACGGGGAACGGCTTCTACGGCGGGCTGCAGTTCTGGCAGCCCACCTGGGAGGCGTTCGGCGGACTCAAGTACGCCCGGCGTGCCGACCTCGCCACCCGCGCCGAACAGATCAAGATCGCCGAGAAGGTGGTGGCCTCCCAGGGCTGGGGAGCCTGGCCCGTCTGCTCCCGGAGATACGCGCTCCAGGGCCGCATGCACGTGGTCAAGCACGGCGAGACGCTCGCGTCGATCGCCCGCAAGTACAAGGTCAAGGGCGGCTGGCAGGCGCTGTACAAGGCCAACAAGCAGATCGTCGGAAGCTCGCCGGACAAGCTGAACGAGGGCACCCTGCTGGTCATCCCGGAGGGTTCGGCCGGCTCCCGCCACCTGGGCCTCGTCCTGTTCGGTCCGCCGCTGCGCCCGTCGCTCTTCGCGCAGGCTCCGCCGCCTCTCCGCTGAACACGACCGCGCCCCGGCTCAGTTCGTACACGAACGTCGTCCGGTCGGTCCGCCCGCGCAGCCCCGGCGGCAGTCGCTGCTCCGCGACCACCACACACGCGTCGAGACCGGCCAGCAGGTCGTACGTCCGTGCCGCGACCGCCGGGGACATGCCCTGCGCGGGTTCGTCTACGAGCACCACCCGTGCGCGGGCGAGCAGGGCGCGGGAGACGGCGAGCATCCGCTGCTCACCGCCCGAGAGCGTGCCCGCGCGACGGGAGAGCAGGGGCTCCAGCCGCGGGTAGGCGTCGAGGGCTGGGGAGAAGTCGCCCGCGGCGAGCTCCAGGTTCGCGCGCACGGTGAGCGAACCGAAGACGGCCCGGCGCTCGGGGACGAGGCACAGGCCGAGCCGGGCGCGTTCGTGCGTGGTCCGGCGGGTGACGTCGACGCCGTCCCACACGACCGCCCCGCCGGACAGCGGCACGGTTCCGGCCAGCGCGTGCAGCGCCGTCGTACGGCCGGATCCGTTGCGGCCGAGCAGCACGGTGAGACCGGGGCCCGGGGCGACCAGGGTCACGCCGTGCAGGGCCTCCAGCGGGCCGTAGCGCACGCGCGCGTGGCGCAGGGCGATGCTCAACCGCCGTACCTCCTCTCCAGTACGCGGTCGGCGGGGCCGGACGTGACGACCCGTCCCGCCACCATGACGTGGACGGTGTGCGCCAGGTCGGCGACGAGATCGAGGTCGTGCTCGACGACGAGGAGGGCGGTGCCGTCCGCGGCGAGCGCCCGCAGCACGCGTGCCAGCGCGGTCACTTCGGGGGCGTCGAGTCCTGCCGCGGGCTCGTCCAGCAGCAGCACCCGGGGACTTCCCGCGAGCGCCCGGGCCAGCTCGACGCGCCGGAGCGTGCCGGTGGGCAGCCCCGCCGCGGGGAACGCCCGCACCGGTCCGTCGAGGCCGAGGAGCCGCAACGCCCGTTCCGCGGCCTCCGGATCGGCGGTCCGGCCCTGCTCGGCACCGACCCGGACGTTCTCGGCCACGGTCAGGGAGGGGAAGACGGCGAGCTGCTGGAAGGTCCGCGCGATCCCCAGCCGGGTGCGCGCGTGCGCGGGGAGCCGGGTGATGTCCCGCCCACCGAGCAGCACCCGGCCGCCCGACGGGCGCAGCGTGCCGGCGAGGCAGTGGAAGAGGGTGCTCTTCCCGGCGCCGTTGGGCCCGACGACGGCCGTGACGCGTCCGGGCCGGACGTCCAGGTCGACCCCGTCGAGGGCGGTGAACCCGCCGTACCCGACGCGCAGACCGCGGGCGCGCAGGGACACGGAGAGGGGCGCCCGCGGCTCGGCGCCCACCGGGGGCGCGGAGCCGGCCCCCGGTCCGGTGCGGCACCCCGTCGGGGCGGGCGCTCGGGGCCGACCGCGGGGCGGCGAGGCTGCCGGCGCCCCGGGCCGGGTGTTCGGGGACGGCGGAAGGGCGGCATCCGGTCGGGTGTACGGGGACGGCGGGGGAGTAGGTCCCGGGCGGGTGCGCGGGCCGGGCGGGGCGGTGCGGCCCTGGTCGCTGCCCGGGGCGGGTACGGCGGCAGGGCTCGGTGTGCCGGAGTGCGGCGCGGGGCGGCCGGCCGGTCGGGTGTGCGGGGACGGCGGAGGAGCGGCTCCCGGCCGGGTGTGCGGGCCGGCTGGGGCGGTGTGGCTCTGGCCGCTGGGCGGGGAGGTGTGGCTCTGCTCGCTGCGCGGTGCGAGTACGGCGGCAGGGCCAGGCGTGCCGGGGTGCCGCGCGGGCCGGCCGGTCGGCGGGGTCGCCACGGGCAGCAGTCGCCGGCGCACTCGCGACCCCAGCGGGGTCAAGGACACCACGCGGCGCGGCCGGAGGCGGGAGGCCGCCGTGCGCAGCGCCTCGTAGGGACCGCCGGGGAAGCGGCCGACGAGGACCGCCAGCACGCCGACCAGGGCCGCCGCGACGCCGCCGCGCGCCCCCGCGTCGAGGCCCACCAGCAGAGCCGCCGCGGCCAGTGCGCCGAGGACGCTGTCCGCGCCGAGGACCACGACCGCCGCGAACCACAGCAGCCCGCGGACCGGGTCGTAGGCCGTGGCGTCGAAGGCGCGCAGCCCCATGCCGAGCATCCCGCCGCCCAGCGCGGCCAGCGCGGCACCCGCGACGAACGCGGCCAGCTTCAGGGCCGGGACGCGGACACCCGCCGCCGAGGCGCCCGGCTCGTGGTCGCGCAGGGCGGCGAGGGCGCGGCCCGTCCGTCCCCGGCGCAGAGCGTTCGCCGCCAGCAACGCGACCGTCAGCAGCCCCAGTTCGAGCAGGTAGTACGCCCGGTCGCCGCCGAAGCCGGCCGGGCGGCCGAGGGAGAGGCCCGACGTGGCGTACGGCTGGGCGAAGACGAACCGGCTGACCCCCACCCCCACGGCGAACGTCGCCAGCGCGAGCGCCAGTCCGTGCCGCCGGATGGCCGGCCACCCGGTCAGCACACCGAGCGGCGCGACCAGGAGCACGGCCACCGCGAGCGCGGCCAGTTCGGGAAGGCGCGGCAGGCCGGGGAAGCGGCCCGCGGCGAGCAGCGCGGTGAAGAGGGCGCCCAGACCCGCGTACGCGGCCTGTCCCAGCGAGATCTGGCCGCCGCGACCGGTGACGACGACGAGCGACAGCAGGACCACGCCCAACGCCGGCACCTGGACCGACGTGTGCAGGTCCGAGCCCGCGAACCCGAGGGGCAGCAGGAAGAGGACGACCGCCACGATCCACGCCCCCGGCGGCGTCGTCACGCGGGCCGTCGCCGTGCGCGGCAGCGCGTCACGGGTGCCGATGCCGGGCAGGACGAGCGCCGAGACGAGCAGCGCCACCACGAACAGGTTCGCGCCGACCGCCTGGAGCAGCGGTTCGGCGCGGCCCGCGGGGTGCAGCCGGGTCAACTGGCTCTGCCCGACCGCCACGCCGAGGGCGACGACGACGGCGACGGGGAGACTGCGCATCCGCGCGGCCACCGCCACCGCCATCACCTCCATGACCAGCAGCGGCATCCCGTACGGGTCCAGGCGCACGTACGGGGCGAGGAGCACGCCGGTCAGACCGGCCGTGAAGGAGCCGAAGGCCCAGCCGGCCGCCGCCACCCGGTCGGCGTCGATGCCGCCGAGCACGGCGAGCGGGCGGTCGTCGACGACGGCGCGCAGTTCGACGGCGAAGCGGGTCCGCCGCCGCGAGCCCGGCGGGCGTCCCCTCGGCGAACGCAGTACGGCGCCCACGGCCGCGGCGAGCGCGAGGGCCACCGCCGACTGCCCCCAGGGGTCGGCCGACACCACGGTCGGAGCGTCCGCCCGTGCCCCGGTGCCCCACACCAGTGCCGCCCCGCCGACCAGCAGCACGAAGACGCCGATCGACGCGACCAGTGTCTGCGCCGGGTCGCCGCCGAGCACGGCCAGCGGCCGGAACACGAAGCGCTCCAGCGCCACTCCGATGGCGGGGGCCACCACGAGCAGGGTCACGGCGGTGCCGAGCGCGAGCGGCCAGCCCCACTCGACGGTGAACTGGCGCAGCAGGAAGGCGCACACCATGGCGACGGCGCCGTGCGCGAAGTTGAGCACCCCGGTGGCGCGGTGAGTGACGATCAGACCGATCCCGGTGAGCGCGGCGGCACTTCCCACCGAGAGACCGGCGAGGGTGAGGTCGTACGTCAGCGAGGCCACGGGAGGGCCGTCAGTCGTCCGGACCGGCGGCGGACGGCTCGCAGATCGGGCACGGTCCGAGCTCCCCGCTCGCCAGGACCCGCGAGTCCACCGGCACCGCCTGCGCCTTTCCGGCGACCAGCGGGCAGTCGGCGCGATGCCACAGCGTGCCGCCCGGCACCATCGACAGGTCGCCGCTGGAGGCCAGGGGCGCGCCCACGGCGGGCCCGGACTCCGCCGCCCCGGCGGGCCCGGCCGCCACCAGCAGTCCGTACAACTCCTCGACGCGCGCCGACGCCAGTGCGTTCCTGCCGTGCGTGAGCAGCACCGCGCCCGCGACGATCAGCGCCGCGCCGGGCACCGTGCACGAGGCGAGGTACGGCAGTTGGCGCTCCGCGTAGCGCTCGCCCGAGATGCCGTACCAGCCGATGACGCACAGCACCGCTCCGGCGGCGAGCGCGGCCCACCCGGCCCACAGGACGGGGTGCACGGTCCGCAGTCGAGATGTCCGCATCCGGGCTCCCACACGTCGTGTGTCTGTCCATGTCAGCCAATGGCTTGCACTATGCCTTCTGGAAGCTGACCCTGAAAGCACCGGGCGCACATGGCCCGGACTACACCCGGTGGTGAGCCAGATGGTTCTCGGGAGCGAACTCAGGCGGCCGAGTGGCCGGGCAGCGGCGGCGGTTCTCGTCCTCGCCGCCGCCCTCACGGCATGCGGCGACGACAGCGGCGGTGGAAGCGGCGCACCGCCCGCGCCCTCCGTGGAGCGGTCCGCGGACCCCTCGACCGGCGGCACCGCCCCGTCCGACCCGGCGGCGGCCGAGAAGGAGATCGAGCGGAACTGGGAGAAGTTCTTCGATCCCGCCGTCCCCCAGAAGGACAAGCGGAGCGTCCTGGAGAACGGCGACGCCATGACCGAGGTCCTGAAGAGCTTCAACGGGGACAAGCGCGGCCAGGAGGTGCAGGCGCACGTCGAGAAGATCGAGTTCACGTCACCGCGGGACGCGGACGTCACGTACTCGCTGACCCTGAAGGGCGCGACCGCGCTGCCGGGCGCCTCCGGGACGGCCGTCGAACAGGACGGCACCTGGAAGGTCTCCGTCAAGACCCTGTGCGCACTGGTCCAGTTGAGCGGCAATGAGTCGCCCGGCCCGGGCTGCTGAGGGGCTCGCCCTCGCGCTGCTCCTCCTGCTGGGCACGGCCTGCGGCAGCCGCCTCCCCGAGAGCGACTTCGAGAACCGGTCCACCCCCACCCGGCAGGGAGGCACCGCCCCGATCCGGGTCGGCATCGTCACCAGTGCCACCAGCCCCGTCGGCGGTTCGGCCTTCACCGGCCCGCGCGACGGGGCGAAGGCCTACTTCGACCGCCTCAACGCCCGGGGCGGCATCGACGGGCGCCGCGTCGAGGTGCGGCTGTGCGACGACGGCGGCAGCGGTGTGGGCAACAACGAGTGCGTGCACCGGCTGATCGACGAGGACAAGGTCGTCGCCCTCGTCGCGACCACGGCCCTCGACTACGCCGGCGCCCCCCGCGTGTCGCACGCGCGCGTGCCCGACATCGGGGGCCAGCCGATCGGGCCGGCGTACGACACCTACCCGCACCTGTACGGGATCTACGGGAGTCTCGCGCCCCGGGACGGAACGCCCGGCTGGGGCGGGAAGCTGTACGGGGGCACCGAGGTCTACCGCTACTTCAAGCGCGTGCACGGCGCCCGCACGGCCGCCGTCGTCTCCTACAACCAGTCCGCGTCGGCCGCCTACGCCCGGCTCGTCACCCAGGGCCTGAAGGCCGAGGGCTACCAGGTGGTCACCGAACAGGTCGACTTCGCGCTGCCCAACTTCCGTGCCGCCGCCGCCGATCTGAAGGACCGGGGAGCCGACCTGGTCTTCGACGCTGTCGACACGCACGGCAACGCGCAGCTGTGCAAGGCGATGGACGACGTGGACGCCGAGGTCATCGCCAAGGTCACCAACGTGCAGAACTGGACGTCCACCGTGGCCGAGGACTACAAGGACTCACCGCGGTGCCGCAACGCCCTGTGGGCCACCGGGTCCAGCCGCGACTACGAGGACACCGCGAACCCCGCCGTACGCGAGTTCCGGGACGCGACCAAGGGGTTCGGGTCGCACTCCCAGTGGCAGCTGGAGGGCTGGGCGGCCGCACGGTGGTTCGCCGACGCGGCGAAGTCCTGCACGGCGGCCGGGGTCACCCGCGCGTGCGTCGACGCCTTCATGAACCGCGGTGAGCCCTACACCGCGGGCGGGCTGCTGCTCCCGGTCACGTACGAGCGGCTGGCGGAGCCGCCGACGACACGGCGGGCCTGCCTGTCGGTGGCCCGCTGGAAGGACGGCCGGGGCTGGGTCTCCCAGGGCGACATGAACTCCACCTGCTTCCAGGTACCGCAACTGTCCTACCGGCCCTGAGCCCCCGGGCCGCCGTCAGGACTCCCCGGCTCGGACCGGCAGTCGTGGGGAGTTCCTGCCGACGCGGGCACCGAGTCCTTGCGGACCGAAGATGTCCGCAAGGGCTGACAGACTCGGGCCCATGTTGGACACCTCCGCACGGCTGCTCCGTCTGCTGTCACTGCTCCAGGCCCACCGGGAATGGTCGGGCGCCGACCTCGCGGAGCGTCTCGGCGTCACGCCGAGGACGGTCCGACGCGATGTGGACCGGCTGCGCGAGCTGGGCTACCCGGTCAACGCCAGCCCCGGCACGGGCGGCGGCTACCAGCTCGGCGCGGGGGCCGAACTCCCGCCGCTGCTGCTGGACGACGACGAGGCCGTGGCCGTCGCGGTCGGCCTGCGCACGGCCGCGGGCCAGGGCATCGAGGGCATCGGCGAGACCTCCGTCCGCGCCCTCGCCAAGCTGGAACAGGTACTGCCGCACCGGCTGCGCCGCAGGATCGGCGCTCTGAACGCGTTCACCGTGCCGATGCTGCGCGGCCCGCAGCCCTCGGCGGTCGACCCGGCCGTCCTCACCGAACTGGCCAACGCCTGCCGCGACGGCGAGCGGCTCCGCTTCGAGTACCGCGACCACGGCGGCTCCTCGACCCGCCGCACCGTCGAGCCGCACCGCCTGGTGTGCACCGAACGCCGCTGGTACCTGGTCGCCTGGGACGTCGACCGCGACGACTGGCGCACCTTCCGGGTGGACCGTGTCACGCCCAGGCCGCCGCACGGACCGCGCTTCCCGCCCCGCACCCCACCGGCCGAGGACCTCGCCGCGTACGTCTCCAAGGGCGTCTCCACCGGCGCGTACGCCACGCACGCCGTCATCCGGCTGCTGGTGCCCCTGGAGGAGGCGGTCGAGCGGATCTCACCGTCCGCCGGAACACTCGAGGCCTCCGGTCCGGACAGCTGTGTCCTGCGGACCGGGGCGGCCAGTCTCGACGTCATGGTCGTGCATGTGACGATGACGGGACTCGAGTTCGAGGTCCTCGAACCCGCCGGGCTCACCGACGCGCTCACCGCGGCCCGGGACCGGCTGTCCCGGGCTCTGGAGCGGAGTTCACCGGCACAGCCGTGATGTGCACCGTGGGCCATGGGCCGGCCGACCACATGAGGGGTTCCTGCGCCGGAACGGGTATTTCCCATGGGGCGTCAGATTTCACGGCGGGCCCGGGAATCGGAATGGAAAGGCCGCACCGAGGCATTGGATCCGCACATTCCATCGAGCTGTTCGGGACGGTGCCACGCCGGCTCCGAATTACGTTCGAAGGAGTGCAGAACGCGTAGGGAACCCCTCGTGCGTGTGACGGAGTTCGGCCGAAACACGTGTCGTGATCCTGTGACAGAAGTGTGACCGGAGGGGTATGGGTGACGCTGGGTGGCGATCCGGACTTCCCCGGCCGGGGCGACGCCGCCTAACGTGGCCGTCATGGCACCCATTCCCCCTCATTCCGCAGAGCCCCAGGACAGTCCGGAGAGTTACGTAGGACTGGAGGCGAGCAGCGCCGAGCGCCGTGCCCGGGAGCACGGCTGGACCACGGTGCGCTCGCTGCCCCCGGGCGCGATCATCACCATGGAGTACCTCGTGGGGCGGCTGAACTTCGAGGTCACGGACGGCAGGGTCACGCGCTGCTGGAAGGGCTGACGGCACCGCATCGACGGGACCCGGCGGTCCTGTCGGGACCGACCGACGCGCGAAGGCCCCCGGCTGTCAGGAGCCGGGGGCCTTCGCGGTGCGGGGAGAGGTGTGCGTACCGGCCCCGCCGTCGGTCGTCCTCAGCCGCCCGTCAGAGGGCGGGCCGAGGTGGTGGCCGAGCGCGCCACCCGGTCGGCGTGCGGCGGGCGGCGGCTGCCGACCGGGGTGACCGGGGTGCGCTCCGAGCGGGCCGTGTGCGGGCCGGGGGCCAGGTACACCGGCGCCCGGGGCGCGCGGACGGAGGCGGCCGGCTCCCGCGCGGGGACGTCGCCGTCCGCGGTGGCGGGGTGCGGCACCATGGCGGGCGCGCCGACCGGCGAGGCCGCGGGGGCGGGCACGGCACGGCCGCGACGGGCGCGCAAGGAGTCGCGCAGCGAGAAGATCCCGGCCTCGGCGCGGGCGATCAGCGGCTCGCACCAGGGCAGCGCCAGCAGGATCAGCAGACCCGCGGCCCAGCCGAGGAGTACATCGCTCAGCCAGTGCGTGCCGAGGTACACGGTGGTCAGACCGACGCCGAGCGACGTCACCGCGGAAAGCGCGGACAGCCAGCGCCGGGCCCGTGGGGTCGAGGCCAGATAGGCCAGGATGCCCCAGGTCACAACGGCGTTGGCGGTGTGGCCCGAAGGAAATATATCGCCGCCCAGGCCCATCTCGTTCGAGCCGATGGTGATGGCGTAGTGGGGGCCGAGGCGGCCCATGCCCAACTTGGCGGCGCCGACCGTGATGTTGAGGAGCAGCAGCGAGGCGCCCAGCGTGAGCAGCGGGCGCAGGGTGTGCTGCCGCCAGGAGCGCCACCCCAGCCAGGCGGCGACCATCACGGCGGTGGGGCCGCGCTGGCCGAGCACCACGTAGTAGTCCAGGAACGCGTGGATCTCCGGCCATTGCTGGTAGGGCCGGAAGAACATGACCTGCCAGTCGAATCTGACCAGCCATGAAGTGATGGCGACGGCCCACACGATGGCCAGGTAGAAGGCCAGGGTCGCCGCGAACAGCACGACCCTGTGCCGGCTCATCCTCGGCACGTCGATGTGGGCCGGCCGTTCAGGTTCACGGTCGAGCCGGGCGAAGACCCGGTCCAGACGGGTCAGGTTTCGTTCGGTACGCACTCAATCGACGTTACAGCGAGTGAGCTGCGTTCCAGGCCGAATCACTC
Organism: Streptomyces siamensis; assembly: GCF_039543605.1. Classification (NCBI taxonomy): domain Bacteria; kingdom Bacillati; phylum Actinomycetota; class Actinomycetes; order Kitasatosporales; family Streptomycetaceae; genus Streptomyces; species Streptomyces siamensis. Next base: position 357,066 of record NZ_BAABKB010000008.1, on the reverse strand, counting down.
GCTTTGTGATGACGATGTGATGTGGGATTCCTCTCAGGTCCGTGTTTATTTTCTATGAATGTCTAATCCTCGGAGAGTGGACTCCGTAATTCCATTGATCCGTCCGTGGTTCGGTTTTATGACGCTTATATATTCGTTCACCGAATGCTGGGCTGGAATTCTCCGGCAGCTCACCGGGCGTCCGGGAGTCGATCATGGCGGACCTGAGCCGTTCAGCCAGAAGGCGCCGTAGACCGCGGAGGCCGCCGCCACGCCGCCCAGGATCGCCGCCGACCTGGGTGTACGCAGCCGGGACAGGGCCAGGGCGAGGGGCAGCAGAAGGGGGAAGGCGGGCAGCAGGAGGCGCGGTTTCGAGCCGAAATAGCTCGACGCGCACAGGGCGAGCGCGGTGACGACCCCCGAGTACACCAGGAGCGGCAGCGGCTGCCCCTGGCGCACGCACGTCACGTACAGCCAGACGACCAGCGCGACGCCGACGATCAGTCCGACGCCGGCCAACGCCGAGGGGAAGGAGGTGAACTTGTCGGCCACGAAGCGCGCGAAGGCGTAGCCGCCGTCGAAGCCGTTGCGCCAGCCCGCCTGCACGTCGAGGTAGCCGAGCGGGCCCTTGCCCGTGCGACGGCCGACCCAGAGCACGTAGCCGGCGGCGCCGAGCGGCGCCAGAAGCATGCCGAGGGCGCGCCGCCACCGGGGCGCGCCGTCCGGGCCGGGCGCGCTTCGGTCCCGTACGAACGACATGACCGCTGTCACCCAGACGGCCGCGACCACCGCCACCCCCACCGGCCGGGTCAGTCCCGCGAGCGCGGCGAGCAGGCCCGCCGTGATCCAGCGGCCGGTCAGCACCGCGTACAGCGACCAGGCGGCGAGCGCCGTGAACAGTGACTCGCTGTACGCCATCGACTGCACGACACCGATCGGCAGCACCGCCCACACCAGCACGGCGCAGACGCCCGCCCGCCGCCCGTACACGTGCTCGGCGACGGCGAAGATCCCCCAGGCCGCGGCGAGCGACGCCGCCGTGCTCACCAGCAGGCCCGCGTCCGCGGACGACAGCGGCGTGAGGGCCGAGCCGAGACGCTCCAGCCAGGGCAGCAGCGGGAAGAAGGCGAGGTTCGAGTGCACGTCCCCGTTCGGCAGCCGCACCTCCCAGCCGTAGCCGAGGTCGGCGACACGGGTGTACCAGAGCGCGTCCCAGCGGGCCGTGAGCAGGGTGTGCGCGCTCTTGCCGTTCGCCGCGCTCCACGCGGCGAGGACCACGAGCCCCAGCGCGCGGACGCCCGCGTACCCGAGCAGGGCGGGGGCCGCGCGGCGCAGGGCCCCCGCGCGGGGCGGCTTCGCGACAGGTGTCTCAAGATCGGTCACGGGCTCGATTATCGATGTCGCCCGGAACCGTCGAGCCCGGCGGGGCGTGGTGCTCCGAGGGGAGCGTGGCGTACGCCACACCCAATGCAGGAAGAACGTGAGAGGTCTGCCACGCGTCATCGCCGGGAACTCGCGTACTGTGGCGGCTCACTCGCCTTTGTTGCGTGGGCCGGGACTCCGCTCCCCCAGGCCACAGCCCCAGGGAGTCCCCACCCTGAGGTTTCCGCCGAACGCGAGGGAACATCTGGGAGGTACGTACATGTCCGGGACGACCACGGCCGCTGCGCGATGCCGTAGGGAGACCGGGGCCGGTGCCAACCGCTGGGTCGTCCTCGTCGTCCTGTGCGTCAGTCTGCTGCTGGTGGCGCTCGACGCCACGGTGCTGCACGTCGCGGTGCCCGCCGTGACCGAGGACCTCAGGCCCGGCGCGATAGAGCTGCTCTGGATCGTCGACATATATCCGCTGGTCTGCGCCTCGCTCCTCATACTCTTCGGCACGCTCGGTGACCGCGTCGGCCGTCGACGCGTCCTGCTGCTCGGATACGCCCTCTTCGGCGTCGCCTCGGCCGTCGCGGCCTGCGCCGACAACGCGCAGGTCCTGATCTTCGCGCGGGCCCTGCTCGGCGTCGGCGGCGCGATGATCATGCCCGCGACGCTCTCGATCCTGCGCCAGGTCTTCCCCGACCGGCGGGAGCGGGCCCTGGCGATCGGCATCTGGAGCGCGGTCGCCGCCGTGGGCGCGGCGGTGGGACCGCTGCTCGGCGGCTTCCTCCTCGAACACTTCTGGTGGGGGTCCGTCTTCCTGGTCAATATCCCGTTGATGCTGGTCAGCCTGCCGATCGGACGGATGCTGCTGCCCGAGTCGAAGGGCGACCGCAACGGTCCCTGGGACATCGTCGGTGCCCTGATGGCGGCTGCCGGACTCTTCGGGCTCGTCCTCGGCGTGAAGCGGCTCGGCGGCGGGGAGGCCCCGTTCGGCCCGCTCACGCTGGGCGCCCTGCTCCTGGGCGGCGCGCTGCTGGCCGGCTTCGTCCGGCGCCAGCGGCGGCGTGCGCATCCGCTGGTCGATCTGCGGATGTTCGCGCGGCCCGCGTTCAGCACCTCGGTGGGATGCATCGTCCTCGCCATGCTCGCCCTGGTCGGTCTGGAGCTGATCGCGGCGCAGTACCTCCAGCTCGTGCTCGGTCTCTCGCCGCTGGAGACGGGGCTGCGGCTGCTGCCGCTCACCGTCGCGGCGATGGCCGCCGGGCTCGCCGGGGCGAAGATGCTGCGGCGGTTCGGCCCGCGCGCGATGGTCAGCCTCGGCTTCTGCCTGACCGCCGCCGCGGTCGTCACGCTGACCGCGATGGGCGGGAACGACAACACGGGGCTGCTGCTCTTCGGCTTCGTGCTCCTCGGCTTCGGTCTGGAGACCACGCTCTTCGGGGCGTACGAGTCGATGCTGAGCGAGGCGCCGCCCGCGCAGGCCGGTGGGGCCGCCGCCATCGGCGAGACCTCGTACCAGCTGGGTGCGGGTATCGGCATCGCGCTGCTGGGGAGTGTGATGAACGCCGCGTACAAGCCGGGGCTCTCGTCGGTTCCCGGGGTTCCGGCCGCCGACTCGACGGCGGCGGGGCACTCGCTCGGGGAGGCGTACGAGGTCGCCGGGCGGCTCGGCGGGGCGCCCGGTGCGGCCCTTCGGCATGCCGCGCGGGACTCCTTCGTGCACGGACTGCATGTGACCCTGCTGGTCAGTGCGGGCCTGCTGATGCTGGGCGCGGTGATGGCGCTGCGGCTGCCGCGGGTCATGGAGTGCCCGGCGCCGGCGGCGGGTCCGGCGGAGATCCCGGCACCCCGCGAGGTCGCCGAGTCCCGCGTGACCGCGTAGCCCTCCCCGCCCGTGCGCCCTCCGGCTCCGCCGGCCGGCCCGTGCGGGTCGTCCGGAAGGGCGCGTGCCCGTGACGCGTGGCCGTGCGTTCGTGACGCGTGACCGTGCGTTCGTGGCCCTGCGTTCGTGACGCGTGGCCCTGCGTTCGTGGCCGTGCGTTCGCGGTCGTGTGGGGGAGGGCCCCTGGACGTGCGGGACACTGCGTCGTAACGTCGGCCGCGACGTCGTAACTAACACTGCTAGTTTTAGCGTGCCGGAGGCTGCCCCATGTCCGCGTCCTCGAAGCTCCCGCCCTTCGACCCCGCCGACCCGCTCGGCATCGACGACCTGCTGGACCCGGAGGACCTCGCCGTCCGCGACACCGTGCGGACCTGGGCGGCCGACCGGGTGCTGCCGCACGTCGCCGAGTGGTACGAGAGGGGCGAGCTGCCCGGCATCCGGGAACTGGCGCGGGAGCTCGGCGCCATCGGGGCACTCGGCATGTCGCTCCAGGGGTACGGATGCGCCGGAGCGTCCGCGGTGCAGTACGGCCTGGCCTGCCTGGAACTGGAGGCCGCCGACTCCGGCATCCGCTCCCTCGTCTCCGTTCAGGGCTCCCTCGCCATGTACGCCATCCACCGGTTCGGCAGCGAGGAGCAGAAGCAGACCTGGCTGCCTCGGATGGCGTCCGGCGAGATCATCGGGTGCTTCGGGCTCACCGAGCCCGACCACGGTTCCGACCCCGCCTCCATGCGCACCCACGCCAAGCGCGACGGCGGCGACTGGGTCCTCAACGGGCGGAAGATGTGGATCACCAACGGGTCCGTGGCCGGGGTCGCCGTGGTCTGGGCCCAGACGGACGACGGAATCCGCGGCTTCGTCGTCCCCACCGACGTGACCGGCTTCTCCGCGCCCGAGATCAAGCACAAGTGGTCGCTGCGGGCGAGCGTCACCAGCGAGCTCGTCCTGGACGACGTACGGCTGCCCGCGGACGCCGTGCTGCCGGACGTCGTCGGGCTGAAGGGACCGCTCAGCTGTCTCTCACACGCCCGCTACGGGATCGTGTGGGGCGCCATGGGCGCGGCGCGGGCCAGTTTCGAGGCCGCCGTCGAGTACGCGAAGACGCGCGAGCAGTTCGGCCGACCCATCGGCGGCTTCCAGCTGACCCAGGCGAAGCTCGCCGACATGGCGGTCGAGCTGCACAAGGGAATTCTGCTCGCCCACCACCTCGGGCGGCGCATGGACGCGGGACGGCTCCGTCCCGAACAGGTCAGTTTCGGCAAACTCAACAACGTGCGGGAGGCGATCGAGATCTGCCGCACCGCACGGACGATCCTCGGCGCCAACGGAATCTCGCTCGAATACCCCGTGATGCGGCACGCCACGAATCTGGAGTCGGTGCTCACCTACGAGGGCACCGTCGAGATGCATCAACTCGTGCTGGGCAAGGCGCTCACCGGACTCGACGCCTTCCGGTAGAGCCCTGGGGACCCCGTGGGGCAGGGCCGGTGAGCGGCCCTGCCTCAGCTCTGGTTGAAGAAACCGTCCGTCTGACGGCCGGCGGCATCGCCGCTGACGATCTCCGTGTTGGCGGGGGTCAGCAGGAAGACCCGGGTGGCGACCCGCTCGATCGTGCCGCGCAGGCCGAAGGTCAGGCCGGCCGCGAAGTCCACCACGCGCTTGGCGTCGGCGGGCTCCATGGACGTGAGGTTGATGATCACCGGGACGCCGTCCCGGAAGAGCTCGCCGATGCCGCGCGCGTCCCGGAAGCTGTCCGGGGTGACCGTGCCGATCCGGCGGCCCTTCTCCTCCGCCGTCTCGGACGCGACCTTCACCCGCGGGTCGGTGACCCAGGCCTCGCCGGACTCCTGTCCCTCGGCGTAGTCGTCGTCGTAGTAACGCTCGTCATCGTTGTCGTCGACGAGGCCAAGCCAGGCACTCGCCTTGCGCACCGATCCCATGGACGCCTCCTCTCACAGCGGTCTTTCGTGCTTTCCGCATCCCCATGGTCGTCCATGATGCGGATGTCGCGCCAAGTGGATAGACGCCGCGCGGGGGTTTCGTGACGGTACTGGTGCACAGCGAATCCGTCGAGAGCCCCGGTATCCCAAGGGTGTTGCTGTGTACGGCTGCTGACTGAGAGTGAAATATGATTTCCCACGGCGTTCGGGTGACGGTCGGTGCGTACGGGTGAACGGAGTGGTCGTTAGGATGCCGCCGCTCAACGTCGTACGTGTCACGGGGGAGTGTCGTGTTCGGAATCGTGAGGCCCTGCAGCCACCGTCTCGGTGAAGGACTCAAGACCCAGTGGATGGCCCACTTGTGCGGGCTGTGCCTCGCGCTGCGCGGTGACCACGGGCAGTTCGCGCGGATCGTCACGAACTATGACGGTCTGCTGATATCCGTTCTGACGGAGGCTCAGGCGGAGCGGGCGACGGGATGGCGCCGGACCGCCGGGCCCTGCCCGCTGCGCGGCATGCGCACCGCCTCCGTCGCTCAGGGCGAGGGTGCGCGCCTGGCCGCCGCCGTCTCGCTGGTGCTCGCCTCGGCGAAGGTCCGCGACCACGTGGCCGACGGGGACGGGCTGTTGGCGCGTCGGCCCGTGGCGCTCGCCGCCCGCCGGGTCGCCGCGAGCTGGGGCAGGGCCGGCGCGCGCACCGGTTCCGACGTCGGCTTCGACACCGCCGTGCTCGTCGACGCCGTGGACCGGCAGATCGGCATCGAGGCGCTGGCCGGGCCCGGAACGCCGCTGCTCACCGTCACCGAGCCGACCGAGACCGCCACGGCCGCGGCCTTCGCGCACACCGCCGTACTCGCCGGCCGGGCCGGCAACGCGGAGCCGCTCGCCGAGGCGGGACGGCTCTTCGGGCGGCTGGCGCATCTGCTGGACGCCGTCGAGGACAGGGAAACTGACGCCGCGTCGGGAGCGTGGAACCCGCTCACGGCCACCGGGACGTCGCTCAGCGAGGCGCGGCGGCTCGCCGACGACGCCCTGCACGGGATCCGGCTCGCGCTGCGTGAGGTCGAGTTCACCGACGGCAAGCTGGCGCACCTGCTGCTGGCGCACGAGCTGGGCCGGTCGGTGGACCGCGCGTTCGGCTCGTCCACCTGCGGGCACACGGCGGACGGCGCGCACGGAGGCGCGGGCGCGCACGGGCCGGCCGGTGGCGTGCACCTGGCCGAGGGTTCGTTCGGGCCGCCCCAGCAGGGCGGTCCGTACGGCCCGCAGAGCCCCCACGCCCCGCACGGTCCCTACGATCCGCAGAACCCGTACGCCGGTGGCGGCACCCCCTTCGGCGGCGGTCCCTCCTTCCAGCCGCCCGGCCCCGGAAGGCGCGGCTTCTGGGCCGGGTGCGCCGCCGCGATCGGCCTCTGCTGCACCTGCAAGGTCTGCTGCGCCGAGGAGTACGAGGGTCCCTGGTCGCGCAAGAAGCGCGAGGGCTGCCTCAGCGACTGCGACTGCAACTGCTGCGAGGCCTGCCAGTGCTGCGAGTGCTGTGAATGCTGCTCGTGCTGCGACTGCGGGCTCTGAGGGTCCGCGGGCGGGAGCGAGTCGCGTGCTCGCCGCGGGTCGGGGGCGCGCCCCGGCCCTTGGCGCGGGGGCGGACACGCCCCCGCCCTCGCCGCGGGTCGGGCATGACCTGCGGCAAGGGCGGGTGGCCGTGTGTTCCGCGGGGCGATCAAGTGCCCTTCAACGGCCGTGAGTCGACTCAGTCCTTCAGCTCCGGCGGCGAGATCCGCGACGTCTCGATGGCCGAGCCGGTCGTCCCCCACTTGTCGAGGATCTTCGCGTAGGTCCCGTCGGCGATCAGCTTGTTCACCGCGGCCCGGAAGGCGGGTGCCAGCTTCGTGCCCTTCTTGAAGGCGAAGCCGACGTCGAGGCGGTGGAACTCGTTGAGGAACTTCACGCCCTGCTGGTGGGCGACGGCGTAGCGCAGGCCGTTGATGGTGCTCATCACGATGTCGCTGCGGCCCTGTTGCAGCGACGACCAGATGGCGCCCTGCTCGCTGTACGTCTGCACCTTGTACGGCTTCTTGCCGGCCTCGGCGCAGGCCTTCTTGTTCTCCTCCAGCGTCGCCTCGAAGGTCGTCCCCGCGGCGGTCGCGACGTTCAGGCCGCACAGCTGCGTCAGTTCGGTGATCTTCGAGAGCTTGCTGTCGGCGCGGGTGGCGAAGCCCTGGCCGTCGTTGATGTAGGTGACGAAGTCGATGGTCCTGCGGCGTTCGTCGGTGACACCGAAGTTGCTGGCGCCGAAGTCGTACTTGCCGCTGTCCAGGGCCGGCAGGATCGCCTCGAAACTGGCCGACTCCTGCTTCAGCTCGATGCCGAGCGTCTTCGCGACCGCGTTCGCGAAGTCGACGTCCTGGCCGGTCAGGGTCTTCCCGTCGGTCAGGTAGGTGGTGCCGGGCGGGGCGCCGGAGATGCTGACCCCGACGGTGAGCGAGGTGGTGCCGGCCGGCAGCAGCCGGGCCGCGGCCTCGTCCTTGTGGACGGCCGAGACGACGTCCGTGGTGGGGATCTTGTCGGCCTTGGCCGCGGCTCGGGCGGTACCCGCCCCGCCGGTGCCGTCCGAGCCGGAGCCGCAGGCGGTGAGCAGCAGTGTCGCGGAGGCAAGAAGGGCAAACGTCGCAAAATACCGATTTCGGGTACGCGTGAACGTACTCATCGTGTGCGGTCTCCTGAAGGCAGGCGGCGAGAAGCGAGAAGGCGTGACGCGGTGCGGCGCGACGCCGGGAGGGGAGGGGTACGCGTGTGAAGGCGGGGAAGGCCGGGAGAACGGCGAAAAAGGCGAGACGCGACAACTGCCCGAGAGGGCGTGCGCGCAGGGGGTCAGCTCAACAGGACGAGGACCACACTCGACCGAAGTCGATGTGGGAGCGCGTGACCAGCCACTGCTGCGGATGCATGCGCCAAGTGGAACAGGCATCCGTTTCCGCGTCAACTGGCCTGAGACGTACGGCTCACAGTGTGGACATGCTTGACAGTGAACGGAAACGGCACCGTACTCTCGATCGACGGCCCTGCTGAGGGGTTCGGCCGTCGGCGCCCCGAGGCGCTCCGTGTGAAGGCATCCACCGTGTTCGATCCGACGTATCACGGAGCCTTCGCATGTCCTCCGACACACTCACCAAGGCCGCCGCAGCCGCACCACAGGAAGCGGCGCCCCTGCGCATCGTCCCGCAACGCCGTCTCGGACTGTGGACCACCGCGGTCGCGGTCCTGGTCCTGCTCGCGCTCGGCCTCAACTCCCTTGCGCACAACGACGCCTTCCAGTGGGACGTCGTCGGCGACTACTTCACCTCGGCCTCCGTACTGCGCGGCCTCTGGCTCACCCTCTGGCTGACCGCGGTCGTCATGGCGCTCGGCTTCGCCCTCGGCACCCTGCTCGCCGCGTTCCGCCTCTCCACCAACCCCGTTCTGCGAGCAATCAGTTGGGGGTACGTCTGGCTCTTCCGGTCGATGCCGATCCTGGTGCAGCTGCTGTTCTGGTTCAACATCGGGGCGCTGTATCCGCAGATCCTCGGTGTGAAGACGGTGGACCTGCTGGGCCCGGTCACCGTCGCCGTCCTCGGACTGACCCTGCACGAGGCCGCGTACGCCGCCGAGGTGGTGCGCGGCGGCATCCTCTCCGTCGACCGCGGCCAGATCGAGGCGGCACAGGCGCTGGGCCTGAGCCGGTGGCGCCGCTGGCGCAGGATCGTGCTGCCGCAGGCGATGCGCTCCATCGTGCCGCCGGCCGGGAACATGCTGATCGGCACCCTCAAGGGCACGTCCATCGTCAGCGTCATCGCCGTACAGGACCTGCTCTACTCGGTGCAGCTCGTGTACCACCGCACCTACCAGGTCATGCCGCTGCTCATGGTGGCCACGCTCTGGTACGTCGTCGTCACCTCCGTGCTGAGCGTCGGCCAGTACTACGTCGAGAAGCACTATGCGCGCGGCTCGGAGCGCACGCGATGAGGCCCTCGCTGGTGATCGTCGGAGCCGGTCCGCGGGGGACCGGCCTGCTGGAGCGGATCGCCGCCAACGCCGCGGAGCTGTACGGGGACCAGGACCTGGACATCCATCTCGTCGACCCCTATCCGCCCGGCGCCGGACGCATCTGGCGCGAAGCGCAGTCACCGCTGCTGTGGATGAACTCGCAGGCCCAGGACGTCACGATGTTCACCGACGCGACGGTGGACATGGCGGGGCCGGTCCTCGAAGGCCCCACCCTGCACGAATGGGCGAGCCTGGACGGACGCACCTTCGCGGACCGGCCCCGGCAGGGCGCCTACATGCGTTGGGTGTACGAGCGTGCCGTGGCCGCGCTGCCGCCGGGCATCCAGGTGCACCACCACGCGCGGCGCGCCCTGCGGGTCGGCGGTCCCGCCGAGGGCCGCCAGCAGGTGTGGCTGGAGGGCCGGCCCCGGCCGCTCCTCGCCGACCTCGTCGTCCTGACCCTCGGCCATCTCGACGCCGAACCCGACGACGAGCAGCGCGCGTTGTCCGCCCATGCCCGCGAGCACGGTCTGGTCCATCTGCCGCCCGACTTCACCGCCGACAGCGACCTGTCCGTCCTCGCCCCCGGCGAACCCGTCCTCGTGCGCGGCTTCGGACTGGCCTTCGTCGACCTGATGGTGCTGCTCACCGAGGGACGCGGGGGACGGCACGACGGAGAGACGTACCATCCGTCCGGCCGTGAGCCCATCCTCTACGTCGGATCCCGGCGAGGCGTCCCCTACCACTCCAAGATCGGCTACGACTGGGAGGGCGAACGGCCCCCGCTGCCCCGCTTCTTCGGACCGGCCGAGGTCGAATCGCTCCTCGCGCGCCCCGGCGGCTTCGACTTCCGCGAGGACGTCTGGCCCCTCATCGAGAAGGAACTGGGCTTCGCCCACTACCACCGGCTGTTCTCCGCGCACCCCGAACGCACCCGCACCGCGTGGTCGGACTTCGAGGAGAAGTACGCGGCCGACGACGCCGCCGGGATCCGGGCCCTGGTGGCCGACGCGGTGCCCGACCCCGCCGACCGGCTGGACCTGACCGCCCTCGACCATCCGCTCGAGGGAGTGCGGTACGCCTCGCCCGAGGACCTCCAGAGCGGCCTGCGCAGTTACATCGAACAGGATCTGAGCCGACGTCACGATGCCGCGTACAGCCCGGACCTGGCGGTCTTCCTCGGGCTGCTCTCGGTCTACGGCCAGCTGGTCCGGCTCGGCGACATCGGCTCGTGGTGGCACGGCTTCTTCAGCTATCTGGCGTCGGGCCCGCCCGGCCCGCGGCTGCGGCAGATGCTCGCCCTGTCCCGGGCCGGAATCCTCAGGTTCGTGGGCGCCGGCATGACCGTCACCGCCGAGCACGGCGTCTTCCGGGCGAGCGGCGCCGGCGTGCCCGGCGCGACCGTCGAGGCCCGCGCACTCGTCGAGGCCCGCCTGCCCCACCCCACCGTCGCACGCAGCCGGGACCCCCTGCTGCGCGAGCTGCACGCCGACGGGGCCGCCACGACCCCCGAGGGGCTGCTCGCCGTCGACCCCGCGGACGGCCGGATCCTGGACGCCTCCGGCACCCCGCATCCCCGGCGCTTCGCGCTCGGCCCGCACACCGACGCCCGGGGTTCCGGCGCCTTCACCCGGCCGCGCACCGGCGGCCCGGCCTTCCGGCAGAACGACGCGACGGCGCGTGCCGCGCTGGACTTCCTGCGCGCACTGCCCCGCCGCGCCGCCGCCTGATGCCGTACCCGTCTCCGTCTCCGTCCTCCGTGAAGGGAACCACCACCGATGAACGCGCCCGACGAGGCCACCGGCGAGAGCGCCGTCTCCGCCGCGGCGGCCGGCACGAACCAGGCCGGGGCCACCGCCATGGTCGACATCACGTCCGTCCGCAAGAGCTTCGGTCCACTGGAGGTGCTCAAGGGCATCGACCTCCAGGTGCGCGCCGGGGAGGTCACCGTCGTCATCGGGCCCTCCGGCTCCGGCAAGTCGACGCTGCTGCGCACCATCAACCACCTGGAGAAGGTCGACCAGGGCCGGATCAGCGTCGACGGCTCGCTCGTCGGCTACCGGCGCTCCGGCGACAAGCTGTACGAGCTGCCCGAACGCGAGATCCTCGGACAGCGCACCCGGATCGGCTTCGTCTTCCAGAACTTCAACCTCTTCCCGCACCTCACGGTGCTGGAGAACATCGTGGAGGCGCCGGTCCACGCCCTGAAGCGGCCCCGTGAGGATGCCGTCGCCGCGGCACGCCGGCTGCTCGACCGGGTCGGGCTCGCCGACAAGGCGGACGCCTATCCGAAGCAGCTCTCGGGCGGCCAGCAGCAGCGCGTCGCCATCGCCCGGGCCCTCGCTCTCGAGCCGAAGCTGCTCCTCTTCGACGAGCCGACCTCCGCCCTCGACCCCGAACTGGTCGGCGAAGTCCTCGACGTCATCAAGGACTTGGCGCACCGGGGCACCACGATGATCGTCGTCACGCACGAGATCGGATTCGCCCGCGAGGTCGCCGACACCGTGGTCTTCATGGACGACGGCCGCATCGTCGAACAGGGCGCCCCCGGCGACGTACTGGAGCACCCCGCGCACGAACGCACCCGGGCGTTCCTCGCCAAGGTCCTGTGAACGGGTCCCGCGAGCACGGGCCCCGAGTGGCCCTGGCCCCATGGATCCCACCACCCCCACCGAAAGGTTCCGCGTCATGACCGCACAGCCCGGCCGGGCGCTTGTGCATCTGGCCGCCGCCCTCGACCGGCAGGAGGTTCATGACGCCGCCTCCCTCGGGGAGTCCGTGCGGCTCGCGGAGCTCGGCGCGCTCGACTTCGTCACGCTCGGCGACTCCTTCGCGCGGCCCGGACTCGACGCGCTCGCCGTCCTGGCCCGGCTCGCGCCCGCCACCCGGCGGATCGGTCTGGTGCCGACCGTGACCACCACCCACACCGAGCCCTTCCACGTCCAGGCCGCCGTCGCGACCCTCGACTGGGTCAGCCGGGGCCGCGCCGGATGGCACATCGACGTGTCGACCACCGAGGGCGAGGCCCGGCTGTTCGGCCGGCGCCACGCCGCTCCCGCCGACGCCCTGTGGCGGGAGGCGGGGGAGGCCGCCGATCTGGCCGCCAAGCTCTGGGACAGCTGGGAGGACGACGCGGTGATCCGCGACGAGGCCACCGGCCGCTTCGTCGACCGGGACAAGCTGCACCACGTCGACTTCGAGGGCGGCGCCTTCGCCGTCCGGGGTCCCTCGACCGTGCCGCGCCCTCCGCAGGGCCACCCCGTGCGGGTGGTCGACGCCACCGAGCGGCACGCCCGGCGGACGGCCGCCCGGTACGCGGACGTGGCGCTCGTCCGGGTCGCGGGCCCGGCGCAGGCGCGTGCCGTGCGCGACGAACTGCGGACGGCCGTGGCCGAGTCCGGACGCGACCCCGAGGGCCTGCGTGTGCTCGCCGGCCTCTCGGTCGACCTCGGCGACGGCGAGCGCGCCGCCGAGCCGGGCCACGGCGGCGGCGGACCCCGGCAGACCGCGCAGGGCCCGCTGTACCGCGGCGGCCCCGTCGACCTCGCCGAACTGATCGCGGCCTGGCACCGGGCCGACGCCGTCGACGGTTTCCACCTCACGCCCGTCGAGCCGCGCCGTGACCTGGAACGGCTCGTCAACGGAACGGTCCCGCTGCTCCAGCACCGCGGACTGTTCCGCACCTTCTATCCGGGCAGCACGCTCCGGGAGCACCTGGGGCTGGCGCGGCCCGCCAACCAGTACGCCGTGACAGGGGGAGCGTCATGACCGTACGCAAGCAGATCCATCTCGCCGCGCACGTCCCCGGCACCGACGACACCGTCCGTTCCGACCCGCGCTCCGGGTCCCCGGCCGAGTTCGCCTCCTTCGCCCACCTGGCGCGCACCGCCGAACGCGGACTCTTCGACTTCCTCCTGGTCGAGGAGGGGCTGCGGCTGCCCGAGCACAAGGGACGCATCCACGATCTCGACGTCGTGGGACGGCCGGAGACCCTGACCGTGCTGAGCGCGCTCGCCGCGGTCACCGAGCGGCTCGGACTCGCCGCCGCGGCCTGTACGGCCTTCCACGAGCCGTACGAACTCGCCCGGCGACTCGCCACGCTCGACCACCTCAGCGGGGGCCGGGCGGCCTGGAACGCGGTGACGTCGCCGGACGCCCGGACGGCCGAGAACTTCCGGCGCCTCGCCCACCCGGACCCGGCAGGCCCTCCCGAAGCTCCCGACTGCGCAGGGACGGTGCGCGACCCGCTCGCCCGTGCCGCCGAATTCGTGCAGGTCGCACGGGAATTGTGGGACTCCTGGTCGCCCGAGGGGACGCCCCGCCCGTTCGCGTACCGGGGCAGGCACTTCGACATCGCGGGCGAGTTCACCGTGCCGCGCGCGCCGCAGGGGCACCCCGTGGTCATCGGATCCGCGGACTCGCCGCAGGACCGTGAGCTCGCCGCGTCCGCCGCCGACGTCGTGCTCACGCGGCACGGCACGCCGGAGGAGAGCCGCGCGGTCTACGGCGACGTGAAGGGACGCCTCGCCGCGTACGGCAGGGCGCCTCAGGACCTCAGGATCATGCCCGGGGTCAGCGTCGTCCTCGGCGACACGGCCGCCGAGGCACAGGAACGGGCGGCCACGGCCAGACGAGAGCGGATCTCCCCGCAGAACGCGATCGTCGCCCTGGAACGGATCTGGGGTGTGGACCTCTCCGCCTACGATCCCGACGGCCCCCTCCCCGACATCGACCCGGACCCCGGATCGACCCTCGTGCGGGGCCGGGCGCGGGCCGCCGAACTCCTCGCGGTCGCCGAGATGTGGCGGACCCTGTCACGGGAGAAGGGCCTGTCCATCCGGCAGACCGTCATCGAGGCGTCCCCCCGGCAGTCCTTCGTCGGCACCCCGCAGGCCGTCGCCGACGAACTCGACGAACTGGTCCGGACGGACGCCGTCGACGGGTTCGTCCTCCTACCGCATCCGACTCCCGGTGGACTCGACGAGTTCGTCGACCGGGTGGTGCCGCTGCTCCAGGAGCGCGGCACGTTCCGCACGGAATACACGGGCACCACGTTGCGCTCACACCTCGGGTTGCCGGAGCCCGTATGGAAGGGTTGATCACATGACGACGGACGCATCCGAGGACTGGAAGCACTGGCACGAGCACCGCACGAAGACGGTGGCCGAACCCTACGGACCGCTCGCCCTCACGGGCACGCACTGGATCGAGGACTATCCGGAGGGTCGACTTCCGGACATCCCCGGACAATGGACGGCCAAGGACGACGGCGTCGTGCTGGAGGCGGTGGACGAGGACGGACTCACCCTCGACGGACAGCCCTTCACCGGCGAGGTCGTGCTCGACGCCGACTACGGGCCGGCCTCCGGAGCGCGCGTGGGACACGGCGAGCGCCGCTTCGTCGTCCTCGTGCGCGAGGGAGTCTGGGGCGTGCGCGACTACGACCCCGCCGCACCCACGCGCCAGGCCTTCGAGGGCATCGAGGCGACCCCTTACGACCCGCGCTGGTCGGTGCCGGGGCACTTCACGCCGTACGGGGAGGACCGCACCGTACGCGTCGAGAACGCGGACGGCGTCGCGCGCGGCCTCGGGCTCGGCGGAGTCCTCGCCTTCACCCTGGACGACCAGGACCTGACGCTCCAGGTGTCGGTGGAGGGCGACGGCTCGCTGTGGGCCGTCTTCGCCGACACGACCAGCGGCGACAGCAGTTACCGCTTCCGGTTCCTGCGCCCGGCGGCGCCCGACGACGAGGGGCGTACGACGGTGGACTTCAACCGTGCCGTGCTCCCGCCGTGCGCGTTCGCCGACCACTTCATCTGCCCGTTCCCGCCGCCCGGCAACACGCTGGACGCGGCCGTCGAGGCGGGTGAGCGCCGACTGCGCTGACCGCCGGAACCCCGAAGGCGGCCGGGGGCCGCGCACGTGCCGGGACCGGGGGCCGACAGCGCGGGGACATACGCAAGTTGAACGCTGCACGGCCGAAAGGTGCCCTTGCGCCGGTCGGCCGTGCCGCCGAATACTCCCTCCAGCGCTTGTCAGGAGCACGGCTTGTCCGGAATCCGGATGAGCGGGCCCCCGGCTGCGCCTCACGGGCCCTCAACCCCACGAGACGAGGACCCCCGACTTCCCTTCGGAGGAACGAAACGTGAGGATCAAGCGCACCACCCCCCGCAGCGGCATAGCGAGACGGACCCGGCTGATCGCCGTGACCACCGGACTCGTGGCCGCGGCCGCGTTCGCGGTCCCCAACGCGAACGCATCCGACGCCCAGACCTTCAGCACCACTCAGCTGAGCAGTGTCAACAAGTCGGTACTCAAGTCCGATGTCGCGGGCACCGCATGGGCGGTCGACGCCAAGACGAACCGGGTGGTCGTCACCGTCGACAGCACGGTCTCGAAGGCCGAGATCGCCAAGATCAAGAAGGACGCGGGCGGCAACGCCGACGCGATCACCATCAAGCACACCCCGGGCAAGTTCAAGAGGCTGATCACCGGCGGCGACGCCATCTACGGCGGCTCCTACCGCTGTTCGCTCGGCTTCAACGTGCACAGCGGGAGCACCTACTACTTCCTGACCGCCGGCCACTGCGGTGAGGTCGCCTCCACCTGGTACTCCAACTCGGGCCACACCACGACGCTGGGCACGAACGTCAGCTACAGCTTCCCGACCAACGACTTCGCGCTGGTCCGCTACACCAACTCCTCGATCGCGCACCCGAGCGCGGTCGGCAGCCAGACCATCACCCGCGCGGCGACGCCCAGCGTCGGCACGACCGTCTACCGCCGTGGCTCGACCACCGGTACGCACAGCGGCCGGGTCACCGCGCTGAACGCCACGGTCAACTACGGCGGCGGCGACGTGGTCTACCAGATGATCCAGACCACCGTCTGCGCCGAGGGCGGCGACAGCGGCGGCCCGCTGTACGGAGGCTCCACGGCCTACGGCCTCACCTCCGGCGGCAGCGGCAACTGCAGCTCCGGCGGCACGACCTTCTTCCAGCCGGTCGTCGAGGCGCTGAACTACTACGGCGTGAGCGTCGGCTGACCGACGGATCACCGACCGACGGATCACCGGCCGTCGGACGACCGACCGACTGACCCACCGACCGGACCGGCAACCCCCCACGTCACCCGGCCGGACCAGCAGCAGCCAGCAGCAGGCGAGCCCCCGCACCCAACCGGCGTGCGGGGGCTCGCCCTTGTTCAGGTGACGGAGTTACCTTCGAAGTACATGCCGTGCGCGCTGTACGCGTCTGATGCGCCCACTTCGGACCCTGGGGGGCCGTGATGGTCGAGGAGCTGGTGGCGGCGGGAGTCGCCGTCGCGTCCGCGGGGCTGGTCTATGCGCTGGCCGGTGCCCGAGTGGTCAAACAGTACGAACGGGGCGTGGTGCTACGGCTCGGCCGCCTGCGCTCGGACGTGCGAGGCCCGGGCTTCACCATGATCGTTCCGGTCGTGGACCGGATCCGCAAGGTCAACATGCAGATCGTGACGATGCCCGTGCCGGCGCAGGAGGGCATCACACGGGACAACGTGACCGTGCGGGTGGACGCGGTCGTCTACTTCAAGGTGGTCGACGCGGCCGACGCGGTCATCCAGGTCGAGGACTACCGGTTCGCTGTCTCGCAGATGGCGCAGACCTCGCTGCGGTCCATCATCGGCAAGAGCGATCTGGACGACCTGCTGTCCAACCGCGAGAAGCTCAACCAGGGTCTGGAGCTGATGATCGACAGCCCCGCGATCGGCTGGGGCGTGCAGATCGACCGTGTGGAGATCAAGGACGTGTCGCTGCCGGAGACGATGAAGCGGTCCATGGCCCGGCAGGCCGAGGCCGACCGTGAGCGCCGTGCCCGGGTCATCAACGCGGACGCGGAGCTGCAGGCCTCCAGGAAGCTGGCGGAGGCGGCCGGGGTGATGTCCGAGCAGCCTGCCGCGCTCCAGTTGCGGCTGCTGCAGACGGTGGTGGCCGTCGCGGCCGAGAAGAACTCGACGCTCGTGCTCCCGTTCCCGGTGGAGCTCCTCAGGTTCCTGGAGAAGGCGCAGCAGTCGGTCGGGGTGCAGCAGCCCGCCGTGCCCGAACAGCCGGTCGAGGCAAGGCAGTCGGCCGGGCTCCAGGACGCACCGCAGCCGGCCGGAGCGCAGCAGTCGGTCGAGGCGCTGCGGCCCTCCGTCCCGGCCCCGGCACCTTCACCGGCCGAGGTCCAGGAGCCCGGTCCATCGGTGCGGGAGCAACTTCCTTCCCCCGAAGTTCCCTTGAGCGAAGAGTCCGAGGGGTCGAAAACAGGACATGACTAGTCCTCACCGTCCGCACAACGGTCACCTGCACGCAGTGTTTGCACCGGAAACCCACGTGGCGCTACCACGCACAGTCAAGGCGCAGGGGGCGTACGCCCGTTGGCGTACGCGCGTCCTGAAGTCGACCTTGTGTGCCCCCTGTGTGCCTGGGAATAGTGGGCTGGGAACAACCGGCACGGACGCGGTTTGACGCGGCTTTTTGTCGTGCGCCGGGCCCGTGCGCGTACGCCTTCCGGTCTCGGAGGTCCCCCACGACCTTCGCGACCGACCCCCCACAGGAGGACGTCAGTTGAAGCACCGACGCATACCCAGGCGGCGTGCCGTCATGACGGGTGCGGGCATCGCCGCGCTCGTCGCCGCGGGAGTCACCTTCCAGACTGCGAACGCGAGCGAGGCGCCGAGGACCAGCACGCCGCACACACTCTCGGTCGCGGCGGCCGGAAAGCTCGCCTCGACCCTCGGCAAGGACCTCGGCGCCGACGCGGCGGGAACGTACTACGACGCGAAGTCCCGGCACCTCGTCGTCAACGTGCTCGACGAGACCGCGGCCGAGGCCGTCACGAAGGCCGGCGCCAAGGCCAGGGTCGTCGAGAACTCCCTCGCCGAGCTGAAGAGTGCCCGCGCGACGCTCAGCAGCGACGCGACCATCCCCGGTACGTCGTGGGCGACCGACCCGGAGACCAACAAGGTCGTCGTCACCGCGGACCGCACGGTCTCCGCGGCCGAGTGGACCAAGCTCTCCAAGGTCGTGAAGGGGCTCGGCGCCAAGGCCGAACTCCAGCGCACCAAGGGAGAGTTCAAGCCCTTCATCGCCGGCGGCGACGCCATCACCGGCTCCGGCGGGCGCTGCTCGCTCGGCTTCAACGTGGTCAAGGACGGGCAGCCGTACTTCATCACCGCCGGGCACTGCACCGAGGCGATCTCGACCTGGTCGGACTCCAGCGGCACCGAGATCGGCAAGAACGAGCAGTCCAGCTTCCCGGACAACGACTTCGGTCTGGTCAAGTACACCGGGAACGTCGAGCACCCGAGCGAGGTCGACCTCTACAACGGCTCCACGCAGGCCATCGCCAAGGCCGGCGACGCCACCGTCGGCATGAAGGTGACCCGCAGCGGTTCCACCACCCAGGTGCACGACGGCACGGTCAAGGGCCTGGACGCCACCGTGAACTACGGCAACGGCGACGTCGTCAACGGACTCATCCAGACCGACGTCTGCGCCGAGCCCGGTGACAGCGGCGGCTCGCTCTTCTCCGGCGACACCGCGATCGGCCTCACCTCCGGCGGCAGCGGCGACTGCACCTCGGGCGGCGAGACCTTCTTCCAGCCGGTCACCGAGGCGCTCTCGGCCTTCGGCGCCCAGATCGGCTGACGGCTCACCGTCCCGGCAGAGTCCCGTCCCCGCGCAGGCTGCGGGGGCGGGACTCCGCCGTGTGCGCCGAAGAGATCCCCGCGGCCCTGGCCGGCCGGTGTTTGCGCAGGTGGGAAGGGCTCGGATGGATCTCGCACAGTAGTTCGAAAATTGGTCTATGGTGGGGGTGAGGTAATTGGGAACGAATGTTCGAGAGCTCGTGCGGGCTCACGGGTGCGGGAGGTGCGTGTGCCGGGATTCACGCATCTGCACACCGTGTCCGGGTTCTCCCTGCGGTACGGAGCCTCGCACCCGGAGCGGCTGGCCGAGCGTGCCGCCGAGCGGGGCATGGACGCCCTCGCCCTCACCGACCGGGACACCCTCGCGGGCTCGGTCCGGTTCGCCAAGGCGTGCGCCGGGGCGGGTGTCCGTCCGCTGTTCGGCACCGAGCTCGCGGTGGGGGAGCCCGAGCGCGGCGGGAAGCGGCGCGCCCCGGTCCGCGGCGGCGCCTTCGTCGACGAGTCGGCACCTCGTGCGACCTTCCTCGCCCGGGACGGCGCGGCGGGCTGGGCCGACCTCTGCAGAATCGTTACGGCCGCGCATGCGGGAGACCCGGGCGACCGGCCCCGGCTGTCCTGGCCGGACAACCACGCCGAAGGCCTGACCGTACTCCTCGGTCCCGCCTCCGACGTCGGCCGCGCGCTGGCCGCCGGACGCCCCGACCGGGCCGCGAAGCTGCTCGCGCCCTGGCGGGAGGTCTACGGCGACGCCCTGCGGCTGGAAGCGGTGTGGCACGGCCGCGAGGGGACCGGGCCGGGATCCCTGCGGCTGGCCGCCCGCACGGTCGGGTTCGCCGCCGAACAGCGGGTGCGCCCGGTGCTCAGCAACGCCGTCCGGTACGCCGACCCCGGCATGGGCCCGGTCGCCGACGTCCTGGACGCCGCCCGGCTGCTCGTCCCGGTCGACCCGCGCCGCGGGCTGGACTCGGGTGAGGCCTGGCTCAAGGACGAGGCCGCCATGCTGGGCGCGGCCGAACGGATCGTCGAGGCCGCGGGCTACCGCCGTGACACCGCGCACCACCTGCTCGAACAGACCCGGGCCACCGCCGCCGCCTGTCTCGTCGACCCGGAGGACGACCTGGGCATCGGCACCGTCCACTTCCCCGAAGCGCACCTCGTCGGCGCGGGCCGCCGCACCGCCCAGCGGGCCCTGGCCTCCCGCGCGGCGGCGGGCATGGTGCTGCGCGGCTACGACCGTGACCGGGCCTACTGGGAGCGGATGCACCAGGAGCTGGACATCATCGCCCATCACGACTTCGCCTCCTACTTCCTGACGGTCGCCCAGGTCGTGGACGACGTACGGGACATGGGCATCAGGGTCGCCGCGCGCGGCTCCGGCGCGGGCTCCCTCGTCAACCACCTCCTCGGCATCGCGCACGCCGACCCCGTCGAGCACGGGCTGCTGATGGAACGCTTCCTGTCCAAGCGGCGCGCGGTGCTGCCCGACATCGACATCGACGTCGAGTCCGCGCGCCGTCTGGAGGTCTACCGCGCGATCATCGCCCGGTTCGGCACCGAGCGGGTCGCCACGGTCTCGATGCCCGAGACCTACCGGGTCAGGCACGCCGTCCGCGACGTGGGCGCCGCCCTCTCCCTGGACCCGGCCGACATCGACCGGATCGCCAAGTCCTTCCCGCACATCCGTGCCCGCGACGCCCGCACGGCGATGGAGGAACTGCCCGAACTGCGGGAGCTGGCACAGGAGTGCCGGCAGGACGGGGAGAAGTACGGGAAGCTGTGGGAGCTGGTCGAGGCGCTCGACGCCCTCCCGCGCGGCATCGCCATGCACCCGTGCGGCGTGCTCCTCTCCGACGCCTCCCTGCTCGCCCGTACGCCGGTCGTGCCGACCAGTGGCGAGGGCCTACCCATGTCGCAGTTCGACAAGGAGGACGTGGAGGACCTCGGACTGCTCAAGCTCGACGTGCTGGGCGTGCGGATGCAGTCCGCGATGGCGCACGCGGTGGCCGAGGTGGAGCGGGCGACGGGCGACCGGCCGGACCTCGACTCGGTGCCGCCGGGCGACCCGGCGACGTACCGGCTGATCCAGTCGACCGAGACGCTGGGCTGCTTCCAGATCGAGTCCCCGGGCCAGCGCGACCTGGTCGGACGGCTGCAGCCCGCGACCTTCCACGACCTCGTGGTCGACATCTCGCTCTTCCGGCCGGGGCCGGTCGCCGCCGACATGGTGCGGCCGTTCATCGAGGCGCGGCACGGCCGGGCGCCGATCCGCTATCCGCACCCCGACCTGGAGCGGCCGCTGAAGGAGACGTACGGGGTCGTCGTCTTCCACGAGCAGATCATCGACATCGTCGACATCATGACCGGCTGCGGACGCGACGAGGCGGACCGGGTGCGGCGCGGGCTCTCCGACCCCGAGTCGCAGGGGCGGATCCGGTTCTGGTTCGCGCAGCACGCGGCGGCGAAGGGGTACGACGCCGAGACCGTCGCGCGCACCTGGGAGATCGTCGAGGCCTTCGGGTCGTACGGTTTCTGCAAGGCGCACGCGGTCGCCTTCGCCGTGCCGACGTACCAGTCGGCCTGGCTGAAGGCCCATCACCCGGCCGCCTTCTACGCCGGGTTGCTCACCCATGACCCCGGGATGTACCCGAAGCGGCTGCTGCTGGCGGACGCGCGGCGGCGAGGGGTGCCGATCCTGCCGTTGGACGTGAACCGGTCCGCGGTCGCTCATCGTATCGAACTGGTGTCTGATTCACGGGGGTCGGAGAGCTGGGGTCTCCGGCTGGCGCTCT
The DNA here is from genome assembly GCF_039543605.1 of Streptomyces siamensis. Lineage (NCBI taxonomy): Bacteria > Bacillati > Actinomycetota > Actinomycetes > Kitasatosporales > Streptomycetaceae > Streptomyces > Streptomyces siamensis. The sequence continues at coordinate 335,420 of NZ_BAABKB010000008.1, read as the reverse complement.
CCGACGTGCACGGCATCAGCGAGGCCGAGGCCGCGCGGATCGCGGACGGGCAGCCCTACGGCTCGCTGCTCGACTTCTGGGAGCGGGCCCGGCCGAGCCGCCCGCTCGCCCAGCGGCTGGCCCAGGTCGGCGCGCTGGACGCCTTCGGCGCCAACCGCCGTGATCTGCAACTGCACCTGACCGAACTGCACCGGGGCGCGCGGGGCGGGCGGGCGGATCAGCTCCCTCCCGCACTCCTGGACATGGGGGAGGCGCCCTCGGACGGAGGGCGGACGACGGCACCGGCCGGGCTGCCCGATCTCTCCTCGGCGGAGCGGCTCAGCGCCGAGCTCGGTGTGCTCTCCATGGACGCCTCCCGCAATCTCATGGACGACCACCGCGGGTTCCTGGAGGAGCTGGGCGTGGTCACGGCGCGCCGGCTGCGGGAGGCGCGGCACGGTGAGACCGTCCTGGTGGCCGGGGCCAAGGCGGCCACCCAGACCCCGCCGATCCGGTCCGGCAAGCGAGTCATCTTCAGCACCCTGGACGACGGCACCGGCCTGGTCGACCTCGCCTTCTTCGACGACTCGCACGACGCCTGCGCCCACACCGTCTTCCACTCCTGGCTGCTGCTGGTGCGCGGAGTGGTGCAGCGCCGTGGCCCGCGCAGCCTCAGCGTGGTGGGCGCGGCGGCCTGGAACCTCGCCGAACTGGTCGAACTGCGCGCCCGGGGCGGCCTCGACGTGGTCGCCGCGCACCTCGCCGAGCCCGCAGCACGGAAGCCGGAGCCGGGTGAGCGCGGGGAGCCGGCCGGGCCGGGGAAGTCCGGCGGCGGTCCGGCGCAGGGCCGCACGATCCGCATGTCCACGGGGTACGAGATGCACCCCTGGGCCGATCTGCGTCCCGCGGGCGAAGGGCCCGCGGGTGGAAAGAAGTTGTGGCACCAGAGTCCGGGGAGTGCGGGATGACCATCCTCTGCGTACGTTTCCAGCTGCCTCCGATGTACGAGGCGGGCCTGCCTCGACTCCTCGGACTCCTGGAGGACTTCACCCCCGTCGTCGAGGCGCTGCCACCCGACGGGGCGCTGCTGGACCTGCGGGGTGCCGAGCGGTACTTCGGGCGCAGCGCCGTGGAGCTGGCCTCACTGATCCGGTTGCGGGCGCTCGCCCTGCACGGGATCGACTGCGTGATCGGCGCCGGACCCGGTCCGATGCTCGCACGGATGGCCCTGCGGGACGCCGTGCCGGGGGTGACCCCCGTGGTGCCCGGGGAGTCGGACGCCGTCGCCGGGTTCCTCGCCGAGCGGCCCGTCGCCGCGCTGCCGGGAGTCGGCGGCGCCACCGCCCGCACCTTGTGCGAGTACGGCCTCGACACCATCGGCAAGGTCGCCGCCGCACCCCTGTCCACACTGCAACGCCTCACCGGCGCCAGGGCCGGCCGCGAACTGCGTGAGAAGGCGTCCGGCATCGACCGCGGCCGGGTCGTGCCGAACGCCGCCTCACGCTCCCTCGCCACCGAACACCCCTTCCGAAGGGACGAGTTGGACTCCTCCCGGCATCGTCGCGCGCTGCTCGGTGCGGCCGAGGACCTGGGTGCCCGGCTGCGCGCCCTGGAGAAGGTCTGCCGCACGCTGACCCTCACCGTCCGGTACGCCGACCGCTCCACGACCACGCGCAGCCGCACTCTGAAGGAACCGACCGCCCATACGTCGGCGCTCACCGACACGGCGTACCGCATGTACGAGGCGCTCGGCCTCCAGCGGGCCCGGGTCCGGGGGATCGCCCTGCGCGTCGAGGGGCTCACCCCCGCCGAACAGGCCTCGTACCAGCTCACCTTCGACCCGGTGGACGAGAAGGTCCGCCGTATCGAGGAGGTCGCGGACAGGGCGCGGGCGAGGTTCGGGCCGCATGTGATCGGGCCGGGGACGCTGGCCGCGTGACGTCCCGGGCCCGGCCGGGGCCGGCCGCTGTGACAGGACGTGACCCGGATCGGTTCGCGACGCTCCTAGTTGGCCCACGGAGGCGTGAGGACCGAGCCGTCGGCCAGCTCCGCCCGGAGGCCGACCGACGTGGTGACCCAGGAGACGGCGGTCTCCCGGGTCGGGTTCTCGACGCCGAGGGTGGCGCCCGGATTGATGATCACGGTGTCGCCCGCGGTCACCCGCTCGGTGCGGCCGTCGAGCGTGATCAACAGTTCGCCGGACAGGAGATGGAAGATCTCCTCATGGCTGACGGTGTGCTCCGGGGCCTTGAGCCCCGCGGGGATCTCTCCCCGCCAGGCGCACAACTCCTTGCTCCCGCTGCGGGGAGTGGCGTACGAGACGAATCGGGCGCCGTGGATCTCGTGGACGACGGCTTCGGGCGAACGGACGACGGGCATGGGCGACTCCTGGATCGAGGGAAGATGGTCAAGCTGCTTGACCATTTCGACGGGTTCTATGGTCAAGCTGCTTGACCAATTCGTCAAGGGTGTTTCAATGCACCCGTGCAGAACTCCGAAGCCATGGCCCTCTCCGTCGCTCTGCTCGCCGTCGCGGGCGAGCTGACGCAGCGCATCAACGACGGTGTCGTGGAGCGCGGGTTCGAGGGGCGGCCCGCCTACGGCTTCGCCTTCGCCCGACTCTCCGCCGGTGGTGCGACGGCCACCGACCTCGCCGCTCATCTCGGGGTCACCAAGCAGGCCGCCAGCCAGCTGGTCGACGAACTCGTCCGCAAGGGGTACGTCGAGCGGCACCCGCACCCCGACGACGCGCGCGCCCGCCTGATCGTGCTGACCGAGCGGGGCTGGGCCTGTACGCGCGCCGCGGAGGAGGCCGCCGCCGACGTCGTGCGCGCGTGGAGCGACCTGCTGGGCGAGGGTGAAATGCGCGCGTTGCACGACCGTTTGGCGCGCATCGCGCCCTATGGTCCCATCAGGCCTGCCTGGTGACGGTTCATCGGGTGTAGCCGCCACCTTTAATTACCGCTGGAAGTTTTTACTCGCGCGTAACTTCACACCGGAGCTACTCGCCCGTAACTTGACGAGTGAACAGCATCCTCGTGATCCGGATCACAGGGCGTACGCCGTCGCAACTCCCTTGAGCCGCAAGGAGATCACCCGATGCTGCCCTGGAAACGAGTGCTCAGACCCCTCGCCGCGCTGTTGCTGACCGCCGCGGTCGCCGTCGTCCCCGCCGCCACCGCCCAGGCGGAATCCGCCCCCAGCCACGGCTGGAACGACTACTCCTGCAAGCCGTCCGCCGCCCACCCCCGCCCCGTCGTCCTCGTCCACGGCACCTTCGGGAACTCCGTCGACAACTGGCTGGCCCTCGCTCCCTACCTCGAGGTCCGCGGCTACTGCGTCTTCTCCCTCGACTACGGGCAGTTGCCCGGAGTGCCCCTCTTCAACGGCCTCGGCCCCATCGACAAGTCGGCAGGACAGCTCCAGGTCTTCGTCGACAAGGTGCTCGCCGCGACCGGCGCCGCCAAGGCCGACCTCGTCGGCCACTCGCAGGGCGGCATGATGCCCCGCTACTACCTCAAGTTCCTCGGTGGGGCCGCCAAGGTGAACGCCCTCGTCGGCATCGCGCCCGACAACCACGGCACCACCCTCAGCGGCCTCACCAACCTGCTGCCGTACTTCCCGGGCGCCGAGGACCTGCTGAAGGCGACCACTCCCGGACTGGCGGACCAGATCGCCGGCTCCGACTTCCTGACCAAGCTCAACGCCGGCGGCGACACCGTCGCGGGTGTCCACTACACGGTCATCGCCACCAAGTACGACGAGGTGGCCACGCCCTACCGTTCGCAGTTCCTCAGCGGGCCCGACGTCGACAACGTCCTCCTGCAGGACCTGTGCGGGCTGGACCTCTCCGAGCACGTGGCGATCGGTCTCTTCGACCGTATCGCCTTCCACGAGGTGGCGAACGCCCTCGACCCGGCGCACGCCAAGGCCACCACCTGCGCCTCCGCGTTCAGCTGAGCACGCCGCCGGGGGCTGTCCGGCCTGAGCCGCCGGACAGCCCCCGCATTCCCCGTGTCTAGCGGCCGCGGCGGCCCCCCGTGACCGCGCGGCGCCGGACCGAGGCGAACAGGGTCGCGGCGCCGAGCGCCAGGGCGGCGGCTCCGCCGATCGCGACGTAGGGCGTGCGGGCGTCGCCGCCCGTCTCGGCGAGGTTCCCGGAGGAGCCGGCCGCTTCCGGCCGGTTCGAGCCGTCCGTGCCCGCCCCGGCGGGCTCGGCCGAGGCATCCGCGCCGGCCGCGTCCGTGGCCGCCTTCGGCTCCGCGGACGTACGGGCGTCGTTGTCGCCGTGGCCGTGGTGCTCGACCGTCGACCTGTCGGTGCCGTCCTCGATCTGCTCCTCGGAGGGCGCCGAGGCGGTCGGTGCCGGAGCGGTGCCGCCCGAGGAGCCGCTGCTGTCGCCGCCGCCGTCGTCACTGCCGCTCTTGCCGCCGAAGGTGACGTCGGAGCAGGAGTAGAAGGCCTCCGGGCTGTCCGAGCGCTGCCACACCGCGTACAGCAGCTGCTTGCCGGAGCGCTCCGGGAGCGTGCCGGAGAAGGTGTAGAACCCGCCCGAGGCGACCGGGTCGGTGGCCGTCGCGACCGGGTGCGCCAGATCCAGGTCGTCCCAGGCGAGCGGCTTCGACGGGTCGTAGCCGACCTTGGTCACATACACCTTGAACGTGCCCTTGTGCGGCGCGGTCACACGGTACTTGAAGGTGTACGCGCCGCTGCTCACGGAGGTCGCCGGCCAGTCGGCGCGGGCCAGGTCGAGCCCCTTGAACTCGTCGTTGTTCGCGCTGCACAGCTTCCCGTCGGGTATCAGCTGCTGGTGCCGCCCGTTCGCGTCGCCGATCCGGATTCCGTTCCAGTCGTACAGCGCCTGCGTCCCGCCCGCGGCGACGGCCGCCTTGCAGGCGTCCGACTTCGGGCTCTCGGGGCCCTCCGCGTAGCACTGGGACACCCGGCTGACCGGGTCGCCCATCGAGCCGTGCGCGGACGCGGGGGCGACGGCCAGTGCCGAGAGCGTGAGCGGGGCGATGCCGACGGTGACGACGGCGGCGGCCTTGCGGCGTGCGGACATGAGGGAACTCCTCGGAAACGGTCCTCGGTGTGGGGTGGATCCCGCGGGGGTGATCAGCAAACTAGCCCCAAGAAACCGGAAAATCGCCTGCTGGAGGGGGGTGGGGGAGATCCTTATGGCGCCGTTAAGGCGGGGCTAACGGGGGGCTGAGGAAGGAGGGTGTGGCAGCCCCGTCCAGCTGTGTCCCACTCGCTGCACCGTCCGTGGCCCATCCGCTCCCCGAGCGTTAAGATCCGCTGCCGACCTGCGAGGAGTCCGGACGGGCGGCCTCCAGGAGGTGTGGAATGGTCGGAACGGTCAGGTTGTCGCGCGGGCAGGCCTGGTTCGCCGGCGTCGCGCTCGCCGCGTTCGCGCTGGTGACTCTCGCGGCCGGGCTGGTGGCATGGCACAAGTACCGACTGCTGGTGGGGCCGATGACGCCCGGGCCGTACGTCGACAACCCGCTGGTCGAGGCCGACACGTATTTCAGAAACCTGATGGGCTGGCGAACAGGGCTGCTCCTCGTGGCCCTGGTCCAGTTCAGCATCTGCCTCGCCAACGTGCGCGATGTCGCGGACGTGCTCTGGCGCCAGGGGCAGCGTCGGCGCAGGGCGTGGCTGGTCTTCGGCTGGGTGATACCGGTGGCGCAGCTCTTCGTGCCCAAGATGTTCGTCAACGATCTGTGGGCTGCCGGCCAGCCGGAATCGCGGCGTGGACGCGGACATCCCCTGCTTACGGCGTGGTGGCTCTCCGTCCTGGTGGCGGCGAACTCCTCTGCGTTCGACGATGCCTCCAAGGACCTGAAGAAGGCTGTCACCACGGACCAGGCGCGTCATGCCCTGCGGCAGATCATCATCGGCGACGGTCTCTACATCTGCGCCGCTGTGCTCTCGATCGTCGTCCTCTGGCAGCTCGTCCGCCGGTTGGAGCGCGCCGCGTCGATCGCGCCCGTCGAGGTGCGGGCGACAGGCTGAACACGGCCGGGCGCAACGGCAGCGGGACGGCCTTGGGGGGCCGCTCGGCGGGGCCGCGGAGGACCGGTGGGACGGCGCTGGAGGTGACGTCGGACACCGCTGGGTAAATTTCACCCCACCCGAAGGTAGATTCCCGCCATCGAGCGGATAAAGTCCGACCACCTTTTTGAAGAGAGAACATCCGCACACAGCTGCTTCCGGCCAGGGTCGTCCGATCGTGCCGGTCGGCGAGCGCGCGCGAGGATGTTGAGTTGCCTGGAGCCCCCCAAGTGTCAGCAACGCCCCTGCCCGCCCGGTTGCGCACCGCAGCGGCACGTTTCCTCCTGCCCACGGTGCTCGCGGTGTCGTTCGCCGTTCAGGCGGTGGGCGCCTTCCTGCCCTCCGTCCCCCTTCTCGTGGCCTCCACCGCTGTCGGACTCGCGGCGGACATCGCCCTGCACCGGTGGCAGCGCAGCATGGCCGCCGCCCTCGGCAAGCTGCACGCCACCGTCTTCGTGCGCCAAGTGGTCCGCGACCTCCTGATGGTGGCCGGCCTGATCCGCATCGAGGATCAGGACTACGAGAAGAAGTACCTGGCGCTCGTCTGCGGCCTGCTGGTCTTCTACGCCCTGCACTCCGCCTGCCAGGCGCTGGCGATCCTCGTGCGCCGCACCCGCACCCTGCCCGTGGTGACACGGAACATCGACGCCTCGGCGCTGCGGCTGAGCGCCGCTCCGCCGGCGCTGCTGATGAGCCGCTCCGGTCAGCGGCTCCTCCTGTTCGGCCTGCCTTCGGCGGCCGGCCTCGTGATCACCGCGGCGGGCGGCTCGGCCTGGTGGGCCGCCGCGGGAATCGCACTGTCCGTCGCCTGCGCGACGGTGGCCGTCGGCATGCTGGCGACGCGGCTGAGCCGAGGACGCAGGCCGGTGACGAGCGAGCAGGCGCTGGAGTGGTTCGAGGCATGGCTCGCCGAGTACCGCCCGACCGTGGGCATGTACTTCTCCGGCGGGACGAGCTCGGCCTACCAGGCGAACATGTGGCTGGAGCCGCTGGCCCGGCTGGAGGGCCGCCCGGTGATCGTGCTGCGTGAGCGCTTCATGGTGAAGCACATCGCGTCCACCGACATCCCGATCGTGTGCCTGCCGAAGGTCGCCGACCTGATGAGGCTTGAGCAGTCGACGCTGAAGACGCTGATCCACCCGTCGAACTCGGGGAAGACCTCGCAGGTGCTGCGGATCCCCACCATCAAGCACGCGTTCGTCAATCACGGCGAGAGCGACAAGCTGTCCAGCTGCAACCCGTACGCGAAGGCCTACGACGAGGTGTGGGTGGCCGGTCCCGCGGCACGCGAACGGTACGCCCTGGCGGCCGTGGGCGTCGACGACCGCGACGTCGTGGAGATCGGACGTCCGCAGCTGGACGCCATCGAGCCGTACTCCGGTGCGCCCGCGGGCCCGTACACCACCGTCCTCTACGCCCCCACGTGGGAGGGCTGGGACGGCAACCCGGGCAACACCTCGGTCGTCGAGGCCGGTGAGAACATCGTCCGCGCCCTCCTCGCCGATCCCCGCGTCCGTCTCCTGTACAAGCCGCACCCGCTGACCGGATCGGTCGATCCCCGGGCGGGAGCCGCGAACACCCGGATCCAGGAGATGATCCGCGCCGCGAACGCCGTGCGTGCCGCGGAGCACGCCGCGGAGCGGCCCGCGCCCACCGCGGCGGCGGAACTCGCCCGGCGGACCGCCGAACTCGACGCTCTGACCACGTCCTCGTTCCGGGCGAGCGCGGACGACGCGGAACGGATGCTCGTCCAGACGGTGCCCGCACCCGGCCGGGCCGCGGCGGTGGCCGCCGCGACCGCCGCCTGGGAGGCCGCGTACTGGGCCTCGTTCCCGGCGTGGGAGCACCGGATCGTCGTGGGGGCGCGGCCGAACGTCTACGCCTGCTTCAACAGGGCCGACCTGCTGGTCAGCGACGTCTCCAGCGTCATATCCGACTATCTGGCGAGCGAGAAGCCCTACGCCGTCGCCAACACCAGCGGGCTTTCCGAGCAGGACTTCCGCGACACCTTCCCGACCGTCCGGGCCGGGGTCGTCCTCACTCCGGACGCCGCCGGCGTACCGGCTCTGCTGGAGACCGTGCGCGAGCCGGAGAAGGACCCGTTCGCCGGGGCCCGCAGCGAGCTCAAGCAGCACCTCCTGGGCCCCTCCGACCCGCCGTCCGTCGTCCGCTTCGACGAGGCCGCCCGTGCGCTGTGCGCGGCGGCCGACGGACACCGGGCGGGCATGGCGCTCCGCGCGCTCCCGGTCATCCCGGCACAGCGGGAGGCGGCGGCGACGCCGGACGCCGAGCACGCCAGGGGCTGAGCGCCGCCCCGCACCGGGGATCCCGTGGTCGGCGCCGGAGATCCCGCGGCCGGTGCCGGCGGGGGAGTCGGGTGGCGGCGCCCGGCGAGTACGGATGCCGCGATCAAGTAGGTAGCGTTCGCGGCATGACAGAAGAGGAGATCCGGCCGGCCGTCGCCGCCGACGTGCCGGCCGTGAAGGCCGTGATCGACACGGCGTTCCATCCGTACATCGAGCGCATCGGGCTGGTCCCGGCGCCCATGGAGGCGGATCACGGGGCGAACGTGGCCGCGGGCCATGTGTTCGTCACGGGGGAGCCGCTGACGGGGCTCGTCGTGGTCGAGGCGCGCGAGGACCACCTGTACCTCGACATCATCGCCGTCCGACCCGACGCGCACGGCACGGGCGTGGGGCGCAGGCTTCTGCACTTCGTCGAGGCACACGCGCGTGAGCTCCGGCTCCCCGAGATCCGGCTGCTGACGAACGCGAAGATGTGGGAGAACCAGAAGATCTACCCGAAGTACGGGTACGAGGTCGTGGAGCGCCGCGTGGACGGCCCGTACGACCGGGTCCACTACCGCAAGCGGCTGGACTGAGCGTCCGGGCGGAGGCGGGTGACCGCGGCGCGGGCGGACCGACGGCCGGGCGTCGGGCGGGTCATTCCCGCGCGGATGGACCGGCGGCAGTTTGTGTCACCGAGCGCGTCCGGAGCGACGGCCGGGGTCCGGCGCGGCGCGCGTCCGGAGTGACGGCCCGGCCCGTTGCCACGGTCGGCCGTCATGATCTGGGGGTTGTCGGGCCGCCGGATCAGCCGTCCGGCCACCACGTTCGTGCGATGTCCTTCCGGACTTCGGGGCGCCCGGCGGGGCGCTCGTCGGTCTCGTCCCGCACACGGCGGGAGTCCGACTTCCTCTGGGGCTTCTGCACGGTCACACGGCGCATCGCTGCCTCCTTGTGCCTACCGATTTCCGCGGTCGTACGGAGGTAGACCCTTTCCGGGAGAGTTACTCATCGGCCGGGATCTGTCTGTGGCGCCTGTCACGAATCGGCTGTCAGTGGTGGCTGTCACCCTGGGGCCCATGACGCATCACACTGACACGAATCCGGGAGCGGGCGTCGACTGGGACGCGGAGTCCGTCACCTTCGACGACGAGCCCGACCACGGTCTGCGCGACCCGGTCGTACGCGAGGCGTGGGCGGCCAGGATGGCGGCGTGGCTGCCACGTCAAGCGTCCGACGTCCTCGACGTCGGCTGCGGCACCGGCAGCCTGTCACTGCTCGCGTCCGAGCGCGGGCACCGGGTCACCGGGGTCGACGCCTCGCGCCGCATGGTCGAGCTCGCCCGCGCCAAACTGGCCGGTCGTGACGCGGTGTTCCTTCTCGGTGACGCGGCGGCACCGCCCGTCGGCGAGGAGCGGTTCGACGTGCTGATCTGCCGCCATGTGCTGTGGGCGCTGCCGGAGCCCGGGCGCGTCCTGCGGCACTGGCGCGGGCTGCTGCGCCCGGGAGGGCGCCTCGTGCTCGTCGAGGGCCGGTGGGGGACCCTGAGCCCGGTCGGGCTGCCCGCCGAGCGGCTGGCCGCCCTGGTGGAGCCCCTGGTGGCGGGCCTGACCGTGGAGCCGCTGTCGGGCGACGCGCGACTGTGGGGCCGCGAGGTCGACGACGAGCGGTATGCGGTGGTCGCCACCGCCTGACCCCGGAGTGAGCCCCGCCAGGCGGGTGCCGGGCGGGACTCGGGGCGTCGTCGGGGTCAGGCCGGATCAGGCCGTGCCGCGCGTCGCGGACCCGGGCCGATCCGAACGACACCCCTAGTCCAGCAGGGACTCGAAGTCGCCCTCGCGCGCGAGGTGTTCGAGCTCGTCCAGGGCGTGCTCGGCGGCGGTGGCGGCCTCCGGATCGGTGCTCGCCAGACCGCTGGCCGCGAACTCGTCCTCGTCCAGGCGCAGTACGGTCCTGCCGTCGGCCGAGCGCCACAGGTCGAGGTCGAGGTCCTCGACGACCAGCTCGTCGCCGGAGACCGTCGCCGGGCGCGTGATGTCGCAGTACCAGCCCTTGAGCACGCCCTCGGCGTCGCGGACCTCCTTCACCGAGTACCAGCGGTCGCGCCAGTAGTGCTCGGTGAAGACGTCACCCCGCTCGAACCGCACGAAGCCGAAGTCGCGGGCGTCGTCGCCCGCCCACGGCGCGCGCACGGTCACCCGGTTGCCGTCGTCCCGCAGCAGCTCGGCCGGGTAACTGATCTTCGTACGCCCGTACTTGACGAGTACGACCCTCAACGAGCGCCGTTCGTCAGACGAGTTCGCGGGCATACGTCACCTCCGTCGCGCAGATCTGGTAGCCCAGCCACCGGTTGATCGCGAGCATCGGGCCGTTCCCCGAGTCGTTGCCCGTGAAGGCCTGGGTGAAGCCGGCGGCGCGGGCGCGGTGCAGGGAGTGGTTCTTGGCGAGCTTGGCCAGGCCGCGGCCGCGGAAGGCGCGGGCGGTGCCCGTCATCACCGTGCCGTAGCGCGTGCCGCCGTCGGTGCGGGCCGCACTGAACGCGGCGGGTCGGCCGTCGACCACGGCCACCGACGTCAGTTCATGACTGAGGAGCGGATGGTGCCAGGTCTCCTTCAGCCATGCCGCATAGTCCGTGAACTCGCGGTCGAGATCGCTCGGTTCGTCCAGCAGCGTCTCCGCGTCCAGCTCGAACAGAGGACGCGGGTCGTCCGCGAAGTCCGCGGCGGTGCGCAGCTCGACGCCCGCGGGCGTCTCCTGGAGCGGCGGCAGGGGGGTGTTCGCCAGGTCGAAGCGGAGGAAGTGGGCGGAGCGGCCGGCGCGATAGCCACGCTTCTCGGCGAAGGCGCGGTCCGCGGGCCTGTCGAGCACCCATGTGTGCAGCTTCTTCGCGCCCAGGGCGCCGAGCCGCTCCTCCGCGGTGCTCACCAGCAGCGCGCCCGCGCCGCGTCCGGTCCGCTCCGGGTGCACGTACACGGTGAGGGAACCCTGACCCGGCTCGGGGCTGTCGTACACCATGCCCACCTGCGCGGTGCCGATCAGTTCGCCGTCCTCCTCGGCCAGCAACAGCCGGTAGTGGGAGTCCGGGTGAGCGTGCTCCACGTCATGGGCGACGGACTCGGGCGTGAAGAGCATGAAGGGGAGCGCCAGGTGACGGATGCGGGCGAAACCCTCGGCGTCCGCCGGGTCTCCGAGGCGCAGCTCGCGGACGATCACTGTCATGGGGCCGCACGCTACGCGTGCGTCACGGCGGATGCCTCTCATTTTCGGGCGCGTACGGGACAATCGCTGCGTGACGTTGAAGATCCACATTCATGAGGGGGCCGCTCCTTACGAACAGGTGCGCGCCCAGATCTCCGAGCAGGCCCGTTCCGGAGCGCTGCCGGTCGGCTACAAGCTGCCCACGGTGCGGGGGCTCGCCGAGTCGCTCGGCCTGGCCGCCAACACCGTCGCCAAGGCGTACCGGGCCCTGGAGGCGGACGGGGTGATCGAGACGCGGGGCCGCAACGGCACGTTCGTGGCCGCCGCGGGCGACGCCGCCTCGCGCGAGGCCGCCACCGCGGCCCAGGGGTACGCCGAACGCGTACGCCGCCTCGGGCTCAGCGAGGAGGCGGCCCTCGACGCCGCACGGGACGCCCTGCGGGCGGCGTACGGGGCCTAGGTGCTCCGCGCGCACTTGGCCGACGTCCGGGTGCGGCTGCGTCGTGGGTGGTCGCGCTGTTCCCCGCGCCCGTGCGGGGGCACGGGTGTGGCCGGCGCCCGGTGCATGGAGTGCGCGGGCGGGCGCTACGGGGTCCGCGTGACGGTCAGTCCCGCCGTGCGTGCGGCGCGGGCGAAGGCGACCGCGTCGTGGACCGCCGCCCCGTTCGGATCGTTGTTGAAGTACGCGTACACCTCCTGGCCCTCGGGCCAGGCGTCCGCGATACGCCCCGCCCACGACGCCAGCGACCGCCGGCCGTAGCGCGGCCACTGCCGGGCGCGTCCCTCGTGGAAGCGGACGTAGCCCCATGCGGCGGTCCGCCACAGCGGGGTCGCCGGCCGGGCCAGCACGTCGGCCCAGCACAGCGCCGCGCCCCGCGCCTCCAGCACCTCGCGCACCCGGGGCGTCCACCACGAGTCGTGACGCGGTTCCACGGCGACCCGCGTGTTTGACGGGAAGCGGGCGAGGCAGTCGTCGAGGAGTCCGGGGTCTGCGTGCAGCGTGGGCGGCAGCTGGAGCAGGACCGGTCCGAGACGGTCGCCGAGTCCGGAGGCGTGGTCCATCAGCCGGTGCACCGGCTCCTCCGGGTCGCGCAGCCGCTTGATGTGGGTCAGATAGCGGCTCGCCTTGACGGCCACGACGAAGCCGTCGGGGGTGCGCTCCCGCCAGCTCTCGAACGTCTCGCGCGACGGCAGCCGGTAGAACGCGTTGTTGATCTCGACCGTCGCGAAGTGCGCCGCGTACTCCTCCAGCCAGAGCCGCAGGGGCAGTCCGTCCGGGTAGAGGACGCCGCGCCAGTCCTTGTACTGCCACCCCGACGTGCCGACGTACAGGGTCATGCCTCCATGAAAACACCGGACCGTCCGCCGCACCCGGGCGCGCTGCGCACCGCACCCGGGGGCGGCCTACCGGGGGCGCGGCCTTACAGGTACAGCCCCGCGTCCGCGCCGTCGCGCTGGTCCGGCACCGACGTCGGGCTGGTGCCCCGGCGCAGCGCGTACAGCTCCGCGAGGGTCGCGCCGTCGCGCGGGACGCCCTCCTCCGTGCCGAGCCAGCCGACGGCTTCGGAGCGGGTCAGCGGCCCGACCTCGATACGGGCGAGGCAGCGGCCGGGGCGGACCACGGCGGGGTGCAGACGCTCCAGGTCCTCGTTCGTCGTGACGCCCACGAGGACGTTGCGGCCCTGGCCGAGCAGTCCGTCCGTGAGGTTGAGCAGACGGGACAGCGCCTGGCCCGCCGTGTGCTTCGCCTCGCCGCGGATCAGTTCGTCGCAGTCCTCCAGCAGGAGCAGCCGCCAGCGGCCCTTGCCCGTGGCGTCCTCCTCGCCGATCGCGATGTCCATCAGATAGCCGACGTCGGAGAAGAGCCGCTCGGGGTCGAGGACGCAGTCGACCTGGCACCAGTCGCGCCACGAGCGGGCCAGCGTGCGCAACGCCGAGGTCTTGCCGGTGCCGGGCGGGCCGTGCAGGAGCAGCAGCCGGCCGGCGATGTCCTCGGGGGTCGTCTTCATCAGGTGGTCCATCGCGTCGGCCACCGGCTCGGTGTAGTTGGCGCGGACCTCCTCCCACGTACCGGCCGAGATCTGACGCGTCGTGCGGTACGGGCCGCGGCGCGGCGAGACGTACCAGAACCCCATCGTCACGTTCTCCGGCTGCGGCTCGGGTTCGTCCACGGCGCCCTCCGTCGCCTGGCCGAGCACCTTCTCGGCCAGCTCCGCGCTGGTGGCGGTCACGGTCACGTCGGCGCCGCGGTTCCACCGGGAGACCAGGAGGGTCCAGCCGTCGCCCTCGGCGAGGGTAGCGCTGCGGTCGTCGTCGCGCGCGGAGCGCAGCACGCGTGCGCCCGGCGGGAGCAGGGTCGCCCCGGACCGTACGCGGTCGATGTTCGCCGCGTGCGAGTGCGGCTGCTCGCCCGTCGCGAAGCGGCCGAGGAACAGCGCGTCGACGACGTCCGACGGCGAGTCGCTGTCGTCGACGTTGAGCCGGATCGGCAGAGCGTCGTGTGGGTTGGCAGACATGCCGCCATGATCCGTCACACGGGCTTCGCATGCACCCGGTTTCCGTAGTGCGCCGCGAGTGTCACCCGAGGTCCGGTGCTTCCGGTGTGTCCCTTCCATCCTGTTACAGGGCTGTGCACTCACGGGATCTGTCCGACGGCCAAGACCCGCGGTTACTGTTGCCCATGATGGGACGTCATGGGTGGAATTCGGGGGCACGGCGGTGGCGGCTGACCGCGCTGCTCGGCGTCGGTGTGGCCGCTCTGGCCCTGGTGGTGACCCTGCTCAACACGCTTCCGGGGGACGGCGGGGGTACGGCCGGCACCACCCGCGACGGGGACAAGGTGCACGGCACGCCCGTCACCCCGCCCGGGTCGCCGCGGCCGGACGTGGGCTGGGGCTTCACGCACACCCAGTTCAGTGCCGACGAGGGCAGCGACGCCGCCGTCGAGCGGGCCGAGGGGCTGCTGGAGAAGCAGTCGATGCCGCAGAACCAGCACATCATGGGCTGGGGCGCGGACAATCCCGAGCCGTCCGAGGGGCGTTACGACTTCTCCGCGATGGACCGGCGCATCGACTTCGTCCGCAAGACCGGCGGCACCCCGGTCGTCACCCTGTGCTGCGCACCGGACTGGATGAAGGGCGGCAAGGCGGGCGCCGGCAACACCGACTGGAGTCAGTCCTCCCTGGAGACGGCCCCGGAGCGGTCCCACTACAAGGACTTCGCCGCGCTCGCCGCGACCGTCGCCAAGCGCTATCCGGACGTACGCCACTTCATCGTCTGGAACGAGTTCAAGGGCTTCTGGAACGACAGCGAGGGCCGCTGGGACTACGAGGGCTACACCGAGCTCTACAACCTCGTCTACAAGGCGCTGAAGAAGGTCGACAAGGACATCATGGTCGGCGGGCCCTATCTGGTCATGGACAGCCTCGACCCGCGGCAGAAGGAAGGCGCGTCCACGACGCTGAAGGGCACCTGGGGAGCCATGGACCAGCGGGTCCTCGACGCCTTCGACTACTGGAACAAGAACAAGGCCGGAGCGGATTTCGTCGTCGTCGACGGTTCCAGCTACACCAATGACGACGAGATGCTGCCCGACGAGTTCGCGGCCACCGACAAACTCACCGCGGTCGGGGAGTGGGTGCGGGCGCGCACCCACGACCTGCCGCTGTGGTGGGCCGAGTACTACGTCGAACCGGCCGACGGCAAGGACGAGCGCAACGGCTGGTCCGAGACCCACCGCGTGGCGGTCCAGGCCGCCGGCATGATCGCGATGGTCAAGGGCGGCGCGTCGTCCGGCTTCTACTGGAATCCGGAGGACGAGAAGGGCACCGACTGCCCGGGCTGCCTGTGGACACCGACGGACACCGCCGGCGGGGGCGGGAAGCTCCCCATGTACGACCTGGTGACCCGCTTCGGCAAGGAGTTCGCACCGGGCACGGCGTACAGGTCCGTGTCCGTCGCCGCGGACGACACGCCCAACGTCCGCGTCCTCGCCACCGACAGGACCGTGCTCGTGGTCAACACGCTCGACCGCTCGATCAGCGCGAAGGTCGACGGCAGACGGTTCGAGATGGGCGCGTACGAGGTGAAGTGGCTGACGCGCTGAGCCCCGGGTGCGAGATGCGGGCGCCGATGTGATGAGCCCCCTCGTCCGTGGTGCGGGCGCCGACGTGCCGAGCCCCCGGTACGCGGTGCACGCGTCGCCCTGCTGAGCCGCACGAGCGAGGGGACCCGCGCGGAGAACCGCGCGAGCCCCCTCGTCCTCGGCACGGGCGCTACTTCATGGTCAGGAACCGCTGCACCATCGAGGCCAGCAGCACCGCGAGCAGCGGCAGCGAGAACCAGAAACTGCTCTGCAGCCACCGCAGTTGCCGCACGCTCGGCCGTGCCGCGACACGGACGACCTCCCGGGCGGCCAGCAGCACGATGAGCGCGATCGCCGCCAGGCCGCCCACGACCGACCACGGCGTCCAGGTGATCTGGGGCCCGATCGGTCCGGGCTCGGCCTTCTCGACCTTGCCCGAGGGCTGCTTGCGCAGCGCGTACATGGTGACGTCGTCGTTGGCCAGGACCTTCTTCAGCTCCTGGCGGTCGTCGAGGTTGGTGATCAGCCGCGACTCCCACGTCGCCGAATAGCCCACGTCCAGTTCGAGGTAGACCACCTGACTGCGGTTGATCATCAGGTACGAGTTCGGGCCCGCGTCCTTGAGGGCCTTCACGAGCCCGGAGACCAGCACCGGGTCGGCGGGCGCCAGCGTGGGCACGTACTGCACCTTCTCCATGTCCTTCGCGCCCCACGGCATCGCCGGCGTCACGTTGTCGACCGTGTCGTTGCTCAGCCACAGCAGCCGGACCGTCGGATCGTCGTGCTCGTACACGTAGTTCATGGCCGCGACCTCGCCCGACCTGATCCGCTCGAAGGGCTCGTTGCCCCAACGGGCCACCAGGAAGCCGCTCATGAGCAGCAGTCCCGCCATCAGGGCGGCGACCGGTGCGAGGCTCACCCGGTCCCGCTCACGTTCCTTCGCGGTGATGCCCGTGCGCGGGAAGAACGCGAGTCCGGCCAGCAGGGCCGCGCCCGGCAGCGCGAACATGAAGACCCGCAGGGCCATCTCGCCGCCGTACGACTGCATGCCGAAGCCGAGGAACGGCACGAAGGTGAGGACGAGCAGGGACCGCTCGCGGTACTTGTGGTCGCGCCGCCGCCACCAGCCCCAGCAGGCGAACGCCATCACGCCGCCCGCGAGCAGGACGCGGGTGTACAGGACGAGCTTGTGCGAGGAACTGCCGCCCTGGATGCGCCCGGAGACCGACGTCGACACATTGCTGCCCACGCCGCCGACGCCACCGAACAGGTCGTCGAAGTGCCCCGACCAGTAGGGCTCGGCCATGAAGCTCAGCCAGACCGCGACCAGCACGGCGAACAGGATGGGCAGGCCGCGCAGTTCACAGCGGCCGATGAGCACGAGGACCGCGAGGACGCCCAGCATCACGAACGGGGTCAGCTGGTGCGCGGGCACGGTCGCCGCGAACAGCCCCGTCAGGACCATGAGGAGCACGGCCTGCTGGCGGCGGTTCGTCGGCTCGACCTCCGCCTCGCCGGGACGCGCCTTCGTCCACAGCACCCGCGGGGCCCGGAACCACACGAGCAGGATGGCCACGAAGACGAGGTAGAGCAGATAGGTGAAGCCTTGTGGTGAGAAGTAGTCCTGGCCGACCCAGCCGCTGAGCGCGAAGATCCAGATGCCGGTCCACTTGGCGCGCCAGCCGGCCCGCAGTGAGCGCACCAGCAGGAACATCGGTGCCAGGTAGAGAAGTTGGACGGTCATCGGCCACCAGCGGATGACCTCGGTGAGGTCGCCGGCCCCGCACGCCTTCGCGACGAACGCGGCCACCGCGAAGAAGCCCGGCCAGCTCCAGCGGGCGTCCAGGTCGGGCACCGCGGACCCGGTCCGGTCGATGTAGTCGAGGAAGCCGAGGTGCTGCCACGCCGTCGCGAACCGCGGCTCGGTCTCGATCACCGCGGGCAGCGCGTGCAGCGACACCACGGTGGCGAGCAGTGTGACGTACAGCAGTCCGCGGTGCTCGCGGGCGGTCCACAGCAGCGACGCGAAGACGACGATCAGCAGGGCGGCCCCGACCAGGGTCGGGAGCGGCAGTACGGAGATGAGGCCCAGGCCGCCCATCTCGTCGAGCGAGCGGTCGTCCAGGGCGAGCGCCGGGACCCAGTACAGCAGCAGCGCCGAGATCAGTAGGCAGCCGAGGACCACACCGGGTCGGGACGGGTGCCGCAGCCGTTCGCGCAGCGACGGCAGGACGTCGTCCGGCGGCGCAGGCGGGTCCGTGTCCGGCCGCGCCGCGGCGGCGGAGACGTTCGGCACCGGCTTGCGTGCCATCGCGGCGACACCGTCCGTGCCGTCGGTCTCGAACGGCGCGTCGACCTCGGGTGCCTCCGCCGGACCCAGCGACGCCTCGGAACCCGGTTCGCGCGCCTCGACGGGCAGCCCGACCGAGGGCCCGGGCTGCGCCCGCAGCGCCCAGGTCGGCCGGCGCTCCGGCCGTGCCCTGGGTGTCCCGGTGGGCGGGGTGCCCGGGCCCGGCCGTACGTCCGGCCTGCGCTCCTGGTGGTCGAAGTCGACGTGGACGCCCAGGGCGAGGGTGTCCGCGTCCAGCGCCCACGCGGGCCCGTGCCGCCCCTCGCGGGCCTTCGCGGCGGGAGCCTCGCGGGCCCCCAGGTCGGCGAGGTCGCCGTCCGGCGCGGCGTCCGCGGGCAGTTCGGCGGGCGGCGCGGTGCGCACGATCCGGTACAGCCTGGGGGCGGCGATCATGACGATCACCGCGAGGCTGGAGATCTCCGCGACGCCGGCGCCGGTCAGGCCCATCCGGGGCAGCAGGAGCACGGTCAGGCCGAGGACCAGGACGCACAGCAGGCCCTGCAACCAGGCCAGTCCCGCGGTGCGGCTCTGCGCGCGCAGGACCGCGAAGTACGTCTCCATCACGACCCGCAGCACCGCGCCGACGGCGAACCAGCGCAGCAGCGGGGTCGCCGCGTGCGCGTACCCCTCGCCGAAGACGTGCAGGATGAACGGGGCGCCGAGGAACAGCAGTCCGCACACCGGCAGCATGATCCGGGCCATGCGCTTGAGCGCGGCCCGGGTGTTGGCGGCCAGACGTGCCGGGTCGTGCGAGCCCTCGACGGTCAGCGAGGCGCCCATGTTGATCGCCAGCAGGTTGACCGTGCCGCCGATCGTGGTGGTGATGTAGAAGTAGGCGTTGTCGGCGGAGCTGACCTGCGACGCGATGATCACCGGGACGAGGTAGACCACGGCGAGCGAGAACAGGGAGCCCGTGTAGTCCCCGGCGAGGAAGCGGCCGATCTCCTTGAGGGAGGGCGGTTTCGCGTGGTCCGCGGTTGTTTTCACATGCCGGGGCAC
Source organism: Streptomyces siamensis (assembly GCF_039543605.1). NCBI lineage: Bacteria > Bacillati > Actinomycetota > Actinomycetes > Kitasatosporales > Streptomycetaceae > Streptomyces > Streptomyces siamensis. The sequence goes on along the minus strand of NZ_BAABKB010000008.1, from coordinate 316,471 downwards.
CAGTCGCCGGAACACCAGCAGGCCGAGCGGCACCACGGACAGGGCGATCGCGGCGACCCAGGAGACGAAGACGCCCGTCGTGGGGATCGCGGCGGCGAGACCGACGAGCAGCAGCAGTTTGGCCGCGGAGAACACGGTGTTGCCCACCGGTACCCACAGGGCGCTGCGCAGCCCGGTCAGCACACCGTCCTGGAGCGTCAACAGGGACCATGCGACGACCGCGAGGACGAACCCGAGGCCGTTGAGCGGTCCGTGCAGGAAGCGGTACGACGGGCCCCACAGGTTGAGCGTGAGCAGGAAGACCCCGGCGGCCAGCGCCACGACCACCGAACTGCCCGCGTACGTACGCAGGATCAGGCGCCCGGTGCTGCGTCCGGCGACCGGGATGAAGCGGGCCAGCGCGCCCGTCAGCGTCACCGCGGTGAGGCCGGCGAGGAGCTTCATCGCCGCGATGGCGGCGGAGCCCTGGCCGACCGCCGACTCGGAGTAGTAGCGGGCCGCGATCAGCCAGTAGCCGAGCCCGAGCACGGCGGAGATGCCGGTGTTGAGCATCAGCGCGTAGGCGTTGCGGAACAGCTGGTTGCCGCCGTCGGCGCCCTTGCCCTTGCGGCCGGGCAGGCGGAACCGGCGCGCCGGCGGCTGTTCGGGCGCCTCGGCGGGCGTGGAGGCCTGGGCTGTGGTCGTCGTGTCAGACACGGGAACGGATGGCCTTCCGGCGGACCTGTCGTGCTCTTCGGACCATGGCGTACCCCTTGGTGAGGGCGCGGTCCCGGGCGAAGTTGCGGGTGATCGCACGGCCTTCGACGAGCTGCTCGAACTCGTCGATGCCGGTCGTGCGGCGCACGGTGACGCGTTGCAGGGCGTACGGGCCCTGGCGGCGGCGCGCGAGGGCGTTGCCGACGGCGAGCGACTGGGCGAACCCCGCCTCCCGCACCGTACGGCGCACCCTGCGGCTGGAATAGCCGTACGGGTAGGCGAACGAGACCGGGCGCGCGCCCAGTTCGTCGGCGATGATCTCCTTGCAGCGCAGCAGCTCGGACCAGAGCGCCTCGTCGGTGATCTGGTCCAGCTCCGGGTGGGTGTGGCTGTGCCCGCCGATCTCCACCTGCTCCCCGGCGAGTTCGCGCACCTGGTCCCAGTCGAGCATCGCGTCGAGGCCGCCCCCGGTGTCGTACGGGCCCCTGAGCCAGCCGGTGGAGACGAACAGGGTCGAGGCGAAGCCGTGCTTGGCGAGCACGGGCAGTGCGTGCCGGTGCACGCCCTCGTAGCCGTCGTCGAAGGTGATCAGCACGGGGCGGGCGGGCAGTGCGGCCCCCGACCGCCAGGCGGCGGCCAGCCGTGCCGTGTCGACCGGAGTGAAGCCCCGGTCGCCGAGCAGTGCCATCTGCTCGGTGAACGCCTCGGGCGCGACGGACAGGCCGCGGGTCGCGTCGTTGGGGGAGTGGGCGATCGAGTGGTACATCAGGATCGGCACCGGTTCGTTCACGCCGCCACCCCCTCGCCCTCGCGGCCGTCCTCGATCCTGCCCACCGGGACCACCGAGAACACGGCGCCGCCCTTGCGTGCCCGGACGCTCCCGAGGACGTAACCGCCGGCGGCGGTGAGGACCCCCGCGACGATCGCGCCCGCGCGGCCCGCGCCGCCCGGGCGGGCCAGCGCCGCGTCGCGCAGTCCGCGCAGGACGCCGGCCGGCAGCACCCTGGTCGTGTAGCGGCGTTCCGACTCCAGTCCCTTGTCGGCGCCGACGCTTCGCGCGACGAGCGCCTTCGACAGGCCTTCGGCGTACGCGCGCGTGCGGAAGTACCGGAAGTGCTCGCGCACCTCGGGCACCCGGTGGTGGATGACCGCCCGGTCGTCGATCAGCAGGACCGCGTCGGGCCGGGCGCGGGTGAGCCGGATGCACAGCTCGGTCTCCTCGCAGCCCAGTGGACGCTTGTCGCCGTCCCGGCCGATGCCGGTGGCGAAACCGCCCGCCGCGTCGAACGCCGTCCGACGGAAGGAGGCGTTGCCGCCCAGGACATTGCGCACACGCACCCGGCCGGGCGGCAGCCCCTTGTAGGTGCAGCCGACCACCCAGTCGAACTCCTCGGGGAACCAGGCCGGTCGGCGGCCCGATGCCCAGATCGGCATCGTACGGCCGCCGACGGCCATGACCCGCGGGTCCGCGTACCCCTCGGCGAAGTGCCGCAGCCAGTCCCGCTCGGCCACCGCGTCGTCGTCGAGGAAGGCGATGATCTCGCCGCGCGAGGCGGCGATCCCGGTGTTGCGGCCCGCGGACAGGCCGCGGGGGCCCGCGTTGGCGAGCACCCGCACCGGGTCGGTCTCCTTGTACTCCCTGGTCAGCCGCTCCAGGAGCGTGGCGTTGTGGTCCACGACGAGGAGCGTCTCCAGGGCGGGCAGCGACTGCGCCCGCACCGAGGAGACCGCCGCGAGGATGTCCTCCCAGCGGTCCTCGGTGTACACGCAGATCACCACGGAGATGTCCGGCACGCTCAAGACATCTCTCCCTGGCCCGAGTCGAGCTGGGAGGCGTGCGGCCTGCGGCGCAGCGCGCGCCGGTTGGAACGCTCCTTGAGGATCACCTTGAGCACCCGGAACCCGTCCCGCACGGCGCGCAGATTGCTCTTGCCGTGGATGCGGAGGTACTCGTGGCTGGGAATCTCCTGCACCTTGAGACCGGCCTTGACCACCCGGATGTTCATCAGGGTCTCGACCTCGAAGCCGGTGCAGTCCAGCTCGATCTTGTCGAGGCAGTGCCGCCAGAACGCGTTGTAGCCGTAGCAGAGGTCGGTGTAACGGGCGCCGAACTTGGCGTTGACGGTCGCGCACAGGACTCTGTTGCCGAGCTTGCGGATCGGCGTCATGTCGGAGGTGCCGCCGCCGTTGGCGAAGCGCGAGCCCTTGGCGAAGTCGGCTCCGGACACCAGCGCGGACACGTACGACACGATCTCCTGACCGTCCGCCGAGCCGTCCGCGTCGACCATCACGATGATGTCGCCGGTGCACGCCTCGAATCCGGTGATCAGGGCGTCGCCCTTGCCCTTTCCGCGCTGCTCGACGACCTTGACGTCGGGCCACAGGTCACGGGCCACTTCGACGGTGTTGTCGGTGGAATTGCCGTCGACAAGAACGACTTCGTGTATCCAGTCGGGAAGCGTCTTGAAGACGTACGGGAGATTCTCGGCCTCATTCATGGCGGGAATGACGACACTCACCGGAGGCGCAATGGCCAGGTGAGAAGAGATCGGCCGGTACTTGTGTGCCATTGACGGATCTTGGCCCGAAAAGGCGGGCCGCAGGACTGAGCTCATGAGTCTGGTCCCTCTCGTCCGGTGGACCGCCCGCCCCTGGGCGGTCCGGCTCTTTGTCCGGTTCGAAAGGGGGGTTCTCACTTGAGCATGACGAAATGGATCTCCGTGCATGCCGCGTGAGCTTGCAAAGCTGGCCGGCCCCGGAATCGGGAACCGGTCGCGCGGCACGACTCGGCATACGTCTGGCCACCGAGTACGGCACCCCCCAACCGCGCCCCGCGCCGGGAACCATCGCGGTCCTTGAGCCCTCCCCTAGAGCCGCTGATGATGGACCGATGCGGGTGAGATGTACGACGGTATTGACGATTGAGTCTGTATGGCAAGACCTGGAACGAGGCCTCACGTTTTTGTTGGTTTGGCCGTTACCTAACGACTCGAACGGATTTTCCTCATCCGTTTGCGTATTTCGTGATCAATTCAGGTGGCGCCTCCGTTCGCCGTCCGACGGCGCAGTCGACGCGCGAGGACCAGCAGCAGGATGAGGGAACTGAGCGCGGTCACCGCCGCGATTCCGCCGCGCATCGACCAGCGGTGCACGGCCAGCATTCCCTGGGCCACCAGCATGTTGAGGGCGACCGCGCCGGCCAGGGAGGCCACCGCGCGCCCGAACGGTTCCAGTCCGCGCAGCGCGGCCGCGATGGCCACGGACGGCGCCGCGAGCAGGAAGAACAGCGTGAACGGGCCGCGCAGCGGTGAGTCCACGTCGGCGAGTGCGAGGACCGCGCCGACGCCACCGATCACGGTGGCCGCGCCGGCGAGCAACGGCAGCAGGTCCCTCCCCGGATGCTGCCGTGGCCCCTCTGTTTCACCTGATGAAGGTGGCTTGATGCGTATGGTCTGCATTGGCGACTTTGCCCCCTGAAGCGCCGGATGCCGGGCTTCAATGTCGCGCAGCGGGCGGGGGGTCGTCAAGATGCGGAAGGCGCCCATGGCGGTTCTTGGGGTCCTTTGCGCATGCGTTGCCCGCGGGTGCTGCCCTGCCGTGGACAACGGCCTTGCTGATCAACGGAGTTGGCAAGTGTCATCGGTCCGCTCCCTCTCGTTCGGGACGATCTTCGGAAGCCCGGTCCGGGGGTTCGGGTCGCCCTCCTGCCGGTGACGGTCCTGCCCTCCGGACGCGCCGACGCCATCTGACGCAGGGTCATGAACGCGTCGTCAGGGCGACGGACGAGCCGGTGAACAAGTTCGGGCAACAACGGTAAGAGCCGAAAATTCTTGGCATGGACACTTCCAGTCAACACGCGTAGCTGCTACCAAAGTTGTGGCAGAGATCCTGCTAAAGGGAGGTTCCATGAGACGTTCCCGAATTACGGCATACGTGACCTCGCTCCTCCTCGCCGCCGGTTTCGCCCTCACCGGGGCCGCGACGGCGCAGGCGTCCTCGACCGCAGCGGCCACCGGATACGTGGCACTCGGCGACAGCTACTCCTCCGGTGTCGGCGCGGGCAGTTACATCAGCTCCAGCGGCGACTGCAAGCGCAGCACGAAGGCCTACCCCTACCTCTGGGCAGCCGCCCACTCACCCTCGTCGTTCGACTTCACCGCCTGCTCCGGCGCCCGAACGGGTGATGTCACGGCGAACCAGCTGGGCCCGCTCAGCTCCTCCACGGGCCTGGTCACCATCAGCATCGGCGGCAACGACGCAGGCTTCTCCGACGTCATGACGACGTGTGTGCTCCAGTCGGAGAGCTCCTGCCTCTCACGGATCGCCACCGCAAAGGCGTACGTCGACTCGACGCTCCCCGGCAACCTCGACACCGTCTACTCGGCGATCAGCGCGAAGGCCCCGGCCGCCCACGTGGTCGTGCTGGGCTACCCCCGCTTCTACAAGCTCAACGGCAGCTGCATCACGGGCCTTTCGGAGACCGAACGGGCCGCGATCAACGGCGCGGCCGACTACCTGGACAGCGCGATCGCCAAGCGTGCCGCCGACCACGGCTTCACCTTCGGCGACGTCAGGGGCACCTTCACCGGGCACGAGATCTGCTCCGGCTCCGCCTGGCTGCACAGCCTGAACTGGCTGAACATCGGCGAGTCGTACCACCCGACCGCGTCCGGTCATTCAGGCGGCTACCTGCCGGTCCTCACCTCGACGGCCTGACCCTCAGGGCGACACGGAGGCGGAGGCCCCGTCCGTCGGGGTCTCCGTCGCACAGGTGATGGTGAACGCGACCGAGTTCGACGTCGCCCGGACCGGCGCCCGGACCTCCACGCCGATCTCGTTCCGGAACGTCCCGCTCGTGTCGTACGTCGTCGCGACGACCGTCTTCTGCCGGGTTCTGCCGCCCCCCGCGGGGAACGACAGCGTCTTCCAGCCCGGGTCCGTCACCTCGCCCGACGTCGTCACCCAGCGGTACTCGACGTCCACCGGGACACGTCCCACCGTGAACGTCGCCGTGAACGAGGGCGCCCCGTCCCCGGGCGGCGGGCAGGCGCCCGCGTAGTCGGTGTGCTGACCCGTGACCGTCACCCGTACGGACTGCGCGGGGGGAGTGGTCGTCGCATGGCCGCCGCCGGGAGCGCTCGTCGAGGGACTCGGGCCGGTCGAGGCGGTGCTGTTGCTCTCGCTGTGCGTCCCACCCGTGCCGGAGCTCCCGCCGCCGTTGCCCGGAGCACCGCTGCTGCTGCCGCCACTTCCCTGGTCGCCGTCCCCGCCGTCCCGGTTCAGCAGCGCGTACGTCAGCCCGCCGAGGGCCAGCGCCAGCGCGACCAGGCCCGCGACCAGGACCACGGCCGCGCGGCGGTTGCGGTCCGGTTCGCGCGTCGCGGCGGTCGTGGGCGCGGTGCCCGACAACGGTCCGCCCGGGCCCCGGGGGCCCGGCGGACCTTGGGGAGCGGGGCCGAACGTACCGAGCGTCGGCGCGTCGGAGCCCGTCGGCCCCGGAGGCGTGACGGGCAGTGTGTTCCGGCGGGTGGTCGGCGCCGCTCCGCCCGCCGCCACGACGCGCAGGTCGTGCTCGGCCTGGTCCGCGTTCATCCGCTCGGCCGGATCCTTGGCCAGCAGGCCCTCGATGACGGGACCGAGGGAACCCGCCCGCCGCGGCGCCGGCAACGGCTCGTCGACGATCGCCCGCAGTGTGCTCAGCGGAGTGTTCTGCCGGAACGGTGAATTGCCCTCGACCGCCGCGTACAGCAGGACGCCGAGCGACCACAGGTCGGACTCCGGTCCCGGCGTGCGGCCCAACGCCCGCTCCGGAGCGAGGAATTCCGGGGAGCCGATGACCTCACCGGTCATCGTCAGCGCCGAACTGCCCTCGACGGTCGCGATCCCGAAGTCCGTGAGGACGATCCGGCCGTCGTTCGCCATCAGGACGTTGCCCGGTTTGACGTCGCGGTGCAGGACCCCCGCCTCGTGCGCGGCGCGCAGCGCGGCGAGCACCTCGGCGCCGACGTGCGCGGCGCGTGCCGGGGCCAACGGGCCCTCCGCGTCCAGCAGATCGGAGAGGGCGAGGCCGCGGATCAGCTCCATGACGATCCACGGACGGCCGTCCTCGGTGGCCACGTCGTACACCGTCACCACATTGCGGTGCGAGATGCGTGCGGCGGCCCAGGCCTCCCGCTCCAGCCGGGCGTACATCCGCTCGACCTCGGGGTCCGGTAGCCCGGCCGGGGCGCGGACCTCCTTCACCGCCACCTCGCGCTGCAGCACCTCGTCGCGGGCGCGCCACACCGTGCCCATGCCGCCCTCGCCCAAGGGCGACAGCAGACGGTAGCGCCCCGCGATCACACGTTCACTGCCCGGGTCTTCGGACACGTGCGCCCCCTCTTCGCATCCGCGCGATTTCTCCACAAAAGTAGCTCAGCCGAGTACGGATGCGGCCCCCCTGAACACCAATCCAGCCCCAAGCGCTACGACGACGAACGCCGATCCCAGGGGCGCGGCCCTTCGCACCAGCGCCGCGGTGCGGCCCGCGGCCCAGCGCGGACGCCGGGCGAGGACCCGGCTCATCCCGCCGCCGAGCCTGACGACGGCGAACCCTGCCGCCGTCAGCGTCAGCGCGAGGCCGGCGCCGTAGGCGAGGACCAGGAGGAACCCGAACCACGCTTTGCCGAGCGCGGCGGCACCGACCAGCACCACGACCGCGGACGGGCTGGGCACGAGGCCGCCGGCGAAGCCGAGCAGGATCGTGCCGCGCAGGGTGGGCGCGATCTCGTGCGTGTGGGTGAAGCCGCCGTGGGTGTGTTCGAGGGTGCGGGACCGGGGGGTGCCGGGGGAGTGGGGGTGCACGTGGTCGTGCTTGTGGTCATGGCGGTGGTCGTGCTTGTGGTCGTCGTCGTGACTGTGCTGGTGCTTGTGGGTGCTGTCGACGGTGTGTCCCCGTGTCTCGGACGCGTCCGAGGTGTCGGCCGTGCTCGGCACGATGGCGGTGCTGGTGGCGGAGGGCGCGGCGGAGTGCGCGAGGACCAGGGGCCGTTGGCGGTGCCGGGTGCGCTCGGGGGCGCGGGTCCCACCGGGTGGGTGACTGTGGTCGTGGTCGTGGCCGTGGCCGTGATGGTGGTCGTGCCCGTGCGCGCCCGCGTGCGTGTGGTCGTGCGTGTGCCGGTCGGTGTGAGCGTGGTCATGGGAATGACCGTGGTCGTGGTCGTGGTCATGGTCATGGGCATGGGCATGTGCGGGGCCGTGCGACCGGTTCCGCCAGGCACGTCGTACGAGGGTGGCGCCGGCCGCCGTGACCAGGATCCCGCTCGCCACACCCAGCCACGCGATCACGGTCGGCGCCGCGGCGGAACCGGCCGTGACCAGCAGGCCGAGCGCGACCACGCCCATCGTGTGGGTGACCGTCACCGAGGCGGCGAGCGGCATGACGTCCTTGAGCCGGGCCCGGCCCCCGCGGGCCGCCGCCGTCGCGGCCATCAGCGTCTTGCCGTGACCGGGCGCGAGCGCGTGCATCGCGCCCAGCGCGACGGAGATGACGAGGGCCAGCGCGGCGAAACCGAAGGTGAGGTCGTGGCGGGCCACCAGGCCGTCGAGGGCCTCGGTCCATCGGTCGGCGCCGCGCGGCAGCACCGACGAGGCCGGCGCGTTCCGCCGTTCCTCCGTGAGCGCCGGCCCGCCGGAGCGGATCCGCAGGCTGGCGGTGGCGGTGTCGGCGGGCGAGGAGAGCAGCGCCTTCGGGTAGTCCGTCAGCTCCTTGGACACCGACTTGCTCGGTACGTCCGACGCGGTGAGCGTCATCCGGTCGCCGCGCGCCGTGATCTCGCGCCAGCCGGGCCCCCGGTCGCTCCCCGCGCTGCGGAAGCGCAGGGACACGGTGTCCGCCTCGGGGAGCGGCGCCGTCAGCCGGCACTCCACGCGCAGGGTGTCGAGCCCGGCCTGCCCGGGCCTTACCCGCGCGTGGCTCTCGCGGACCGCGAGGGGCACGTCGCGTCCACCGACCGAGAGTTCGCTGCCGCGCGCGGCCGTCGCGCACCGCTCGCGCGCCCAGCCGGTCATCCCCAGCTCGTCGATCCGGGGCTTGGCCTGCGTGGCCGGGATCTCCGCCAGGTCCTCGACGTGGTCGATCCGCAACTGCCCCTGGGCGGCGACGAGTCCGTCGTACCGGTTGACGGTGAAGTTCCCGAGCGGGTGGGCGCTCGCCCGGCCGGCCGGGACGACCGCGAGCGCGCAGGCCGCGGTGAAGGCGGCGGCGCAGGAGGCGAGCAGTCGGCGGGTCCTCACTTCGCGGCCTCCAGTGCCGTACGGGCCTCGCGGGCGCCGAGCGGGGAGAAGCCCGGGTTCAGGTCGAGGGCGGCCTTCAGCGACGCGCGCGCCTCCTTCTCGTGACCGGTGGCGCGCTCGATCATGCCGCGGTGGTAGAGGAAGGACGCGTTGCGGTAGCCGGTGGCGGTGGCCTTGCGGGCGTAGGGCAGGGCCTGCGCGTCGCGTCCGTTGACGTGCAGCGCCCAGGCCATCGCGTCCGCGGTGTGCACGGTGTGGCGGCGGGCCCATTCGGCGCGCGCCGCCTTCAGTGCGGCGGCGTGGTCCCCGTGGTCGGCGGCGGCGAGGGCCGTGTCGAGGTCGGCGTTGACGCCGTTGGCGCGGGCCAGCGAGACCCAGGCCTGCACCAGGGTGTACTGGTCGTGTGCCTTCCGGACGTCTCCCGCAGCGCCCCGGGACTCGTACAACTCGCCGAGTTCCACGAGGGGTTGGGGAAGCGGGTAGCGCTCGACGACGTGTTCCATGCCGCGGATCGCCGCCGCTCCGTCGCCCTGGGCGGCTTGCGCGCGGGCGCGGCCCTCGAGAGCCGGGAGATAGCTGTCGTCGGCACTCAGCGCTCGTGCGTAGTAGGTGAGAGCGGTGCCGTAGTCGCCCTGGCTCCAGGCGAGTTGACCGAGCGCGGTGGCGACGTAGGAGACGTCGCCGCGGGTGGTCGCCGAGTCGAGCGCCTGGCGCAGGACCCGGCGGGCCGTCCTGGTGTCGCCGCGCAGCTCGTGGACGTAGGCGTACCGGGTGAAGACGGGGACGCCCGGTCGTCGCTCGTCGGCCAGGTCGGCGGCCTTCGACGCGTCGTCGTAGCGCCCGAGCTCGACGAGGGCGTCGATGCGGGAGGAGAGGGCGCGCTCGCTGTAGGGGTTCTGCTTCAGGGCCTTGTCCGCGTACTTCAGGGCGCCGGTGAAGTCGTGCCGTGCCGCGGCGAGGGCCGCGCGGCCGGCGAGCGCGGGGTCGTTGTCGGGGCGCAGCCGCAGGGAACGGTCGAGCGCCTCCTGGGCCTGCGGATAGCGGGAGGGGTCGCCCTTGGTGCGGGCCTGCTCCACGTAGGCGAGCCCGAGCGTCGCCCAGCCGCCGTAGTCCTTCGGCTGAGCCTTGAGATGGGCCTGGAGGGAGCTGATGCTCGTGTCGAGGTCGCCTCCGGCGAGCAGTTGCGGCGAGACGGCACCGGGCGCGGAGGCGACGGCGCGCGCGCCGCTGTCCCGGGCCGCCCCCAGCACGATCGCCCCCGCGGTCATGGCGACAGCCAGCGCACCTGCACAGAGGGCGAGTTGGGCGGCGCGTCGGCGCCGTCCGGAGGCGGACAGCCGGCGCACGGCGGCGACGCGCTCGTCGTCGTGCGCGGAGCCCTGCCCGATCGCGCCGCCTTCGGCGTGACCGCCGTCCGCAGCGTCGCCATCCTGCCCGGCGCCCACGGGGCCTTCCCTGTCCCCGGCGGACCCGCCGGCCGGTGTGCTCTCGTCGGCCCCGTCGGCCCCGTCGGCTCCGTCGGCTCCGTCGGCTCCGTCGGCCCCGTCGGCCCGTGCGGCTCCGGCGGTCGGTGCGCCTCCGTCGGCTCGTGCGGCTCCGGCGGACGTGACGGACACGCCGTCCGTCCCGGGCACGGCGACCGTCCCGGGCACGGCGACCGACGGCTCGCCGCGTTCGCTCTCCGGCGCGCTCTCGTTCGTACGCGGGGACATGCCCTCTCCTCAAGGTCCGGTGCGAAACACCTGTGCGGGAACGGTCGTTGGCGAGCTGATGACGGCGCGGCCCGCGCCGTGGGGGACGGTTGCGTGCGGGCCGCGCCAGTCGGTGGACCGGGTCAGTAGGCCCGGTTGTGCATCCGCCGGCGCCACCACAGGAATCCGGTGGTGATCAGCAGGAACCCGGCGGCGCCGGCCGCGGCGGAGGCCGCGATCAGCGTGGTGTCCGTGCCGCCGCCGGTCGCACCCGCGGGCTTCAGCGCGTCGCCCAGCTGGCTGCGCACGTCGGTCCCGCTGGTCGTGCCCTTGGCGAGCGCGCCGCGCGAGCCCGAGGTCGGCTCGGCCACGTACGGGAAGTACTTCTCGAACTTCTTGTCGTTCTTGTCGACCGCGTCGCCCAAGTCGTTCTTGGAGCCGACCAGTTCACCCTCGACGACCTGGAGCGAGGCGTCGATCACGTCGTCGGAGAGGCGGCGTCCGTTCGGGAAGCCCGCGTTGTCGCCGTCGAGCACGCCGAGCCGCTTGGGGTGCATGGTCGGCTTGATCGAGGTGTTGAGCCGCAGTTCCTCGGCCGGGCGGACGTTCGGCGGCTGGTTGAGGCCCTTCACGCCCTTCAGGAAGACGTCGACCAGGTCGTTGCGGGGCTCGGCCGGCGCCTTGATCTTGTAGATCGCCTCGATGAGCTTCGGCAGCTCGGGGTTGGTCACGTTCTTCAGGAACTGGCCGTCGTTCCACGGCGCGGACGCGTTGAACTTGTCCTTGTCCTTCTGCGGGTTGACGACCTCGTTGACCAGCGGCATGCCGAGCCGGGAGACCTGGGTCCAGTCGCCGTGCGCGTCCTTGCGCTGGGTGGTGGACCAGATGCCGACGACCGGCTGGCCCGCCGACTCGCGGATCATGTCGTTCGGCACCTGGAGGGCTATGGAGTTGACGTTGTAGCCCTTCAGCGTGTCCCGGCCGACCTCGCTCAGGTTGCCGCCGTAGAGCAGGTCGAAGACACGCAGGTCCAGGAAGAAGGGGTCGTCCGCCTGGCCCGCGAAGGTCGTCGAACCGCCCGCGAGCTTGTGCACGGCCTGGCCGCGGAGCTTGCCGTAGTCCGGCATCGAGGCCTTGCCGACGTTCGACGGCGCCACCGGGACGTCGTCGGCCACCTTGGTCCGCGACACCAGCTTCTGGTTGTGCAGCCGCAGCAGGTCGATGTCGTACGTCTGCGTGATGTTCAGGTCGGGGTCGTCGAGGCTGGTGACCGGACCCGTGTTGTAGAGGAAGGTGTCGCCGTTCTTGCGGTGTGTCTTGAAGGTGTAGCGGTAGACCAGCTCGCCCTGCGCGTCACCGTTGTTGTCGATGTGGAGGTCGTACTGGGCGTCGTCGGCGAACGTGTAGAAGTTCGGTCCGCCGGCGGGTTCCTCGAAGGGGATCCAGTTCGCCACGATGGTGGTCGTGTCTGGCTTGTCCGGGCTCACGAACGCGTACACGTCCGTGTTGTCGTACTGGGGCTGCCCCGAGATCAGCGGAGCCTCCCGGTGGCTGGAGGCGGATGCCGCCCCCGGTTCCAGCGCGGTCACGCCGGCGGCTGCGAGCCCCCCGGCGGCCAGCGCACCACAGATGAGAGCCGCAAGACTCCTGCGTCCCGCGCCACTCATGGAGATAGGTGTCATGCCGTCCGTCCTCACGTCCCAATTGCCTGACGCACGCCATTCGGAGCGGTCGCCGGGGTGGATTGGTCGAATCCCAAACGTCTTTACGGCGGCTCGCGCGGCTCGTTTCACCGTGCGCTCGTTTCTTCGGCGCCGGACCCGCGTTTTCGGTCCGCTGATCCGTAACCCATCCAGAGACGCGCTCGCTGCGAACACGTAGGGGAAAGGACGGGCCGTGTGCGGCCGGAGAGGGGGACGGGTGGAGGCGGACGAACTTCTGGTGCTCGTGGCCGGAGGTGACCAGAAGGCATTCGAGGAGCTCTACGGACTGGTGTCCGGTCCGGTGTTCGGACTTGTGCGCCGCGTGGTCCGGGACCCCGCGCAGACGGAGGAGGTGGCTCAGGAGGTGCTGCTCGAACTCTGGCGTTCCGCGGCGCGGTTCGACCCCGGGCGTGGCAGTGCGCTGTCCTGGATCCTCACCCTCGCGCACCGCCGGGCCGTCGACCGGGTGCGCAGCGCCCGCGCGGCCACCGAGCGCGAGCAGCGGGAGGGGCGGCGCGCGCACCACCCGGCCTTCGACCAGGTCGCCGAGGAGGTCGAGGCCGGGCTGGAGCGCGAGTGGGTGCGCCGCTGTCTCGACCGTCTGACCTCGCTGCAGCGCCAGTCGGTGACCCTCGCCTACTACGACGGCTACACGTACCGTGAAGTCGCCGAACGGCTCTCGCTGCCGCTGGGCACCGTCAAGACCCGTATGCGGGACGGTCTGGCGCGGCTGCGCGAGTGCCTGGGAGGTGCGGCATGAGCTTCCTCGACCGGCTGATGCGCCGCGATCTGCACTCGCTGGCCGCCCCGTACGCCCTCGACGCCCTCGAACCCGAGGAGCGGCGCCGTTTCGAACGCCATCTGCGGGGCTGCGTGCGCTGCTCCGCCGAGGTGCGCGCGCTGACCGAGGACGCCGTGCGGCTGGCCTGGTCGACGGCGGCACCGGCGCCGGCCGCGCTGCGCGAACGGGTGCTGGCCGCCGTACGCACCACACCCCAGGAACCCGCCCCGCAGCCGTCCCGCGCCCGTCCGGCGCAGTCGTCCTCGCGTGCCCGCGACGACCGGCAGCCCGAACGCGCGCGTGCGCCCCGCCTGCGGCCCCTGATGGCGCCGCTGGCCACCGCCACGGCCGCGGCGGCACTCGTCGTGGCCTCCCTCTTCGCCGTGCAGGCCACACAGACCCGGGACGAACTCGACCGGGAACGTGCGCAGGCACGTGAGATCGCCCACGTTCTGGCGGCGCCCGACGCGCGTGCGACCAGTGAACGCGACGCGCGGGGGCGAGGAATCGGAGTGGTCGCCTCCGCGTCCGAGCGGCGCGCCGTCGTGACAGTGAGCGGACTGGGCACTCCCTCGGGAGGGCGCGTGCATCAGCTGTGGCTCATGCGCCCGGGCGAGAATCCGCTCTCCCTCGGCCTCTTCGACGGCGACACGCCCTTGGTCGCCGACGATCTCAGCACCCGCGCGACGTCACTCGCTGTGACGGTCGAGCCTCACGGAGGGTCAGCACAGCCCACTACGCAGCCGGTTGTCCAACTCGCCCTGGAATCGGTTGGATTCGGAGAGTAATCGTCAACACCCTTACGGGGAAGGTGAATCCTGCGCCCGCGATACACGAGTGCCATGAGGGGGCGATAGGGTTAGCCTGCCCGGGCCGGGTGGACTCGTACGGGTGGGGAGTGACATGGAACAGATAACAGTGCGCAGCAGGGCCCGTGTCCCTGCGATCACCTGCGGGAGCAGCGCGACCAGTTCGCGCCTCGACCGCCATCTCGCGGTGCTGGGCGGTCCTGCCGTCCCGCAGCGAGAGACGGCCGAGGCGACGTCGCTGATGCGTGAGCTCACCGCGCGTGACACCGCGCACGACAGCAACGGCAGGGTCGCGCGTGTGCGGCGGGTCTCGCTCTTCGCACCGCTGAGGCGGCTGCGCCGTTCGCTGTTCGGCGGCCACTGACGGCCGTCGGCACCGGCGTTCCCCGACCCGTGCTCCGGCGGCCCCACCGCCCCGGTGCAGTGCTGCCCTTCCACGTCCGTCATCCCCACGGCAGGCAGCCGCGCCCGGTGGGTCACCACACCGGGGCGCGGGTCACCACCCCTTGTCGAGTCCCCGGACTCAGCGGGCCACCCCCTCCCGCAGCAGCTCCGCGACGTCCGCGTCCGCCATCCCCAGCGCCCGCAGCACCGGCCCGGTGTGCTCGCCGAGCCGGGGTACGGAGCCCATCCGCGCCTCCTCCCCGCCCGGCAGCGTGATCGGCGGCAGCAGCGCCCGCAACGGCCCCACCGGTGAATCCACTTCGCGCCACCGGTCCCTGGCGGCCAGCTGCGGGTGCTCCGCCACCTCCCGCAGGTCCCTGAGCCGCGCGCACGCGATACCCGCGCTCTCCAGCCGGGCCACCGCCTCGTCCGTGTCCAGCACCCCCAGGGCCTTCGCCACCAGCGCGTCCGTACGCTCCCGGTTGTCGACGCGCGCCGCGTTCGTCGCGTACGCCGGGTCGTCCGCCAGTTCCGGCTGCCCCAGCACCTGGTGGGCCAGACGCCGCCATTCCCGGTCGTTCTGCACCGACAACAGCACCCGTCCGCCGTCCGCCGTCGGATAGGCGTCGTACGGCGCAATGACGGCGTGTGCCAGACCCGTGCGCGCCGGGGGTGTTCCTCCGTGCATCGCGTGATGCAGCGGATGCCCCATCCACTCCGTCAGGGCGTCCAGCATCGACACCTCCACCGGGCCGCCGCGACCGGTCGTGCCGCGCCGCACCAGTGCCGCGAGCACCCCCGAGAACGCGTACATGGCCGCCGCGATGTCCGCCGCGGGGATCCCCGCCTTGACCGGCTGCTCGGGCGTGCCCGTCACCGACACGAGCCCCGCCTCGCACTGCACGAGCATGTCGTACGCGCGCTTGCCGGCGTACGGCCCTGACGCCCCGTATCCCGAGATGTCCACGGCGATCAGCCGAGGGTGCCGCGCGCACAGGGTGGCAGCGTCCAGGCCCAGCCGCGCCGCCGCCCCCTGCGCGAGGTTCTGCACGAACACGTCCGCGTCCGCGACGAGCCGGTGCACGACGTCGAGCCCGCGCGGGTCCTTCAGGTCGAGGGCGACGGACTCCTTGCCCCGGTTGCACCACACGAAGTGCGAGGCGAGCCCCGCCGCCGCCGTGTCGTAGCCGCGGGCGAAGTCCCCGCCGTCGATGCGTTCGACCTTGATGACCCGCGCGCCGAGGTCGGCCAGCTGACGGGTCGCGAAGGGGGCGGCGACGGCCTGCTCGACGGCGACGACGGTGATGCCCTCCAGGGGCAGCGGCTGGGACTTCGGGTGTGACTGCATGCCGTGGATCATGGCGTGCGCCTCACACCTTTGTCATGCATGGATGTTGACGAGGCGACTCTCCGGGACCCGGGGTGCCCGATCGTCCGCGCGATTCAGTGGCTGGAACGCCCAAGGGCGGTGCGCGCCCGCACGGCTGCGAATCGCCCAGGCGTGAGCGTCCGGGGTCCGACCGGCACCGCGCGGCACGGGGACCAGATGCGGGCGTTCGGCACGCCGGTCACCGTCCGCCCGTCGCGTACCGGCGGACGGCGGCCGGCAGGAACACGGCGACGATGACGGCGCACCAGGCCAGCGAACCGGCGACCGGGTGCGTCACCGGCCAGGCGCCGTCGGCCGGGGCCGGAGCATTGCCGAACAGGTCCCGCAGCGCGGTGGTCACCGCACTGATGGGATTCCACTCGGCGAGCGTGCGCAGCCAGCCGGGCAGGTTGTCCGTGGGGATGTAGGCGTTCGACAGCAGGGGCAGGACGAAGGTGGCCCCGCCCAGCTGGCCCGCCGCCTCCTCACTCCGCGAGAGGAGGCCCAGCAGGATGCCGATCCATGTGGTCGCGAACCGGAAGAGCAGCAACAGTCCCACCCCGCAGGCCGCTTCGAGGGCCGATCCCTCGATCCGCCAGCCCACGGCGAGCCCCACCAGCATCAGCGGAACCGTGCCGGCGGCGGTGACGACCACGTCCGCGGCCGCCTGTCCGAGCGGCACGGCGGCCCGGCTCATCGGCAGCGTACGGAAGCGGTCCATGACGCCGCGGTGCGAGTCCTGCGCGGCCTGGAACATGCCCGTCATGATCCCGTTGGCGGCGGTCGCCACCATCAGTCCCGGCAGCAGGAAGGCGCGGTACTCCTGGCCGGGCGTGGCGAGCGCGCTGCCGAAGACGTAGCCGAAGAAGAGCAGCATCGTGATCGGCATGGTCTGGGTGAGGATCAGCAGACCCGGGTTGTGGCGGATGCGCCGCAGCTGCCGGCCGAGCATCGCGCCGCCGTCGTACGCCAATGTGCTCATGTCGCGGGCTCCTTCACGTGGGCCGGGGTGCCGGTCCGCTCCCCGGTCAGCCGGAGGAAGACGTCGTCGAGGGTCGGCGGTCGCAGGCTCGCGTCGAGCAACGGCACCCCCGCGGCGTCGAGTTCGCGCACCAGGCGCGGCAGGGTCAGCGTCTGGTCGGTGGTGACGGCGCCCACCGCTCCCCGCTCGCGGTCGAACGACGGCTCACTGCCCGTGAGCCGGTCCAGCACCCCGGCCGCCCCGGTCAGCGCGTCCGCGTGCGCCACGACCACCTCGGCGTACGAGCCGATCAAACCCTTGAGTCCGGCGGGCGAGCCGGTGTGGGCGACCCGGCCCCGGTCGACGAGCGCGATGTCGTCGGCCAGCCGGTCGGCCTCCTCCAGGTACTGCGTGGTCAGCAGCACGGTCGTGCCGTCGTCCTTCAGGGCGCGCACGGCCTCCCAGATCTGGTTCCGGCTCGCGGGGTCGAGCCCGGTGGTGGGCTCGTCCAGGAACAGCACCTCGGGGCGGCGGACCAGGCTGGCGGCCAGGTCGAGACGGCGCCGCATGCCGCCCGAGTAGGTGGAGGCCGGCCGGTCGGCGGCCTCGGTCAGCCCGAAGCGTGCGAGGAGTT
This sequence comes from Streptomyces siamensis, assembly GCF_039543605.1. NCBI lineage: Bacteria > Bacillati > Actinomycetota > Actinomycetes > Kitasatosporales > Streptomycetaceae > Streptomyces > Streptomyces siamensis. The sequence goes on along the minus strand of NZ_BAABKB010000008.1, from coordinate 299,169 downwards.
CGGCGGCGCGCGCCCCGGAGTCCCTCATCCGGTGCAGCCGCGCGAACAGCCGCAGGTTCTCCCGTCCGGTCAGATCGCCGTCGACCGACGCGTACTGCCCGGTGACCCCGATGGCGCGGCGGACGGCGCCGGCCTCCCGGACGAGGTCGTGGCCCGCGACACGCGCGGAACCCGCGTCGGGCCGCAGCAGCGTGGTGAGCACGCGTACGGCCGTGGTCTTGCCCGCGCCGTTCGGCCCGAGCACTCCGCAGACCGTGCCCCGCGCGACGGCCAGGTCCAGCCCCCGCAGCGCCCGAACCTCCCCGAACCGTTTCTCCAGACCCTCACTAAGTACAGCGTACGTAGTAGTCATGAGGGCACCATAGCGCACTACGTACGGTGTACGTAACTAGGATGGTCCCGAGGTGATCGACCAATGGCAGGGCGCAACGCCGTACCCGAAGTGATCTGGGCCCGTCCGGAGCGAGCGGGCCGCGGCCCGCGGCCGGCCCGCAGCCGCGCGGACATCGCGGCGGCGGCCGTGCGGATCGCGGACGCGGAGGGACTCGACGCGGTCTCGATGCGGCACGTGGCGGCCGAACTGGGCTGCGGCACGATGTCGCTCTACAACTACGTGCCGCGCAAGGAGGACCTGTACGAGCTGATGGTCGACGCCATCAGTGGCGAGCACGAGATCCGGGAACCCTCCGGCGACTGGCGCGCCGACATGACGACGGTCGCCCACCAGACGCGCGCCCTCATGCACCGCCACCCCTGGATGCCGCGCCTGATGTCCCCGGTCTACGGCTTCAGCCCCAACGCCCTGCGCTACCTGGAGCACTGTCTGGCCTGCCTCGACCCGCTCGACATGCCCTACGGCACCAAGATGGAGCTGATCGCGATGCTCAACGGCGTCGTGACGACGTACGTGGGCAACGAACTCGCCACCGCCGAACGCGCACGCACCCTGCCGTGGTCCGAGGAGCAGGAGAACGCGATGCGGATCTCCTATCTCATCGGGCAGGTGTCGACCGGCGCCTACCCGCGGATGGCCGCGGCGGTCATGCAGGACGCGGGCCCGATCGACCTGGAGGCGGTCTTCGAACGGGCGTTGAGCCGGGTGCTCGACGCCTTCGACCCCGCGCGGGCCGGGTGACCCCCGCGAGGGCCGCACACCCGCTGCGCCGGCTCGGGGCGGATCCCGCGCACCCGGTGCGCTAGATCAGGGCGAACTGCCCTTCCGGGCCCTCTTCGTGGTGGTCGAGGACGGAGGCGGGCCTGCGGGCCGCGTCCGGCACCGGAAGGACGCCCGCCCTGCGCAGCCCGTCCGCGGTGACGGGCGCCCCGACGCTCAGGTCCCGCTGCTGCGGCCGCAGTTCGGCGAGAAGGGTGAGCACGGTGACGAGTTCCAGCAGCTCGGAGGTCCACGCCTGCGGCCAGCCGGCCGGCCGCACCGCTTCGAGGGTGCCCGGCTCCGCCACCGCCGTCCTGGCCGCGAACCACTGCTCCAGCACGCGGACTCCGCCCGTCTCGAAGTCCCAGGCCTGCGGGGGCACCGGAGAGATCCGGCCCTCGTCCAGCAGCAGCGCCTCCTCGTCACGGTCGTAGCGCAGACCGACGGGGTGGGCGGGCAGCGGGGCGCGCACGTAGGGGCGACGACCGCCGGGGAGCTTGGGGCGCTCCCCGTCGCGGCGCATCAGCCACAGCATCCGTCGGCCCAACTCGACGCCGTACGCCCACTCCTGGGGGTCCGCGGTGAGCGGGACCACCGGTCCGTCCGGGCCGGACCGCGCGACGGCCACCGCCCAGGCCAGGAAGTCCAGAGGTTCGGGGGAGTGGCCCAGCCGGGTGCCGAGATGGTCCAGCAGACCGGGCGCCAGGTTCGGTTCCAGGCCGCCGGGCCTCCGGTACAGGGGGCGGACGCGACCGGAGCGGGGCGCCGGCGTCCGGCCCGGGACCGCCTTCGCGGGCGGCGGGGCGACCGGCGGCGCCGACGAGACGAGCAGCACGGGCCCGGACGGCTCGGACCCGGTGGGCTGCTCGACCGCGAACACCTGCCGTGCGTCGGCCACCCGCCACAACTCGGGCCGTGCCGCGTCGATCAGCCGGTGGTCCGGGATCAGCCACTGTTCGTCGAAGGGGCCGTGCACCACGCGCACCGGCTCCGGGCACGGACCCGACTCGCGGGCCAGCCGGCCGGTCCCGGTCGACTGCCCCGGCAGCTGGCCGACGGCCGACTGCGTCGTGCGCGAGCGCGTCGGCCCGAACAACGCCTCGCGGTCCGGGCCTTCCGCCTTCAGCAGGGCGTCCCACCGCGCCTTCAGGGACGCCGCGTCGGGGGCCGTCGGCCACCCCCGGCCCAGCCTCGGCGGTGCGACGGACCACGGCATGAGGTCCGCGAGCAGCGGGGCGTCGTCGTGCGTCACGCCCGGCATCGTACGACGCGGCCGCCGGCCGCCGCCTTCGTGCGGCATGCGTCAGTGGGCGTCGAGGGTGACGGTGAAGGAGAACCGGTCACCGCGGTAGTGGATGCGGGCCACGTCCAGGGCGCGGCCGTCCTCGCCGTGCACGATGCCCGTGTAGTGCAGGATGGGGCTCAGCAGCGGCACCTGGAGCAGCCGCGCCGTCTCCGGGTCCGCGAGCCGCGCCTCCACCGTGTCGGTGATCCGGCTGATGCGCACCCCCACCACGTCCCGGAGCACCTTGGTCATGGGCCAGCGCACCAGATCCTCCGGGTCGATCAGCGCGGCCAGCTCGGGACGCACGTAGTTGCGCGCGTGGTTCGTCGGCTCGCCCGTCTTCTCGTCGCTGCGCAGCCGGTGGTACGTGCCCACCTCCGCCAGATCCGGGAAGTGCTCGGCGAGTTCGGCGGACACCGGCACCGACCCGTGGTCGAGCAGCCGCGTCGTCATGCCCGACTGCTGCGCCACGATCGCGTCCACCGAGCCCAGCAGCCGCACGGGTGCGCCCCGCCGCGCGCTCGGCTCGATGAACGTGCCCCGCCGGCGATGGCGGGTGATGAGCCCCTCGTCCTCCAGCTCCTTGAGCGCCTGCCGCATGGTCAGCACGCTCACCCCGTAGTGACCCGCCAGCTGCTCCTCGGTGGGCAGGCGCAGCGGGTCCTGGGGCGAGCGGCCGAGTATCGACGCGCGCAGGGACTGCGACACCTGATACCAGAGCGGCAGCTTGCGGTTCAGGACGATCGAGTCCGGGGCGAAGGAGGTCACGAGGGTATCCGTACCGGTCGCGGGCGTCGAATGCAACGGGTGGTGAATCTCAGTCCGTCGGACGGAAGTGCCGCTGGAGGCCCTGCCACACGTCGTCGTAGGCCTGTTGCAGGTGCTCCGCCCGCGCCGCCTGTGCCGTCGCGGTGACCGGCCAGCGGGTCTCGAACATGAACGCCAGCCCGTCGTCGATCTTGTGCGGACGCAGCTCCGCGGCGCTCGCCCGGTCGAAGGTCTCCCGGTCGGGACCGTGCGCCGACATCATGTTGTGCAGCGAACCACCACCCGGCACGAAGCCCTCCGCCTTCGCGTCGTACGCGCCCTCGATGAGCCCCATGTACTCGCTCATCACGTTCCGGTGGAAGTACGGCGGCCGGAAGGTGTCCTCGCCCACCAGCCAACGCGGCGCGAAGACGACGAAGTCGACCCCGGCGAGGCCCGGGGTGTCCGAGGGGGAGGTCAGCACGGTGAAGATCGACGGGTCCGGGTGGTCGTAGCTGATGGTGCCGATCACATTGAAACGGCGCAGGTCGTAGACGTACGGCAGGTGGTTGCCGTGCCAGGCGACCACGTCGAGCGGCGAGTGGTCGTATGTCGCGGTCCACAGGTTCCCGCAGAACTTGTTCACCACCTCGACCGGGCCCTCGACGTCCTCGTACGCGGCGACCGGCGCGAAGAAGTCGCGTGCGTTGGCCAGGCCGTTGGCGCCGATCGGGCCCAGGTCGGGCAGCTGGAAAGGAGCCCCGTAGTTCTCGCACACATAGCCGCGGGCAGCCGGGCTCGCCCCGCCGTCCGGCGCGGTGTCCAGCAGTTCCACGCGGAAGCGCACGCCGCGGGGGATCAGCGCGACATGGCCCGGCTCCGCGTGCAGCAGCCCGAACTCGGTGTGCAGCAGCAGCCCGCCGCGCTCGGGCACGATCAGCAGCTCGCCGTCGGCGTCGCTGAACACCCGCTCCATCGAGGAGTTGGCGTGATACAGGTGCACCGCCATGCCGGTGCGCTGTGTCGCGTCGCCGTTGCCGCCGAGCGTCCACAGGCCCGCGAGGAAGTCGGTGCCCTCGGCGGGTTCCGGCAGCGGGTTCCAGCGCAGGCGGTTCGGGTCGGGCACGGTCTCCGTGAAGGGGGCCGTGCGCAGCGCTCCGTTGTCCGTGCGGGTGAACGCCGGGTGCGCGGCCGACGGCCTGATCCGGTACAGCCAGGAGCGCCGGTTGTGCGCCCTGGGCTCGGTGAACGCCGTACCGCTCAACTGCTCCGCGTACAGCCCGAGCGGCGCCCGCTGCGGCGAGTTGCGGCCGTGCGGCAGGGCCCCGGGCACCGCCTCCGAGCTGTGTTCGTTGCCGAAACCGGAGAGGTAGGTCAGCCCCTCGGCCCTTTTCCTGGCGTCCCCGCTCATGATCGCTCCCTCGCGCCTGATTCCTATGCATCACCGTAGGATTCGCGGATTCCGTGCGCAAGAGGTCCACTCCGGCCAACCTCCGTCGGCCGGCCTCGTCCGATCGGCGCGCCGACGTAGTCCTCAGGGGCCGCTGTACGGTGCAAGAACCCGACTCCAGGGGGATCCGGCTGTCGGACCCGTGTTCTACGCTCCCAGGCATGTCGAGGACGCGCGGACTGCTTGCCGTGCTCGCGGTGTGCGCCCTGCTGGGCGGGCCGTCGGGCTGCGGCTCCGGCGACGCGCACGAGCGGGAGGACGGACCGTCGGTCTCGCCCGTGGGCAAGGTGCTGGACGAGATGGACGAAGAGGGCCGGAACTACCGCGAGGTGGACAAGGAGGGGGCGCCGTATGTCGCGATCGAGGTCCAGCCGGACTCCGACGACAGCTGGGACGTGACCCTGAAGGTCCGCAACTTCCGCTTCTCGCCCGCCGGTACGCGCCCCGTCCCGGCGGCCGGGCGCGGCATCGCCCACCTCTATGTCGACGGCCGGACCATCGCCCGGCTCCGCACCGCCGAGTACCACCTCGCCGGGCGGCTCGTCCCGCGCGGCACCCATCACGTCACCGCGCGCCTGTACGCCGACGACGGCACCGTGTGGGCCGTCCGCGGAAAGCCCGTCGAGAGCACCGCCGACATCACGGCGTCGGAAGCCGGCACCCCGGGCGCCGTGGGGGCCACGCCGACCGGGGGGTCCACGGACACGGCCACCGACGGGTCGCTGTCCGCGCCCGGGTCCGCCTCGACGACCGGATCCACGTCCGTGGCCGGATCCGCACCCGGCGACGTGTCCACGCCCGCTGCCGGGTCCGCACGCGCCGACGGGGCCGTCACCGCCGACAGGTACCCGTATGCAGACGTATTCACGAGGGAAGGCAGGGTCCCGCGCGGCGCACGTCTCACGTCCGCCCCATGGGTCCCGCGCGCCGTCGTACCCGGCTCCGCCGAGAAGATGAGTGCGCACCGCATCTAGGGCCGTACTGATACGGGAGGTTCACCGGATCCCGGCGGAAAGGCATCATGAAGCCCGTGCCCCATGCGACCTCGCTGCGCAGAGCGCCCGTACAGCGGCGCAGCGCCGAACGACTGACCAGAATCCTCGACGCCTGCGCCGACCTCCTCGACGAGGTCGGCTACGACGGCCTGAGCACCCGGGCCGTGGCCCAGCGGGCCGGCGTGCCCATCGGCTCCGTCTACCGCTTCTTCGGCAACAAGCGCGCCATGGCCGACGCGCTCGCCCAGCGCAATCTGGAGCGCTACACCGAGCGCGTCACGGCGCGCCTGGCGGCGGCCGAGGGCGACGGCTGGCGCACGGCCATGGACGCCGTGCTCGACGAGTACCTGGCCATGAAGCGCACCGCACCCGGCTTCTCCCTCGTCGACTTCGGCAACCAGATCCCCGTCGGCTCCCGCTACTCCGAGCCCAACACCCGTGTCGCCGACCGCCTCACCGACCTGCTCTCCGGCTACCTCGGACGCACCCCCGACGACGATCTGCGCCGCACCTTCCTGATCGCGGTCGAGACCGCCGACACCCTGGTGCACCTCGCCTTCCGGGTCTTTCCGGACGGGGACGAGCGGATCATCGAGGAGACCCGGGAACTGCTGCGCGCCTACCTCGCCAGGGTCCTCGACTGAACCGTACGGGCGCGGGCGGGCGCCCGCCCGCGCCCGGGGAGGCGTGCGCGGGCGTCGGCCGTGCGCGGATCGGGCGCGGCGTGCGGACGTCGCCCGTGTGGACATGCGGGAAGGCGGGAAGGTGCGCGGACGTCGCCCGTGTGGACATGCGGGAAGGCGCGCGGGCGATCCGGCACCTTCCCGACGGTCCTGTGCCGGGCGGGCGTACGGCCTGGGTGTCGACGGGCGGACGAGGTGCGTGCCGGCGGGCGCTGGGCCGGTGTCGCGCCGGCGGGCGTACGGCGTTCGCCCGGGGCGGCGGGCGTTCACGCGGGGCGGCGTACGGCAGGCGTGCGGGGTCCGTGGTCGTGCCGAACGGCCGGCGAATTTCCGACCGGGTTCCCGACAGCCCTCCCCTCCATGCATACCGGTCGGTATGCTCGGGCCCCAGTTCGTGTGCCACCGCCGCCACACCCCTCGGGGAGGACCCGTGTCCCGCACCTCCGGCACCACTTCCGACGCCCGCACCGCCCTGCGGATCTGCCCCCTGTGCGAGGCCACCTGCGGGCTGACCCTCACCGTCGAGGGGAGCCGCGTCACCGGTGCCCGCGGTGACCGCGACGACGTGTTCAGCAAGGGGTTCATCTGCCCCAAGGGCGCCTCCTTCGGTGCGGTCGACGGCGACCCGGACCGGCTGCGCACGCCCCTCGTCCGCAAGGACGGCGAACTGCGCGAGGCCACCTGGGAGGAGGCCTTCGACGCCGTGGCCGCGGGACTGCGCCCCGTCGCCGAGCGGTACGGCCCGAACGCGGTCGGCATCGTCCTCGGCAACCCCAACGTGCACACCATGGCCGGCGCCCTCTACCCGCCCGTGCTGCTCGCCGCCCTGCGCACCCGCAGCCTGTTCACCGCCTCCACGGTCGACCAGATGCCCAAGCACGTCTCCAGCGGGCTCCTGTTCGGCGACGCCAACGCGATCCCCGTGCCCGACCTGGACCGCACCGACCACCTGCTCCTCATAGGCGCCAACCCGCTCGAATCCAACGGGAGCCTGTGCACCGCCCCCGACTTCCCGGGCAAACTCAAGGCGCTCAAGGCCCGCGGCGGCACCCTCACGGTGATCGATCCGCGCCGCACCCGTACCGCACGGCTCGCCGACCGGCACATCGCGATCCGGCCCGGCACCGACGCGCTGCTGCTCGCCGCGATGGCGCAGGTCCTCTTCGAGGAGGACCTCGTCGACCTGGGGGACCTCGCGCCGCACGTCCAGGACGTCGCCGAACTGCGCGCCGAGCTGGCCGACTTCACCCCGGAGGCGGTCGCCGGCGCCTGCGACGTGGACGCGGACACCATCCGGGCCCTGGCGCGCGAACTCGCCGCCGCCCCGACCGCCGCCGTGTACGCGCGCATCGGCAGCTGCACCGTCCCGCACGGCACGCTCGCCAGCTGGCTCGTGGACGTCCTCAACATCCTCACCGGAAACCTCGACCGCCCCGGTGGCGCCCTCTTTCCGCAGGCCGCCACCGACAAGTCGCCCCGGCCCGCGGGACCCGGCCACGGCTTCGCCCTCGGCCGCTGGCACTCGCGCGTGCGCCGGCACCCCGAGGCGAAGGGCGAGCTGCCGCTGTCCGCACTCGCCGAGGAGATCGACACCGCCACCGCCGAGGGCGAGCCGGTCCGCGCGCTCGTCGTCGTGGCCGCCAACCCCGTGCTCTCCGCGCCCGACGGCGCGCGGCTCGACAAGGCCCTGGACTCGCTCGACTTCATGGTCAGCGTCGACCCGTACCTGAACGAGACCTCGCGGCACGCCCATGTCGTCCTGCCCCCGCCGCCGCCCTCCCAGAGCCCGCACCACGACTTCGCGTTCAACACCCTCGCCGTACGCAACCAGGTCCGCTACACCCGCCCCGCCGTCCCCCTGGAGACCGGCCGGATGGCCGAGTCGGAGATCCTGGCCCGGCTGATCCTGGCCGCCACCGGCATGCACGGCGCGGATCCGTCCGCCGTCGACACGATGGTGATCGACCAGACCCTCGGCAAGGCGGTCCGCGAGGAGCACTCGCCCGCGCACGGCCGCGACCCGCGCGAACTCGCCGCACAACTCACCGGGGACACCGGCCCCGAGAGGCGGCTCGACATGATGCTGCGCCTCGGCCCCTACGGCGACGGCTTCGGCGTACGGCCCGACGGGCTGACCCTCCAGAAGCTGCTCGCGCACCCGCACGGCATCGACCTCGGCCCGCTGGGACCTCGCCTGCCGCAGCCGCTGAAGACCAGGAGCGGCAAGGTCGAACTGCTTCCGCAGCCCCTCGCGGACGATCTGCCGCGCCTGCGGGCGGCGCTGGCGCGGCGCCCCGACGGGCTCGTCCTGATCGGCCGCCGCCACCTGCGCTCCAACAACAGCTGGATGCACAACGTGCCCGCCCTCACCGGCGGAACCAACCGCTGCACCCTGCACATCCACCCCGAGGACGCGGAACGCCTCGGCGTGCGCGACGGAGCGGACGTACGGGTGAAGGGCGCCGGGGGAGAGGTGGTCGCCCCCGCCGAGGTCACCGACGGCGTCCGGCCGGGCGTGGTGAGCCTGCCGCACGGCTGGGGCCACGACCGCCCCGGCACCCGCATGCGGCATGCCTCCGCCGCCCCCGGAGTCAACGTCAACCAGCTCCTCGACGGCAGCCTGCTCGACCCGCTGTCGGGCAACGCGGTCCTCAACGGAGTGCCCGTCGAACTCACCGCAACGTCGTGACCTGGAGTTTTGCGCTTATTGCTCGCGTGTCAACGTCTTGTTAACGCCGTTTGACGGGACCTAACGTCGTCGCACCGCCTGCCCGGTGGGATGTTCAAGGGCGAACGTTAGGTATCCACTCATGCTGACCATCCTCGGCTTCACCATGATCGCGACCTTCCTGGTCCTGATCATGCTGAAGAAGATGTCGCCGATCGCGGCGCTCGTGCTGATCCCGGCACTCTTCTGTGTCTTCGTCGGCAAGGGCGCCGACCTCGGTGACTACGTCATCGACGGCGTCACCGATCTCGCCCCGACGGCGGCGATGCTGATGTTCGCGATCGTCTACTTCGGTGTGATGATCGACGTCGGCCTCTTCGACCCGATCGTCCGGGGGATCCTCAAGTTCTGCAAGGCCGATCCGCTGCGCATCGTCGTCGGCACCGCGGTCCTCGCCGCGATCGTGTCGCTGGACGGCGACGGCTCGACCACCTTCATGATCACGGTCTCGGCGATGTACCCGCTGTACAAGCGGCTGAAGATGAGTCTCGTCGTGATGACCGGCGTCGCCGCCATGGCCAACGGCGTGATGAACACGCTGCCCTGGGGCGGCCCGACCGCCCGCGCCGCCACCGCGCTCAAGGTCGACGCGTCCGACATCTTCGTGCCGATGATCCCCGCGCTCGCCGTCGGCCTGCTCGGCGTCCTGGCCCTCGCCTACGTCCTCGGCCGCCGCGAGCGCAAGCGGCTCGGCGTGCTCATCCTCGACGAGGTGCTGGAGCCGCAGGAGGCCGAGACGGTGCTCGTCGCCGCGGGCGGCGGTGACGCCGGCCGGCCCGTGCGCACCGGTGGGGCCGGTTCCGGAACCGACGCCGACGCGGACCCGTCCGGCGAGGACGACGCGTTCAAGGGACTCGACCCCGAACGCCCCACCCTGCGCCCCAGGCTCTACTGGTTCAACGCGCTCCTCACGGTCACCCTCCTCACCGCCATGATCATGGAGTGGCTGCCGATCCCGGTGCTCTTCCTGCTCGGCGCCGCGCTCGCGCTCACCGTCAACTTCCCCCACATGCCCGACCAGAAGGCCCGCCTCGGCGCCCACGCCGAGAACGTCCTCAACGTCTCCGGCATGGTCTTCGCCGCCGCCGTGTTCACCGGCGTCCTCCAGGGCACCGGCATGGTCGACCACATGGCCGGCTGGCTCGTCGACAACATCCCCGACGGCATGGGCCCGCACATGGCCTTCGTCACGGGTGTCCTGAGCATCCCGCTCACGTACTTCATGTCCAACGACGGCTTCTACTTCGGCATCCTCCCGGTCCTCGCCGAGGCCGGACACGCGCACGGCGTCTCCTCCCTGGAGATCGCCCGCGCCTCGATCGTCGGCCAGCCGCTGCACATGTCGAGCCCGCTGGTGCCCGCCGTGTACGTCCTGGTCGGCATGGCCAAGGTCGAGTTCGGCGACCACACGCGGTTCGTGGTGAAGTGGGCGGCGCTCATCTCGCTGGTGGTGCTCGGCGCCGGAATCCTCTTCGGCATCATCTGATGCCCGACGCCTCACCTCGCGAGCGGCCCGGCAGGGGCTGGCTGCTGCGCCTCGTCATCGCCTTCGGCTTCGCGCAGGGGGCGGTGTCGATGGCCCGGCCCGCCGTCTCCTACCGGGCCCTCGCGCTGGGCGCGGACGAGCGCGCGATCGGTGTGATCGCCGGTGTGTACGCGCTGCTGCCCCTCTTCGCCGCGGTGCCGCTCGGCCGCCGTACCGACCACGGCCGGTGCGCGCCGCTGCTGCCGCTGGGCGTCGTCCTCATATCCGGCGGCTGCGCGCTGAGCGGCGTCGCCGGCACCCTGTGGTCGATGGCGGTCTGGAGCGGGGTGATGGGACTCGGGCATCTCTGCTTCGTGATCGGCGCACAGTCGCTCGTCGCCCGCCAGTCCGCCGCCCACGAACAGGACCGCAACTTCGGGCACTTCACCATCGGGGCCTCGCTCGGCCAGCTCGTCGGGCCGGTCGCGGCGGGTGCCCTGATCGGCGGCCCCGACATGGCGGGCACCAGTGCGCTCGCGCTGCTCGTCGCGGGTGCGCTCGCGGCGGTCGCGCTCACCTCGCTGTGGCGCATCGAGCACCGTACGGCGGTCAAGGCACCCGGCACCGAGGGCGATCGGGTCCCGGTGGGACGCATCCTGCGGACCAGGGGCGTGCCCGCGGGCATCTTCGTCAGCCTCGCCGTGCTGTCCGCCACCGACATCCTCACGGCGTACCTCCCCGTGGTCGGCGAGCACCGGGGGATCGCGCCGTCCGTGGTGGGGCTGCTGCTGAGCCTGCGCGCGGCGGCCACCATCGCCTGCCGTCTGGTGCTGACCCCGCTGCTGCGGGTGCTGGGACGCGCGCTGCTCCTCACGGTGACCTGTCTGCTGGCGGCCGTCCTGTGCGCCGGCATCGCGCTGCCGCTGCCGGTGTGGGCGCTGGCCGTGGTGCTCGTCGTCCTGGGCTTCTGCCTCGGGGTCGGCCAGCCGCTGTCCATGACGACGGTGGTGCAGGCCGCTCCCGACGGCGCCCGCTCCACGGCGCTCGCGCTGCGGCTGACGGGCAACCGGCTGGGGCAGGTGGCGGCGCCCGCCGCGGCGGGGCTGGTCGCCGGAGTCGCGGGCGTGGCCGCACCGTTCGTGATGCTCGGCGCGCTGTTGCTGCTGTCCTCGGGGATCGCGCTGCGGTCGCCGGCGAAGCCCGGCCGGGTGCGTGCCGGGGGAGCGCGGACGGGGGTTCCGTTGCGCCGCAAGAGCGATATCTGACGGGGTGCCGGGCGGTGTTGCCGCTCTTCTCCGGGCAGATGTGAAAGAGAGTCAGATGAACGCCTGATTTGTATGAAAATCATCTGACTTGGAGGACGTGCATGCCCACCTCGCCTCTGTCGTTCCGGCCGGCGCCATCGCGCACCGCCGCCGCACGCGCGGGCGCCGCCGTCGCCCTGGCGGCGCTCACGGCCGCGGGCGCCGCGGCACTGGGGACCCCGGCCGCATTCGCCGCTCCCGGGGACAACGGCGACGTCAAAGTTCACAGCACGACCACTTCCGTCGACGACCAGCGGGACGAGCCGAAGGTGTGCGGGTTCTACCTGGACGCCTTCAACTTCGACCCGAACCAGTCCGTGAGCTGGTCGATCGCCGCCCAGCCCCCCGTGGTCGACGGCTCCGTCCTCTCGGGCACACTCGCCCTCCCCGCGTCCGGCCACGGCCGGACCGCCGACCTGGTGCTGCCCTCCGGCCAGTACAAGCTGACCTGGGCGATCGCGGGCGGCAACGGCGCGGGCAAGCACAAGGTCTTCAAGGTCGACTGTGCCGGTGCCACGCCGAGCCCCACCCCCAGCCCCACGACGACCCCGCCGGGCGGCGGAACCGGCGGGCCGGGTGGTGGCCCCGGCGGGTCCGACGGTGGGCCCAACGGCGGACCTCCCGCGGGCGGCGGCGGACTCGCGCGCACCCAGGACTTCTCGCCGGTCGCCGGCGCGGCGGCCGTGGGTCTGGTCGTGACCGGGGGAGTCGTGTACCTCAGGCTGCGCCGGCGTACCGATGGTGCGGCGTAGGCGCTCCCGGAGGCCCTGGTACCGGACGCGCGCCTACCGTCTGACGCGGACCGCCGTGCTCGCCACCGCACTGGTGGCGGGCGGCGTCCGGTGGGCGGGAAGCGACGAGCCGACGGGGTCCGGGGCGGTGGTCGTGGCCGAGTCCCCCGGCCCGGCCGCCGCCACGGGGCCCGGGAGGGACGTGGGTCGCACGGACCGGGCGAACACGCGGCGGCCCGGCGCCGGGGCGCGCGGCGCACGCGCCGGACGGACCGCTCCCGCCCGGCCGGCCCGGCCGGCCCGGCCGCCGAGACCGCTTCCGCGCTCGCGTGCGACGGCCATCGACATCCCGTACTTCCGGCTGGCGGCCCCGGCCGTCGCCGTCCGGCTCGATCGCGAGCGGCGCCTGACCGTGCCGCCCGTGGACGACCCGAAGGTGGTCGGCTGGTACGAGGGCGGAGCCACGCCCGGCGAGCGGGGCACGGCCGTCGTCGTCGGGCACCGCGACACCAGGACGGGACCCGCGGTCTTCGCGGCGCTCGGGCGGCTGCCGGTCGGCCGGCTGATCGAGGCCCGGCGCGCCGACGGACGGGTCGCCGTCTACACGGTGGACGCCGTGAAGACGTACGAGAAGGCACGCTTCCCCAACAAGGAGGTGTACGGCGACAGGCAGCGGCCCGAGCTGCGTCTGATCACGTGCGGCGGTGTCTACGACCGCAGGAAGGGCTACGCCGGCAACATCGTCGTCTTCGCCCACCTCACTGAGACACGGGGGCGCGCCCGCACCACGTGAGGGCGCGCCCCCGCACCCGGCGGTCGCGCAGGGCGGGGCACCGCGGTCCGGTGCCCCGCCCGGGCCGTGCCCGACGGTCCGGCCCTCGACGGCCGGGAGCCCGACGGCCCGGCGCCCGGGTGCCCGATGTGCCGGTGCCGGGCGGGGCGGCTGTGGCCGGCGGTACCTGATCGTCCGTTTACGCCCGTGCCGAACCGGATGGTCCGATCCCGCCGGATGTCTTCCCCCGGGCGTGCGCGGTCCGTTAACTTCCGTGACTCATAAGTCCCGTACGACCCGCACGGGACGTTCGACAACACGCTCTGGCGTCCAGTGAGCCCCCGGGGGCACCTCTCATGACACGCGCCATCTCCCTGCACAGCGTCAGCAAGTCGTACACACGTGGCGTCCGCGTGGTGGAGCGGTTGTCGCTCGACATCCGGCCGGGCGAGTTCCTGGTCCTGCTGGGGCCCTCCGGCTGCGGCAAGTCGACGGTGCTGAGAATGATCGCCGGACTCGAAGAGGTCACCGAGGGCGAGGTGCGTCTCGACGGCGAGTACGCCAACGATCTGCCGCCGTCCGGGCGTGACATGGCCATGGTCTTCCAGAACTTCGCTCTGTATCCGAGCATGACCAGCCGCGACAACATCGGCTTCCCGCTGCGCATCGAGGCGCCCGGCGACGACCCGCGCCCGCGGGTGGACGCCACCGCCCGGATGCTCGGCATCCAGGACCTCCTCGACCGCTTCCCGAACCAGCTCTCCGGCGGCGAACGCCAACGCGTCGCCATGGGACGGGCGATCGCGCGGCATCCGTCCGCCTTCCTGATGGACGAGCCGCTGTCCAACCTGGACGCCAAGCTCCGCAACCACCTGCGGGCCGAGATCGCCCGGCTCACCAGGGATCTGGGCACGACGACGGTCTACGTCACCCACGACCAGGCGGAGGCGATGTCGCTCGGCGACCGGGTGGCCGTGCTGCGCGGCGGGGTGCTGCAACAGCTCGGCACGCCCCGGACGGTCTACTCGCTGCCCGCGAACGTCTTCGTCGCCGCCTTCATCGGCACTCCGCGGATCAACCTGCTGCGCGGCCTGGTCCGGGCACCGCTCGACGGCGCGATGTCGATCAGCCTGGGCAAGCAGTACCTCCGGCTGCCCGAACCCCTGTCCCTGGACCACCAGTTGCTGCGGGTCCAGCAGGGCCGCGAGGTCATCGTCGGACTGCGCTCCGAGGCCGTACGGCTCGCGAAGCCGTCCGCCGCCCGGCCCGGCGAGGTGGCCATCAGCGGGCTCGTCGAGCACGTGGAGTACCAGGGGCACGAGGTCCTCGTCCACTTCAACACGGGGTCACGGCCCGCCGTCGTACCGGAGCTGGAGTCGCCGCGTCCCACCCGTCCGGTCCGGCGACGGCGGCGCGAGGGCACGGTCCTCGACCGGCTGCGGGAGCGCGCCGGGGCCCTGCGGGCCGGCCCGGTGGTGGTCCTGGAGCATCCGGGGGACGCGGAACCCGACGTCCCCGACCTGGCGCCGCCCGAGGGCCGGCTGCCCGGGGACCTCGTCGTCCGCACCACGCCCGACATCGAGCTGCGGCACGGCATGCAGGTCCCCCTCCTCGTGGACCTCGCCCATCTGTTCGTCTTCGACCAGCACGGTGAACGCATCTGTCCGGCTCCGGCGCGGCTGCCGGACCTGGAGGAGTGAGTTCCGCTAGGCAGACCCGCATGACCCCGTACAGCCTGCGCGCCCGTCCGGTCGCCGCCACCGCCACCGTCCTGCTCCTCGCCGGCGCTCCCGCCGCCCAAGCCGTGTTCGGTGGCGACGAGCCGCGGGCGGCGGTGCGCGGAGCCGCGTACGTGGAGACCCGGCTCCTCTTCGGCACGGCGCGCCCCGACGGCGGACCCGCCGTCACCGACCGGCAGTTCATGGACTTCGTCGACCGCGAGGTGACGCCGGAGTTCCCCGACGGACTCACCGTGCGGGAGGGGCGCGGCCAGTGGCGGGACGCGCACGGCGTGATCGAGCGGGAGCGGTCGTACGAGCTCGTGCTGCTCTACCCGGTCGCGCGGGCCGCCGCCGGCGACCGGAGGATCGAGGAGATCCGGAGTGCCTACGAGCGGACGTTCGCCCAGGAGTCGGTGGGCCGCGTCGACGACCGGGAGCAGGTCGACTTCTGACGGACGGCCCCCGAGGATGCCCTGGGGCCGGCCACCTCTGGCGCCCCAAAACTATCATCGCTAGTTTAGGGTCCGGACGACGCGTCCCCGCCCGGGAGGAACACGATGAAGGCACATGACGGCATGTACATCGACGGCACCTGGCGCCCCGCCGCCGGCCGGGACACGATCGAGGTCGTGAACCCGGTCGACGAGCAGGTGATCGGCCGGGTCCCGGCGGGCACGGCCGAGGACGTCGACGCCGCCGTGCGCGCGGCCCGCGCCGCCTTCCCGGGCTGGGCCGCGACCCCGCCCGCCGAACGGGCCGCGCGGCTCGCCGCGCTCCGCGACGCACTCGTCGCGCGCAAGGACGAGATCGCCGAGACCGTGACGGCCGAGCTGGGCTCGCCGCTCGCGTTCTCGCAGGCCGTGCACGCGGGCGTGCCGATCCTGGTCGCCGGCTCCTACGCGGAACTGGCCGCGACGCACGACTTCGAGGAGAAGGTCGGCAACTCGACCGTCTACCAGGAGCCCGTCGGCGTCGTCGGCGCGATCACCCCGTGGAACTACCCGCTGCACCAGATCGTCGCCAAGGTCGCCCCGGCGCTGGCGGCGGGCTGCACCGTCGTCCTGAAGCCCGCCGAGGACACCCCGCTCACCGCGCAGCTCTTCGCCGAGGCCGTGGCCGACGCGGGCATCCCGGCCGGTGTGTTCAACCTCGTCACCGGCCTCGGCCCGGTCGCGGGCCAGGCCCTCGCCGAGCACCCGGACGTCGACCTGGTCTCCTTCACCGGCTCCACCGCGGTCGGCCGGCGGATCGGCGCCACGGCCGGGGCCGCCGTCAAGCGGGTCGCCCTCGAACTGGGCGGCAAGTCCGCCAACGTCATCCTGCCCAGTGCCGACCTGGCCAAGGCGGTGGCCGTCGGGGTCGCCAACGTGATGTCCAACTCGGGCCAGACCTGCAGCGCCTGGACCCGGATGCTCGTGCACACCGGGCAGTACGAGGAGGCGGTCGAACTGGCCGCGGCCGCCGCCGCGAAGTACGGCGACCGCATCGGCCCCGTCGTCAACGCCAAGCAGCGCGACCGCGTCCGCGGCTACATCGACAAGGGCCTGGCCGAAGGCGCGCGGCTCGTCGCGGGAGGCACCGAATCCCCGCACGCACAGGGGTACTTCGTCAGTCCCACCGTCTTCGCCGACGTGACCGAGGGGATGTCGATCGCCCAGGAGGAGATCTTCGGGCCGGTCCTGTCGATCATCCGCTACGAGGACGAGGAGGACGCCCTGCGGATCGCCAACGGCACGGTGTACGGGCTCGCGGGCGCGGTCTGGGCGGGCGAGGAGGCCGAGGCGGTCGCCTTCGCGCGACGGCTCGACACGGGGCAGGTCGACATCAACGGAGGACGCTTCAACCCCCTCGCCCCGTTCGGCGGTTACAAGCAGTCGGGTGTCGGGCGCGAGCTCGGATCGCACGGCCTGTCCGAGTACCTCCAGACCAAGTCCCTCCAGTTCTAGGCCCTAGGAGCACGCACATGGTTCGCGCCGCCGTCCTTCCCTCCGTGGGCGCTCCCCTGGAGATCGCCGAGATCGACCTCCCCGAACCGGGCCCCGGACGGGTCAGGGTCAGGCTCGCCGCCGCCGGGGTCTGCCACTCCGACCTCTCCCTGTCCGACGGCACCATGCGGGTGCCCGTCCCGGCCGTCCTCGGACACGAGGGCGCCGGCACCGTCGTCTCCGTCGGCGAGGGCGTCACCCATGTCGCGCCCGGCGACGGCGTCGTCCTCAACTGGGCGCCGTCCTGCGGCGCCTGCCACGCCTGTTCGCTCGGCGAGGTGTGGCTGTGCGCCGATGCCCTGACCGGCGCGGCGGACGTGTACGCGCGCCGCGCCTCGGACGGCAGCGACCTCCATCCCGGCCTGAACGTCGCCGCGTTCGCCGAGGAGACCGTCGTCGCCGCGAGCTGCGTCCTGCCCGCACCGGACGGAGTCCCCCTGACCGACGCGGCCCTGCTCGGCTGCGCCGTCCTCACCGGTTACGGCGCCGTCCACCACTCCGCGCGGGTACGGCCCGGCGAGACGGTCGCGGTGTTCGGTGTCGGCGGGGTCGGGCTCGCGGCCCTCCAGGCCGCCCGGATCGCGGGTGCCTCGAAGATCGTCGCCGTCGACGTCTCGCCCGAGAAGGAGTCCCTCGCGCGGGACGCGGGAGCGACCGACTACGTCGTCGCCTCCGACACCACCGCGCGCGAGATCCGCGGCCTCACCGGCAAGCAGGGCGTCGACGTCGCCGTCGAGTGCGTGGGGCGCGCCGTGACCATCCGCACCGCCTGGGACTCCACACGGCGCGGCGGCCGCACCACCGTCGTCGGCATCGGAGGCAAGGACCAGCAGGTCACCTTCAACGCGCTGGAGATCTTCCACTGGGGCAGGACCCTCGCGGGCTGCGTCTACGGCAACTGCGACCCGGCGCGGGACCTGCCGGTCCTCGCGGAGCACGTCCGCGCCGGGCGCCTGGACCTCGCGAGCCTGGTCACGGACCGGATCGCCCTCGACGGCATCCCGGCGGCGTTCGACAACATGATCGCGGGCAAGGGCGGCCGGGCCCTGGTCGTGTTCTAGCCGTGCCCGCCCGTTCCCGGGCCGATGCCGGTCCGGGAACGGGCGGACCGGTGCCGGTCCGGAATCAGGCCTGTTCCGGCTCGGGGCGGCGCTCCGGGGCGGCCGCCGCCGTCCCGGCGTCCGGGGGCACGAGTTCCGAGGCCGCCGCCCTCCCGGCGCGGGGCCTGGAGCGCGACACCGCGACACCCGCCAGGCACAGCGCCCCGCCCGCCAGGGTGAGCGGCCCCGGCACCTCGCCGAGGAACAGCCAGGACATCAGGACCACGAGGGCGGGCACCGCGTAGGTCGTCGCGCCCATACGGCTGGCGGTGGTGCGGGCCAGCGCGTACGCCCAGGTCGTGAAGGCCAGCGCGGTCGGGAAGAGGCCCAGGTAGATCATGTTGAGCGTGGCGGACGCCGGCGCCTTCGCCGCCTCCGTCACGAGCTGCCCGGCGAAGGGGAGACAGGCGACGGCCCCGACCAGACAGCCGAACGTCGTGACCTGGAGCGCGCCGGCCCGCCCGAGCGCCGGCTTCTGCGCCACCACGCCGCCCGCGTAGCCCACCGCGGCAAGCAGACACAGGACGACCCCGAGGACCGACGAACCGCCCTCGCCGGACATCGACAGGCCGACCGCGACGGCACCCGCGAACGACACGGCCATGCCCGCCAGCAGCCGGGGCGGCATCGGGTCCCCGAGCAGCCGGGAACCGAGAAGGGCGATGAGGATCGGTCCGATGTTCACCACGAGTGCCGCCGTGCCCGCGTCCACCTGCTGTTCGCCCCAGTTCAGGACGACCATGTAGAAGCCGAACCACAGCAGCCCGGATATCGCGATCCCGGGCCAGGCCGCCCGGGGCGGCCACCCCTCCCTGCGGATCAGGCAGACGGCCCCGAGCGCGAGGGCCCCGGCGAGCAGCCGCCCCAGTGCCAGCGCGCCCGGTGAGTACGCCTCGCCCGCGCTGCGGATCGACACGAAGGCGGAGGCCCACAGTCCGACGGTGACGGTCGCGGCGCCCGCGGCGAGCAGCCGCGTGCGTCCGGCGGGCGGGGCGGGCCGGGAGGTGTTCATCATGCTCCTGAGGCTAGGCGGGGGGCGGGCGGAGGTCTCGCGGATTTCGGACGCCTGCCTGGGGCCCGGCGCCGGAGCTGATGCCGCTCGCCGTGCGCGGGGAAGGGACGGGCAGGGGCTGGTCAGCGCAGGGCGGTCGCCTCGACACCCAGGAGCTCCGCGAGGGCCCGCTCGCCCTCGGGGGTCACCTTGACGGCCCGCTCCGTGCCGACGCGCACACACCACTTCGCGTCCAGGGCGTGCCGGCACAGGGCCGCGCCGGCGCCGCCCGCGAGGTGCGGCCGGCGTTCGGTCCAGTCCAGACAGGCCCGGGTGAGCGGGCGGCGGGCGGTGAGGTCGAGGCCGATGCCGACGGACTCGAACCACCGCAGTCCGGCGTCGGTGAGGGCGAACCCGGTGTCCTGGCGGAGCAGGCCGCGGGCGGTGAGGGCATCGGTGAGGGCGATGCCGAGGCGCCCGGCGAGATGGTCGTAGCAGGTGCGGCCGCGGGCCATCGCCGACACCGCGCTCGACTCCCGGAGGGTGTGCGGGCGTTCGGTTCCGGCCGGCCCGACGTGGGCGGCGAGATCCTCGACGATCTGCGCGACGCGGGGACTCGCCAGCCGTACGTAGCGGTGCCTGCCCTGCCGTTCCTCGGTGAGCAGCCCGCCCGTGACGAGCCTGCCGAGGTGCTCGCTGGCCGTGGAGGGGGCGACCTGGGCGTGCCGAGCCAGCTCGCCCGCCGTCCAGGCCCGCCCGTCGAGCAGGGCGAGCAGGAACCCGGCCCGCGTCTCGTCCGCGATCAGCGCCGCGAACCCCGCGAGCCCGGCTGCCCTGCTGTGCGTCCGCCTCGTCATGCCCACCAGCATGCGCCACGGACGTTGCGGCCCCCACCGAAACGTCCTCGCCGCCGGGGTGCCGGTTCGTCCGTGGGCCCGGACGCGCAGGCCGGGGTCCGGCTACGTCCGCGGAGCCCGGACGTGACCGCTGCAGGTGGCGTGGGCATGTCCCGGGCGGGGCCACGGGGGAGGCCGACGTCTGCCCGGACCGTCCGCTCAGCTGCCCACCGTCAGCTGCGCGTACTGGGCCGACAGGCCGTCCAGCAGGGCGGTGAGGCCCGTCTCGAAGGCCCGTTCGTCGATCTTCTCCTGCTGCTCGGCGAGCAGGTGCGCCTGCCCCAGGTGGGGATAGTCCGCCGGGTCGTACGCGTCCGCGTCGTCGACGAAGCCCCCGGCGAACGAGCCGAGCGCGGAGCCCATGATGAAGTACCGCATCAGCGCCCCGATCGAGGTGGCCTGGGAGGGCGGCCACCCCGCCTCGACCATCGCGCCGAACACCGCGTCGGCGAGCCGCAGGCCCGCGGGCCGCCGCCCGGGGCCGCGCGCGAGCACGGGAACGATGTTCGGGTGGTCGCGCAGGGCGGCCCGGTAGGAGACGGCCCAGTCGTGCAGCGCGGTGCGCCACTCGCGGCCGTCCTCGAACATCGTCAGGTCGACCTGTGCGCTGACCGAGTCCGCGACCGCCTCCAGGATCTGGTCCTTGGTGCGGAAGTGGTTGTAGAGGGACGGCCCGCTGACGCCGAGTTCGGCGGCGAGCCGGCGCGTCGAGACGGCTGCGAGGCCCTCGGCGTCCACGAGCGCCCGCGCGGTGTCCACGATGCGGTCGGTGCTCAGCAGGGGCTTGCGCGGTCGGGCCATGGCGCACATAGTAGGGCTGCATTCGGAAACTAGCAGTGCTAATTTAAATGTACTGCTTTCAATGTCCGCAATCTGTGGGGTGACTCGGTATGAACCTGGAGCTCAGCGAGGAGCAGACCGCCGTCCGGCAGCTCGCCAAGGACTTCGTGGACCGCGAGATCGCCCCGCACGTCGTCGAGTGGGACCGCACCGAGGAGGTCGACCGGTCCATCGTGAAGAAGCTGGCCGAGGTCGGCTTCCTCGGGCTGACCATCGACGAGGAGTACGGCGGAAGCGGCGGCGACCACCTGGCGTACTGCCTGGTCACGGAGGAGCTGGGACGCGGCGACTCGTCCGTCCGCGGCATCGTCTCCGTCTCGCTGGGCCTCGTCGCCAAGTCGATCGCCCACTGGGGCACCGAGGAGCAGAAGCGGCGCTGGCTGCCGGGGCTCACGGCCGGCGACTTTGTCGGCTGCTTCGGGCTCACCGAGCCCGGTACGGGATCGGACGCGGGCAGCCTGGCGACCCGGGCCGTGCGCGACGGCGACGACTACGTCATCAACGGCACCAAGATGTTCATCACCAACGGCACCTGGGCCGACGTCGTCCTGCTGTTCGCCCGCTCCACCGACGCGCCCGGCCACAAGGGCGTCTCGGCCTTCCTGATACCGACCGACACCCCCGGCCTGAGCCGCCGCACCATCCACGGCAAGCTCGGGCTGCGCGGGCAGGCCACCGCGGAACTGGTCCTGGAGGACGTACGGGTGCCGGCGAGCGCGATGATGGCGCCCGAGGGCAAGGGCTTCGCCGTCGCGATGTCCGCGCTCGCCAAGGGCCGGATGTCGGTGGCGGCGGGATGCGTCGGCATCGCCCAGGCCGCGCTGGACGCCGCGGTGCGGTACGCGTCCGAACGGGAGCAGTTCGGGAAGCCCATCGCCCAGCACCAGCTGGTGCAGGAGCTGATCAGCGACATCGCCGTCGACGTGGACGCCGCACGGCTGCTGACCTGGCGGGTCGCCGATCTCGTCGACCGCGGCCTGCCGTTCGCCACCGAGTCGTCGAAGGCCAAGCTGTTCGCCTCCGAGGCCGCCGTGCGCGCCGCGAACAACGCCCTCCAGGTCTTCGGCGGCTACGGCTACATCGACGAGTACCCGGCGGGCAAGCTGCTGCGCGACGCCCGCGTGATGACCCTCTACGAAGGCACCAGCCAGATCCAGAAGCTGGTCATCGGGCGTGCGCTGACCGGGGTTTCGGCCTTCTGAGTATGTCCCGCGCGTTCCTGAGTATCTCGGCGGATGTGACGGCCCGGCCCCGGCGGCGACGCTTTCCCCATGAGTGAGACACCGGTCAAGCAGCAGAACACGGCCGCCTTCTACGGACAGGCCGTCGCCTCCTTCTCGGTCGCCATGGCCGCGACCGCCCTGGGCATCTTCAAGCTCCAGGCCGACGCCTGGGTGCGGGGCTTCCTCGCCATCGCCGTCCTGTACCTGGTGACGTCCGCCTTCACCCTGGCCAAGGTGATCCGTGACCGTCAGGACGGCACGCGCGTCGGCGGGCGGGTGTACGACCCCTTCGAGAAGCTCTGATCCACCCCGGGGCGGAGGAATTCGCCCCGGGCGGGGGCCTCCGTCCTGAGCGGGGGATCTAAGCGGGCGCTCAGGTTCAGGGGTATGGTGTTCACCCTGTCGGTGGAGAAGGGGCGAACAGCGATGAGTACGGCGGAGGAGACGGCCGGCGGCGAGATGCAGCCGTGGGCCGAGGTCACCCCGGACGCGGCCCGGCGGCTGCTCGTCGCCGCCGTGGAGGCCTTCGCCGAGCGCGGGTACCACGCGACGACGACCCGGGACATCGCGGGCCGCGCGGGCATGAGCCCGGCCGCCCTGTACATCCACTTCAAGACCAAGGAAGAGCTGCTCCACCGGATCAGCAGGATCGGCCACGCGAAGGCCCTCGACATCCTGCGGACGGCCGCCCGTGGCGAGGGTGACGCGACCGAGCGCCTCGCGGACGCCGTGAGCTCCTTCGTACGCTGGCACGCCGGAGGGCGCACCACCGCGCGGGTCGTGCAGTACGAGCTGGACTCGCTCGGACCCGACGCCCGCGCCGAGATCATCGGCCTGCGCCGCCAGGTCGACGCCGAGGTGCGCGGGATCATCCAGGACGGCGTGGCCGCGGGCGACTTCGACGTGCCGGACGTCCCCGGCACCACCCTCGCCGTGCTCTCCCTGTGCATCGACGTGGCCCGCTGGTTCAACGTGGACGGACCCCGGACACCGGACGAGGTCGGCGCGCTCTACGCCGACCTCGTGCTGCGGATGGTGGGAGCCGGGAAGTAGCCCGGGCGCACCGGGCGGCCGTCAGAAGTAGTAGCGGGACACCGACTCGGCCACGCACACCGGCTTGTCGCCGCCCTCGCGCTCGACGGTCACCGCGGCCGTGACCTGCACGCCGCCGCCCGCCTCGGTGACCTCCGTGAGGACCGCGGTGGCGCGCAGCCGGGAGCCCACCGGCACCGGGGCGGGGAAGCGCACCTTGTTGCTGCCGTAGTTGACGCCCATCTTCATGCCCTCGACGCGCATGACCTGCGGCACCAGCGCGGGCAGCAGCGACAGGGTGAGGTAGCCGTGCGCGATGGTCGTGCCGAACGGACCCGCGGCGGCCTTCTCCGGGTCCACGTGGATCCACTGGTGGTCGCCCGTGGCGTCCGCGAACAGGTCGATCCGCTTCTGGTCGACCTCCAGCCAGTCGCTGTGTCCCAGCTGTTCGCCCACCGCCGCCTTCAGGTCGTCGGCGGACGTGAAGATCCTCGGCTCTGCCATGTCCCTGGCCTCCCGCGTCGCAATGTCTAAGCAACTGCTTAGCATGGTCGGGTGGAGGGCTCCTGTCAACGCACCGCGGGCATGCCGGGGTGGGTTAGGTTCGAGGGGTGCCCCAGATTCCAGAGAAGATCCACGAGCTCACG
This sequence comes from Streptomyces siamensis, assembly GCF_039543605.1. Taxonomy (NCBI): domain Bacteria; kingdom Bacillati; phylum Actinomycetota; class Actinomycetes; order Kitasatosporales; family Streptomycetaceae; genus Streptomyces; species Streptomyces siamensis. Next base: position 275,421 of record NZ_BAABKB010000008.1, on the reverse strand, counting down.
GTCGGCCAGCTGTCGGCCCGCAGCGGCGCGGCCGTCTCCGCCCTGCACTTCTACGAGTCCAAGGGCCTGATCAGCAGCCGCCGCACCAGCGGGAACCAACGCCGCTACCACCGTGACGCGCTGCGTCGCGTCGCTTTCGTCCGGGCGGCGCAGCGCGTCGGCATCCCGCTCGCCACGATCCGCGAGGCCCTCGCCGAACTTCCCGAGGAGCGCACCCCGACACGGGAGGACTGGGCCCGGCTCTCGGAGGCCTGGCGCTCCGAACTCGACGAGCGCATCAAGCAGCTGGGCCGGCTGCGGGACCACCTCACCGACTGCATCGGCTGTGGCTGCCTGTCCCTGGAGAACTGTGTGCTCTCCAACCCGGACGACGTCTTCGGCGAGCGTCAGACCGGCTCCCGGCTCATGGTGGAACGCTCCGGCCGCACCGCGCGGCCGGAGCCGGCGAACGACTGCCGCTGAGCCCGGTCACCGGCCTCGCGTGAGCGGGCGCGCGACAGCCTCCGAGCTCACGTCACCGGGCCGACGGGAGCCGGTGAGCGACGGCCGCCGGCCCCGGTCACCGGCCTCGCGTGAGCCGGTGCGCGACTGCTGCTCGGCCCCGTCGCAGGCCTCGCGGGACCGGGCCGCGACGGCCGCCGGGCGGCGTCGCAGGGCCCCGTGTCCGGGCGGCTTCGGCGGCGCACCTGCGCCACGTCCGGTCCCGGGGCGTCGGCGCCCGGGACCGGAGCGCGCGGTGGGTCACTCGTACTCCGTGCCGCCCTTGCGGGTCAGGTACGCCGGGCTGACCGCCTTCGCGATGGCCCGGCCGCCCGTCACCGGGCTGTAGCGCTCGGTGGACGTGCGGACGACCACGCCCTCGCGCAGGTGCAGGTCGCGCCCGGACACCGTCTCCCGGCCGGTCGCGGTCTCCAGGACCTTGGCGATGTCGTACGGCCCCTCGTACAGCCTTGGTACCAGCGGCAGTTCGCCCTCCAGCAGGGCGGCCGCGTCCAGCCAGCGGACCTCGCCGTCGATTTCCGCGGACACGTCGAACACGGCGTGGCCGAGGGACTCGCGGCGCCCGTCGGCGCCGTACGACAGGTCCTGCACGCCCGCCCCGTACACCTCGCCGAAGATGCCGACGCGGCGCGCGCCCAGCCGGCCGGCGAGCCGCGCCGCGGCCTCCGCGACCCCGTGCCCGCGCACGGCCCGCCAGTACAGATTGCGCGGATCCTCCTTCAGGGCGAGGGACTTGGCTCCGAAACCCTTCGAGGAGACGTACACGCGGTCCTCGTCGGCGACGTACGTCAGCAGGCAGGCCGATCCGTGCAGCTTCTCGGTCAGGACGACGGGCTCGCCGGGGGTGAAGATGTCCGGGTAGCGCTGGAGGTTCTCGATGTCGACCCAGGGCAGCAGGTCGGGCGCGGACTCGACGTCACCGTCCATCGTGGGCGGGACGGGCGGCACCCACTTGACGATGCCGAGCAGCTCGGCGAAGTCGGTCCCCTCCTCGGCGGCCCGCGCCAGGTCGACGTCCGCCAGCGCCCGCGGGCGGCACACGATGCCCTGCGACAGCTCACCGCGCAGCCGTACCGCCTTCACCCGGTCCGAACCGCTCCCCGCCAGGCGGCCGGTCAGCCCGAGCTCCTCGATCAACCCGGCCGGGAGCACGGACTGCTCCGGGATGTAGACGGCTCGCTCGCCGGTGCGATAGGCGCCCTTGGCGACCACGGCCCGGTAGAGGCCGACCTGGGCCAGTTCGAGGGCGTCGGCGTTCGGATGCTCGTGGATGGTCAGCACTTCGGCGGTGACGCGCAGCGTCGACATCGGGACTCCTCGGGTTCCTCAGCTGTGTTTCATCGCCTCCCACTGTCCGGACGGGAAAGTGCTGGATCGAGCGGATTTGCTGCTGCTAGCGTGTGGCGCCTTCATTGCGCGCCGTGCGGTACTCGGCCAGTGCCCGCGTCACCAACTGGGCATTGGAATCGGCCCGTTGTCCGTCCGGCAGGGTCAGGGTGTCCTCCAGGCCGATGCGGGTGGCCAGCCCCTGCCGACCCGCGAGCCGCAGCACCGGCCAGGTGCCGCGGTCGAGGCCGTGCAGCAACACGGGCCGGCCGTGGTGCCGCTCCGAGCGGGTGGGGTCACCGGCACGCGAGGGGCCCGCGCCGAGATCGGCGAGCAGGGCCAGGGCCGACTCCTGCGCCGAGCGCGGCGAGTCGTCCATGACCTCGGCCAGGACGCGCAGGACGCGCGGCCCGAGGGGCGACGCGGCGAAGCGCTCCGCGCCGTCCGTGCCCGACCAGATGCCCGCCTCCACGTCGATGCCACGGTCGAGGAGCGCCGCCGCCACGTCCTCGGCGCCCGGCTCGTGCCAGTTGACCGAGGCGTGGTCGGGCAGGACGGTCCAGGACCGGACCCGCTCCACGCGGGCCGCCGGATCGGGCTCGGCCCACGCGCCCGTGGTCACCCCGACCGGGACGTCCACCCGTGCCCGTATCGCCTCCAGCGTGGCCGCCAGGGCCTTCGGAGACAAAGTGTCCTGGCCGCAGGGGGACTTGGGATGGACATGGATGTCCGACGCCCCGGCCGCGACGGCCTCGGCCGCCGACCGGGCCATCGCCTCCGGCGACATCGGCACGACGGCACCGTCGGCCGACCCGCGCGCTCCGTTCAGACAGACCTGCACCATGCCTCGATGGTGCCACCCACCACCGACAACCGGCCCCCGACGGTCACGCGCCCGACCGCACTCCGCGGGCGACTGCGGCGCGGAACGGCCGGGGCGGCGCCGCAGGGGTCGACGAGCCGCAGGCACCTCCCGGGGGCGCCCTCAGCCGAGTTGACCCCCAGGACCGGCAGGTCGCGGCGCTGCACCGCGTGGACCGGCCTCAGGGCGGCACGCGCGGTCGACGAGCTGCGGGCGGCGCTCAGTGGATCGGCGAGTCGCGAGCGGCGCCGAGTGGGTCGACGAGTCGCGAGCGGCCCCGGTCGGCGGTCCGGCCCAGGCGGCCCCACGGCGTCGACGGGCCGCGGCGGCCCACGGCGTCGACGGGCTTCAGGCAGCCCCGCGGGGTCGACGGCCCTCGGCGGCCGAGGTCGGCCGACGGGCAGGCGGGCCAGGAGCGTTCGCGCGGGGGTGCGGCTCCGTCGACGCACCCCCGTCCTGCTCAGGCCGACATCAGCAGCCTTCCACGCCTGGACTCCGCCAGGGCCTCGGGTGTCAGAACGGGCCGCGGCACCACGATTCCGCAGCTCGTGCAGACGGGTCCTGACGACGGCTCGTGGGCCAGGTCGTACCTCCAGGTGAGGCGCTCCCCGGCGCACACCGGGCAGACCGTGCCCGGCTCGCGCTCCAGCGCGGCGATCAGCCGGCGCAGCACCTCGGCCAGTGGTTCACGGGGATGTACACGGGGGTCGTCGCACCATGCGACGCCGAAGCCGCCCCAGGTCAGCCGGTGCCAGTCGTCGACACTGCCCGGCCTGCGCAGTCCGTCGTGCTTCTCCTTCTTGCGGCGCTGCGCGAACTCGACCTCGTAGGCGAGCCAGACGGAGCGGGCCTCCTCCAACTCCTCCAGCGCGGCCACGAGCCGCGCCGGATCGGGGGACCGGTCCTCCGGACCGAACCCGGCCCGGGAGCACAGATGGTCCCAGGTCGCCCGGTGCCCATAAGGGGCGAACCTCTCAAGGCACTTGCGCAGCGAGTACCGCCGCAGTGCCAGATCGCACCTCGGATCCCGCACCTGTCTCGCCAGACTCCGGAAACCCGCCATCGCCCTGCACCTCCGTCACACCTGCACCTGAACTTCGGTCACTTCGGCGTCGTCGTACGGACGTCGCCGAATAGACGTATCGACAAGCGATTCGGCTCCATCCTTTTTTCCGATGACCGCCACCAGCCGACCGCCGAGTCCCTCCCGGCCTGCCTCCCACCGTTGTCAGCCGCCTGTCGACGACCCGGCCCGGGTGCGATGAATCCAAAAAACTGACGCATGTTCATCTTCCAACTCGGGGATACCGGCGGTAACGTCCGGCCCACCCCCGTCGGGAGGAGCTGCCATGCCACGGCGCACCCCACGTACCGTCCTCGACAGACTGAGAACTCCCCGTCGATTCCCCAAGTTCCTCAAGAGCGCATCCGTATGCGTGCTCATTGCCGGTCTTTTGTCACCGCTTTCCCAGGCGGCGGCGACCGCGGCGCCCTCGGCCGCCGCCGCGAACGACTACTGCGGCGGCCAGTGCTCCGACATCCTCCCGCCCGGTGAGAACGGCAACGCGACCCTCGTCGAGATCCTGCTCAACCAGGCCTTCGGTACCCAGCCGGGCCACGCGGAGGACCAGCTCGCCCCCTACGGCAACCTGGCCAAGGGCTACTCCGGGCTCACCGACACCAAGATCAACGACTTCTTCAACGACGCGTCCTTCGGCGTCCCTTCGGACCAGGTCGCCTCCACCACCAGGCCGCGCAGCGACGTGACGATCGTGCGGGACAAGAAGACGGGCGTCCCGCACATCACCGGCACCACCCGCTACGGCACCGAGTTCGGCGCGGGCTACGCGGCCGCCCAGGACCGGCTGTGGCTGATGGACGTCTTCCGGCACGTCGGACGCGGCCAGCTGACCTCGTTCGCCGGCGGAGCCCCGTCCAACCAGGGGCTGGAGCAGGAGTTCTGGCGCAACGCCCCCTACACCGAGGCGGATCTCCAGGCCCAGATCGACAACGCCACCGCCCAGGCCGGCGAGCGCGGCAAGCAGGCCCTCGCCGACGCCAACGCCTACATCGCCGGCATCAACGCCTACATCGACGCCTCAGACAGCGGTCGCTACTTCCCCGGCGAGTACGTCCTGACCGGACACAAGGACTCCATCACCAACGCCGGCACCATCGACCACTTCAAGCTCACCGACCTGGTCGCGCTGGCCTCCGTCATCGGTGCGCTCTTCGGCTCCGGAGGCGGCGGCGAGGTCAACAACGCCCTCTCGCTGCTCGCCGCCCAGTCCAAGTACGGCGTGGTGGAGGGCACCAAGGTCTGGGAGTCCTTCCGGCAGCGCAACGACCCGGAGGCCGTGCTCACCGTCCACGACGGCGAAAGCTTCCCCTACGCCGTCAAACCGGACGACGCCCAGGGCCAGGCCCTGCCCGACGCCGGTTCGGTGACCCGGGAGCCGCTCGTCTACGACCGCACCGGCAGCGCGGGGACCGCCGCCGCCACCGGCGCCTCCACGACGGCCGCCAAGACCTCCGTCAGCTCGGCGAAGCGCGGCATGTCCAACGCCCTCGTGGTGAGCGGCAAGCACACGGCGAGCGGCCACCCGATCGCCGTCTTCGGCCCGCAGACCGGCTACTTCGCGCCGCAGCTGCTCATGCTCCAGGAGATCCAGGGACCGGGCCTGAGCGCCCGCGGCGCCTCCTTCGCCGGCCTGAGCATGTACGTCGAGCTCGGCCGCGGCCAGGACTACTCCTGGAGTGCCACCACGTCGGGCCAGGACATCATCGACACCTACGCCGTCGAACTGTGCCAGGACGACTACCACTACCTGTACCACGGCACCTGCACGGCGATGGACAAGGTCGAGCGGACCAACTCCTGGAAGCCGACGGTCGCCGACGGCACCGCGGCGGGCTCGTACCGGATGCAGGTCTACCGGACCAAGTACGGCCCCGTGGAGTACCGCGCGACCGTCGGCGGGAAGAAGGTCGCCTACACCACGCTGCGCTCGTCCTTCATGCACGAGGCCGACTCGATCATCGGCTTCCAGATGCTCAACGACCCCGACTACGTGAAGAGCCCGCAGACCTTCCAGAGCGCGGTGCAGCACATCAACTACACCTTCAACTGGTTCTACGCCGACTCCTCGCACACCGCGTACTACAACAGCGGGGACAACCCGGTGCGCGCCACCGGCGTCGACGCCGACTTCCCGGTGTGGGCGCAACCCGCGTACGAGTGGCGGAACTGGGACGCCGCGACGAACACCGCCCAGTACACCCCGGCCTCCGCGCACCCCAACTCCGTGGACCAGGACTACTACATCTCCTGGAACAACAAGCAGGCCAAGGACTACGCCGCGGCCCCCTGGGGCGAGGGTTCGGTGCATCGCGGCAACCTCCTGGAGGACCGCGTCAAGAAGCTCGTCTCCGCGGGCGGAGTGACCAGGTCCGCGCTGGTGAAGGCCATGGCCGACGCGGCCCTCGCCGACCTGCGGGCCGAGGACGTGCTGCCGAAGCTGCTGAAGGTGATCAACAGCTCGACGGTCACCGACCCCGCCGCCGCGGCGGCGGTGAGCAAGCTCTCGGCGTGGGTCACGGCCGGCGCCAGGCGCACGGAGACCTCGGCCGGGTCCCACACGTACGCCGACGCCGACGCGATCCGCATCCTGGACGCCTGGTGGCCGCTGCTGGTGAAGGCGGAGTTCGAGCCGGTCCTCGGCAGCGACCTGTACACCGCGTTCACCGGCAGCATCCCCGTCGACGAGGCGCCGTCGGCCGGGCACGGACCGACCGGCTCGCACGCCGGAAGCTCCTTCCAGTACGGCTGGTGGAGCTATGTCGACAAGGACATCCGGGCCGTGCTCGGCGAGTCGGTGCAGGGCGGCCTGACGCAGAAGTACTGCGGTTCCGGCAGCCTCGGTGCCTGCCGTGACGCACTGATCAGCACCCTGAAGGAAGCCGCGGGCAAGACCGCCGCCCAGGTCTACCCCGGCGACGACCAGTGCTCGGCAGGCGACCAGTGGTGCGCCGACTCGATCGTCCAGCGCACCCTCGGCGGCATCAAGCACGGCAAGATCAGCTGGCAGAACCGGCCGACCTACCAGCAGGTGGTCGAGTACACCTCGCACCGGTAGCCGGCCGGCACGAGAACGCCGGCGGCCCCAGGGGTCGCCGGCGTCCTCGCGGGCGGCGGGTCAGCGGACCCGGCCCGCCGCCAGCACCAGCTGCGCCAGTTCCCGGTGGCAGATGTCGCTGTGGGCCCCGGACGGCGCACCGCCGCGCCTGACCACGGCCGCGGCGTCCACGTTCACGCAGCCGGAGGCGGGCAGTCGCGTGCGCAGGGCCTCGGCCAGCGCGTATTTCTTCGTCCCCGGCACCGCCTGCACCCCGTCGTGCCCCATCGCACCCCACTTGGCGCCCAGCAGCCGGTCGAGGCCGAACTCCGCCGTGGCCGTGCGGGAGTCGCCCGCCATCCGCGAGGCCAGCGGATAGATCTTCCCGAGCGCCGAGTCGAAGTGGGAGTAGCAGCACACCAGGGGGCCGTCGACGCGGTGGTGCTGGCCGTCGAGAACCCCGCTCGCCCGCGGGTCGTGCGGCAGCCGTGCGGCGAACGCGTAGTGCGAGAAGGCCCCTTGGAGCAGGGTCACCGACTTCACGGAACGCACACCCTGCGGCAGCCCGCGCAGGGCGAAGGAGACCAGCCGTCCACCGAAGCTGTGCCCGACGAGATGGACACGTACGTCCGGGGCCGTCTGCGCGAGGTGGCCCACGGCCCGCCCGAGCCCCCGCTCGCCGACCGTCCCCGCGCGCCGCTTCATCGCGTAGTAGGTGGCCTGGCGCAGCAGTTCGTGCGCACCGTCCCACAACCGGGGCAGCGCGAAGGCCTCACCGTCCCCGGACCCGGCGAGCGCCCGCGCGAACTCGTCGCACACCGCCGCCGTGTCCCCGAAGAGCATCAGCGGATCGCCCTCCGGCACACCCTCCGCCAGCGTGTCCGCGGCGAAGGACGTCTGCGGCCCCTGCGGCCGGACCTCGACGAGCAGCCGCACGAGACGGCCGAACTCCTCCAGCGAGGCGCCCTCGTCCGGCTGCTGGTCCAGCAGCCGCGCGATCTGCTCGACCACCGTCGCCCGCCCGGGGAAGACCTCCAGGAGCGCGTGCCGGGTGTTCTTGTCCAGCACCGGCTGCACGGTCGCCGTGTCCTGCGCGGCCGCCGGCCGGGGGAAGTCGGGAATCGGCTCGTCCGAGAACCGCATCGACGGCCACACCACACCCACGTACCCCAGGCGCGCGTTCGGGGCGAGTCCGGGGACGGGTTCGAAGAAGCGGCTGTAGAGGCGGGTCGCACCCGAGCGGTCGTTGTTCCAGCCGTGCGCGAACACGATCAGATCGCGGACCCCCCGCCGGGGCACCTCCGCGAGCAGCCGGTCGAGCTCCCGGCCGTCGGCGTCCCCGTCCGCGTCGAAGGTGAGTTCCCAGTAGGGAGAGACACTCACTTCCGGATCGGCCATGACGGACCCCCTCGTCCCCCGTGGGCGGTGCGATACGGGCGTATCGTCCTACCGGGGCACGAGGTTGGCCATACGTCACGGCTCACTCACTTGTAGACGAGATACTCCTTGCGCATCTGCCGGAAGGCCTGCAGCTCGTCCTGCCAGGCCGCCACGACCTCGTCGGCCGTCGCCCCGGCGTCGATCTTCGTGCGCACCAGGGTCGAGCCCGTGAGTTTGTCGATCCAGTTGTCGGAGCGCCAGGCGAAGCCGCTCCAGACCTGCTTGGCCGTCACGAGCAGCGCGATGCCGGTGCGTACGGGGTCGAAGGCGGCCCGGTCGTGCACATGGATCTGCACGCCCCCGATGGTCTTGCCCTGGAACTTGGAGAACGTGGGGGCGAAGTACGCCTCCCTGAAGTGCACGCCGGGCAGCCCGAGGCGTTCCGCCGCCGCGGCCCACCGCCCGTCGACGCCCTCGGCGCCGAGCAGCTCGAACGGGCGGGTGGTGCCCCGCCCCTCCGACAGGTTGGTGCCCTCGAAGAGACAGGACCCCGAGTAGACCAGGGCGGTGTCGGGCGTCGGCATGTTCGGGCTCGGCGGCACCCAGGGCAGCCCGGAGGCGTCGTAGAAGTCCGAGCGTTTCCAGCCGGACATCAGGACCGTGTCCAGCTTCACCGGCGTCGTCAGGAACTCCTTGTTGAACAGCCGCGCCAGTTCCGCCACGGTCATCCCGTGCGCCTGGGAGACGGGCTGCCGTCCGACGAAGGTCGCGAACTCCTTGTGCAGGACGGGCCCGAGCGCGTCCCGCCCCGTCACCGGGTTCGGCCGGTCCAGCACCACGAAGCGCTTGCCGGCGAGCTGTGCGGCTTCCATGCAGTCGTACAGCGTCCAGATGTAGGTGTAGAAGCGGGCGCCCACGTCCTGGATGTCGAAGACCACGGTGTCCACACCGGAGGCGGTGAAGACGTCGGCGAGCGGCTGCCCGCTCTTCTGGTACGTGTCGAAGACGGGGAGCCCGGTCGCCGGGTCGTCGTAACGGCCCTCGGAACCACCGGCCTGCGCGGTGCCGCGGAAGCCGTGCTCGGGGCCGAAGACGGCGATCACGTTCACCCGGGCGTCGGTGTGCATGACGTCGACGATGTGCCGGACGTCGCGGGTGACGCCCGTCGGGTTGGTGACCACGCCGACCCGCTCGCCGTCCAGCAGCGCGTAGCCGTCCCCTTCGAGGCGCTCGAAGCCGGTGCGCAGCTTGGCGCGGCCGCCCGGGGCCGCCGAGGCCGGTACCGGAGCCAGGGCCGCCGCGGCGGTGCCGGCGGCGAGGACGGCCCGTCTGGACAGGGGGGTCCCCCCACGTCGTGCGGAGCCGGAAGCGTCGGGGCGCATGGTGTGACCTCCGTGATCGCGGAAGCTGGCATGGGCACGCTACGCGCTCCGCGGGGTGATCCGGAATACCCGCGAACGCGGCGCGAACCGCGCTCCGTGAGCCGCCCCGAGCCGACGCCGCCAGGTCCGGGACGGTCCCGCCGGGTACGCGCCGATACCGCCGAGTCCGCGCCGGTACCGCCGGGTCCGTGAGGTGGCGCCCGGGACGTGCCCCGGACCGCGCCTGGTGCCGCCCGGGTGAGGCCGTGGGGTCTCGCACCCGGACCACTTCACCCTGACCGGAATCAGTGGACGGCGCCTGTCAGGTGTGCCGGATGGCGCAACAGGGTCCCCCGCCCGACCGTGTTCCCCGTTCCCGCGGCCCACGCGAGCGTGCTCCCGCGTGTCCGGGAGAGCCGCGCCGCAGGGGTGACGCCGTCGGGGGCGTACGGTCGGGCTGCCTCGCCGCGCCGCGGGGGAGCCGCACAGATCACACCGCCCGGGCCTCCCGCGACGCCGGACACCCCTTCCCTCGCAACATACCGACTGGTTAGTCTGGCGCTGCAGCAGAGCCGATTCGCGTCGCGTCGAAGGAGACCGATGGTGGAAGCCGTGCAGGATGCCCGAGTGGTCGTCACCGGAGCGGGAGGCGGTATCGGAGCCGCCCTGGCCCGGCGCTTCGCCGCCGAGGGGGCCAGGGTCGTCGTGAACGACCTGGACGCCGCCAAGGCCCGGGCCGTGGCCGACGAGATCGGCGCCGTCGCGGTCCCGGGCGACGCGTCCACGATCGTCGCCGAGGCGCGCGACGCCCTCGGCGGCACGATCGACGTCTACTGCGCCAACGCCGGTCTCGCCTCCGCCGGCACCGAGGCCGCCGGCGAGAAGGTCTGGGAGCTGGCCTGGGACGTCAATGTGATGGCCCACGTACGCGCCGCCCAGGAACTGCTCCCGGCCTGGCTGGAGCGCGGCAGCGGCCGGTTCGTCTCCACCGTCTCCGCCGCCGGACTGCTCACCATGATCGGCGCCGCGCCCTACAGCGTCACCAAGCACGGCGCGTACGCCTTCGCCGAATGGCTCTCCCTGACGTACCGCCACCGCGGCCTCAAGGTCCACGCGATCTGTCCGCAGGGCGTGCGCACCGACATGCTCGACGCCACCGGAAGCGCCGGTGACCTGGTGCTCCAGCCCACCGCCATCGAGCCCGAGGACGTCGCCGACGCGCTCTTCAAGGGCATCGAGGAGGACCGCTTCCTGATCCTGCCGCACCCCGAGGTCGCCGGGTTCTACGCGGCACGGGCCGCGGACCCCGACCGCTGGATGACGAACATGAACCACATCCAGCAGAAGTGGGAGGCGGGCCGGTGACCACTTCCGGCTACGCCGCCCAGCCGTGGCTGGCACTGCTCGACGAGGCCCAGCGTGCCCCCGTGAGCCCGCCCGACACCCTGGTGCACGCGATCCGCGCGGCCGTGGCGCACACCCCCGACCGCACCGCGCTGGCCTACTTCGACGGCCGGCTCAGCTACCGCGAGATCGACGCGCTGAGCGACTCGGTCGCCGGGCACCTCGCCGCCGGTGGCCTGGAGCGCGGCGACCGGGTCGCCGTCCTGCTCCAGAACTCCCCGCAGTTCGTGGTCGCCCTGCTCGGCGCCTGGAAGGCCGGCGCGACCGTCGTCCCCGTCAACCCGATGTACAAGTCGGCCGAGGTCCGGCACGTGCTCGACGACGCCGCGGTCGTCGCACTCGTCTGCTCCGACCGGGCCTGGGACTCCTATCTGCGGGAGACGGCCGCCGACTCCTCCGTACGCCTCGTCCTGACGGCGTGCGAGCTGGACCTCCAGACGCGCAACGACACCCGCGTACTGAACTTCGAGCGGCTGCCCGCCGCCGCGGGCACCGCCGACCTCGTGGACGTCGCCCGGCAGGGCCACCCGGCACCCGGCGGGCGTGACCTCGGACCCGCCGACATCGCCCTGATCAGCTACACCTCCGGCACGAGCGGCACCCCCAAGGGAGCCACCAACACGCACGGCAACATCATGTACAACGCCGAGCGGCAGCGGACCGGCCTCGGCCTGCCCGAGTCGCCCGTGTACTTCGCGATGGCGCCCCTGTTCCACATCACCGGCATGGTCTGCCAGCTCGCCGCCTGCCTCAACAGCCGGGGCACGCTCGTCCTCGCCTACCGCTTCGAGCCGGGGGTCGTCCTCGACGCGTTCACCGAGCACGCGCCCCACTACACCGTCGGCCCGTCGACCGCGTTCATGGCCCTGGCCGCGCACCCGGCGGTCACCCCCGGGCACTTCGCCTCCTTCACGGTCATCTCCTCCGGCGGCGCCCCGCTGCCGCCCGCCCTCGTCGAGAAGTTCCGCGCCGGCTTCGGGCCGTACATCCGCAACGGCTACGGCCTCACCGAGTGCACCGCGCCCTGCGCCTCCGTGCCACCGAGCCGAGAAGCGCCGGTCGACCCGGTCTCGGGGACACTCGCGGTGGGTGTGCCCGGCCCCGACACCGTCGTGCGCATCGTCGACGACCTCGGGCAGGAGGTGCCGTTCGGGGAGCAGGGCGAGATCGTCGTACGGGGACCGCAGGTCGTCCCCGGCTACTGGCACCGCCCCGAGGCCACCGCCGAGACCTTCCCGGACGGTGAGCTGCGCACCGGCGACATCGGCTTCATGGACGCCGACGGCTGGCTGTACGTGGTCGACCGCAAGAAGGACATGATCAACGCGTCCGGTTTCAAGGTGTGGCCCCGAGAGGTCGAGGACGTCCTCTACACCCATCCGGCGGTCCGCGAGGCGGCCGTGGTCGGGGTGCCGGACGGCTACCGCGGCGAGACCGTCAAGGCGTACATCAGCCTGCGTCCGGGCGCCGAGGAGGACCCCGACGCGCTCGCCGCGTACTGCAAGGAGAGACTGGCCGCCTACAAATACCCGCGGGAGGTGGAGATCCTCCCCGACCTGCCGAAGACGGCAAGTGGGAAGATCCTCCGTCGGGAACTGCGTTCCCGCTCCCATGAGTCCCAGTAGACGACAACGCGAAGACAACCCTCGGAAGGCAGGTGGCGGCAGTGCCCAGGACGACGGACGGTGACGGCACGCCCGTCCCGCAGCGGCTCTTGGCCGCCGCCACCCGGCTCTTCGCGGAGCAGGGGTACGACCGGACCTCCGTGCAGGAGATCGTGGAGGCGGCCGGCGTCACCAAGGGGGCGCTGTACCACTACTTCGGGTCCAAGGACGACCTCCTGCACGAGGTCTACGCGCGCGTGCTGCGCATCCAGCAGGAGCGGCTGGACGCCTTCGCCGACGCGGACGCGCCCGTCGAGGAGCGGTTGCGCGGGGCCGCGGCCGACGTCGTCGTCACGACGATCGACAACCTCGACGACGCGTCGATCTTCTTCCGCTCCATGCACCACCTCAGCCCCGAGAAGCACAAGCAGGTGCGTGCGGAACGGCGGCGCTACCACGAGCGCTTCCGCGCGCTGATCGAGGAGGGCCAGAAGAAGGGCGTCTTCTCCACGGCCACGCCCGCGGACCTGGTCGTCGACTACCACTTCGGCTCCGTGCACCACCTGTCCACGTGGTACCGCCCCGACGGCCCGCTCAGCCCCCAGCAGGTCGCCGACCACCTCGCGGATCTCCTGCTCCGTGCGCTGAGGCCGTGACCGCCGGGGCTCCGACCCCGTACCCCCGTATCGGCCTGGACGGCCTCGTCCTCGAGCGCCGGACGGGCCGGGACTCTCCGGCGCCGGGCGGCAAAGGTCCAGCCCCTCCGGCGCTCGATGAGCTGGGTCCGGGGGCGGAGCCCCGGGGACGGGACGGGCAGGGGCGGCGGGGCGAGAACCCCTGAGGCCGCCCCACCGCCCGTGGAGCCACGCTCACAGGTACTGCTTGATCTCCCGCCGCGCCAGCGACCGCTGATGCACCTCGTCCGGTCCGTCGGCCAGCATCAGCGTGCGCGCGCTCGCCCACAGCTCCGCCAGCGGGAAGTCCTGGCTGACGCCCCCGGCCCCGTGCAACTGCACGGCCTTGTCGAGGATGTCGACCACGGTACGCGGCGTGGCGATCTTGATGGCCTGGATCTCGGTGTGCGCACCCTTGTTGCCGACCGTGTCCATCATCCACGCGGTCTTCAGCACCAGCAGCCGCAGCTGCTCGACGGCGACCCGGGCGTCGGCGATCCAGTTCTGCACGACGCCCTGCTGGGCGAGCGGCTTGCCGAACGCCGTACGGGAAACGGCCCGGCGGCACATCAGCTCGATCGCCCGCTCGGCCATGCCGATCAGCCGCATGCAGTGATGGATCCGCCCCGGCCCGAGCCGCGCCTGGGCGATGGCGAAGCCGCCGCCCTCCTCGCCGACCAGGTTGCCGACGGGCACCCGCACCTGGTCGAAGACGACCTCGGCGTGACCTCCGTGCGAGTGGTCCTCGTAGCCGTACACCTGCATGGCGCGCCGTACCTCGACGCCCGGGGTGTCGCGCGGCACCAGCACCATCGACTGCTGACGGCGGATGTCGGATCCCTCGGGGTCCGTCTTGCCCATCACGATGAAGATCTTGCAGTCCGGGTTCATCGCCCCGGAGATGTACCACTTGCGGCCGGTGATGACGTACTCGTCGCCGTCCCGCCGGATGTGCGTGGTGATGTTCGTGGCGTCGGAGGAGGCCACCTCCGGCTCGGTCATCGCGAACGCCGAACGGATCTCACCGGCGAGCAGCGGCTCCAGCCACTGCTTCTTCTGCTGCTCGTCGCCGAACTGCGCGAGCACCTCCATGTTCCCGGTGTCGGGCGCGGCGCAGTTCAGCGCGGTGGGCGCCAGGTGCGGGCTGCGGCCGGTGATCTCGGCGAGTGGCGCGTACTGGAGGTTGGTCAGCCCGGCGCCGTACTCCGAGTCGGGCAGGAAGAGGTTCCACAGGCCCTGCCTGCGGGCCTCGGCCTTCAGCTCCCCGACGACGGCCGGGGTGTCCCAGGGCGACGCCAGCCGGGCGCGCTGTTCCTCGGCGACGGCCTCCGCCGGATAGACGTACTCGTCCATGAAGGCGAGCAGCTTGGCGCGCAGCTCCTCGGTGCGTGCGTCGAATGCGAAGTCCATGACGGATCAGCCTTCCTGAAGGGTGGTCAGGCCGTGCTCGATGAAGAAGGGCACCAGCTCGCCGATGCGGTCGAAGCCGGCGCCGACCGTCTGGCCGAGCGTGTAGCGGTAGTGGATGCCCTCCAGGATCACGGCGAGCTTGAACCAGGCGAAGGCCGTGTACCAGGAGACGGCGGACACGTCGCGTCCCGAGCGCGCGGCGTACCGCTCGACGAGCTCGGCCGGGTCGGGGTGCCCGGCGGCCGAGGCGGTCGTGCTGATGGGGGAGTTCGGCAGGTCCAGCGGCGCGCTGTACATCACCAGCAGGCCGAGGTCGGTGAGCGGATCACCGAGCGTGGACATCTCCCAGTCGAGGATGGCCTTGATGCGGTCGTCGGTGCCGATCAGCACGTTGTCGAGCCGGTAGTCGCCGTGCACCACGGCGGGCGCCGGGGAGTGCGGCAGCTCGCGTCCCAGGGCGGCGTGCAGCTCGTCGATCCCCGCGAGCTCACGGTTCCTGGACGCGTCCAGCTGCTTGCCCCAGCGGCGCAGCTGCCGGTCGAGGAATCCCTCCGGGCGGCCGAAGTCGCCGAGGCCCACTTCCTCCGGGTCGACCGCGTGCAGCTCGACCAGCGTGTCCACCAGACCGAGGACGGCGTCGCGGGTGCGCTGCGCGCCGAGCGGGGCGAGCTGCTGCGCCGTGCGGTACGGCGTTCCCTCCACGAATTCCATGACGTAGAACGGCGCACCGAGCACCGACTCGTCCTCGCACAGCAGCAGCGGGGCGGGTACCGGCACGGCCGTCGGGTGCAGGGCGCTGATCACCCGGTGCTCGCGCTTCATGTCGTGCGCGGTGGCCAGCACATGGCCCAGCGGAGGACGTCGGACGACCCACTTCGCGGTGCCGTCGGTGACCGCGTAGGTGAGGTTCGACCGTCCGCCTTCGATCAGCCGGCCGGTCAGGGGGCCGTGCACCAGTCCCGGGCGCTCACGGTCGAGCAGGCCGCGCAGCTGGTCGAGATCGAGACCTGGCGGGTGGTCTGGGCTCATCATTGCTCCTACGCACATGGAAACCGGATGTCGACCATGATGCCGACCGGTCGGTATGTCGTCCAGTGGGTGCGCGAAACGTGATCGGCGTCTCCCCGGGGCCGCGCGCAACGTGCGGGCCGCGCGGCCGAGGGGAGACGCCGTGAGGGGGTGCCGGGTCGGCGCCGGAGGGCGACTGCTCAGTGGTCGTCCCAGTGCCCGTCGTGCCGGGCGTGCCGGTGGCCGTCGTGCAGGTAGTCGAGGTGGTCGCCGTGCGCCACGGCCGTGTGCCCGCAGTCTTGGCCGTGCTGGTGCGCGTGTTCCTCGTGCGCGACGTGGCCGCTCGGCTCGCACTCGTCCCAGTGCCCGGAGTGCTCGCGGTGCAGGTGTCCGTCGTGCGCGTAGTCGACGTGGTCCCCGTGCCGTACCTGGGGGTGACCGCAGTCCGGGCCGTGGGTGTGCTCGTGGGTCGGGTGCTCCTGGTGAAGGGTGGTCATGCTGCTCACCTTCGGAAGTGGCGTGGAATGACGGCTCAGGCTAGCGCCGCGAAACGTGTCAATCGTGACTTTTCGGGCATGCGTGCCGTCCGTGTACTCCGGAGGGTCGAGACCGTCGTGCGCCCGCGGAGCCGACGGGTCCGACGAGCGGGGACGGCGGGCGGGCCCGCCCGCCGTTGACCAGCCCCCTCCGTAGTAGGCCGATCGGTGGGCCGACCGGGGCGGCGGACCAGGGGCACCCGAGGGGAGTGGCCCCGGAGGGCCGGCGGAACTGTCCCTCAGAACACGAGCGCCAGCGCGCACACGGCCAGCGCCACCGTGCACAGGGCCGCCGCGGTCGCGTGCCGGGGCGCGAGTGCCGCCGGGCCGCCCGGGCCGGCCGTCGACAGGGTCCGGATGCGGTGATGCGCCAGCGCCAGAAAGCCCAGCCACAGCGCGCAGCACAGCGCACAGGCCAGCAGGCCGGCCACCGAGCGGCCGCCGTGCAGCGCCGTCTTCATGGCGAGCAGGGCGGCGACCGTGCTCGACAGGGTCGTACGGCGCCAGGCGAGGCGGGTGCGCTCCGGCTGGAGGCCCGGGTCCCGCTCGTCCCGGGCCTGCGAGGTCACCCCGCCCACCCGGCGAGCACCACGAACACCATCGCGAGCGCGACGACGGCGACGGCGATGCTCAGCAGTGCGGGGAAGCGCGACACCGGCAGGTCCTCGCCGCGGCGCATGGCGCGCTCGCAGCGCACCCAGTGATTGACGGCGCGCAGCGAGCAGAGCACGCCCGCGCCCAGCAGGGCGAGCGCGAGGCCGACGCGCCAGGCCCAGCGCAGGTCCGGCAGGAACTGGTCCACCGCGAAGCCGCCGCCGATCAGCGCGAGCGCCGTGCGCAGCCAGGCGAGGAAGGTCCGCTCGTTCGCCAGCGAGAACCGGTAGTCCGGCGTCCCGCCCTCCCGTCGGATCTCCTGGGGCGCGAACCACAACCGGACATTCCGCACGAGTTCGATCACGCCCAGGACCCTACCGGTCCGGTGCGGGGCGCATCCCGGGGTCCTCCGCCCGCTGCCCGGCCCCTCCGCCCGAGGTGGTCTGTCGGCACGGCCCCTCTGCGCGGGGCCCGCCCCTCGGTCTGCTGCCGGGCCCTCCACCCGAGGCCTGGCCCCGCGGCCCGCTGCCCGGCCCCTCCCTCCGAGGCGGTCTGCGGCACGGCCCCGGCTCCGCCGCCCGGGTCCTCGGCCCGCCCCGCCCGGTTCCTCAGTCCGCCGAGCGGTGCTCCTTGAGCCGCTCGTAGGCGGCCAGGCCGTCCGGGACCCACGTCCAGTCCGCCAGACGGCCCTCCAACTCCTCGTCGGAGAGGAAGTCGTGCCAGGCGACCTCTTCCACCTGCGGGTTCACCGGCAGCTCGCAGCGCACCTCGTACACGGCCGACCACCAGCTCTGCCCGGCACCGTCGTCGTACAGGAACTTGAACAGCGGCACGGGCCGCGGGAGCCCCTGGACGCCGAGCTCCTCCTCCGCCTCACGCAGCGCGGCGCCGTCGTAGGACTCGCCCGCGCCGACGACCCCACCGACGAACATGTCGTAGAAGGAGGGGAAGACCAGCTTCGTGGGCGTGCGGCGATGGACGAAGACACGGCCCTCGGCGTCCCGCGCCAGGACGAACACGGCCCGGTGGCGCAGCCCGCGCGCGTACGCCTCCCCTCGCCGGGACTGCCCGATGACCTGGTCGTTCTCGTCCACGATGTCGAGGATCTCGTCGGCGGCGCTCATGCCCCCATCCAAGCAGTCCCGGGCGACGTGCGGGCGGTGTGCCCGCCGCCCGGTGCGGAGGTCCCACGCCCCGCGCGGTCCGCGTCGTCCGGACCGGCCCCCGCTCCTACGCGGTCGGCGTCGTCCGGAGCGTGCCCTTCAACGCGGCTGGAGGTCTCGCGACCGTTCCGTCTCCGAGGTGCCGGCGGGCATCGCCGGGTGCAGTCCCAGCAGCACGATGCCCACCACGACGGCGGCGAGGCCCGCGGCCTCCCACGCGAGCGCCCCGGCGTCCATGCGCAGCCGGTCGCCGAGGAAGCCCACCCCGCAGACGATGCCGGCGATCGGCTGGGCGGCGGTGAGCGCGGGCAGCGACATCCGCAGCGGCGCGGTCTCGAAGGCGCTCTGGACCAGGATCAGGCCGGTCACGCCGAGCACCAGCACCACGTAGGGCTGCCAGCCGGTGAGCAGTTCGCCCCAGCCGCCCTCGCCGAACCGCTGGCCGCTGACCCGGGTCAGCGCGTCCTGGACGCCGTACAGCAGTCCGGCGGCGAGGGCGAGCAGCACCGGAGCCGCGCTCAGCCGGGACCGCTTGGCGTACGTGGTGAGGACCAGGGCGAGGCCGATCATGATCCCGATGATCAGCCAGTGGCGCAGCGGATCGGTGACGGCGTCGCCGCCCTCCGGCTGTCCGGCCACGATGAACGCGGTGACCCCGCCGGCGAGCAGCGCGAGCCCGGCCCATCCCTGCCGGCCCAACGGTTGTTTCGTCTGATGACGGGAGAGGGCGAGCGCGAAGAGGAGATTCGTCGCGAGCAGCGGTTCCACGAGGGAGAGCTCGCCCTTGCCCAGGGCGATCGCACCGAGGACCAGGCCGCAGACCATGAGCCCTATGCCGCCGAGCCAGCGCGGGACGCGGATGAGGTCGAGCAGCAGTCGGGGGGAGAGGAAGTCGCTGAGCGGCGCGTGCGAGGCCGCGTTCTGCTGGAGCACGAAGCCGAAGCCGAGACAGCAGGCCGCGCTCACGGCAAGGATCAGAACGAGAACCGACACGCTGAGTACCTCTTGACGTCAGGCGGGCCACGGTTGCGTTCCCGCCGACTGTAGTGCCATGGGCCGGGGCCTGCCCCCGGGAGTACCCGGAATCAGGCAGTTGACTCGGTCACTCTTCTTGCCGAAGGATCTGACCGACCAGTAACAAGCTGTGGTCGACGGCGACGTCAACCTCCACCAATGTCTCATCAACCAACGACGAAGCCGGTCGGTTCGTGACAAACGTCATGAATCCCCCCATGACGACCGATCCGACCAGTCGGAATGCCGAGAGGACGGGCCCATGGCCTACGACGCAGATGTGATCGTGATCGGAGCGGGCCTCGCCGGGCTCGCGGCGACCGCGGAGCTCGTCGACGCGGGCCGCAGGGTGATCCTCCTCGATCAGGAGCCCAAGCAGTCGATCGGCGGGCAGGCGCACTGGTCGTTCGGCGGGCTCTTCTTCGTCGACTCGCCCGAGCAGCGCCGCATGCGGATCAAGGACAGCCACGCGCTCGCCCTTCAGGACTGGATGGGCACGGCCGCCTTCGACAGGCCCGAGGACCACTGGCCCCGGCAATGGGCCGAGGCCTACGTCGACTTCGCGGCCGGCGAGAAGCGGTCCTGGCTGCACCGGCAGGGCGTGCGGTTCTTCCCCGTGGTGGGCTGGGCCGAGCGTGGCGGCTACGACGCCAACGGGCACGGCAACTCGGTACCCCGCTTCCACATCACCTGGGGGACCGGGCCCGGCCTCGTCGCGCCCTTCGAGCGGCGGGTGCGGGCGGGTGCCGCCCGCGGGCTGGTGCAGCTGAAGTTCCGCCACCGCGTCACGGGTCTGTCCCGCAGCGGGGGCTCCGTGGACACCGTCACCGGCGAGATCCTGGAACCGTCCGGTATCGAACGCGGCCAGGCCAGCAGCCGCAAGGTCACCGGCGCCTTCGAGTTCAAGGCCCAGGCGGTGATCGTCACGTCGGGCGGTATCGGCGGCAACCACGACCTCGTGCGGGCCAACTGGCCGGAGCGGCTGGGCAGCCCGCCCGAGCGGATGATCGCAGGCGTGCCCGCGCACGTGGACGGCAGGATGCTGGGGATCGCCGAGGAAGCCGGTGCCCGCCTCATCAACCGCGACCGGATGTGGCACTACACCGAGGGCATCCAGAACTGGAACCCGATCTGGGAGAACCACGGCATCCGCATCCTCCCGGGCCCGTCCTCCCTGTGGCTCGACGCGCGCGGCAACCGCCTGCCGGTGCCGCTCTTCCCCGGCTTCGACACGCTGGGCACGCTCGAACACATCATGCGGACCGGGTACGACCACACGTGGTTCGTGCTCGACCAGCGGATCATCGGCAAGGAGTTCGCGCTCTCCGGCTCGGAGCAGAACCCGGACCTGACCGGCAAGTCGGTCAAGGACGTGATCGGCCGGGCGCGCGCCGACGTGCCGGGTCCGGTCAAGGCGTTCATGGACCACGGGGCGGACTTCGTCGTGGAGAAGGACCTCGGGGCGCTGGTGCGCGGGATGAACGCGCTCACCAAGGAACCGCTCATCGACGAGGCCGCGCTGCGCCACGAGATCGTCGCCCGCGACCGCGAGATCGCCAACCCGTTCACCAAGGACCTTCAGGTCACGGCGATCCACGGTGCCCGCAGGTTCCTCGGAGACCGGCTGATCCGCACGGCCGCGCCGCACCGCATCCTCGACCCCAAGGCGGGACCGCTGATCGCCGTCCGGCTCAACATCCTCACCCGCAAGACGCTCGGAGGACTGGAGACGGACCTCTCCTCGCGCGTCCTCACGGAGGGCGGTGACCCGCTGGAGGGCGTGTACGCCGCGGGTGAGGCCGCCGGGTTCGGCGGCGGCGGGGTCCACGGCTACCGCTCGCTCGAAGGCACCTTCCTCGGCGGCTGCCTGTTCTCCGGACGCACCGCGGGACGGGCGGCGGCCAAGGCGGTCGGCTGACCGGGAAGCGGAGTGCCGGCAGCGGGCCGTGGGGGCAACCCCGCGGCCCGCAAGGGGAGTTGACACGTGTAGCGAACCGGTCGCCCTTGACGTGAAGCCTTGGCTGCCGGTTGGCTGTGCGTGATCGGCTCCCGACGAACCGCGCCTGTGAGGACGACCCGCGGTGTCACCACCCCCGCCTCCCCTCGGCCGCGGTCGCAAGCGCGCGGCCCATGCCTTCGACCCCGCGCTCGACGACGCCGAACTCGGCACGGCACGCACCGCGTTGAACCAGGGCCGCTGGACGGCCGTGCGCGCACTGCTCACCGCGACCGGCGACGACTGGGACCGCCGCGGCCACCGCGTCACCGTGCTGGCCCAGGCGCCCGCCGCGCTCGCCTGGGTCCGCGACTGGCAGCTCGCGGAACCCGAGTCCGCCGACGCCGCGGTGCTTTTCGGCTGTGCCACCGTCCAGCGCGCGCTGGACGGCAAGGCGCGGCCGGAGCGCGCCCGCGAGGCCTGTCACGCCGCCGCGGCGCTCGCGCCCGCCGACCCCACGCCGTGGCTCGGCCTGCTCGTCCTGGAGCGGACCCTCGGCACCGAGGACGAGGTGGTGCGGCTCTTCGACGAGGTCCGCCACCGCTACGCCGACCACCATCACGCCCACCATCTGATGGTGGCCCGGCTCGCCGAGCGTCGCGCCGCCGCGGGCCAGGACCCGCTGCACGAGGTCTACGACTTCGCCAACTGGGCGGCCGAACAGGCCCCCGCCGACTCGCCCCTCGCCGTCCTGCCGGTCGTCGCGCACGCCGAGCGCTACCGCGTGCTCGCCGGCGCCGGCAGCGAACCCGCCGACCCGGTCGCCTCCGGGCACTGGGTCGGACGCCGGGCCCGCCAGGTGATGAAGGCCGCCTTCGACTGGTGGCTGGAGTGGGAGCACGAGGACCACCCGCGCCGCCTGGTCGACCTGAACTTCCTCGCCCACGCCAAGTTCTGCGAGGGGCGCGGTGCCGAGGCCGCCGCCCTGTTCCACCGCATCGGCGAGCACGCCACCGAGGCGCCGTGGTCGTACCCCGACCGCGACCCCCACCGAGCCTTCCGTGCCGCACGCGACAGCGCGCTCGGCACGGTCTGAACAGCACCTCCGCGAGCACCGCGACCCCCGGAAAACCGCACACCCGAAAGGACGACCCGCGATGACGACGGGCAGTTCGAGCACATCGAGTACGTCGAGCACGGGCAGACCGGACGCCGACGGCGCCGGCATCAGCACGTTCAAGGGACAGGACCGCGCGTTGCGCGCCGACCGGCTGGGCACGGGGGGACTGCTGCTGTCCGTCCTCGCCGCCACCGCGCCCCTCATGGTGGTCGCGGGTGTCATGCCCACCACATTCGCGGTGATGGGCATCGTCGGGCAGCCGCTGCTCTTCGTCATCCTCGGCGTGGTCCTCGTGCTCTTCAGCGTCGGATACGCCGAGATGAGCCGGCACGTCCACAACGCGGGCGCCTTCTACGCGTACATCTCGCGGGGCCTCGGCGGCACCGCGGGCGCGGCGGCGGCCCTGGTCGCCCTCGTCGCCTACAACGCCCTCCAGGTCGGCATCTACGGCATCTTCGGCTTCGAGGTCTCCGGACTCTTCTCCACCTACCTCGACCTCGAGATCGCCTGGTGGATCCCCGCGCTGGTGGCCGTCCTGCTCGTCGGCGCGCTCGGCTGGCTGAAGATCGACGTCAACGCGCGCGTGCTGGGCGTCCTGCTCGTCATCGAGGTGGCCCTCGTCGTCATCTTCGACGTCGCCGCGGTCGCCGACCCGGCGAAGGAAGGACTGTCGCTGCACGCCTTCAACCCGGACACGCTCACCGGCGCGGGCGTCGGCACCGCGCTGTGCTTCTGCATTGCGGCCTTCCTCGGCTTCGAACAGGCCCCCGTGTACGCGGAGGAGACCAGCCGTCCGCACATCCTGGTGCCGCGCGTGATGTTCCTCGCCGTCGGCGGCGTCGCCGTGTTCTTCGCGCTCAGCTGCTGGGCGCTCACCGTGGCCACCGGCCCCTCGGGCATCGTCGGAGCCTCCCAGAAGCAGAGCGCGGGCCTGCTCTTCTTCCTCACCGAGTCACGACTCGGCGGCACCTTCACCGACGTGCTGCACGTCCTGTTCGTGACCGGCATGTTCGCCGCCATGCTCAGCTTCCACAACGTCGTCGCGCGGTACGCCTTCGCCATGGGCCGGGAGGGCCTGCTGCCCGCGGCCTTCGGACGCACCACCGGATCGAGCGGCGCCCCCGGTTCCGGCTCGCTGCTGCAGACCGCGGTGTCCCTGGTGTTCGTGATCGCCTTCGCGGTCGCCGACGACAAGCCCACCGGTGACCCGACCGCACCCGTGCTGCACCTGTTCACCTGGGGCGGCAACATCGGCGCGCTCGGCGTCATCGTGCTGATGGCGATCGCCTCGCTGTCCGTCATCGTCTTCTTCACCCGGCGCGGTGCCGCCGGCGCCCAGGCCTGGCGTCTGGTCACCTCGGCGCTCGCGGGCATCGCCCTGCTCGTCATCGCGGTCTACACGGTCAAGGACTTCGACGTCCTCGTCGGCGCGGGCCCGGACTCCTCGCTGAGCTGGCTGCTGCCGTCGATCATCGGGGCCGCCCTGGTGATCGGTGTCGTCCAGGGGCTCGTGCTGCGCGCCCGCAAGCCCGAGGCACACGCCCGCATCGGTCTCGGCAACGAGGCGTTCCAGCTGGACAAGGCGGCCGAATCCGCGTCCTGACACCGCCACACCGGACCGGGTCCGCCCGGACGGCCCGTGGGAAAAGATGACGGAACTCTGACGGGCACCCGCCACCGCTGGCCTTTTGGGGGTCGCGGGTGCTCGAATCAGTGTGTGAAGCCAGAACCATCCGAGGAGCCGGGCCCGGGCCGCGACGCGAGGCCGGACCCCGAGGGCCCCGGGAGAACGGACCCCGAACGGCCCCGGGAAACGGACCCCGAACGGCCCGAGGAGCGCGGCGCGCCGATCGGCCGCCGGGTGCTGCTCGGCACGCTCGGACTCGGCGCGCTGGGCGTGCTCGCCGCGTCCCCGCTCCAGCGCGCCCTCGAATCCTTCCTGGCCGGGGCCTCCGAGAAGGACCCCACCGGCCTCACCGGCCTGCTGCCCAACGGCGGCGGCTTCCGCTACTACTCGGTGGCGTCCTCCGTCCCGCACAAGACCGCCGCCGACTACCGCCTCACCGTCGACGGCCTGGTCGACCGCCCGGGGAGCTACACCCTCGCCGACCTGCGTGCCCTGCCCCAGACCCGCCTCGTGCACGACGTCCAGTGCGTCACCGGCTGGCGGGTGCCGGGCACCCCCTTCGAGGGCGTACGCCTGTCCCACCTCCTCGACGCCGCCGGAGTGCGCTCCTCCGCCGGGGCGATCCGCTTCAAGTGCTTCGACGGGACGTACACGGAGAGCCTCACGCTGAAGCAGGCCCGCCGCTCCGACGTGCTGGTGGCGCTGCGGATGCAGGACAAGCCCCTCGGCCACGACCACGGCGGCCCGGTCCGGCTCTACGTCGCCCCGATGTACTTCTACAAGTCCGCCAAGTGGCTCTCCGGCATCACCGTCACCGAGGACGTCCGTCCCGGGTACTGGGAGGAACGGGGCTACGACGTCGACGCCTGGGTCGGCCGTTCGAACGGACGCGACGATGAACCCACGAGTTGACGACACCCCCGCCCGGCCGGCGGACGTCGGGTCCGCCGCACGCGTACGGCGCTTCAGCCGTACGGAACGCTGGGTGCACCGGACGACGGCCGCGCTCATGGGCACCTGCGTGGTGACCGCGGCGTTCCTGTACATCCCCGAGTTCGCCGCGCTCGTCGGGCGCCGCGAGCTGGTGGTGAGGGTCCACGAGTGGGCGGGACTGCTGCTGCCCGTGCCGGTCCTGGCGGGACTCGCCTCTCGCGCCTTCCGCGCCGACCTGGGTTTCCTGAACCGCTTCGGGCCGCACGACCGGGTCTGGCTGTCGGCGGCCCTGCGACGCGACAAACGCCGTCAGTCACGTCCCGCCGGCAAGTTCAACGCGGGCCAGAAGGTCTACGCCGCCTGGATCGCCGGGGCCACGCTGGTGATGCTGGGCACCGGCCTGCTGATGTGGTTCACCCATCTCACCCCGCTGATCTGGCGCACCTCGGCCACCTTCGTACACGACTGGCTGGCCCTGACGATCGGCATCGTCCTCGCCGGACACATCGGGATGGCGCTGGGCGACCCGGAGGCCCGCCGCGGGCTGCGCACCGGTTCGGTGAGCCGCCTGTGGGCGGACCGGGAGCACCCGCTGTGGCGCCCCTGAACGGCCGGGGTCCGCTGCTCAGGAGGCGAAGTCCAGCAGCACCTTGCAGGACCGGCTCCGGTCGGCGGCGAGGGCGAACGCCGACTCCGCTTCCCGCACCGGCACCACGGCGCTGACCAGTTGGTCGAAGGCGGGCTCCGCCGCGAGCAGCGCCAGGGCGTCGTCGAACTCCGCGCCGAAGCGGAACGCGCCCCGCAGCTCGATCTCCCGGCTCACCAGCAGATTCCCCGCGAACGGGCTCCGGCCGGGCGGCAGCATGCCGAGCTGCACGACGACCGCGCCGCGCCGCACCAGGCGCAGACAGGTGTCCAGGCCCGCGGCGACCCCCGACGCCTCGACGGCGACGTCGACCTCGGCGGGCCACGCGGGGTCGTCGGGATCGTCGGCCCGTACGACCGCGTCCGCTCCGGCCGCGACGGCGTACGACAGCGCCCGGGGCAGCAGGTCCGTGACGGTGATGCGCGCGGCGCCCGCGGCCCGGGCAGCGGCCACCACGAGACAGCCGATGGGCCCGGCCCCCGTCACCAGCACATGCCGGCCCGCCACGTCCCCGGCCCGCCGCACCGCGTGCAGCGCGACGGAGAGCGGCTCGGCGAGGGCGGCCCGCCGCAGGTCCAGCCCCGCGGGCAGGGCCCGCAACTGCCCGGCCGGCACCACGAACCGCGCGGCGAAACCGCCCTGGACGTGCGGGGTGCGTGCCGCGCTGCCCAGATACCGGGTGTCGCGGCACACGTTCGAGCGGCCCTCCAGGCACTCGGGGCAGGCGCCGCAGGGGGTCGCCGGGTGCACCGCGACGGGCGTGCCCGGCGCGGGTCCGTCTGCCCCGGCACCGTACGAGACCACGGTGCCGACAACCTCGTGGCCCAGCACCATCGGCTCCCGGAGCCGGAAGTCCCCGACCCCGCCGTGCCGCCAGTAGTGCAGGTCGGAACCGCACACCCCGCCGTACCGGACGGCGACCAGCGCCTGTCCGGGGCCGGGGGAGGGCACCGGGAGCTCGTCGACCCGCAGGTCGCCCTGTCCGTGGATCACACAGCCGAGCATCGTCACGTCCCTCTCAGAGCACGCTCGTCATACCGCCGTCGACGTACAGCACCTGCCCGCCGACGAAGTCCGCCGCGGGGGAGGCGAGGAAGAGCAGCCCGCCGACCAGGTCGTCGGTACGGCCCCACCGCCCGGCCGGGGTGCGCCGCCGCACCCAGGAACTGAACTCCTCGTCGTCCACGAGCGGCCGGGTGAGCTCGGTCTCGATGTAGCCGGGACCGAGCCCGTTGACCTGCACCCCGTGCGGGCCCCAGTCGGCGCACATGCCCTTGGTGAGCATCTTCAGCGCGCCCTTGGTGGCCGCGTACGGCGCGATGCCCGGGCGGACGACCTCGCTCTGCAGCGAACAGATGTTGATGATCTTTCCGTGACCGCGCGCGGTCATCCCGCGGGCGGCCTCGCGGCCCACGAGGAACGCACTCGTCAGGTTGGTGTCCAGGACGCGGTGCCAGTCCGAGTCCGTGAACTCCAGGAGCGGGGCGCGCAGTTGCATGCCCGCGTTGTTGACGAGTATGTCCAGCGGGCCCACCCGCTCCTCGACGTCCGCGATGCCCGCGGCCACCGAGGGTCCGTCGGTGACGTCGAACACCGCGGTGCGGACGTCGCCGGGCAGTTCCGCGGCGGCCTTGTCGAGCCGTCGGGCGTCCCGGCCGTTGAGGACCACGGTGCAGCCCGCCTCCAGCAGTCCGCGGGCGAGCGCGAGCCCGATGCCGCGGCTGGAGCCGGTGACCAGCGCCGTGCGGCCGCTGATGTCGAAGAGGGGGTGAGCCATTGCCGTACTCCTTGGGTTCCGGCACTCCTGTGGTGCCTACCGGATCACGAGGGACAGGGCTAGATCACCAGGGACAGCAGCAGGACGAGTCCGCCGGCCACCACCGAGATGATCGTCTCCATCACCGACCAGGTCTTCACGGTCTGCCCGACGCTCAGGCCGAAGTACTCCTTGACCAGCCAGAAGCCGGCGTCGTTGACGTGGCTGAAGAAGAGCGAGCCCGCGCCGATCGCCAGCACCAGGAGGGAGGCGTGGGTGGTCGACATGTCGGCCGCGAGCGGGGCGACGAGTCCGGCCGCCGAGATGGTGGCGACGGTGGCCGAGCCGGTCGCGAGCCGGATCGCGACCGCGATCAGCCAGGCCAGCAGCAGCGCGGGGATCGACCAGTCCTTGGAGATGTCCAGGATCATCTGGCCCACGCCGGAGTCGATCAGCGTCTGCTTGAAGCCGCCGCCCGCACCCACGATGAGCAGGATGCCGGCGATCGGGGCGAGGGACTTCTCGACGGTCGTCGACAGTCGTTCCTTGGTGAACCCGGCGGCCCGGCCCAGCGTGAACATGCCGACGATGACGGCCGCGAGGAGGGCGATCAGCGGCGAGCCTATGACGTCGAACACGCGCTGGACCATGTGCGTGGGGTCGTCCACGACGATGTCGACCAGGGCCTTGGCCAGCATCAGCACGACCGGCAGCAGCATCGTGGCGAGGGTGGCGCCGAAGCCGGGGCGCTTCTCCAGGTCCTCGGAGGCGCGCTGCGGGATCATGCGGTCGGGGGCCGGAACGTCCACCCAACGGGCCGCGTAGCGGGAGAAGACCGGACCGGCGATGATCACCGTGGGGATGGCGACCAGGACGCCGAGCGCGAGGGTCACGCCGAGGTTCGCCTTGACGGCGTCGATCGCGACGAGCGGGCCGGGGTGCGGGGGGATCAGGCCGTGCATCACGGACAGGCCGGCGAGCGCCGGGATGCCGATGCGCATCAGGGAGTAGTTGCCGCGCTTGGCGACCATCAGCACGACCGGGATCAGCAGGACGATGCCGACCTCGAAGAACAGCGGCAGGCCGATGACGGAGGCGATGAGCACCATCGCCCACGGCATGGCGCGGCCGCCCGCCTTGGCGAGGATCGTGTCGACGATCTGGTCGGCGCCCCCGGAGTCGGCGAGCAGCTTGCCGAGGATCGCGCCGAGCGCGATCAGGACACCCACACCGGCGACGGTGGAGCCGAGCCCGGAGGTGAAACTGACGATGACTTTGTCGAGCGGGGCCCCGGCGACGGCGCCGAGGGCGAGCGAGCCGATGGTCAGGGCCAGGAACGCGTGCAGCTTGAACCGGGTGATGAGCAGCACGATGACGGCGATGCCCGCCAGTACGGCGATGCCCAGCTGAGCGTGGCCCGCCGAGGTGATCGGCTCGACGGCGTCCGCTGCCAGCATCTCGACGCTGAGTCTGGTCACGGTTGATCCCTTGCTTGAGTGAGGTACGCGGGAGGGGGGACGGGGTGGGGAGGGAGGGGGACGGGGGAACGGGCTTCGCGGGCAACGGCGCGTGACCGGCCGCGCCGGTGGCCACGTCATGTCCGTGGCTGCGCCGTGCAGGTGGCGACGCCCTGCCGGGCGGGGCCGCCGCACCGGCGGAGTCGCCTGCGCGCTCGACTACGCGGGCAGGTCGAGATCCCGCAGCGCGGCCACGGCCCGCTCGGTGATCTCCTCGGGGCCGCCGGACACGTCCACGCCGACGCCCGCCTCGTCCGCCTCCAGCGGCTGGAGGGTGGCGAACTGCGAGTCCAGGAGCGCCGTCGGCATGAAGTGGCCCTGGCGGTGCGACATCCGGTCCTCGATGAGCTTGCGGTCACCGGTGAGGTGGACGAAGACGACTCCGGGGGCGGCCGCCCGCAGCCGGTCCCGGTAACTGCGCTTGAGCGCCGAGCTGCTGACCACCCCGCCGAGCCCGGCCCGGTCGTGCGCCCAGCGGCCGATGGCGTCCAGCCAGGGCCACCGGTCCTCGTCGGTCAGCGGCGTTCCCGCCGACATCTTGGCGATGTTGGCCGCGGGGTGGAAGTCGTCGCCCTCGGCGTAGGGAACGCCGAGCCGGGCGGCGATCAGGGGACCGATCGTGGTCTTCCCGGTGCCTGCCACGCCCATGACCACGACGACGTGGGGGGTACGCGTCTGCTGCATCGTGCTCTCGCTGTCTTCGTCGACATCTGATGTCGACGACACTGAAACCTATTAGGTACGACGAATTCAAGAGTGTGTGACGTATAAGTCTGACTTTTTGTTCGCGGCCCCTGCCTCGTACGCTGACCTCATGACCACACGGGGCCGGGGGCTGCACGGACATGTACTGGAGACCCTCGGGCCGGCCATCACGGCGGGCGAGTATCCGCCGGGCAGCGTGCTGCGCACCGACGAACTGGCGCAGCGCTTCGAGGTGTCACGCTCCGTGATGCGCGAGGCGGTCCGGGTGCTCGAATCCATGCACCTCGTCGAGTCCCGCCGCCGCGTCGGCGTCACCGTCCGCCCCAAAGCCGAGTGGAACGTCTACGACCCCGAGGTCATCCGCTGGCGGCTGGCCGGTGCCGACCGCCCGCACCAGCTGCGTTCCCTCACCGTGCTGCGCTCCGCCGTCGAACCCGTCGCCGCCGGCCTGGCCGCCCGGCACGCGACGGCCGAGCAGTGCGCCGAGCTCACCGAGTGCGCCCTGGGCATGGTCGCCACCTCACGCGGCCATCAACTGGAGGCGTATCTCGTCCACGACATCGCCTTCCACCGGGTGATCCTCTGCGCGTCGGGCAACGAGATGTTCGCACGCCTCGGCGACGTCGTCGCGGAGGTCCTGGCGGGTCGCACACACCACGAGGTCATGTTCGAGGACCCGGACCCGGCCGCCGTCACCCTGCACGTCCAGGTCGCCGAGGCCGTCCGGGAGGGCGACGCGGCCCGCGCCGAGCAGCTCACCCGCGAGATCACGGTCGGCGCGCTCCAGGAGCTGGACATCCTGGCACCGTGAGGGCGACCCTGCCCCGCCGCCTACTCCTGGAAGTCCCCGTCCACGTACACCCACGCGCCGTCGACCCGCTCGAACCGGCTCCGCTCGTGCAGCGAACCGCCCCGGTAGGAAGCCCGGAAGGTGACGGTGCCGGTGCCGTGGAACGCCGAACCCTGCTCCGTGGCGAGGACCTCCAGACCGGTCCAGCGCATCCCGGGGTCGAACTCCACCCGCGACGGCCGCGTCCGAGGATGCCAGGTCCGCAGCAGATACCCCTCGTCCTCCTTCACGAAGGCGCAGTACCGCGACCGCATGAGCGCCTCGGCGGTCGGTGCCGCGGCCTCACCGCGATGGAACCGCCCGCAGCACTTCGCATACGGCTCGGGAAGCCCGCAAGGGCAGGAACGACTCGTCATGGCTGCCATTGTGCCTACGCCGAGTCGGCCTTCCCCGGCGGGTAGGCGGGCCGCGCCGGAATCGCCGCCCCGGGCACCGGCAGCGGCGGAAGCGCCCTCCCGTGCAGCCACGCCGTGAACAACTCGTCGAGCGGCTCGGCCGTGTAGCGCGAGACGTGCGAGGTGAACGTCGTCGTCGTGACCGCCCCGCCCCGGTGCACGGCGGCCCAGCGGCGCAGCATCCGGAAGAACGCGTCGTCCCCCAGGGCCTGCCGGACCGCGTGCAGCGCCAGACCGCCGCGCTCGTAGAGCCGGTCGTCGAACATCAGCTTGCGGCCCGGGTTCGCGAGGACCAGGTCCTGGGGCTGCGCGGACAGCTTCCGGTGCGCGGCGGCGGCCAGTTGGTGCGCCGTACGGCCGCCCGAACGCTCCGACCACAGCCACTCCGCGTACTTCGCGAAACCCTCGTTCAGCCAGATGTGCCGCCAGTCCGCGATGGACACGCTGTTGCCGAACCACTGGTGCGCCAGTTCGTGCGCCACCAGCCGCTCCGAACCCCGCGCCCCGTCCACGTGGTTGGCGCCGAACATCGACAGACCCTGCGCCTCGACGGGGACGTCCAGTTCCTCGTCCGTCACGACGACCGCGTACTCGCCGAACGGATACGGCCCGAAGAGCTCCTCGAACAGCTCCATCATCGCGGGCTGCCGTGCGAAGTCCCGGGAGAACTCGGCGAGCAGGTGCGCGGGCAGATGGCCGGACTGCGGCACGCCGCCCAGGCCCGGGTCGCCCAGCAGCACCGTCTGGTACTTGCCGACCGAGAGCCCGACCAGATAGCTGGAGGTCGGCGCCGACTGCTCGTACACCCAGGTCGTCGTCGACGCCCTCGTCGTCCGCGTGAGCAGCCGCCCGCCCGCCACCACCGAGTACGCGGACGGCGTCGTCACCGAGATCTGGTACGAGGCCTTGTCGGCCGGCCGGTCGTTGCACGGGTACCACGACGGCGCGCCGACCGGCTGGCTCGCCACCAGCGCCCCGTCCTCCAGCTCCTCCCAGCCGAGACCGCCCCAGGGACTGCTGACCGGCTTGGGATTGCCCGACCAGTGGACCTCGACGGTGAACGCGGCCCCCGCCCGGACCGGCTTCGGCGGCCGGATCCGCAGCCGGCCGCCCCGGTGCGTGTAGTGCGGCGCCTTGCCGTCCACCCGGACCCGGCCGATCCGGAAGTCGGCCAGGTTCAGCTGGAATTCGGCGAGCGGGGCACGGCCGGCTATGGCGTTGATGCGCGCGGTGCCGGAGAGCCGGTTCGGGCCGGGGCGGTAGTCCAGCGTGAGCTCGTACCGGTGCGCCCGGTAGCGGGGATCACCGTTGGCCGGGAAGTACGGGTCCGAATCCGGTGTCTGCTGAACGCTCACTGCTGCGTCTGCTCCCTGCCCTGTGCTCGTACGACGTGCCGCTGTACCGCCCTTCCTCTCCGATCCGGTCACGTCCGCTAGGAACGCCATGCCTCGATCGGGTTGCCCAGCCAGCGGGTTTCGTCGGGAACGGACTCCGCCGCCATCACCAGCGACGCCGGACCCAGGGTGGAGCGAGCCCCGATGGTGCTGCCGGGAAGGACGATTCCGCCCGGGCCCAGGGTGGCGCCCTCACGGAGGACAACAGTATCCGTCCGCAAGATCCGGTCGTGGAAGAGGTGCGTCTGCAGGACACAGCCCCGATTGACCGTGCACGCGTCCCCGAGCGACACCAGATCCGTCTCCGGCAGCCAGTAGCTCTCCACCCAGGAGCCCCTGCCGATCCGGGCACCGAGCCCGCGCAGCCACGCCGTCATCAACGGCGTACCCGGCACCGACCCGGCCAGCCACGGCACCGCCACCACCTCGACGAACGTGTCCGCCAGCTCGTTGCGCCACACGAAGCCGCTCCACAGCGGATGTTCACCGCTCCGGTGCCGCCCCACGAGCAGCCATTTCGCCACGATCGACACCAGGCAGGCGACGCCGCCGGTACCCAGCAGCACCAGCCCGCCGAACAGCGGCGCCCAGGCACCGAGTGCGCACAACGCCGCGACCGTCAGCACGACCAGCGCCGCCGAGCAGAGCACCGGCACGATCCGGCACAGCTCCACCAGCGCGCGCGCCCACAACAGCCGCGCGGGCGGGTCGTACGTACGGCTCTGGTCGCCGTCCTGCGCCGCGCGCGGCAGCTTCACCGGCGGCAGCCCCAGATACGAACTGCCCTTCTTCGCCTTCTTCGGCGTCGCGGACAGCACCCCGACCAGGCCGCCGTCGGGCACGCTGCGGCCCGGCGCCGTCATCCCGGAGTTCCCGAGGAACGCCCGGCGCCCGATCTCGGCCCGCCCGATCCGCATCCAGCCACCGCCCAGCTCGTACGGAGCGGTCAGCGTGTCGTCCGCGAGGAAGGCGCCCTCACCGACCGTGGTCAGACTCGGCAGCGCCAGCACCGTGGACACCTCGGCGCCCCGCCCGATCCGCATGCCGAGCAGCCGCAGCCACACCGGCGTGATCAGCCCCGCGTACAGCGGGAACAGCGTCTCCCGGGAGCGGTCCATCAGCTGGGTGACCGTCCACGCCTGCCAGCCGACCCGGCTGTGCGTCGGGTGCGTGCCCTCCCGCAGCCCCAGGCTGAGCAGCCGTACGAAGACCAACAGCAGCAGCGCGTACGCGAGACCGAAGGCGAGGGCCGACGGGACCAGGGCGAGCGCCGCCCCGCGCAGCGCGCCGCCCAGTCCGGCGTCCGCGTTCACGAACACCCGGGCCACCAGCAGCGCGGCCACACCCGCCAGCACCGGCAGCCCGCTCAGCGCGAACCCCGTCGCCCCGTACATCGCCCGCCACGCCGTGCCGCGCTGCGGACGTTCCTTGGGCCAGGCGCGCTTCGCCTTGCCGAGCTTGACCGCGGGCGCCCCGGCCCAGCGCTGCCCGGTCGGGATCTGGCCGGCCACCGCCGAACCCGGCGCCACCTCGGCACGCTTGCCGACCCGCGCCCCCGGGAACAGCATGCTCCGCGTCCCGACGACCGCACCGGCACCCACCTTCACTGCACCGATCTCCAGCCGGTCACCGTCCAGCCAGTGCCCCGACAGATCCACTTCGGACTCCACGGCCGCCCCCCGGCCCAGCTTGAGCATGCCGGTGACCGGAGGCAGCGAGTGCAGATCCACGTCCCTGCCGACCTTGGCGCCCAGGGCGCGGGCGTACCGCTCCAGCCACGAGCCGGTGAGTGAGGTCGCGCCGCTGAACTCGGCGAGCCGCTCGGCCGTCCACAGCCGCAGATGGACGCTCCCGCCCCGCGGGTAGCGGCCCGGGCCGACCCCGCGCAGCAGCAGCCGCGCCCCGCCCGCCGCGATCGCGAGCCGGCCCGGCGGACTGAAGAGGACGACCGCACCCGCCGCGACGAGCCACCACGAGGCGCCCGGCGCCCATGGATACGGTCCGAACCAGTGCAGTACGTTCCCCACCGCGGCCAGCGCCACGGTCCAGCGCAGCCCGAGGACGGTGAACAGCGGAACCAGCAGCAGGAGCTGCGTCACCTTCGCCCGCAGCGGAACCGGCGCCACGAAGCGCGCGGCGCCGTCCTCCTGCGCGGATCTCTCCAGACGCCGGGCGAGCTTGCGCAGCACGGGCTGCGCGTAGATGTCGAGCACCGCGGCGCTCGGGTAGCGGGTGCGCAGCCTCGTCGTCAGCTGCGCGGCGGCCAGGCTGCCGCCGCCGATCGCGAAGAAGTCGTCGGAGCCACTGCCCACGGGTATCCCGAGCACCTCGCTCCACTGCTCCGCGAGCCAGGCCTCGGTGCCGTAGAGCTCCTCCTGCGCACCACCGGTCTCCAGGCCTTCCAGCGGCCAGGGGAGCGCCGCCCGGTCGACCTTGCCCGAGGTGCGGGTCGGCAGATCCGCGACCGGGGCCAGTAGCGGGACCAGCGCGGCGGGCAGCTCGGCCCGCAGCTTCTCCACGGCGGTGGTGTGGTCCCAGCCGTCCTGGGTGACGACATAGCCGACCAACAGCTGATTGCCGCCGCGCGCGGTGCGCACGGCCGCGGCCGCGCCGGCCACACCGGGCAGCGCCTGGAGCGCCGCGTCCACCTCGCCGAGCTCGATCCGGCGCCCGCCGAGCTTGATCTGCTCGTCGGCCCGGCCGAGGAAGACCAGCCCCTCGGGCTCGGCCCTGACCAGGTCACCGCTGCGGTACGCCCGCTCCCAGCCGAGCGCGTCCAGCGGCGCGTACCTCTCGGCGTCCTTCTCCGCGTCCAGGTACCGGGCCAGCCCGACCCCGCCGATGACCAGCTGCCCGCTGCCGCCCATCGGCACGAGCTCCCCGTCCTCGTCGACGACGGCCAGCTCCCAGCCGTTCAGCGGAAGCCCGATCCGCACCGGCTCCTCCCCGCTCATGAGCGAGGCACAGGCCACCACGGTCGCCTCCGTCGGCCCGTACGTGTTCCAGACCTCCCGGCCCTCCGTGACGAGCCGCTGCGCGAGCTCGGGCGGGCAGGCCTCGCCGCCGAAGATCAGGAGCCGGACCTCGTTGAGGGTCTCCGGCTCCCACAGGGCGGCCAGCGTGGGCACGGTCGAGACGACCGTGATGTCCTGCTCCACCAGCCAGGGGCCGAGGTCGGCGCCGCTGCGGACCTGCGCGCGCGGCACCGGCACCAGACAGGCGCCGTACCGCCAGGCCAGCCACATCTCCTCGCAGGAGGCGTCGAAGGCGACGGACAGGCCCGCCATCACCCGGTCGCCCGGGCCGATGGGGTCCTCGGTGAGGAACAGCGCGGCCTCGGCGTCCACGAACGCGGCGGCACTGCGGTGGGAGACGGCGACGCCCTTGGGCTTCCCGGTGGAGCCGGAGGTGAAGATGATCCAGGCGTCGTGCTCGACGCCGGGCCGGGCGGCGCGGGCGCCCGAGACGCCGGTGACGGTCAGCTCGTGCCCGGCCCCCACGACCGCGCACACCTCGGCCTCGCCGAAGACCAGCTCGGCCCGCTCGTCCGGGTCCTCGGCGTCCACCGGCACGTACGCGGCACCGGCGGCGAGCACGGCGAGGACGGCTGTGTACAGATCGTTGGTGCCGGAGGGGACCCGCACACCGACCCGGTCGCCGAGCCCGACCCCGGCCGCGGCGAGCCGCCCGCGCAGGGCCTCGACCTCGACGGCCAGGGCGCGGTAGGTCAGCGAGCGCCGGCCGTCGTCGAGCGCGGGCTCGTCGGGGTGGGCCCGTACGGCGGCGTCGAGGATGTCGACGAGCGTGCGCGGCGAGGCGGCGGAGGAGGCGGAGAAGCGAGCCTGGTCACCGAACTCCGCACGCACCTCGTCGTCCGACAACGCGAGCACGGGGTCTTGCTGGAGGGCTGCCATCGGGTCCTCACGTGTTGTTTCCCGGAGAGTCCGGGGCGCTGGTGGGCCCGCAGGTATGCCTGGGGATATTCCGGTCCAGCTCCAAACAAGCGTGGAATTTTAGTACGACGCTAGCCGCGGACCTGGGCGCCAGCCATGCGAGGAGGCCTTCCGGGGGTCTCGGAACCCCGGCTTCCGAGGCTCTGACATGGAGATACGTCACCGTGACGAGATCTGCCCCACATCTGTCCGTAACCTTCCGGACACGGGGAGCGAGGGGCGGTCGATGGCGCCGGCACGACGAGCGAGGGCCACGACCTGATGGTCGTGGCCCTCGCTCTTCCTGTGTGTCCGAGGGGGGACTTGAACCCCCACGCCCGATAAAGGGCACTAGCACCTCAAGCTAGCGCGTCTGCCATTCCGCCACCCGGACAAGGTGTCTGTCGTGCGGGGTTTCCCTCGCGGCGACAGAGGAAACATTACCAGGCTTTCGAGGGCCCCCGATCACCCCCCGTCGTCGCGTGAACGGCGTGTGACGGGCCGGGTCCTGCCTTGGGGCCCGGAAGCGGTCGGGGAGAGGATGAGGGAGACCACCAGCAGTGACAGTGGGAGGAAGCAGCGTGAGCGAGTCGAACACGGCCAGGAGCGTCTCCGGCCAGGACGAGGTCGTCGACCTCTGCCGCGAGCTGATCCAGATCGACACCAGCAACTACGGCGACCACTCGGGTCCGGGCGAGCGCAAGGCCGCCGAGTACGTGGCCGAGAAGCTTGCCGAGGTGGGGCTCGAACCGCAGATCTTCGAGTCGCACAAGGGCCGTGCCTCCACGGTGGCCCGTATCGAGGGTGAGGACCCCTCGCGGCCCGCGCTGCTCATCCACGGCCACACCGACGTTGTACCGGCCAACGCCACGGACTGGACCCACCACCCCTTCTCGGGCGAGATCGCCGACGGGATGGTGTGGGGCCGCGGCGCGGTCGACATGAAGGACATGGACGCCATGACGCTGGCCGTCGTGCGTGACCGGCTGCGCACCGGGCGCAAGCCGCCCCGTGACATCGTCCTCGCCTTCCTCGCGGACGAGGAGGCGGGTGGCACGTGGGGCGCACGGCACCTGGTGGACAACCACCCGGACCTCTTCGAGGGCGTCACGGAGGCGATCGGCGAGGTCGGCGGTTTCTCCTTCACGGTCAACGAGAAGCTGCGGCTCTATCTCGTCGAGACCGCCCAGAAGGGCATGCACTGGATGAAGCTGACGGTGGACGGCACCGCCGGTCACGGTTCGATGATCCACAGGGACAACGCGATCACCGAGCTGTCCGAGGCCGTCGGGCGGCTCGGCCGCCACCGGTTCCCGGTCCGCGTGACCAAGACGCTGCGGCACTTCCTGGACGAACTCGGCGACGCCCTCGGCACCGAGCTCGACCCCGAGAACATGGACGAGACGCTCGCCAAGCTCGGCGGCATCGCCAAGCTCATCGGCGCCTCCCTCCAGAACACCGCCAATCCGACCCAGCTGGGCGCCGGATACAAGGTCAACGTGATTCCCGGACAGGCCACCGCACATGTGGACGGCCGTTATCTGCCCGGGTACGAGGAGGAATTCCTCGCCGACCTGGACCGCATTCTCGGCCCGCGGGTGAAGCGCGAGGACGTGCACGCGGACAAGGCGCTGGAGACCGGTTTCGACGGCGCGCTCGTGGACGCCATGCAGACCGCGCTGTCCGCGGAGGACCCGATCGCGCGCGCCGTGCCCTACATGCTGTCGGCCGGCACCGACGCCAAGTCCTTCGCCGACCTCGGCATCCGCTGCTTCGGCTTCGCCCCGCTGAAGCTGCCGCCGGAGCTGGACTTCGCGGGCATGTTCCACGGCGTCGACGAGCGGGTCCCGGTGGATGCCCTGCAGTTCGGTGTGCGCGTGCTCGACCGCTTCATCGACGCGTCCTGAATTACTCCGGTAAAACGAAACTCCTGTAATCGACCGCGCGTGCGGGCCCCACTGAGAAGAGTGAATCCGACGATAAGCTCGTAGCTCCATTACTCCCTCCTCGTTACACGTGATGCGAACCGAAGCTGGGATCGCATGTGCCAACAATGGAGGAAGAATGATCAAGAAGGTCGTCGCCGCTGCCGCTGCCACTGGTGGTCTGGTTCTCGCGGGTGCGGGCCTGGCCGTCGCCGACTCGGGTGCCCAGGGTGCTGCCGTGCACTCCCCGGGCGTCGTGTCCGGCAACGTGATTCAGGTGCCCGTTCACATCCCGGTGAACGTCTGCGGCAACACGGTCTCCGTGATCGGGCTGCTGAACCCCGCCTTCGGCAACAGCTGCGTCAACAAGTGACGTCGTGACTCACCCCATGAGGGTCACTTCGTGAGGGTCTGAGCCCGTCGGCCCCGGAGTCCGCACCATGCGCTCCGGGGCCGACCGGCTTTCCGCGCACGCGTCGGGTGGGTGTGTGCGCGTTCCGGACGGTCCAAGCCAACGGCTAAGGCAGGGATTACAGCTATGCGACAGGTCACCCGCAAGGGCCTGATGACCGTGGCGGCGGCGAGCGGCGTACTCGCCGTCACCGGCGGCTACGCACACGCCGACTCGGGTGCGAACGGCTCCACCGTGAACTCGCCCGGCGTGCTGTCGGGCAACACGGTGCAGGTGCCGGTGCACGCGCCGGTGAACGTCTGCGGCAACACCGTGAACGTCGTCGGGTTGCTCAACCCGGCGGTGGGCAACACATGCGTCAACCGTGGCGGCAACGGCGCGAACGGGGGCGGGTACGGAGACGGGAACCCCCACTCCGGCGGCTCCCGGGCCGACGGTCACGCCGCGGGCTCGCCGGGCGTCGGCTCCGGCAACCACGTCCAGGTGCCGGTCGACGCTCCCGTGAACGTCTGCGGGAACAGCGTGAACGTCGTCGGGGTGGGCAACGCGGCGGCGGGCAACGAGTGCGCCGGCGGTGCCGGCGGCGGACACTCCACGACCCCGCCGGGCGGCGGACACGAGACGCCGCCTCCGGGCACCCCCGGGCAGCCGGGGCGCCCCGGAAACCCGGGTACACCGGGGCACCCGGGCCAGCCCGGCACGCCCGGAAATCCCGGCACACCGGGCACCCCCGGAAACCCGGGCACACCGGGCAACCCGGGTACGCCCGGAAACCCCGGGACGCCGGGTCAGCCGGGGAACCCGGGTACCCCGCCCGGCTCCGCAGGACATCACCCCGGCGGTTCCTCGCATGTGAATCAGCCGGGTGCGCAGTCCGTCACCCAGCCGCGCGGCGCCGGGATGCTCGCCCACACCGGCGGTGAGCTGCCGCTCGGCGTGGTCGTCCCCGCGGGCGCCGGCGCGCTGCTGGCCGGTGCGGTGCTCTACCGCCGGGCACGATCGGCGGTGTAGCCCGAAGGCCGCCGGAGCCGACCGGTGCAGGTGTGACCACGACGCCACACACTTCCCCGGTGGCGTCGAGAACGGAGCGGGCCCCGCCAGTGGCGGGGCCCGCTCCGTTTCAGCCGCCCGTCGTCACCATGTGGCGCGCACCTGGCGGATGATCCGCCGGCGCAGCCGCACCTTGCGGCTGCCGTCGCGCAGCAGGCTCAGGCGGTCCAACTCCCAGTGTCCGTACTCGGCATGGTCCGTCAGCAGACGTGTCGTCTCCTTGCGGGAGACCCCGCGAGGTACGTACACGTCGACAAATTCGTATTCCGGCATCGCATCTATTGTGCGGGCTGGGGCCCGGTACGGATAGCGTCTGCACTATGTCTGATGCTGCGCAGCCCACCGCTGCCGAGGTACGCGCCGCCGCCGAGGCGGTCAAGACCGCGCTCGACCGCCACCTGGCCGCGGTCGAGCGCAGGACGGGTGAGGACGACCCGGCCGTCTACGAGGCGTTCAACGAGCTGGCCGCCGCGGCCGAGGAGTACGACGAGCTGCTCTACGACCGCTACGACGAGGTCACCCCCTTCGAGATCCCCGGTACCGACGACACGCTGCCGCCGTACACGGGCCCCGAGGAGCCGAACGCGCTGAGCGTGCTGATCCGCCGGGACTACGCGGTGGTGGAGCCGCAGCGGCTGCTGGCGCAGGCCCAGCGGGTGGAGGCCGTGGAGGAGGACGGAGCCACCGCGGACGCCGGCTTCGACGCGGCGTCCGGCACCGTCCACGGGGCTCTGGGGATCCTGTTCGGCGAGTTCGAACCGGACGAGATCGCGTCCCGGCACAAGGAGTTCGGCCTGGAAGAGGGCGACTCCACGCTCTGGGTGACCGCCGCCGACGAGCCCTCGGAGCCCGGCGAGTGGCTGGAGGCCCCCTTCGAGTCGACCGACCCGCAGCGGGTCGTCTGCCGTTTCGACGTCAGCGCGGTCTTCGACGAGGAGGCGGACGACGACCTGGAGGACGGCCTCGGCCCCCACGGGGACCTGGAGCCGCTGGACGCGGATCGCTGAGCCGGGCGCGGCACGGGAAACACGACAGTGGCGGCCACCGGAGCCGGTGGCCGCCACTGTCGTGTGCGGAGAACGCGGGCGGGGCCGGAGCCCGCTGTGGCGCCCGCCCGCGGCGCCTCCCGGGCGCCGTCAGCCGGCCGCGGGGACCTGCGCCTTGAGCAGGGCCGGCAGGCGTGTGGTGCGCGGCTTCTGCGGGACCTCGGCCACCGCGCGCGGCAGGGCCTGCTCCACCCCGTGGACCACGGACAGATGACGCCCGGCCCGGCCGAAGGCCGTGTACACCCAGGGCCTGGTCAGGGACTGTGCCGCGTCACCGGGCAGCACCACGACCGCGGCGGGCCAGGTCGTGCCCACCGCCTGGTGCGCCGTGAGCGCCCAGCCGTGCCGCACGGACTGCTCGACCCGCTCCTTCGGTACGACGACGGGGACACCGGCGCACTCCAGGTGCAGGCCCTCGGCATCGGCCTTCACCACGTGCCCGGGCACCGAACGGCCCGATGCGGGGGAGTAGGCGATCCGGTCGCCGGGGTCGAAGCCGCCGAAACGGCCGGGACCCGGGTTCAGCCGCTCCTTGAGCGCGGCGTTCAGCGCGCGCGTGCCGACGGCGCCGCCGTGTCCCGGCGTGATCACCTGCGTCTGCTCGGCCGCGATGCCGATGGCCCGCGGCACCGAGTCCGCGACCAGCTGCACGGTCCGGTGCACCGCTTCGCCCGCGTCGCGGACCGGGACGATCACGACCTCCTTGCCCGGCGCGTCCACCTGGAGGAGCTCACCGATCCCGATGCCGGAGACCAGCTCGCCGATGGGCCCGGGGTCCGGTGTGCGCGAGGCGACCGCCGGACAGACGTGGGCGGCGATGAGATCCGCGAAGACCCGGCCGGGTCCCGCCGACCACAGCACGCCCGGGTCCCCGCTCAGCACGAGCCGTGCCCCGTCCGGCAGTGACTCGGCGAGCACGGCCGCCGTCTCGACGTCCAGCTGCGGCGCGTCCATGACGACGAGGAGATCGAGGTCCAGGGCGCCGTCGGCGTCCCGGCCCGGGCCCTCGGCGCCGGACAGGAGTCCCGCGACGGTGCTGACCTGGAGGTCATCCGCCCCCTCGGGTCCGTCCCGGAGGCCGTCCTCGGCCGCCCGGGACGCGAGGCGCCGGTGGCCGCCCGGTGTGTGCGTGGCGGCCCAGCCGCGCAGGCCGAGACTCCGCACCGCGTGCAGCAGCGCCGCGACCTCGGCCCCGGAGGCGTCGCCGCCGGTGTGGAGGACCAGACCGTGGCCCGCGACCGCGCGGATCAGCTCCGCCGCGGAGCGTGGCGCCGACGTGGCGGCGTGCTCCCAGTCGGCGGCGGGACCGTCGTCCTTGGGCAGGGAGTTCATCACCCGGGCGAGGCCGTCGGCGAGGCTCTCCTCGGCCAGCGCGTACCGCTCCAGGCCGATGAGGACGCGGACCGGGCGCTCCTCCGGCTCCTCGGTGTCCTCGCGGGCGGGGGCCGCCGTGTCGAGGGCGTCCTGGAACACCAGGGCCTCGCCCTCCGCGAGCGTGCTCTGCACGGCCTCGTCCGGGTCCGGCACCGAGCGCTGGGTGAGCGCCGCGGTCAGGGCCGGGGCGTCGAGGGCGGTGTGCCCGGCGAGGGCCGCCTGCTCCAGGAGCCACACGGTCAGGGCCCGGCCGCGCCGCTCGTCCTCGGGGCCGCACTCGGCGC
Organism: Streptomyces siamensis; assembly: GCF_039543605.1. Taxonomy (NCBI): domain Bacteria; kingdom Bacillati; phylum Actinomycetota; class Actinomycetes; order Kitasatosporales; family Streptomycetaceae; genus Streptomyces; species Streptomyces siamensis. Next base: position 233,567 of record NZ_BAABKB010000008.1, on the reverse strand, counting down.
CGAGCAGCGCGCGGGCGAACCCGTCGGCCTGCTCGGGCCGGACCCCGGCGACCCGCAGCAACTGCCACGGGTCCTCGCGCAACTGCCGGTCGGCGTCTTCGCCCAGGGCGGCGGCGACCTGCGGTGCGAGGGTGTCGGGCGCACCGGCGGCGGCCAGTACGGCACGCACGGCCGTGACGGCCTCCGGTGCGGCGGCCGCGGGCGCGGTGGCCGACGCGGTCACGGGCTGGGGCCGCCGCTCCGGCTCCGGGACGACGACCCTGCGCGGCGCGGGCTCCGGATCGTGGAACGCGCCGGCCACGGGCTTCTCGCCGCTCTCCACGGCCCGGACCGCGGCGAGCAGGTCCGCGGCCTTCCCGCTGAGCTTGCCCCCGGCCTCGACCGGTCCCTGCTTCCCGGCCTTCCGCCGTTCGATCCGCTCCCGCTCCACGCGCTGGGCCGCCAGCTCGGCCTCGGCCTCGGACGGTTGCGGCGCGTCCTTGGAGTCCGTGGAGCCCTCGGCGCCGCTCCCGCCGTCCGCGGAGCTCTCGTCGTCCCCGTCCGCGGAGGTCCCGGTGTCGTGGTCCGCGCCTCCCGCGGCGTCGCCGTCCGCTGCCCCGTCCTCGGAGGGAGCGTCCGTCTCCTGCCCGGTGGCCCCGGCGTCGGCGTCGGCGCCGGTCTGCGGGGTGTCGGCGGCCGTGTCCGCGCCCGGCGTCCCCGGCCCGGTGTCCTCCGTGGTCTCGGGCTCCGTGCTCACAGCGTGCTCCAGTCGTGATCGGGATAGTGGTGCACCGGTGCCGACACGTCGTCGAGCGCCCGGCAGATCTCGTCAGGAAGACTAAGGGTCTCCACTGACAACGCCGCCGTGAGCTGCTGCGCGTTGCGTGCGCCGACGATGGGCGCGGCCACGCCGGGCCGGTCGCGGACCCAGGCGAGGGCGACCTGGAGCGGTGTCACCGCGAGGCCGTCCGCCGCGGTGGTCACCGCGTCGACGATGCTGCTCGCGGTGTCGTCCAGGTAGGGAGCGACGAACGGGGCGAGGTGCTCGGAGCCGCCCCGGGAGTCCGACGGCGTGCCGCCCCGGTACTTGCCGGTGAGCACACCCCGGCCGAGCGGCGAGGAGGGCAGCAGACCGACCCCCAGGTCGAGGGCGGCGGGCAGCACCTCGCGTTCGACGCCCCGCTGGAGGAGGGAGTACTCCATCTGCGTGCTGGCCAGCCGGGTGCGCGCGCCCGGCGCCGCGAGCTGCCAGGTCGCCGCCTTGGCGAGCTGCCAGCCGCAGAAGTTGGACACGCCCGCGTAGCGCGCGCGGCCGCTGCCGACCGCCATGTCGAGGGCCTGGAGGGTCTCTTCGAGGGGAGTGTCGGGGTCGTACGCGTGGACGTGCCACAGGTCCACGTAGTCCGTGCCCAGGCGCGCGAGGGACGCGTCGAGGGCGGACAGCAGATGGCCGCGCGACCCGTCGAAGCGGCGGTACGGGTCGGGTACGCTCCCCGCCTTCGTCGAGATGACCAGGTCCCGGCGCGGCACGAGCCCTTCTATCAGGCGCCCGAGGAGATATTCCGCCTCCCCGTCGCCGTACACGTCCGCGGTGTCGACGAGGGTCCCGCCCGCTTCCCAGAACGCCTTCAAGAGGTCCGCGGCGTCATGCTCGTCGGTGTCCCGGCCCCACGTCAGGGTGCCGAGTCCGATCCGGGACACACGCAGGCCGGTACGGCCGAGATGCCTCTGCTCCATGGACGCCGAGATTACTGTCCGGAACTCACGGCGTGGGGGCCCTGTGGACAACCGGGACCGGTGGGACCGCAACCCGTGCCTGCCGCGCCGCCCGGCAGCGCGCTAGGGTCTCCGGCACAAGGGACGTTACTGATCGGTAAGGGGAATCGGCCATGCAGCTCGGGATCAACCTCGGCTACTGGGGTGCCGGAATGGACGCGGACAATCTCGCCGTGGCCCAGGAGGCCGACCGGCTCGGATACTCCGTCTGCTGGGCGGCCGAGGCCTACGGCTCCGACGCGGCCACCGTGCTCAGCTGGGTCGCCGCCCAGACCGAGCGGATCGACGTCGGTTCGGCCATCTTCCAGATCCCGGCGCGCCAGCCCGCGATGACCGCGATGACCGCCGCGACCCTCGACTCGCTCTCCGGCGGCCGGTTCCGCCTCGGCCTCGGCGTCTCCGGACCGCAGGTCTCCGAGGGCTGGTACGGCGTCAAGTTCGACAAGCCGCTGGCGCGCACCCGCGAGTACGTGGAGATCGTGCGCCGGGCGATGACGCGGGAGCGGCTCTCCTTCGAGGGCGAGCACTGGACGCTGCCGCTGCCCGGCGGCCCGGGCAAGCCGCTCAAGCTGACCGTGCACCCGGAGCGCGAGCACATCCCGCTGTACATCGCCGCGATCGGCCCGAAGAACCTCGAGCAGACCGGCGAGATCGCCGACGGCGCACTGCTGATCTTCCCCTCCGCCGAGCACCTGGAGGACACCGCGATCGGGCATCTGCGCGCGGGCCGGGAGAAGGCCGGGAAGACGATGGACGGCTTCGACGTCTGCCCGACGCTGCCGCTCGCGCTCGGCGACGACAAGAACGTGACGGCGCTCGCCGACATGTTCCGGCCCTACACGGCGCTGTACGTGGGCGGCATGGGCAGCCGCAAGCAGAACTTCTACAACCAGCTCGCGCAGCGCATGGGCTACGAGAAGGAAGCCGCCGAGATCCAGGACAAGTACCTGTCCGGCGACAAGGAGGGCGCCGCCGCCGCCATTCCGCACGCGCTGATCGACCAGACCACCCTGCTCGGCTCCGTCGACCGCATCGCCGACCGGATGAAGGCCTACGCCGCGGCCGGGGTCACCACGCTCACGCTGGCTCCCGCGGGCTTCACGCTGGAGGACCGGATCGCCTCGCTGCGCGCCGGTTCCGAGGCGCTGGAGCGGGCCGGGCTCGCGTAGCGGGACGGCGCCGGGCGCCGGAAAGTTCTGCGGCCGTGGTGGGGGCTCGGGGGTCTACCCCGCCACGGCCGTCACAGGGAACAACGCGCCGCCACCCCCTTGGTTACGCGCCTGTGCCACCCCGCCCGTCCGTCGTTTGGCGGATTTGTCCGACACATCGGTTGCCGCACTCCTGGCATCCCATTTGACTCGTTTTCTGCGGAGCCCTGCAGAGAGGTGTCAGAGATGCTTTCGGCCAAGAGTCTCTTCGAGGAGATCCTCGACAACGACGAGTCGTTCCGGCTGTTCTGCTCCATCGCCGCCAGCGGGGAATCGCAGGGGGGATGGGAGAACGGGCGGATCGCCGCACTGGTCCCGCGCGAGCAGCGCGAGCTCGCGCCCAAGATCGCCCGGCACGGCGCCGACGAGGACAAGCACGGCAGGATCTTCAACGCGCTGATGAAGAAGCGCGGTCTGCAACCCGTGGCCGTGCCGCCCGACACCGACTACACCATGCTCCTGGAGCGGCACGGCATCGGTCTCGCCCACGAGAAGCTCAAGGGCGACCAGCCCCTCACCGTGCAGGACATCGTCACCTACCTGGCCCACAGCCGGGTCACCGAGCAGCGCGCCTCCGAGCAGATGGAGCTGCTGCGCAAGCACTTCGCCGACCACCCCGACATCGGCCGCGCGGTGAGGATGATCTCCCACGACGAGGACAACCACCTCGCCTACTGCCACGAGGAGCTGCTGCGCTTCGCGTACGCGGGACACGGCCGGGCCATCCAGCGCGTGCTGCGCGAGTGCGCCCTCGCCGAGATCCGCATCTACCGCGACGTCAGCCTCGCCGTGATGGCCCACATGGGGCGCATCCTCGGCTGGTCGAGGCCCAGGGCCGCGGCGCTCGCCGCCGGCATCCACGCCGTCTACGCGTACGAGCGGCTGGCCGGCTGGCGCCGGATGGTCTCCCTGAAGATGCCCGAGCGGCGCGACGCGCTGGGCGGCCCCGCCGCGGCGGCCCCGGAGTTCGCCTGAGTCCGGGCCGCACGGCCGTACCGCGTCCTACATCCAGCCCCGCCGTTTGAAGGTCCGGTACAGCAGGACCTCCAGAACGACCATCCCCAGGATCACCGCCGGGTACGACAGGAGCCAGTGCAGCTCGGGCATGTGGTCGAAGTTCATCCCGTAGATCCCCGCGATGAGGGTGGGGACCGCGGCCATGGCCGCCCACGCCGAGATCTTCCGCATGTCGTCGTTCTGCCGCACGCCCATCTGCGCGAGATGCGCCGCGAGGATGTCGGAGACCAGCCGGTCCAGGCCCTCCACGGTCTCGTTCACCCGTGTCAGATGGTCGTTGACGTCGCGGAAGAAGGGCTGCGCCGTCTCGTTCACGAAAGGCACTCCCGTGCTGTACGAGCCCCCTCCGGACAGCCGGGTCAGCGGCATCGCGAGCGGCACCGTGGCGCGGCGGAACTCCAGGATCTGCCGCTTGAACCGGTAGATCCTGGACGCGGTGTTCCGCGAGTCGCCGCCGGTCGGCGAGAAGACCTCCGCCTCCAGCTCCTCCAGGTCGGTCCCCAGTTCGGTCGCCACCTCCAGGTAGTGATCGACCGTGACGTCCGCGAGCGAGTAGAGCACCGTCGTGGGCCCCTTGCGCAGCACCTCGGGTTCCGACTCCAGCCGCCGTCGCAGGGCGGCCAGCGGCGAGCTCCTGCCGTGCCTGACCGTCACCACGAAGGCGTCACCGATGAAGACCATGACCTCGCCGGTGGACACCTCGTCACTGTCCGGCTCGTAGAAGACCGGCTTGAGGACGATGAACAGGGAGTCGTCGTACACCTCCAGCTTGGGCCGCTGGTGCGCCTTCAGCGCGTCCTCGACCGCCAGCGGATGCAGCCCGAACTCGCTCGTGACGAGGTCGAACTCCTTCTCCGTCGGCTCGTGCAGCCCGATCCACACGAAGGCGTCGCCCTCGGCGCGCGCCTCCGCCAGGGCGTCGGACAGATCCTCGGGGTCCTCCGTCCGCCGCCCGTGACGGTAGATGGCGCAGTCGACGATCACGGAGCGTATTCTCCCGCCGCCGGGGGCGGGCCGCACTCCGGGCGCCGTCCCGGCCGGCCCGGACAGGTCACCCGGGCGCCCGTCTACCCTGGGCCGCATGCCCACGCTGATCCTCGTCCGGCACGGACGTTCCACCGCCAACACCGCGGGACTGCTCGCCGGGTGGACGCCCGGCGTCGCCCTCGACGAACGCGGCGCCCAGCAGGCCGCGGCGCTGCCCGGCCGGCTCGCCGGGCTGCCGATCTCCGAGGTCGTCTCCAGCCCCCTCCAGCGCTGCCAGGAGACGATCCAGCCGCTGCTCGACGCCCGCCCCGGGCTGCGCGCGCACACCGAGGAGCGCATCGGGGAGGCCCACTACGGAGACTGGTCCGGCCGCAAGCTCGCCGAGCTGAAGGACGAGCCGCTGATGGAGGTCGTCCAGGCGCACCCCTCGGCGGCGGCGTTCCCCGGCGGCGAGTCGATGCGGGCCATGCAGACGAGGGCCGCCGAGGCGGTCCGCGAGTGGAACGCGCGCGTGGAGCGCGACCACGGCGGTGACGCCGTCTACCTGATGTGCTCGCACGGCGACATCATCAAGTCCCTCGTCGCCGACGCACTCGGACTTCACCTGGATCTCTTCCAGCGGATCTCCGTCGAACCGTGCTCGATCACCGCGATCCGCTACACACGGCTGAGGCCCTTCCTCGTGCGCCTCGGGGACACCGGCGACTTCGCCTCCCTGGCACCGCGCGAGGAGCCCCCGGGCGGCGACGCTCCGGTGGGGGGCGGTGCGGGCGCACCGTGATCGTCGGCCGCAGTAGGGTGAAGCGGTCGAAGCAGCACAGTAGTTGTCAGCAGGTTCTCAGCAGCCGATGCGGGCCGGCGCAGTCAGCCGGTCCGCATGTCGATCCAATGGAGACAGGACGTGTCCCGTCAGGTGTTCCTCTACGACCCCCCGGACCGTTTCGTGGCCGGTACGGTCGGGTTGCCCGGGCGCCGTACCTTCTTCCTGCAGGCTTCCTCAGGCCACCGGGTGACCAGCGTGGCTCTGGAGAAGACCCAGGTCGCAGCGCTCGCCGAGCGCATGGACGAGCTCCTCGACGAGGTCGTACGCCGTACCGGGGGCAGCGCGCCCGTGCCGGCCATGGCCCCGACCGAGGTGTCCGACACCGCCCCCCTCGACACCCCCGTCGAGGAGGAGTTCCGCGTCGGCACCATGGCGCTGGCCTGGGACGGTGACGAACAGCGCATGATCGTCGAGGCCCAGGCCCTGGTCGAGCTGGACGCGGACTCCGAGGAGGACCTCGCGGAGGCCGAGGAACGGCTCCTCCAGGACGAGGAGAACGGTCCGCCGATGCTCCGGGTCCGGCTCACCGGAGCACAGGCCCGCGCCTTCGCCAAGCGCGCTCTCGACGTCGTCAACGCGGGCCGGCCCCCCTGCCCGCTCTGCAGCCTCCCGCTCGACCCGGAAGGACACGTATGTCCGCGCCAGAACGGATACCGCCGCGGAGCGTGACCACGGCCGAGCTGCTCGCCAAGGGTGAGCTGAAGGTGCGCGGACAGATCCGTGAGGCCTCGAACGCGGTCCTGTACTGCTCCGTGTCGTACGAGGGACGCGACGCGTTCTGCGTCTACAAGCCCATCGCCGGGGAGCGCCCCCTGTGGGACTTCCCCGACGGCACGCTCGCGCAGCGCGAGGTCGCGGCGTACGAGGTCTCCGAGGCGACCGGCTGGGGGCTAGTACCACCCACCGTGCTGCGCGACGGACCCTACGGCGAGGGCATGTGCCAGCTGTGGATCGAGGCGACCCCCGAGGCCGAGCTGCTCGCCCTGGTGGACGGTGAGGAGCCCGACGACGGCTGGAAGGCCATCGGGCTCGCCGAGGTGGGCGAGGGGCGCACGGCGCTGCTGGTGCACGCCGACGACGACCGGCTGCGGCGGCTCGCCGTCCTCGACGCCGTGATCAACAACGCGGACCGCAAGGGCGGACACCTGCTGCCCGCCGGGGAGGGCCGCCTCTACGGCATCGACCACGGGGTCACCTTCAACGCCGAGAACAAGCTGCGCACCCTGCTGTGGGGGTGGGCCGGGGAGCCCCTGACGGCGGAGGCGGTCGACGTGCTCGTCGCGCTGCGCGACGGGCTGCTGCCCGGGGCGCCGCTGGCCACCCGGCTGGCGGAACTCATCACCGCGAACGAGACCGACGCCACACGCGCGCGCGTGGAGGAGCTGCTCGCCTCCGGGAAACACCCGGAACCGGGCGGGGAATGGCCCGCGATCCCCTGGCCGCCGGTGTAGCGGCACACGTTCGGGTCGCGGCGCAAGAGCGCCTTCCGAGCCATCAGTCGCTGGCCGGTTCGTATACGGAACTTCCGTCCGGTTAGGCTCATGACATGCATGCCTGGCCCGCTTCTGAGGTCCCCGCCCTGCCTGGTGAGGGCCGCGACCTCCGGATCCACGACACCGCGACCGGTGGGCTCGTCACCCTCGACCCCGGTCCCGTCGCCCGTATCTACGTATGCGGCATCACGCCGTACGACGCGACCCACATGGGTCACGCGGCGACCTACAACGCGTTCGACCTCGTTCAGCGCGTGTGGCTCGACACCAAGCGGCAGGTTCACTACGTCCAGAACGTGACCGACGTCGACGACCCGCTCCTTGAGCGGGCGCAGCGCGACGGCGTCGACTGGGTGGGGCTCGCCGAGCAGGAGACCGCGCTTTTCCGCGAGGACATGACCGCCCTGCGGATGCTGCCGCCGCAGCACTACATAGGCGCCGTCGAGGCGATACCCGGCATCGTGCCGCTCGTGGAGCGGCTGCGGGACGTCGGCGCGGCCTACGAGCTCGAAGGCGACGTGTACTTCTCCGTCGAGTCCGACCCGCACTTCGGTCAGGTGTCCCGCCTCGACGCCGCGGCCATGCGGCTGCTCTGCGCCGAGCGGGGCGGTGACCCGGACCGTCCGGGCAAGAAGAACCCGCTCGACCCGATGCTCTGGATGGCCGCCCGCGAGGGCGAGCCGAGCTGGGACGGCGGTTCGCTGGGGCGCGGCCGGCCCGGTTGGCACATCGAGTGCGTCGCCATCGCCCTCGACCACCTCGGCATGGGCTTCGACGTCCAGGGCGGCGGCTCCGACCTCGCCTTCCCGCACCACGAGATGGGCGCCTCGCACGCCCAGGTGCTGACCGGCGAGTTCCCGATGGCCAAGGCGTACGTGCACGCCGGCATGGTCGCGCTCGACGGCGAGAAGATGTCGAAGTCCAAGGGCAACCTCGTCTTCGTGTCCGCGCTCCGGCGCGACGGGGTCGACCCGGCCGCCATCCGCCTGGCGTTGCTCGCCCACCACTACCGCGCCGACTGGGAGTGGACGGACGCCGTCCTGGAGACCGCCGTCGCGCGGCTGGAGAACTGGCGCTCCGCGGTCTCCCGCCCCGACGGGCCGTCCGCCGACGCGCTCGTCGAGGAGATCCGCGACGCCCTCGCGAACGACCTGGACGCGCCGGCCGCGCTCGCCGCGGTCGACCGCTGGGCCGCGCGCCAGCACGAGACGGGCGGCACGGACGAGGGCGCCCCCGGCGTCGTGTCCCGTGCCGTGGACGCCCTTCTGGGAGTGGCGCTGTAACGGTTCCCGCACCCCGAACGCGGTCGGGCGCCGGGCGGATCGATCCGCCCGGCGCCCTGTGCGTGGAGCCGTCCCCCGTTGCCGGCCGTGCTACTGCCTGTTGACGATGACGGCCTGCAGGGTGCCGGTGCCGGAGTCGTAGATCCCGATGACCTGCTGCCCGAAGGCGAAGGCCTCCTGGACCTCGTCATGCGTCACCTGGTTCGGGTTCACCAGCTGGCGCCAGGCGTTGTCGATGTACAGGTAGAGGATCGACGGCTGCCCCGGCAGCGGGGTGACGACGTCCCAGAACTTCGTGGCGATGCCGCTCACCAGCGCCGCCCGCTCGACGGCGCTCGGCAGCACGAGGGGCTGCCCCGGCTGCTGCGCCTGCTGCCCGCCGAGCTGCTGGAGCAGCTGCTGGAACGGCTGCTGCTGACCGAGCTGCTGGAGCTGCTGCTGCAGGTGCGGCGGAATGTGCTGCTGCGGGATCTGCTGGCCGATGCCCTGCTGGCCGATGCCCTGCTGGCCGATGCCCTGCTGGGCGTACGGCTGCTGCATCTGCTGGCCGATGCCCTGCGGCCCGTACGGCTGCTGCATCTGCGGGCCGAAGGGCTGCTGCTGCCCCATGCTCTGCTGCGGGCCGAAGGGCTGCTGCTGGCCCATGCTCTGCTGCGGTCCGAACTGCTGCGGGGGAGCCGTGCTCGGGCCCTGCTGCCCGAGCTGCTGTCCCAGCTGGCTCATCTGCGGGGTGGTGCTCATACGGGTGCCACCTTCCCTCATTGGTCGAGCGTGTGTGAGCAGTGGTCGGATGCCGTCAGCCCGTGACCACCAGGCCGACGATCTCGTCGTCCGAGAACCAGACACGTACGTCGGGCCGTCCCCCCGCGAAGGCGGAGTGCACCGCCTGGCGGATCTCGGGGGACGGGTCGTTCAGGTTGCGCCATGCGCCCGCCACGTACAGCCGGAGCCTGGGCGGGACTTCGCGCGGATACGGCAGCAGCTCGTCCCAGTACCGCTCGGCCTGGCCCGAGCCGACCGCCTCCGGCAGCAGATGGGTGACCGCCGCCTTGATGTCCGGCCGGCTGCCGATCCGCTGGGAGGCGGGCCGGCCCGGCGCGTCCTGCTGCGGGGAACCCGTGGCCCGCAGCACCGCGCGGGCACGCTCCGGGGACATCGGCTCCTGGCCCGCCGCCTTGAGCATGCCCTGCAGCGCGGCCAGGGCGCCGACCACCACCGGGGAGGCGGAGGAGGTCCCGGAGAACGTGTCCGTGTACCAGGCGATCTCCTCGGCGCCGCCCTGCAGATCGCCGGGCCGGTCCCAGAAGCCGCCGGTGGTCGTCACCTCACGTCCCCAGCCCTGCGCGTCCACGCGCGCCCCGTAGTTGGAGAACGCGAGCCGTGAACGGTCCGGGCCGTGGTCGCGGCCGTGCGTGCCGGGCGGCGGCGCGCCCGCGCCGACCAGGACCGCGCCGGATGACTGGTTGGAGGGGTTGAACGGATTGCGCCACCACTCCGGGAACTCGGCGGGGCGGCGCTCGTACAGCGCGTCGTCGAGCGACTCGCCGCCATTGCCCGCGGCCGCCACCACGAGGACGCCCCTGGCGGTCGCGTACCGGATGGCCGCGAAGTCGTCCGGCCACCATTCGACGGCGATGTAGCCGCGCTGGTCGTCGCGTTGCTCGAAGTCGAACCGCGGCCCCGGGGCGTGCAGTTCGACCAGCAGGACGTCGCCGGGGCCCAGCCGGTCGGCCGCCGCGTGGATCGCCGCCGCGGTGCCGCCGGGCTGGAAGGACGCGGCGGCGGTCACCGCGTCGGGCACGATGCCGGTGACGCCGTGCTCGCCTCGGTCGCCGCCGATCACCCCGATGACGGCGGTGCCGTGGTTGCGCCAGGCCACGTCCTGCAACGGGGTGCCGACGACGACTCCGGCGAGCTTCGCCGCCAGGTCCTCGTGCCCGAGCTGCCAGGCACCTTCCACGTCGATCACCGTCACGCCCTGGCCCGTGCCGCCCGGCCGCTGCCAGGCCCAGTACGCGTCGATGCCCTCGGGCGCCGGACGCAGATAGCCCTGACGGCTGGTGAAGTCGGGGGTGACGGGCGCCCCTTCCTTCAGCCGGCGGCTCTCGTCCGCGCTGTCGTCGGTCCACCCGGCCGGGGCCGCCGAGGCGGGAACGGCACCGGGCTTCACGTACGCCGTGTCGATCTCCGGCAGCGCCGCGATCCGCGAGCGCAGTTCCTGGGCCCGGCTCGCGCCGCCGCGCACCCGGTAGAACAGCGCGAGGTCGGGCCCGCTCTCGGCGCCCGGTGCCACGGACTGCTGGTGCAGCCGGTCCTCGCTGCCGAACAGCGGCTCCATGGCGAGCTGTTCGTCGCTGAGGAACATGTTGAGGGCCGAGACGTCGGCGCCCACCGCCGAGCGGACGCCCTCGGCCCGGGCACGGAGCCGGGCCTCGGGACGTGCGACGACGATCAGCTCCTGCTCGGCTCCTCGGTAGGTGAATCCCGCTCCGTCGGGCCCCGGCCCGGAGGTCCCCGGGCCCTGCGCCGGCTGTACCTGGTCGGTCATCGCGTACCGCTCCCTTCGATCCCTGCGGGTGCCGGTCCCTGCGTGTGCTGTGCAGTGCGCTGTCCTGTGCGGTGCCGTGCCGCGGGCCGCTGTCCTGCCCTGTGCCGTCCGCTGTCGCGGGGCGACGCGTTGCCGCGTCCCGTCCCCGGTCCGCGTCTTCGGGGCACAACCTGGCACGCCCACGGCGACTCGTCCACCCCGTCTTCGCCAACTTGGTTTGAAAACAAGTTGAATTGGGAAACCTGTGCAATCTGCCTGGAAACAGCTGTCCCGTAGCAATCCGGCCAAAGGCTGCCGAGGCGTACGGCAACTGCCGCGGTGGCAGGGGTGTTTGTGCCGTGAGCCGACTCCGGGGACGACCGAGGGGCGGTGCGCCTGATGCGCACCGCCCCTCCTGGCCGGTCGTTCGGGAGCTTCAGCCCCCGGGGACGGTCAGTCCTCCGAGGAGTCCTCGGACGAGTCGCCGTCCTCGTCCCTGCCCGCGTCCGGACCGGTGTCCGAGTCCGAACCGGACGCCGGGCCGGCGTCCCTGGCGGATCCCGATTCCGGGCCGGTGTCCGTGGTGGATCCCGATTCCGGGCCGGTGTCCGTGGTGGATCCCGATTCCGGGCCGGTGTCCGTGGTGGAGTCCGTACCGGGGCCCGCGTCGGCGTCCGTGTCCGGACGCAGCGGCTTCGGCGGCCGGGTGCGGCCGGCGGGGCCGTCCCGCAGGAACGACGCGGACTCGCCGCCCTCCGTGGCGTGACCGCCGGCCTGCGCCGTCGGGCCGCCGCCGTCCCGCCGGCGCAGATAGCGCTCGAACTCGCGGGCGATCGCCTCGCCCGAGGCCTCCGGCAGCTCGGCGGTGTCCCGGGCCTCCTCCAGCGTCTGCACGTACTCGGCGACCTCGCTGTCCTCGGCGGCCAGCTGGTCCACGCCCAGCTGCCAGGCCCGCGCGTCCTCGGGCAGTTCGCCCAGCGGGATGCGCAGGTCGATGAGGTCCTCCAGACGGTTGAGGAGGGCCAGCGTCGCCTTCGGGTTGGGCGGCTGCGACACGTAGTGCGGCACGGCCGCCCACAGCGACACCGCGGGGACGCCCGCGTGCGTGCACGCCTCCTGGAGGATGCCGACGATGCCCGTGGGGCCCTCGTACTTGGTCTCCTCCAGGTCCATCGTGCGGGCCAGGTCGGGGTCCGACGTGACCCCGCTGACCGGCACCGGACGTGTGTGCGGGGTGTCACCGAGCAGCGCGCCCAGGATGACCACCAGCTCCACGCCCAGCTCGTGCGCGAAACCGAGGAGTTCGTTGCAGAACGAGCGCCACCGCATCGACGGCTCGATGCCGCGGACCAGCACCAGGTCGCGCGGCTTGTCGCCACCGACCCGGACCACCGACAGGCGCGTGGTCGGCCAGGTGATCTTGCGGACACCGGCGTCCAGCCACACCGTGGGACGGTTCACCTGGAAGTCGTAGTAGTCCTCGGCGTCCAGCGCCGCGAAGACCTCGCCCTTCCACTCCTTGTCCAGATGCGCGACAGCCGTGGAGGCGGCGTCGCCGGCGTCGTTCCAGCCCTCGAACGCGGCCACCATGACTGGGTCGATCAGCTCGGGAACCCCCTCCAGCTCGATCACCCAGCGCCTCCTTCCGACGTGCCCTCGCGTACGCCCCAACCTTACGGCGTGCCGAGGGGCCCACCGCAGCCCCCTTGCACGGGGGAGTGAACGGATCACTGCCCCGCCCGGGGGCCGGAAACACCCTTGATCGCCGCCCCGCGCCGCCCCTCAGTCATCCGAGCTGTCCCGGGAAGGCCGCCGGGACGGGGTCTAGAGCTGGTCTAGAGCGTCGAGCGCAACCACTGCTCCACGCTCGCGATGTGCACCGTCGCCCACGACCTGGCGGCCTCCGCGTCCCGGTCGCGCAGGGCGGACAGGATCGCGCGGTGCTCGTGCAGGGTGCGGCTGACCGCGTCCTCCTGGGTCAGACCGCGCCAGATCCGGGCCCGGGTGGTGGGCCCCGAGAGGCCGTCGAGGAGCGAGCACAGCACCGAGTTGCCGGAGGTCTGCACGATGCCCCGGTGGAACTCCAGGTCGCAGGCGACGAGCTCCTCCACCGAGGGCGCCGCGCCGAGGGCGTCCAGCTGGGCGGTCAGCGCGTCCAGTTGCTGCTCGCCGATGCGGGTGGCCGCCATGGCCGTGGCGGCCGGCTCGAGGATGCGGCGCACGGCGAGGAATTCGAGGACCGTGTCGTCGCGGTGGAAGTCGACGACGAAGCTCAGCGCCTCCAGCAGGAGCTGGGGGTCCAGGCTGGTCACATAGGTGCCGTCGCCCTGCCGTACGTCCAGGATGCGGATCAGCGAGAGCGCGCGCACCGCCTCCCGCAGGGAGTTGCGCGACAGCCCCAGTTCGGCGGCGAGCTCGCTCTCCTTCGGCAGCCGGTCACCGGGACGCAGCGCGCCGGAGACGATCATTCCCTTGATCTTCTCGATCGCCTCGTCGGTGACTGCCATGCCGGGCCTCCCTGGTCCTCAGAATGCCTTTCAGACATCCGATGTCTCAGCCTCATTATGGGGTTTCAGCAGGCTGAACGGGACGAAAACCGAGGCACTGGGGCACACCCGCACGACGCGACGCCTCCAGCGCGGACCGCCTACTCCCACAGGGTGCTCGGCGCCTCCCTGCGCACCACCGGCGCGATCTCCCGCGCGAACCGGTCCAGGGTCTCGACCTGTTCCGCCGTCGACTGCCCGAAGGCGTCCACGGTGATCGACTGGAGGTCGTGCCGGTACACCGCGTGGCAGCCGAGGATCTTGTCGATGATCTGCTGGGGCGAGCCGATGAGCTGGGGCCCGTCCGCGATGGCGTCCTCGATGGTGCGGAACGGCGTGTTGTAGCCCGCCCGGCCCTCCAGGTGCGGTCGGAAGGACTGGCGCACCCTGGCCTCGTAGAGGTCCTTGTAGCGCGCGACGGCCTGCTCGTGCGTGTCCGCGATGAGCAGCCCGCCCGAGCCGGCCGCGACATGCGCGCGTGCCGGGTCGTGCCCGTGGGCCGCGAAGCGTTCCCGGTAGTGGTCGATCAGCCGGGCGTACGCGGCGCGCGGCTGGATCGCGTTGGCGGTGAACAGGGGATCGCCGTGCCGCGCCGCCAGTTCGGGGGAGTTGAGGGAGGTCGCCGAACCGTGCCAGACGCGCGGCGGTCCGGCGTAGGGCCGCGGCAGGGTGGTCACGTTCTTCAGCGGGGCCCTGAACTCGCCTTCCCAGTCGACGTTCTCCTCGCTCCACAGTCGGCGCAGCAGCTCGTACTTCTCCTTCTGCAGGTCCCACTGCCGCTCCTCCGCGAGGCCGAACAGGTCGAAGTGCCCGGCCTCCGCGCCCTTGCCGACCACCAGCTCGATGCGGCCCCGGGAGAGCTGGTCGAGCGTCGCGTAGTCCTCCGCGACGCGCACGGGGTCGAGGATCGCGACGACGGTGACGCCCGTGAGCAGCCTGATGCGGTGCGTCCGGGCCGCGAGCGCGCCGAGGACCACGGTCGGGGCGGACGACAGAAAGGCTCCCGCGTGCCGTTCACCCACCGCGAAGGCGTCGTATCCCAGACGTTCCGCCGCCGTCCCGACGTCGACGACCTGCGCCAACCGGTCGGCGGGGGAGGGGAGATCACCGCTCAGCGGGTGCGGGGAGTGCCCGATGATCGTGAGTACTTGGAACTTCATGGCGTCCCTTCGGCGAGGCCGACCCGGCCCGGAGGGGAACCGGAGGCATCCTCCCACTCTCGCCGCGGGACATTGCGGGCGTATGTATGCGGTGTGGCAGCGTTGCCGGGGCTCCCTCGGGCCGGTGCCTCCCACGGGCCGGACACGCCGAAGGGGCGGCTCTCCCCCGTGGGAGCCGCCCCTTCGGACCGAGCTGACGCCTACTTCCCGTCGAGCAGGTCCTGCACCTTGCCCCGGACCTCGTCCGTGGCGAGACCGCGGATCGTCAGCGTCGTCCGCCGGCGCAGCACGTCGTCCGCCGTCTCCGCCCACTCGTTGTCACGGGCGTAGACGACCTGGGCGAGGATCTCCGGCGCGTCCGGGTGGACGCGCTCGCCGAGCTCGGGGTTCTCGTTCGCCAGGCGGGCGATGTCGAAGGCCAGCGAACCGTAGTGCGTGGCCAGGTGCTTGGCGGTGTCGGCAGCCATGCGCGGGCCGGGCGCCGGTCCGTCCACGAGCAGCCGGTGGGCCACGGCGCGCGGGTTGGCGACACCCGGCAGCGGAAGCTTCTTCGGCAGTTCGGAGATCGGCTCGAAGTCCTCGCCGAGCGGGTGGCCCGGCAGCGACTCCAGCTTCTTCATGACCGTACGGCCGATGTGCCGGAAGGTCGTCCACTTGCCGCCCGCGACGGACAGCATCCCGCCCCGGCCCTCCGTGACGACCGTCTCGCGCTTGGCCTTCGAGGTGTCACCGGGGCCGCCCGGCAGCACTCGCAGACCGGCGAACGAGTAGGTGATCAGGTCCCGGGAGAGCTGCTGGTCGCGGATGGAGAAGGCGGCCTCGTCCAGGATCTGGGATATGTCCTTCTCGGTGACGGCGACCTCGGCCGGGTCGCCCTCGTACTCCTCGTCGGTGGTGCCGAGGAGCAGCATGTCCTCCCAGGGGAGGGCGAAGGTGATGCGGTACTTGTCGATGGGCGTGGCGAGCGCGGCCTTCCAGGGGGAGGTGCGCTTGAGGACCAGGTGCGCGCCCTTCGACAGCCGGATGGACGGAGCCGCGTTAGGGTCCTCCATCTTGCGCAGGTGGTCGACCCAGGGGCCGGTGGCGTTGAGCACGAGACGGGCGTTCACGCCGAACTCGTCGCCGGACAGCCGGTCCTTGAGGTCGGCGCCGGTGACCCGGCCCTTGGTGAAGCGCAGGCCGGTGACCTCGGCGTGGTTGAGGACGACGGCACCCGACTCGACGGCCGCGCGGACCGTCATCAGAGCCATCCGGGAGTCGTTCATCTGGTCGTCGCCGTAGACGGCGACGGCCTTGAGGTTGTCGGTGCGCAGCTCGGGCACGTCCTGCGCGGCCTTCGAGGGGCTGAGCAGGTGTCCCACGCCGTCACCGAATCCGGAGAGCGCGGAGTAGGCGAAGACGCCCGCCCCGAGCTTCGCGGCGCCGTGCGGCCCGCCCTTGTACACGGGGAGGTAGAACGTGAGCGGGTTCGCCAGGTGGGGGGCCACCTGGCGGGAGACCGCACGGCGCTCGAAGTGGTTCTCCGCCACCAGCTTCACCGCGCCGGTCTGCAGGTAGCGCAGACCGCCGTGGAGAAGCTTGGAGGAGGCGGAGGAGGTGGCGGCGGCGAAGTCGCCGGCGTCCACCAGAGCCACCCGCAGCCCGGACTGCGCGGCGTGCCAGGCGGTGGAGATGCCCAGGATGCCGCCGCCGATGACGAGGAGGTCGTACGTCGCCTTGGAGAGCTGCTCCCGGGTCTCGGCGCGGCTCGGGTTCGAGCCGGAGGCCGGGTGCGTACCGAGGGCAGGCACGGACTGCAGGGTGGCTTGACTGGTCATGCGGGTTCTTACTCCTCGTCCTCGATCCAGCCCATGGTCCGCTCGACGGCCTTGAGCCAGCTCTTGTACTCACGGTCGCGGGTCTCCGCGGCCATGTTCGGGGTCCACTCCGCGGCCCGGCGCCAGTTGGCGCGCAGGTCCTCGGTGTTGGACCAGAAGCCGACGGCGAGACCGGCGGCGTAGGCAGCGCCGAGGCAGGTGGTCTCGGCGACCATCGGGCGCACCACGGGGGCGTCCAGGACGTCGGCCAGGGTCTGCATCAGCAGGTTGTTGGAGGTCATGCCGCCGTCGACCTTGAGGGCCGAGAGCTCGACGCCGGAGTCCTTCGTCATGGCGTCGGTGATCTCACGGGTCTGCCAGGCGGTGGCCTCCAGGACGGCGCGCGCGATGTGCGCCTTGGTGACGTACCGGGTCAGGCCGGCGATCACACCGCGGGCGTCGGAGCGCCAGTACGGGGCGAACAGACCGGAGAAGGCCGGTACGAAGTAGGCGCCGCCGTTGTCCTCGACCGAGGAGGCGAGGGTCTCGATCTCGGCGGCGGACTTGATGAGGCCCATCTGGTCCCGCATCCACTGCACCAGCGAACCGGTGACGGCGATGGAGCCCTCCAGGGCGTAGACCGGCGCCTCGTCGCCGATCCGGTAGCCCACGGTGGTCAGCAGTCCGCTGTACGAGTTGATGATCTTGTCACCGGTGTTCATCAGCATGAAGGTGCCGGTGCCGTACGTGGACTTGGCCTCGCCCTCGGAGAAGCAGGTCTGGCCGAACAGGGCCGCCTGCTGGTCGCCGAGCGCGGAGGCGACGGGGATGCCGCCGAGCAGGTCGCCGAGCTTGCCGCCGGTGATCTCGCCGTACACCTCGGCGGAGGAACGGATCTCCGGCAGCATCGCCAGCGGGACGCCGATGGACTCGGCGATCTTCTCGTCCCACTGCATGGTGTGCAGGTTCATCAGCATGGTGCGGGAGGCGTTGGTCACGTCGGTGACGTGCTTGCCGCCGTTGACACCGCCGGTCAGGTTCCAGATGACCCAGGTGTCCATGGTGCCGAAGAGGATGTCCCCGGCCTCGGCGCGCTCCCGCAGACCCTCGACGTTGTCGAGCAGCCAGCGGGCCTTGGGGCCGGCGAAGTACGACGCGAGCGGCAGGCCGGTCTCGCGGCGGAAGCGGTCCTGGCCGACATTGCGGCCGAGTTCCTTGCAGAGCGCGTCGGTGCGGGTGTCCTGCCAGACGAGGGCGTTGTGGACGGGCTCACCGGTGTTCTTGTCCCAGAGCAGCGTGGTCTCACGCTGGTTGGTGATGCCGATGGCCTTGATGTCGTCGCGGGTGATGCCGGCCTTCTCGATGGCCCCGGCAACGACCTCCTGGACGTTGGTCCAGATCTCGGCGGCGTTGTGCTCGACCCAGCCCGGCTTCGGGAAGATCTGCTCGTGCTCCTTCTGGTCGACGGAGACGATGCGTCCGTCGCGGTCGAAGACGATGCAGCGGGACGAGGTCGTCCCCTGGTCGATCGCGGCGATGAAGGGGCCGGCGGTGTGTGCGTCGGTCACGGTGTGCTCCTGGAAGTTCCGTTGAGAGGGGCTTTTCTACGGCGCGGTGCTTCAAGCGGTGCTGTGGTGCTGTACGGCTTGCGGGCTGGCGAGCGGGTGCTCCGAGCCTTGCTCAAGCTGTGCGCTTACAGGCTGTCCTCTTAAGCGAAGGCGACGTTGTATATGCCTGCCGCGATCGCGCCGCCGATGAGCGGACCGGCGATCGGGATCCAGGCGTAGCTCCAGTCGGAACCGCCCTTGTTGGGCAGGGGGAGCAGGGCGTGCACGATGCGCGGACCGAGGTCACGGGCCGGGTTGATCGCGTACCCCGTGGGGCCGCCCAGGGAGAGGCCGATGCTCACCACCACGAGCGCGGTGATCAGGGCGCCGAGGGTGCCCAGGCCGTTGCCGTTGTCGTTCAGGCCCTGGGTGAGGACCGCGAGGACGAGCACGACGGTGCCGATGATCTCCGTGGCGAGGTTCTGCACCACGTTGCGGATCTCGGGGCCGGTGGAGAAGACACCGAGCACGGGGCCGGCGCCGGTCTCCTGGGCCTCGACGGCCTTGGTCTTGGTGGCCTGCGCGCCCGGACCGCCGACGATCTCGCGGTCGGTGAGGTGCGCGTGGAACTGGCCGTAGTAGGCCGCCCAGACCAGTGCGGCACCGATCATCGCGCCGAGCATCTGGCCGGCGAAGTAGGTGGCGACGTTACTGAAGTCGTTGTCCTTGATCGCGAGCGCGAGCGTCACGGCCGGGTTCAGGTGCGCGCCGGAGAGGGGCGCCGAGATGTAGACCGCGGTGAGGACCGCGAAGCCCCACCCGAAGGTGATGGCGAGCCATCCGGCGTTGCGCGCCTTGGAGGCCTTCAGTGTGACGGCGGCGCAGACGCCACCGCCCAGCAGGATGAGTACGGCGGTACCGATGGTCTCGCCGATGAAGATGTCGGAGCTGGACACCCGCGACTCCTTTGTCCTTCGTCCAGGGGAAGCCGAACCCCGGGTCCCTCCGGTGGTTCGTGCTCTCGGGGAATGAGAGCGATGCCGGCCCTTGGCCTTGCCACACTCTAGCGCGTATTGCCGGTAGGTGTTCGACAATGCCGACCGATGGACGGGAGTCTTGCTCTCGCGTAAGCGCCCCGTCAAGAGCTCTGGTATCGAAAACTCGATCGTTATTGATCGATGCGGGTTATCGATCTTGAGAGGGCTCCGCACCGCGTCCGACCGGGCACTTTGCGCTCCGCTTGGTGATCGGTGTTTCTACGCGCCGGGCCCTTGCGGGGCCGCGGGCGCGGGGGCCGGGGTGGCCCGTCGGCGGGCGCCCCGTCAGGGGCGCGGGGAACTGCGCGCTCGGCCTCCGCGGGGGCGCGGTCGCGTGTGCCGGGGGTGGTTCCTGGGCGGGTGCGGGTTGTGGTGGGTTGCTCGCGCCGTTCCTCGCGCCCCTGTCGGGCGCCTGGCGGGCCGGCGCCGCCGGGGAGGAGGGTGCCCGGTCAGGGGCGCGGGGAACTGCGCGCTCGGCCTCCGCGGGGGCGCGGTCGCGTGTGCCGGGGGTGGTTCCTGGGCGGGTGCGGGTTGTGGTGGGTTGCTCGCGCCGTTCCTCGCGCCCCTATCGGGGCGACCCTGCGGCTCCGTGGGGACGGCTCGCTCGGCCCTCCCGAGGTCGCAGGCGCGTGTGCCGACGGGCCCGGGGCGGGTGTGTCGGGCGCTGTGCGCGGCGCCAAAAGGACGGGCCCCCGGAACGCGCAGGTTCCGGGGGCCCGCGTAGGCGTCAGAAGCGACCGGCGCCCAGGTCCCGGGACACCGCACGCGCACAGTCCCGTACCGCCGCGATCAGGTCGGGCCGCAGCTCGCCGTCCTTGCACACCCGCTCCACCGCACCGGTGATCCCCACCGCTCCCACAGGCATCCGCCGCCGGTTGTGGATGGGCGCGGCGATCGAGGCGACCCCCGTCCAGGTCTCCTCGACGTCCTCGGCGTACCCCCGCGCCCGGGTCATGTCGAGCACGCCCTCGAACTGCTCGAGCTCGCTGACCGTACGCGGCGTGAACGTCTTGCGCTCGGCCTCCAGGACCTCGCTGTGGGCCACCGGGTCGTACGCCGACAGGACCTTGCCGAGGGCCGTGGAGTGCAGCGGTTGCATGGCCCCGACCTCCAGGACCTGACGGCTGTCGTCGGGCCGGAACACGTGGTGCACGATCAGCACGCCCTGCTGGTGCAGCACACCGAGATAGACGCTCTCCCCGCTGGAGCGGGCCAGGTCGTCGGTCCACACCAGCGCACGCGCCCGCAGCTCGTGCACGTCCAGATACGTGGTGCCCAGCCGCAGCAGCTCCGCGCCCAGCTGATAGCGCCCGGAGGCCGTGTCCTGCTCGACGAACCCCTCCTGCTGGAGGGTCCGCAGTATGCCGTGGGCCGTACCCTTGGCCAGGCCCAGCGACGAGGCGATGTCCGACAGGCCCAGCTGCCGCTCGCCGCCCGCGAGCAGCCGCAGCATCGCCGCCGCCCGCTCGAGCGACTGGATGTTCCGTGCCATCGCCGTGCTGCCTCCGTCCCCTTCGACCGTCGGCGCGCAACTCACTGCCGCCGTTCGGCAATGTCGAACACTACCGGTCGTTGCCGATCTCCCGCTAATGGGTGCTCGTCACATGTTCGGTCCGTGCCCGCACCCCGGCCCCGCGCGCCACACCCGTCCGCCCCGTGGACGCCCCTGACCCTCCAGTGGCGCTCCGGGCTACCCTGACGGCGTGCGCCTTCCATGGGAAGCGCAAAGCCGACAGCCGTCGCACTCCAGGGAGCACCTTCATGGCCTCGTTGCCGAACCCGTCCCTTTCGTCCGATCTCTCCGAGAGCCGGAGGCGAACCGACGCCCTCCGAGAGGCGCTGGCCACCCGTGTCGTGGTGGCAGACGGCGCGATGGGCACGATGCTCCAGGCGCAGGACCCCACGCTGGAGGACTTCGAGAACCTCGAAGGCTGCAACGAGATCCTGAACCTCACGCGCCCCGACATCGTCCGCTCCGTCCACGAGGCCTACTTCGAGGTGGGCGTCGACTGCGTCGAGACGAACACCTTCGGCGCGAACCACTCGGCGATGGCCGAGTACGACATCGCCGACCGCGTCCACGAACTGTCCGAGGCGGGCGCCCGGCTCGCGCGTGAGGTCGCCGACGAGTTCGGCGCCCGCGACGGCCGCCAGCGCTGGGTGCTCGGCTCCATCGGCCCCGGCACCAAGCTGCCCACGCTCGGTCACGTCTCCTACACCACGCTGCGCGACGGCTTCCAGGCGAACGCCGAGGGCCTGATCGCCGGTGGTGCCGACGCCCTGATCGTGGAGACCACCCAGGACCTCCTGCAGACCAAGGCCTCGCTGCTGGGCGCGCGCCGGGCGATGGACGCGACCGGAGCGAACCTGCCGCTGCTGTGCTCGATGGCCTTCGAGACGACCGGCACGATGCTGCTGGGTTCCGAGATCGGCGCGGCGCTCACCGCGCTGGAGCCGCTCGGCATCGACATGATCGGCCTGAACTGCTCGACCGGCCCCGCGGAGATGAGCGAGCACCTGCGCTACCTCACCCGCCACTCCCGCATCCCCCTGCTGTGCATGCCGAACGCCGGCCTGCCCGTCCTCACCAAGGACGGCGCGCACTTCCCGCTCGGCCCCGAGGGACTGGCCGACGCCCAGGAGACCTTCGTACGCGACTACGGCCTCTCCCTGGTCGGCGGCTGCTGCGGCACCACCCCCGAGCACCTGCGCCAGCTGGTCGAGCGGGTCCGCGACGCCCGGCCCGGCGAGCGTCGCCCGCAGCCGGAGCCCGGCGCGGCCTCCCTCTACCAGACCGTGCCCTTCCGCCAGGACACCGCGTACATGGCGATCGGCGAGCGCACCAACGCCAACGGCTCCAAGAAGTTCCGCGAGGCCATGCTGGAAGGCCGCTGGGACGACTGCGTGGAGATGGCCCGCGACCAGATCCGCGAGGGCGCGCACATGCTCGACCTGTGCGTCGACTACGTGGGCCGCGACGGCGTCTCGGACATGGAGGAGCTGGCCGGACGCTTCGCCACCGCGTCCACGCTGCCGATCGTCCTCGACTCCACCGAGGTGGACGTGATCCGCGCCGGCCTGGAGAAGCTGGGCGGCCGCGCGGTCATCAACTCGGTCAACTACGAGGACGGCGACGGCCCCGAGTCCCGCTTCGCCAAGGTCACCCGGCTGGCGCAGGAGCACGGAGCCGCGCTGATCGCGCTGACCATCGACGAGGAGGGGCAGGCCCGCACCGTCGAGACCAAGGTGGCGATCGCCGAGCGGCTCATCGAGGACCTGACGGCCAACTGGGGCATCCACGAGTCCGACATCCTCATCGACTGCCTCACCTTCACGATCTGCACCGGCCAGGAGGAGTCCCGGGGCGACGGCATCGCGACGATCGAGGCGATCCGCGAGCTCAAGCGCCGCCGCCCGGACGTGCAGACCACGCTGGGCCTGTCCAACATCTCCTTCGGCCTCAACCCGGCCGCCCGCATCCTGCTCAACTCGGTCTTCCTCGACGAGTGCGTCAAGGCGGGACTCGACTCGGCGATCGTCCACGCGTCCAAGATCCTGCCGATCGCCCGGTTCGACGAGGAGCAGGTCAAGACCGCCCTCGACCTCATCTACGACCGGCGTGCCGAGGGCTACGACCCGCTGCAGAAGCTGATGGCCCTGTTCGAGGGCGCCACCACCAAGTCGCTGAAGGCGGGCAAGGCGGAGGAGCTGGCCGCGCTGCCGCTGGACGAGCGGCTCAAGCGGCGCATCATCGACGGCGAGAAGAACGGCCTGGAAGCCGACCTCGACGAGGCCCTCACGGACCGCCCCGCCCTCGACATCGTCAACGAGACACTGCTCGACGGCATGAAGGTCGTCGGTGAGCTGTTCGGCTCCGGCCAGATGCAGCTGCCCTTCGTGCTCCAGTCCGCCGAGGTCATGAAGTCGGCCGTCGCCTTCCTCGAACCGCACATGGAGAAGTCCGACGCCGAGGGCAAGGGCACCATCGTGCTCGCCACCGTGCGCGGCGACGTCCACGACATCGGCAAGAACCTCGTCGACATCATCCTGTCCAACAACGGCTACAACGTCGTCAACCTCGGCATCAAGCAGCCGGTCTCCGCGATCCTGGAGGCGGCCGAGGAGCACCGCGCCGACGTCATCGGCATGTCCGGGCTCCTGGTCAAGTCCACGGTGATCATGAAGGAGAACCTGGAGGAGCTCAACCAGCGGGGCCTGTCCGCCGACTACCCGGTGATCCTCGGCGGTGCCGCCCTGACCAGGGCGTACGTCGAGCAGGACCTGCACGAGATCTACGAGGGCGAAGTGCGCTACGCCCGGGACGCCTTCGAGGGCCTGCGCCTGATGGACGCGCTGATCAGCGTCAAGCGCGGGGTGCCCGGCGCGGTGCTGCCCGAGCTGAAGCAGCGCCGGGTGCGGGCCGCGGCGAACACGGTCGTCGAGGAGCGGCCCGAGGAGGGGCACGTCCGCTCCGACGTCGCCGTCGACAACCCGGTGCCGACGCCGCCGTTCTGGGGGACCCGCGTCATCAAGGGGATCCAGCTCAAGGAGTACGCCTCCTGGCTGGACGAGGGTGCCCTGTTCAAGGGGCAGTGGGGCCTCAAGCAGGCCCGCACGGGCGACGGGCCGACGTACGAGGAACTGGTGGAGACGGAGGGCAGGCCGCGGCTGCGCGGACTGCTGGACCGGCTCCAGACCGAGAACCTGCTGGAAGCGGCGGTGGTCCACGGCTACTTCCCGTGCGTGTCCAAGGACGACGACCTGATCATCCTGGACGAGCGGGGCAACGAGCGGACCCGGTTCACCTTCCCCCGGCAGCGCCGCGGCCGGCGGCTGTGTCTGGCCGACTTCTTCCGCCCGGAGGAGTCCGGTGAGACGGACGTCGTGGGCCTCCAGGTCGTCACCGTGGGCTCGCGCATCGGCGAGGAGACCGCCAAGCTCTTCGAGTCCAACTCCTACCGCGACTACCTCGAACTGCACGGTCTGTCCGTGCAGCTGGCCGAGGCGCTCGCCGAGTACTGGCACGCGCGCGTGCGGTCCGAGCTCGGCTTCGCCGGCGAGGACCCGGCCGCCATCGAGGACATGTTCGACCTCAAGTACCGCGGGGCCCGCTTCTCGCTCGGCTACGGGGCCTGCCCCGACCTGGAGGACCGGGGCAAGATCGCCCGCCTGCTGGAGCCGGAGCGCATCGGCGTCCACCTGTCCGAGGAGTTCCAGCTGCACCCGGAGCAGTCCACGGACGCCATCGTCATCCACCACCCGGAGGCGAAGTACTTCAATGCCCGCTGAGTGTGCCGCGCGGCACACCGCCGCGCGTCGCAACGCGCACTGATCGGATAAGTCGTACACTGGTCGGTCCACTGCAGGCCGGCTGTCCCTTTGCCGAAAAGGGGCGGCCGGCCTGATCGTCCCTCAAGGAGGTGCGCCCGGATGACCAGTACGGTTCCCGCGCTCGGTACCCGTACGGCCGAAGGCTCCGCCCTGCAGGCCGTGCTTCTCGACATGGACGGCACCCTGGTGGACACCGAGGGCTTCTGGTGGGACGTGGAGGTCGAGGTCTTCAAGACCCTCGGTCACACGCTCGACGAGTCCTGGCGCCATGTGGTGGTCGGCGGTCCGATGACCCGCAGCGCCGGTTTCCTCATCGAGGCCACCGGAGCGGACATCCCCCTCGCCGAGCTGACCGTCCTGCTGAACGACGGGTTCGAGGACCGTATCGGCCACTCGCTGCCGCTGATGCCGGGCGCGGCCAGGCTGCTCGCCGAGCTGGCGGCCCACGAGATCCCCACCGCCCTGGTCTCCGCCTCACACCGCCGGATCATCGACCGCATCCTGGGCTCCCTGGGCCCCCAGTACTTCGCCCTGAGCGTCGCGGGCGACGAGGTGGAGCGGACCAAGCCGTTCCCCGACCCGTATCTGCTCGCGGCCGCGGGGCTCGGCGCGGATCCGGCCCGATGCGCCGTCGTCGAGGACACCGCGACGGGTGTCGCGGCCGCCGAGGCGGCGGGCTGCCGGGTGGTGGCGGTCCCCTCGGTCGCGCCGATCGCACCGGCCGCCGGACGCACCGTGGTCAACTCGCTCGAACAGGTGGACCTGCCCTTTCTCCACGGTCTGATGACGCACATGCACTGACCCGTGCACCGACCGTGCGGAACGAATGCTTCGGCACGGGAGACGGAATCACGCTGCGTGGGAAAAGCGAATACCCTGCGTACCGGCTCGAGGGCCGGAGTGGGCGGGATCGACTCACTCAACGTGTGAATCCGCGCCACCCAGCGTGTTTACCCGAATCGGCGGGAGCGTGGGGCCGAATCCACGGAATTGCCGGACGAGCCCCACAGGGACCCCACAGGAAGCCCACAGAGACCCCCGGGGTGACCCGGGGGAGCCTTCCCGAGGCATGCATTTCCCGACCGGATGGCTGAATTCCGGTACTCGCCAACCCAGTTGCTGCTGTGACGTTCGTCACTTTCCAGGGGGTCGACAACCGGCCCCCCATATGCCGCCATCCGCCAATTCGGGGTGGTCGGCGCGCCCTTGTGTCCCGATTGGTGGAATGCTGCACTAAACCTTCCGCTGTCGGGTTATCGGTGCGTCCGCGCCCGGTTTCGCAGCGTGATGGGGGCTCAACTCCGGTGCCTGCGGGCGGTCGTGCTGGTGCGGACTAATCTCATCGCGAGAACATCGCCGTATCCCCGTGACCCGCCGCACACCCTCGCCCGCGGGCCCGTGGAATCTACAGCTCTGGAGAACTTCGAGCATGAACCGCAAGACTTTGGTGCTGCCGGCCGTGGTCGGCCTGCTCGCCCCTGTGCTCGCCGCGTGTGGTGGGTCCGACGGCGGCAGCAACAGCGGCGATGCCATCGTTGTCGGTACCACGGACGTGTTCACCGAATCGAAGGATGCGCCGGCTCCGGTCGACCCGGCCTACGCCTACGACGTCGGTACCTGGAACATCCTTCGCCAGACCGTGCAGACGCTGATGATCCAGCCGCGCGGCGACGGCGAGCCCGAGCCCGAGGCCGCCGAGAAGTGCGGCTTCACGGACACCGGCAACGAGCGTTACAGCTGCACGCTCCGCGAGGGCCTGAAGTTCGCGAACGGCGACAGCATCACCGCCAAGGACGTCAAGTTCTCGATCGACCGCGCCCGGTCCATCAAGGCCGACAGCGGCGTGTTCGCGCTGCTGTCCACGATCGACACCGTCGAGACGCGGGGCGACCGCGAGGTGATCTTCCACCTCAAGACGGCGGACGCCACCTTCCCGTTCAAGCTGTCGACGCCGGTCGCCGGCATCGTGAGCGCCAAGGACTACGAGAAGAACAAGCTCCGCGACGGCTTCGCCGTGGACGGTTCCGGCCCGTACACCCTGGAGTCCGAGGTCAAGGGCGACAAGCTCGTCAAGGCCGTCTTCACCAAGAACCCCAACTACAAGGGGCAGCTGACGGTGAAGAACTCCAAGGTCGAGATGCGCTCCTTCGACAGCGCCGACGCCATGGGCGCAGCGCTCGAGAAGGGCGACATCGACCTGATGACCCGCTCGATGACGCCCGACCAGATCAACAAGCTCGGCACCGCCACCGACAGCGACATCGACCTCAACGAGATGCCGGGTCTGGAAATCCGCTACCTGGCCTTCAACACCGACGCCCCGACGGTGAAGACCCGGGCCGTCCGCCAGGCCATGGCGCAGATCATCAACCGCGGCGAGCTGGTCTCCAAGGTGTACGGCTCCCAGGCCGAGCCGCTCTACTCGCTCGTCCCGGCGACCATCACCGGTCACTCCAACTCGTTCTTCAACAAGTACGGGGACCCGAGCGTCAGCAAGGCCAAGTCGACGCTGACCAAGGCCGGCATCACCACCCCGGTCAAGCTCACCCTGCACTACACGACCGACCACTACGGTGCGGCCACCAAGCCCGAGTTCCAGGTGCTGAAGAAGCAGCTGAACGACAGCGGTCTGTTCGACGTCAGCATCGCCGGCACGACCTGGGACAAGTTCCGTCCGGCCGAGAAGGCGGGCGACTACGACGTCTACGGCATGGGTTGGTTCCCCGACTTCCCGGACGCCGACAACTACCTGGCGCCGTTCCTCGACAAGGACAACTTCCTCGGTTCGCCGTACACGAACAGCCAGGTCAACAACAGCCTGATCCCGGAGTCCCGGCGCGAGGCGGACCGCCTCACCGCGTCGAAGAGTCTCACCGAGATCCAGGACATCGTGGCCAACGACGTGCCCGTGCTGCCGCTGTGGCAGGGTAAGCAGTACATCGCCACCCGGGACGACATCACCGGTTCGGAGTGGGCGCTCAACTCCTCCTCGACGCTCCAGCTGTGGGAGCTCGGCCGAGGTGTGAGCGGCTGACAGACCTCCCCGCCCCGGGGCCTTCACGGCCCCGGGGCGCCGGGACCCGACGACAAGGCTCATGCACGTGAACATGCGCAAGAAGTGGCCGGTTCTGTCCATAGCGACGGGGCTGGCCGTCGGCGTTCTCACCGGATGCGGCTCGGACACGGGCGGCTCCTCGGGCGACGGCTCCGCCATCGTCATGGGAATGTCGGACGACGTCCTGGCGACCGACCCCGCATCGGGCTACGACCCCGGCTCCTGGCTGTTGTTCAACAACGTGTTCCAGTCGCTGCTGAGCTTCCCCAAGGGCGGCACCGAACCGGAGCCCGAGGCGGCCGAGGACTGCGCGTTCACCGACACGGCGACCACCGTCTACAAGTGCACGCTGCGCGACGGGCTGAAGTTCAGCAACGGCGACGCGCTCACCTCGAAGGACGTGAAGTACTCCTTCGACCGCCTGCTGAAGATCGACGACGCCGCCGGACCGGCGATCATGTTCCCCATGCTCGGCTCGGTGCAGACCCCGGACCAGAAGACCGTCGTCTTCCACCTCAAGTACGCCGACGCCACCTTCCCGAGCAAGATCGCCTCCGGCGCGGGCTCGATCGTCGACCACCGGCAGTACTCCTCGGACGGACTGCGCAAGGACAACCAGGCCGTGGGCTCGGGCCCGTACAAGCTGGACTCGTTCAGCAAGGACAAGGCCGTCTTCTCCGTCAACGACAGCTACCGGGGCAACGCCGAGGTCAACAACACCGGTGTCACGCTCAAGTTCTTCCACGGCGACCAGGCCGCCCTGAAGGACGCGCTGCTGAGCGACCAGGTCGACCTCGCCTACCGAGGCCTCTCCGCCAACGACATCGCGGACATCGAGGGCGACACCACGACCGGCATGGGCATCAACGTCGTCGAGGGCAACAGCGCAGAAGTCCAGCACCTCGTCTTCAACATGGACGACCCGGTCACCGGCAAGCTGGGCGTGCGCAAGGCCATCGCCTACCTCCTCGACCGCGAGGCCCTGGTCAGCCAGGTCTACGAGGACACGGCGACGCCCCTCTACTCGATCATCCCGGCGGGCATCACCGGCCACAACACGTCCTTCTTCGACACCTACGGCGCCCGCCCGTCGAAGTCCAAGGCCCAGGCCGCGCTGCGCTCCGAGGGCATCACCGGCAAGGTGCGCCTCACCCTCTGGTCGACCCCCTCGCGCTACGGACCGGCCA
Source organism: Streptomyces siamensis (assembly GCF_039543605.1). Classification (NCBI taxonomy): domain Bacteria; kingdom Bacillati; phylum Actinomycetota; class Actinomycetes; order Kitasatosporales; family Streptomycetaceae; genus Streptomyces; species Streptomyces siamensis. Next base: position 204,815 of record NZ_BAABKB010000008.1, on the reverse strand, counting down.
CCGACCAGGAGTTCGCCGCGATCGCCAAGCAGCTCGACGCCAGCGGGCTGTTCGACGCGACCGTGAAGTCCGTCCCGTACGACGAGTACGAGGAGGACGTCGCCAAGGGCAAGTACGGCGTGTACGTGAAGGGCTGGGTGCCGGACTACCCGGACCCGGACAACTTCACCGCCCCCTTCTTCGGCAAGGGCAACGTGCTGAGCAACAACTTCACCAACAGCACCATCACCGGCCACCTCATCCCGAAGACGGCGGCCGAGAGCGACCGCGCCTCCACCGACGCCGACTACGGCAAACTCCAGGACGTGGTGGCCGACGAGCTGCCCATGATCCCGATCTGGCAGGCCAAGCAGTACGCCGTCGTCCGCGACAACGTCTACGGCCTGGAGTACTGCCTCGACGCCTCGACCGTCTTCCGCTTCTGGGAGATCAGCAAGGGCTGACCGCGACGCGCGGCCGGCCGTGCGCGGTCCGCGCGGACGACGAAGGGCGCCCCTGTCCGGATCTCTCCGGACAGGGGCGCCCTTCGTGCCGTCGAGGTGCGGCCGCCCGCGCGCCGCTCCAGGTGTGCGGGCCTACTGCGCGCCGGGGCGCACCAGCCCGCTCTCGTAGGCGTACACCGCCGCCTGCACCCGGTCGCGCAGCCCCAGCTTGGTCAGGACATGGCCCACATGCGTCTTGACCGTGGTCTCGCTGACGAACAGGTCGGCGGCGATCTCCGCGTTCGACAGCCCGCGGGCAACCAGCTTCAGCACCTCGACCTCGCGCTCGGTCAGCGTGTGCAGGGTGTCCGGCACCGGCTCGTCGCCCGACGGCAGATGGCCCGCGTACTTGTCGAGCAGGCGGCGCGTGATGCTCGGCGCGAGCATCGCCTCACCGGCCGCGACCACCCGGATCGCCTGCACCAGCTCATTGGCCGGCGCGTCCTTGAGGAGGAAGCCGCTGGCGCCCGCGCGCAACGCCTCCACCACGTACTCGTCGAGGTCGAACGTCGTCAGCACGAGAACCTTCGCCGGACCGTCCCGGCCGGGACCGGTGATCTGCCGGGTCGCCTCGACACCGTCCATCCGCGGCATACGGATGTCCATCAGAACCACATCGGGCTGCAGGGCACGGACCTGGTCGAGGGCCTGGAGGCCGTCTCCGGCCTCGCCGACGACCGCGAGGTCCTGCTCCGCCTCCAGGATCATCCGGAAGCCGGTGCGCAGCAGCGGCTGGTCGTCGACCAGTAGGACGCGGATGGCCACGTAAGTCTCCTTCGCTAGTCCGGCCCCATTCTGCCCTGCTCGGTACCACCGGACTGCGGCGCCCTGACAGGGAGCGGATACGGCGGGGGAGTACCGCCGAATTCCGGACACACGGCCTGGTGGTCGCACCAGCCACAGAGCTTGGTCGGCCGCGGCCGCCAGTCGCCCGTCTCGGTGGCCTGCCGGATCGCGTCCCACAGGGCCAGCAGCTTGCGCTCGACGCGCTCCAGGTCGGCGATCACCGGGTCGTACGTCAGCACGTCACCGCTGCCGAGGTAGACGAGCTGGAGCCGGCGCGGCACCACCTGTTTCAGCCGCCACACCACCAGGGCGTAGAACTTCATCTGGAACAGGGCACCCTCCGCGTACTCGGGGCGGGGGGCCTTGCCCGTCTTGTAGTCGACGATCCGGACGTCGCCGGTGGGCGCCACGTCGACGCGGTCGATGATGCCGCGCAGCTTCAGCCCGGAGTCCAGCCGCGCCTCGACGAACAGCTCCCGCTCGGCGGGCTCCAGCCGCGTCGGGTCCTCCAGCGTGAACCAGCGCTCCACCAACTGCTCGGCCTCACCGAGCCAGCGGGCCAGCCGCTCGCCCTCCGGGTCGTCGGCGAACAGCTCCGCGACCTCCGGCTTGGTCTCCCGCAGCCGGTCCCACTGCCCCGGGATCAGCGACTTGGCGCGCGGCGCGGTCCGGTCGACCGCCGGGGCGTCGAAGAGCCGTTCCAACACCGCGTGCACCAGCGTGCCGCGCGTCGCCGCCTCGCTCGGCTTCTCGGGCAGCCGGTCGATCACCCGGAACCGGTACAGCAGCGGACACTGCATGAAGTCACTGGCGCGCGAGGGCGAAAGCGACGCGGGCGGCGCGGCGGCCGGGCCTGTGGGGCTGTCGGCGCCCGTCCCCGTGCCCTCGGTGCTGGTTTCCATGACGAAGACCTTACGGCCCGCCACTGACAGTGCCGCACCCCTGCGCGGCCGTGAGTGGACGGCCGTGACGGCAGAGGGCCCGGGTGCGGGCGAAGGCGCGGAAAACGGAGGGGGTGCCGGGGCGGAACGCATCGCGACGGCCGCATACCATCGACCAGAGACCCTCCCGTTCCGCAGGACCGGGGCGGGGGACGCTTCGAACGAGGGGACATCGTGGACGAGAGCGGCGGGAGCGGGCAGCCGCGTACCGACGAAGCGACCGAGCGCCACGAGAGGCCTCCGGCCTCGCCGGGGCCGGCCGCGGACGCCCCGCGCCCCGGACCGGCAGCGTCCGACCCGCACGGCGGGCCGGAGCCCGCGGCACCGGGCGGCGACGAGTCCCGGCCCCCCTCCGGCGCCCCCGGCGCGGACACGGCGGAGAACGGCGGCCCGGGAGCCCGCGCGTCCGCCTCGGACAAGCCGGCCGGAAGTGCCGGGGACGGCGCCACGGGCGGTGCCTCGCGCGGCACGGACGACGAGGTTGCCGGGAGCGCTCCGCGCGGTGCCGGGGACGGCTCCGAGGCGTCCGGGAAGCGCTCCCGCACCGACAGCTCCGAGCCGGCCGGCGGCACCCCCGACCCGTCCGAGCGCGACACCGCCACCGAAACTCCCGACGGACCCCGCGCCCCGTCGGGCGCGGTGCGCGAGGCGCGGTCCGGCGGCGACGACTCCGACGACGCCCCCACGAGCATCCTCACGAAGCCGGCCGGCACCGCCGAGCCGCGGGAGCACCCGGCGTCCGCCGCCCCGGTGGAAGAGGCCCGCACCCGCGCACGGTCGGAGGGCGGCGGGGGCCGTCCCCCGCGGCGCGGCCGGGAGCCCGGCGGCGGACTGCTCATGGGGCGGCCCTTCGGCGTCCCGGTGTACGTCGCGCCGAGCTGGTTCCTCGTGGCCGCATTGATCACCTGGGTGTTCGGCGGCCAGCTCGACCGCGTGCTGCCGGAGCTCGGCGCCGCCCGCTACCTGGTCTCCCTCTTCTTCGCCGTCGCCTTCTACGCGTCCGTACTGGTCCACGAGCTGGCCCACACCGTCGCCGCCCTCCGCTTCAAGCTGCCGGTGCGCCGGATCCAGCTCCAGTTCTTCGGCGGGGTGTCGGAGATCGAGAAGGAGGCCGAGACCCCGGGCCGGGAGTTCGTGCTGGCCTTCGTCGGCCCGTTGCTCTCCCTCGTCCTGTCCGGCGTCTTCTACCTGGCCATGCAGACCGTCGAACCGGGCACCGTACCGGGCGTCCTGCTCGCCGGCCTGATGATCTCCAACCTCATCGTGGCGGCCTTCAACCTGCTGCCCGGCCTGCCCCTCGACGGCGGCCGCATGCTCCGCGCCGTGGTGTGGAAGCTCACCGGCAAGCCGATGAGCGGTACCGTCGCCGCCGCCTGGTTCGGCCGGGCCCTCGCCGTCTCCGTACTGATCGGGCTTCCCCTGCTCACCCAGTCCGGAATGATCGGAGACGCCCCGGACGACATCGGCGGCATGGACACCGTCACCGACGCCCTGCTCGCCGCGATCCTCGCCGCGATCATCTGGACCGGCGCGGGCAACAGTCTGCGGATGGCCCGTCTGCGCGAGCACCTGCCCGAGCTGCGGGCCCGTTCGCTCACCCGGCGCGCGGTCCCGGTGGAGACCGACACCCCCCTCTCGGAGGCGCTGCGCCGCGCCAACGAGGTCGGCGCCCGCGCCCTCGTCGTGGTCGACGCCGACGGCGAACCGCTCTCCCTCGTCCGTGAGGCCGCCATCGTCGGTGTACCGGAGCACCGTCGGCCCTGGGTCGCCGTCAGCGGCCTCGCCCAGGACCTGACCGACGGGATGCGGGTGTCCGCCGAGCTCGCCGGCGAGGAACTCCTGGACGTGCTCCGCGCGACGCCGGCCACCGAGTACCTGGTGGTCGAGGAGTCCGGCGAGATCTACGGTGTGCTGTCGGCCGCCGACGTGGAGCGCGCCTTCGTGAAGGCGATGGCGCGGCACCCGTCCTAGGGCTCCGCCCGTCTCCCGCGGACTGGTCGGTGGCCCCCGCCGGGACCGGTAGGCTGTTCACATGTCCGAACCGACCGGTGCCGCCCGCAGGCGCGGGCCCTTCAAGGTCGGGGACCAGGTTCAGCTGACCGACCCCAAGGGCCGCCACTACACGTTCACGCTCGAAGCGGGGAAGAACTTCCACACCCACAAGGGTTCCTTCCCGCACGACGAGCTGATCGGCGCTCCCGAGGGCAGCGTTGTCCGCACCACGGGGAACGTCGCCTATCTCGCGCTGCGCCCCCTGCTCCCCGACTACGTCCTGTCCATGCCCCGCGGCGCCGCCGTGGTCTACCCCAAGGACGCGGGGCAGATCCTGGCCTTCGCCGACATCTTCCCCGGCGCACGCGTCGTGGAGGCGGGGGTCGGCTCCGGCTCGCTCAGCAGCTTCCTGCTCCGTGCCATCGGAGACCAGGGCATGCTGCACTCCTACGAGCGCCGCGAGGACTTCGCCGAGATCGCCCAGCAGAACGTGGAGCGCTACTTCGGCGGCCCGCACCCCGCCTGGCAGCTCACCGTGGGCGACCTCCAGGACAACCTGTCCGACACGGACGTCGACCGCGTCATCCTCGACATGCTCGCCCCCTGGGAGTGCCTGGAGGCCGTCTCCAAGGCGCTCGTCCCCGGCGGCATCCTCTGCTGCTACGTCGCGACCACCACCCAGCTCGCGCGGACCGTCGAGTCCATCCGCGAGATCGGCTGCTTCAACGAGCCGACGGCCTGGGAGTCGATGATCCGCAACTGGCACATCGAGGGCCTGGCCGTCCGCCCGGACCACAGGATGATCGGCCACACCGGCTTCCTGCTCACCGCCCGTCGTCTCGCGGACGGCGTCGAGCCGCCCATGCGCCGCCGCCGTCCCGCCAAGGGCGCCTACGGCGAGGACTACGCCGGCCCCAACGCCGACGGTGGAGCCGCCCGCTGACGCGAGCGGTACACACCCAACGCACCACGAACGTGGCCGAGTTCCCGGGAGCGCCCGGGAACTCGGCCACGGCCGTTTTCTGTTGACACGCAGCCAGAAGTACGGACCCCGCCGTTCCACCACGGTGTGACGTGTGGCACCATGCGGGACACCCCCACCGGCACAGCCCTCACGGGAGACACTCCTAGTGCAGCAATCCGCCGTCCCGGAACTGGCACACACGCACACCAGCCCCATCCAGTGGGTCGCCACGGCCACCGCCATCGCCGGTGTGGTCGCGCTCTCCTCCGTCCTGCAGCCCGACTCCGCGACAGCGGCCCAGCCGGGCCCGGGCGCCAGGACCGCGGCGGCCCCGGCGGCGGCTCCCGACCCGACCGGCGTCGCCTTCCCGATCGAGTGCGGCCCGGCCAAGGCCCTCGTCCAGAAGAAGGCGTCCGGCGACCTCGACGGCGACGGCCGCCCGGAGACCGTGGCCGTCGTCCGCTGCGACGCCGGCTCGGGCACCCCGCCCAGTGGCGTCTACGTCCTAACCCAGGGCAGGGGCGAGAAGAAGCCCCGAGTCGTGGCCACCCTGGTCGATCCCAAGGACCGGCTGAGCGTCACGGACTTCGCGGTGCGCGACCGGGCGGTCACCGCGACCCTCCTCGGCTACTCCTCGGCCGACGTACCGAGTTGCTGCCCGGATGTGAAGGACCTCGCCAAGTGGCAGTGGAAGGGCGGCGCTTTCGTCCGCTCCACCCCGTCCGAAGCACGGAGTGTGTGAGCACACTCCGTGTAGTCCCGGCGTCGTCCCGTCGTGGCCCCGACCGGTTCCGAACAAAAAAGAACACCCCCCGCGGGGCGGGGGGTGTGAGAAACCGGACAGCGGGTGACCCGGAGTGCCCGGGTGGTCACTCCGCGTCGGGACCGTAGACCTCGACCCTGTCCGAAACCCGACGTACGTGGATGCACTCGCCGGGACACTCCTTCACGGAGTCCTGCACGTCGCGCAGAAGCGGCAACGGCACGGGCGTTGTGGCGCCGGGGGCCTGGAGCAGCTCGTCCTCGGGACTCTTCACGTACGCCAGACCGTCGATGTCCAGCTCAAAGACCTCCGGGGCGTACTGGGCGCAGATCCCGTCGCCGGTACAGAGGTCCTGATCGATCCAGACCTCGAGCGCCTCGCCGTCAACCCCGGCCTCCTGCTGCACGGTCATTTCTCCTGCCGTTTCCTGCGTCGAGCGACCCGAAGCGGCTGCAAGTCGGGCCAGCTCTGACGGGTGTTGAACACTTCGACCCTACCTCCGTCCGCTTCCCAATCATGTTGGGTGGGTATTCCCCTGGCGTGAGGGAGAGCGCAAGGGTGAAGATCGGACACACCCCGACAGTCTTTGTGATCTAGGGGTTTCAATCGACACCCACCCAGGTAGGGTCTGGAAGCGTCCAGCTCCCCTTGGAGGAGGTGAGGACCGTGGCAGCCCACGACGACGACATGAACCGCGGCATCCGCCCGGGACGGGGGTCCGATGACCCCGCCGGACAGATTGCCTACCTTGAGCAGGAGATCGCCGTCCTGCGACGCAAGCTCGCCGACTCTCCGCGTCACACGAGGATTCTCGAAGAGCGGATCGTCGAGCTGCAGACCAACCTGGCCGGCGTGTCCGCACAGAACGAGCGACTCGCGAACACGCTCCGTGAGGCCCGCGACCAGATCGTGGCCCTCAAGGAGGAGGTCGACCGGCTGGCACAGCCGCCGGCGGGCTTCGGTGTCTTCCTCACGGCGAACGAGGACGGCACGGCGGACATCTTCACCGGGGGCCGCAAGCTCCGGGTGAACGTCAGCCCCAGCGTGGAGCTCGACGAGCTCAGGCGCGGCCAGGAAGTGATGCTCAACGAAGCCCTCAACGTGGTCGAGGCCATGGAGTACGAGAGCGTCGGCGACATCGTCACCCTCAAGGAGATCCTGGAGGACGGCGAGCGCGCCCTCGTGGTGGGGCACACCGACGAGGAGCGGGTGGTGCGGCTCGCCGAGCCGCTGCTGGACGTCACCATCCGTCCCGGCGACGCCCTGCTGCTCGAACCCCGTTCCGGCTATGTCTACGAGGTCGTCCCGAAGAGCGAGGTCGAGGAACTCGTCCTCGAAGAGGTCCCCGACATCGGCTACGAGCAGATCGGCGGCCTGGGCAACCAGATCGAGATGATCCGCGACGCGGTCGAGCTCCCGTACCTCTACCCCGACCTCTTCAAGGAGCACGAGCTGCGGCCACCGAAGGGAGTCCTGCTGTACGGGCCTCCCGGATGCGGCAAGACGCTCATCGCCAAGGCCGTCGCCAACTCGCTGGCCAAGAAGGTCGCCGAGGTGACCGGTCAGGCCACGGGCAAGAGCTTCTTCCTCAACATCAAGGGCCCCGAGCTCCTGAACAAGTACGTCGGTGAGACCGAGCGGCAGATCCGCCTCGTCTTCCAGCGTGCCCGGGAGAAGGCCAGCGAGGGTACGCCCGTCATCGTCTTCTTCGACGAGATGGAGTCCCTCTTCCGCACCCGTGGCTCGGGTGTCAGCTCGGACGTGGAGAACACCATCGTCCCGCAGCTGCTCGCCGAGATCGACGGTGTGGAGGGCCTGCAGAACGTGGTGGTGATCGGCGCCTCGAACCGCGAGGACATGATCGACCCCGCCATCCTGCGGCCCGGCCGGCTCGACGTGAAGATCAAGATCGAGCGTCCGGACGCCGAGGCGGCGAAGGACATCTTCGGGAAGTACCTCACCCAGCGCCTCCCGCTGCACTCCGAGGACGTCGGGGAGCACGGCGGCGACAAGGCGGCCACCGTCCACGGCATGATCCAGACCGCCGTGGAACAGATGTACGCCGAAACCGAGGAGAACCGCTTCCTGGAGGTCACCTACGCCAACGGTGACAAGGAAGTCCTGTACTTCAAGGACTTCAATTCCGGCGCGATGATCGAGAACATCGTCGGCCGAGCCAAGAAGATGGCGATCAAGGACTTCCTCGAACACAACCAGAAGGGTCTCAGGGTCTCCCACCTCCTCCAGGCCTGCGTGGACGAGTTCAAGGAGAACGAGGACCTGCCGAACACGACGAACCCGGACGACTGGGCCCGGATCTCCGGAAAGAAGGGCGAACGGATCGTGTACATCCGTACCCTCATCACCGGAAAGCAGGGCGCGGACACCGGACGCTCCATCGACACGGTGGCCAACACCGGTCAGTACCTGTAAAAGACAGGGCGGCTGCGGGTGCCCTTCATGGGTACCCGCAGCCGACTGTTTTGCGGGGCACGGCTGGAGCACAGCAATGACGCAAATGATCTCCCCACCAGCGCAGAGGCGTTCTAGGCTCTTTCGTACCGCCGAGTCGCGCAGTGCGGGGACGGGCACCGCACACGCACCGGAGCGCCAGCGGTACTTGAGCAGCGCCCCCGACCGAGGGCGCCGCCGGGCAAGGAGGGCCGCATGACCGTACGGCGAGTAATGGGCATCGAGACGGAGTACGGGATCTCCGTCCCCGGCCACCCCAACGCCAATGCCATGCTCACCTCGTCCCAGATCGTCAACGCTTACGCGGCGGCGATGCACCGGGCGCGCCGCGCCCGCTGGGACTTCGAGGAGGAGAATCCGCTGCGGGACGCGCGAGGCTTCGACCTCGCCAGGGAGGCCGCCGACGCCAGCCAGCTCACCGACGAGGACATCGGCCTGGCCAATGTCATCCTCACCAACGGCGCGCGGCTGTACGTGGACCACGCGCACCCCGAGTACAGCGCTCCCGAGGTCACGAACCCGCGCGACGCCGTCCTCTGGGACAAGGCCGGCGAGCGCATCATGGCCGAGGCCGCCGAGCGGGCCGCCCAGCTCCCGGGCGCCCAGCCGATCCACCTCTACAAGAACAACACCGACAACAAGGGCGCCTCCTACGGCACGCACGAGAACTACCTGATGAAGCGGGAGACCCCCTTCTCGGACATCGTGCGCCACCTGACGCCCTTCTTCGTCTCGCGCCAGGTCGTCACCGGAGCGGGCCGCGTCGGCATCGGCCAGGACGGGCACGAGCACGGCTTCCAGCTCAGTCAGCGCGCCGACTACTTCGAGGTCGAGGTGGGTCTGGAGACGACGCTGAAGCGCCCGATCATCAACACCCGCGACGAGCCGCACGCGGACGCGGAGAAGTACCGCCGGCTCCACGTGATCATCGGCGACGCGAACCTCTCCGAGATCTCGACCTACCTCAAGCTGGGCACGACGGCCCTGGTCCTGTCCATGATCGAGGACGGCTTCATCGCCGTGGACCTCGCCGTCGACCAGCCCGTACGCACCCTCCACCAGGTCTCCCACGACCCGACGCTCAAGCGGCTCGTCACGCTCCGCAGCGGCCGGACACTCACCGCTGTCCAGTTGCAGATGGAGTACTTCGAGCTGTCCCGCAAGTACGTGGAGGAACGGTTCGGGGCGGACGCCGACGAGCAGACCAAGGACGTCCTGCTGCGCTGGGAGGACACCCTGAACCGCCTGGAGAACGATCCGATGAGCCTCGCCGGAGAGCTCGACTGGGTCGCCAAGCGGGAGCTCATGGAGGGATACCGGCGCCGTGACGGCCTGGACTGGGACGCCGCGAAGCTCCACCTCCTCGACCTCCAGTACGCGGACGTGCGCGCCGAGAAGGGCCTGTACAACCGCCTGGCGGCCCGTGGACGCATGAAGCGCCTGCTGGACGAGGCCGAGGTCGACCGGGCCCGTACGAAGCCGCCGGAGGACACCCGCGCGTACTTCCGCGGGCGCTGCCTGGAGCAGTACGCGGACGACGTGGCGGCCGCGTCCTGGGACTCGGTGATCTTCGATCTGCCGGGCCGGGACTCGCTCCAGCGCGTCCCAACCCTGGAGCCGCTTCGCGGAACGCGTAATCACGTCAAGGAGCTCCTGGACCGCTGTCGCACGGCCGAGGACCTGGTCAGGGTGCTGTCCGGCGGCTGACCGGCCACCCGTGCGGGGAGGGGCCGGACAGGGTGGAAAACCCGGCGCACGGGAATCATCGAGGTGGCCCCCGTACGTTGTAGCAACTGCGGGGCCGATGTCGGACCCTGCTTGTAGGGTCTGATCAAGAACGTCGAACCGAGCGGGGTGAGGGTTATGGCGACCAAGGACACCGGCGGCGGACAGCAGAAGGCGACGCGCTCCACCGAGGAGGTCGAGGAGCAGGCGCAGGACGCGCAGGCCTCCGACGACCTCAAGGAGCGTCAGGAGAAGCTGTCGGACGACGTCGACTCCGTGCTGGACGAGATCGACGACGTCCTCGAGGAGAACGCCGAGGACTTCGTGCGTTCCTTCGTCCAAAAGGGCGGGGAGTAACGCCAGTTGTCCGTCCCGGGGCCGGTCTGATCCATTAGGTCGGCGCCGGGACGGATGACCGGCGTACGCGCGGGTATGGTCCGTGCACAGATTTGATGATCGGCTCGGCCGTCCACGTCGGGCCGCAGCCTACGTGGAAGGAATCGCGTGGAAGCCAACCCTCGCAGCACCGGGCGTCTGCCGGCTGCCTTCCTGACGCCCGGCTCGTCCTCGTTCATGGACTTCCTGGCCGAGCACCAGCCGGACATGCTCCCTGGCATGCGGCAGCTGCCGCCCACCCAGGGCGTGATCGAGGCCCCGCACGGCACGACCATCGTCGCCGCCACGTTCCCCGGCGGTGTGGTCCTCGCCGGTGACCGGCGCGCGACCATGGGCAATGTCATCGCACAGCGCGACATCGAGAAGGTCTTCCCGGCCGACGAGTACTCGGCGGTGGGCATCGCCGGCACGGCCGGTCTGGCCGTCGAGATGGTGAAGCTGTTCCAGCTGGAGCTGGAGCACTTCGAGAAGGTGGAAGGCGCCCAGCTCTCCCTGGAGGGCAAGGCGAACCGCCTCTCCACGATGATTCGTTCCAACCTCGGCATGGCCATGCAGGGCCTCGCCGTGGTGCCGCTCTTCGCCGGGTTCGACGTGGACCGCGGCAAGGGGCGCATCTTCTCCTACGACGTCACCGGCGGCCGCTCCGAGGAGCACGGGTACGCCGCCACCGGCTCCGGCTCGATCTTCGCGCGCGGTGCCATGAAGAAGCTCTACAGCAAGGACCTGACCGAGGACCAGGCCACGACCCTGGTCGTCCAGGCCCTGTACGACGCGGCAGACGACGACTCGGCGACCGGTGGTCCCGATGTCGCCCGCCGGATCTACCCCATCGTCACCGTGATCACCGAGGACGGCTTCCGCCGGCTCACCGACGAGGAGTCCTCCGAGATCGCCCGCTCGATCCTGGAGCGGCGTCTGGAGCAGCCCGACGGCCCGCGGGCCGCACTGCTCTGAGCCCGGCCTCTTTATCAAGGTGATCCAGTGACTTCGACAGAAAGGGATGGATAACCGGTGTCGACGCCGTTCTACGTCTCACCCCAGCAGGCCATGGCCGACCGGGCGGAATACGCCCGCAAGGGCATCGCCCGCGGCCGCAGCCTGGTCGTACTGCAGTACGCCGACGGCATCGTGTTCGTCGGTGAGAACCCGTCCCGCGCGCTGCACAAGTTCAGCGAGATCTACGACCGGATCGGCTTCGCCGCCGCCGGCAAGTACAACGAGTACGAGAACCTCCGGATCGGCGGCGTCCGCTACGCCGACCTGCGCGGTTACACCTACGACCGTGACGACGTGACCGCCCGCGGTCTCGCCAACGTGTACGCCCAGACCCTGGGCACGATCTTCTCCAGCGCGGCCGAGAAGCCGTACGAGGTGGAGCTCGTCGTCGCCGAGGTGGGCGAGACGCCCGAGGGCGACCAGATCTACCGGCTGCCCCACGACGGATCCATCGTCGACGAGCACGGCTCGGTCGCCGTCGGCGGCAATGCCGAGCAGATCAGCAGCTACCTGGACCAGCGCCACCAGGACGGCATGTCGCTGGCGGAAGCCCTGAAACTGGCCGTGCAGTCGCTGTCCCGCGAACCGAACGGCGGTGAGCGGGAGATCCCCGCGGAGCGCCTGGAGGTCGCGGTGCTGGACCGCACCCGCCCGCAGCAGCGCAAGTTCAAGCGGATCGTCGGGCGTCAGCTCGCCCGCCTGCTGGAGGCGGGCGGCGCCACCACCGCCACGGAGGCCGAGGAGTCGGCCGAGGACGAGGAGTGACCTCGGCTTCTTCCGCAGTGCTCCGCGCGCCCCGGCCGCCCGTTCGGCCGGGGCGCGCCGCTGTGCCGGAGGGGCTCGGGGGTGCCTGTGCGGGGCCGCTCAGGCGACCGGAGCGCCTGGCGGGGCCGTGGAGCCCCGTACGACGAGGGTGACCGGGATGTCGCCTCGAGGGGGAGTCCGGCCCTCCAGGACCGCCAGGAGGGCCTCCATGCCCCGTTCCCCGAAGAGCTCGGCGTCCAGCCGCACGGTCGTCAGCTCGGGGTCGATGGCCCGGGCCAGGGCCAGATCGTCCAGGCCCGTGATGGAGAGGTCGTCGGGGACACGCAGCCCGAGGCGCCGTGCCGCCTTGTAGGCACCGGCCGCCAGCTTGTCGTCGTCGCAGACCAGCGCGGTGGGCCGGGGATCGGTGGCGAGCGCGGACGCCGCGGCGGTCAGGGCGCCCTCGATGGAGATCGGGGCCCGCGTCGTGCGCAGCTCCGTTCCGGGGACCGCGGCGAGCCGCGCGGCCAGCTCGCGTGCGCGTACCTCGAAGGTCCACGAGGCGATGTCGGCCGCGAGGTGCAGGAAACGGCGGTGCCCCAGGGCGAGCAGGTGATCGGCGACCTGCCGTACCCCGTCCGCGATGTCGAGATTGACCGTGGCCGCGCCGAGGCTGCCCGCCGGATCGCTGTCGAGCATCACGAGCGGGAGTTGGTCGCCGCGGATCGCGGTGAGTGCGTCGGCGGCCATGGACGAGGCGATCACACCGTCCAGCGCGGCCGCCGCCGAGCCGAAGGGGTCCCGGGCGGGGCCGATGCCCTCGGGGGAGGGGTACAGGACCACGCCGAAGCCGTGCGCGGCCGCCACCCGGGCCGCACCGGTGTAGACGCCCGCGAAGAACTCCGTGGTGAGCGCCGGGACGACCAGGAGGACGGTGCGGGTGCGGCCCAGGCGCAGATTGCGGGCCGCGAGGTTCGGGCGGTAACCGAGCTCCTGGGCCGCCTCGCGGACGCGTTCCGCCGTCGCCTCGGAGACCCGGCCGCGCCACTTCTCGCCGAGCACCAGGGAGACCGCGGCCTGGGACACTCCGGCGGCCTGGGCCACGTCCCGGCTCGTGGGGCGCGTGCTACCTCGTGCCACCGTCGACCTGCTCCCTCGTCTGGACTCCCGGTCAGCGCACATGGTACGTATGGAAGACGACGTTATACGTAAAACCTCATACGTCACGCACGACGGAAGGGCAGGGCATGGCCGCGGGATACCTGGAGATCCTCAGGGCGAGGCATGCCGCACGGCTCCTCGTCGGCACCCTGGTCGGGCGGCTGCCGAACGCCACCGCCGCCATCGCCGTGGTGCTCTTCGTCCGCGCCGAGGGCGGCACCTACAGCCTGGCCGGCGCGCTGGCCGCCGTGTACGGGGTGGCCAACGCCGTGGGGCAGCCCCTGCTCGGGCGTCTGGTGGACCTGCACGGCCAGCCCCGCGTCCAGCTGCCCGCCGCGCTCGTGTCGGCCCTCGGAATGGGCGTCTTCGCCTTCGCGGGCACGGAGCCGCTGCCGCTCGCCTACGTCTCCATGGCCGTCGCCGGACTGTTCACACCGCCCCTGGAGGGCGGTCTGCGGGCGCTGTGGCCCTCCGTGCTGCGCAGGGAGGAGCAGGTGCACACCGCGTACGCCATGGACGCGGTGGCGCAGGAGGTCATGTTCACCGTCGGACCGTTGCTCGTGACGTTGTGCGTGGCGCTCTGGTCCGCCCAGGCCGCGCTGCTCGTCCTGAACGTCATCGGGGTGCTCGGCGCGCTCTCCGTGGTCGTCTCGCCGCCCTCGCGCGCGTGGCGCTCGGCCCCGCGCGAGGCGCACTGGCTCGGCGCGCTGCGCTCCGCGGGCCTGCTGGCCCTGCTCGCCGCCTTCCTGTGCATCGGGGTGGCCCTCGGCTCCATCACCGTGGCCGCCGTGTCGTACGCCGACGACCACGGCGGGGACGCGGTGTACGGCTGGCTGATGGCCGGCATCGGCCTCGGCGCGCTCGTCGGCGGCACCGTGTACGGCATGCGGCAGTGGGGCGGCGCGCCGGAACGGCGACTGCGCGGGCTCGTGGCCCTTCTGGCGGTGTGTTACCTGCCCCTCACGCTGGTGCCCGGCCCCGTCGCCATGACCGCGCTCACCACCCTCGCCGGCGTCTTCCTCGCGCCCTGCATCGCCTGCGCCTTCGTCCTGGTCGACCGGCACGCGCCGAAGGGGACGGTCACCGAGGCGTTCTCCTGGCTCGTGACCACGTTCACCGTCGGCGCGTCGGTCGGAACGGGTCTGACGGGCCCCGTGGTCGAGCGGGGCGGGGCCGTGTGGGGCTTCGCCGTGCCGAGTGCCGCCGGGGCCGCCGCACTGGTGGTTCTGCTGGCCACGGGGCGGGTCCTCGCAGCTGCCGGACGAGGTGCGGTCGTTGCGGTCTCATCGGAAAATGATCCAAACCGTGCCGTCGAACCCCGTTTCAGCTCGGGGGATCGGGCGTAATGTTCAGTCATGGACCGCCGCATTTTCGGGCTGGAGAACGAGTACGGCGTCACGTGTACGTTCAGGGGACAGCGCCGCCTGTCTCCCGACGAGGTGGCGCGGTACCTCTTCCGCCGTGTCGTGTCATGGGGCCGCAGCAGCAATGTCTTTCTGCGGAACGGTGCCCGCCTCTATCTCGACGTGGGATCACATCCGGAATACGCGACACCCGAATGTGACAACGTGACGGAACTCGTCACCCACGACAAGGCCGGCGAGCGCATTCTCGAAGGACTCCTGGTCGACGCCGAACGACGCCTGCACGAGGAAGGAATCGCGGGCGACGTCTATCTGTTCAAGAACAACACCGACTCGGCGGGCAACTCCTACGGCTGCCACGAGAACTACCTGGTGGCCCGGCACGGGGAGTTCTCCCGGCTCGCGGACATCCTCATCCCGTTCCTGGTCACGAGGCAGCTGCTGTGCGGTGCGGGCAAGGTGCTCCAGACCCCGCGCGGCGCCGTGTACTGCGTCAGCCAGCGGGCCGAGCACATCTGGGAGGGCGTCAGCTCCGCGACGACCCGCTCGCGTCCCATCATCAACACCCGGGACGAGCCGCACGCGGACGCCGAGCGCTACCGCCGCCTGCACGTCATCGTCGGCGACTCGAACATGTCCGAGACGACGATGCTCCTGAAGGTGGGGGCCACGGACCTCGTGCTGCGCATGATCGAGGCGGGCACCGTGATGCGCGACCTCACCCTGGAGAACCCGATCCGGGCGATCCGCGAGGTCAGCCACGACATCACAGGCCGCCGCAAGGTGCGCCTCGCCAGCGGGCGGGAGGCGTCCGCCCTCGAAGTGCAGCGCGAGTACTACGAGAAGGCCGTGGACTTCTGCGAGCGCCGCGGCATCCGCACCGGCACCGTCGAGCAGGTCCTGGAGCTGTGGGGCCGCACGCTGGACGCGATCGAGGCCGAGGACCTCGACCGGATCGGCACCGAGATCGACTGGGTGATGAAGTACAAGCTCATCGAGCGGTACCGGGCCAAGCACAACATGACGATGTCTCACCCGAGGGTCGCGCAGATAGACCTCGCCTACCACGACATCCACCGTCGCCGAGGCCTGTACTACCTGCTGGAGAAGAAGGGACAAGCCACCCGGATCTGCAACGATTTGAAGATCTTCGAGGGCAAGTCCGTACCGCCGCAGACCACTCGGGCGCGACTGCGCGGCGACTTCATCCGGCGCGCCCAGGAACAGCGCCGCGATTTCACGGTCGACTGGGTCCACCTGAAGCTGAACGACCAGGCGCAGCGCACCGTGTTGTGCAAGGACCCCTTCCGCTCCGTCGACGACCGGGTGGAGAAGCTGATCGCGGGAATGTGAGCCGCATGTTCCGAAAGTGATTCCGGAACGCAACGCGGGGCGCCGTACGTTTTCCGTACGGCGCCCTTCTCACGTCGTAGAGTTGCGCGCACGCCATCAACCAAGATCGACCGATACGAGGCCCCCACCGTGCGCCGACGCTCACTCCTTCTTGCCGTACCCGCTGGATTGGTCACACTCGCCGGATGCGGTGACGACGGCAAGTCAGACACGGCGAAGTCCAGTGCCAGCCCCTCGCCTTCGGGCTCCCCCTCGGCGGCGCCGCCGCCGAAGATCGTCGACGGTCCGCTGCCCGGCATCACCGCCGGTACGAAGTTCGACGAGAAGCCGACCGTCGCCAAGGGCACCGGCGAGCCGTCGGAGAACCTCGCGGTGCGCACGGTCATCGCGGGCAACGGCCAGACCGTCGCCGAGAACGACTACATCCAGGCCAATTACCTCGGCCAGATCTGGGACACGGCGAAGGTCTTCGACAACTCCTACGACCGCAAGACGCCGCTGGTCATCCAGCTCGCGCAGGGCGGCATCATCGACGGCTGGCGGTACGGCCTGGTCGGCAAGAAGGCGGGCAGCCGCGTCGAGATGGCCGTCCCGCCGACCTGGGGGTACGGCAAGCAGGGCAACACCCAGGCGGGCATCAAGGGCACCGACACGCTGGTGTTCGTGGTCGACATCCAGCAGACCTTCAACGCGAAGAGCTCCGCCAAGGGCAAGGACGTCCCCCAGACGGACGCGAACCTGCCGAAGGTCGGTACCAACACCGACGGCAAGGCGCCCTCCATCGAGGTGCCCAAGGCCGCCGCGCCCACCAAGCTCGTGGCGAACTACGTCATCGAGGGCGACGGCGAGGAGGTCCAGGCCGACAGCAGCGTGCTGGTGCAGTACAAGGGCGTGCTCTGGGACGGCGGCAAGGAGTTCGACTCGACCTACGGCAGGGGTCAGCTGACGTCGTTCTCCCTCCAGCAGGTCGTCAAGGGCTGGGCCCAGGGTCTGACGGGCAAGAAGGTCGGCAGCCGCGTCCTCATCGTCGTCCCGCCGAGCCTGGGCTACGGCGACAACCCGCCGAGCGGCAGTGGCATCAAGAAGGACTCCACCCTGGTCTTCTCCGTCGACATCCTGGCGAAGATGTAACCCTCCCAGGGATGTGAGACTGTCGGTGTTGCCGTAAGGCAACCAAGCGAACAAGCAGGAGCCAAAGACGTGAGCATCGAGAAGCCCGAGATCGACTTCCCGGGCGGCGAGCCCCCGGCGGACCTCGAGATCAAGGACATCTGGGAGGGTGACGGAGAGGTGGCCCAGGCGGGCCAGAACGTCACCGTCCACTACGTGGGTGTCGCCTTCAGCACCGGCGAGGAGTTCGACGCCAGCTGGAACCGCGGGACGCCGTTCCGCTTCCCGCTCGGCGGCGGCCGCGTCATCAAGGGCTGGGACCAGGGCGTGCAGGGCATGAAGGTCGGCGGCCGTCGCCAGCTGACCATTCCGGCCCACCTCGCCTACGGCAACCAGAGCCCGACGCCGGCGATCAAGCCCGGCGAGACGCTGATCTTCGTCGTGGACCTGGTCGCGGTCTGATCGTCCTGCGACCGGAAGCGATCACCTGGGGCCCATGCCTGTACAGGCATGGGCCCTCGGCTTTTGCCACGACACCCCGGGGCGGTACGGTCGACGATCGGAAGCACCATAGGGAAGGGCGTCGATGGCCATTGCCAAGGCCGAGCGGCTGATGAACCTGGCGCTGTGTCTGCTCGGGACACGCCGGCCGCTGAGCAAGCGCGAGCTGCGCGAGTCCATCGAGGCCTACCTCGAAGCGAGCTCGGACGACTCCTTCAACAGGATGTTCGAGCGCGACAAGGACGATCTGCGCGAACTCGGCCTGGTCATCGAGACGGTGGAGAACCTCGACGGCGAGGTCGGCTACCTCGCCCGCCGGGACAGCAACCGGCTGCCGCCCATCACGCTCGACGCCGAGGAGGCCGCGGCCCTCGGCCTGGCCGCCAAGGTCTGGCAGCAGGCCCGGCTGGCCGGTGCGGCGAGCGGGGCCCTGCAGAAGCTGCGCGCCGCCGGACTGCCCGAGGACGTGGACCCCTACGAGGCCCATGGCGCCCTGGAACCGCACATCCCCGTCCACGAGGCGGCCTTCGAGCCGCTGATGCTCGCGTGCCGCGACCGCCGCCCGGTCGTCTTCGACTACCGCAAGGCCACCGCCGCGCACCCGGAGTCCCGGCAGGTCGAGCCGTGGGCCCTCGAATGCTGGCGCGGCCACTGGTACCTGGCCGGCTGGGACCGCGACCGCGGCGCCGAGCGCGTCTTCCGGCTCTCCCGGATCACCGGCCGGGTCCGCACCCGCGCCGGACGCTTCACGGCCGAGGTGCCCGACGTCGTCACCGTGCGTGAGACCGTCGCGGGCTGGGCGGGGGAGATCGCCGACCGATCCGCGCTGATCCGGCTGCGGACCGGCGCCGGCTACCCGCTGCGCGCCAAGGCGGTCTCCGTACGGGAACTGGGCGACGGCTGGGACGAGTTGGAGATTCCGTACGGGCACGGCCTGGACGCCTGGCTCGTCGAGTTCGGGCCCGACGTGGTGGTCCTGGAGCCCGCGGAGCTGCGGGCCGACGTCGTGGACCGGCTGCGCGCCGTGGCCAAGGGCTGAGGGGGAACGTAAGAAAGTGGCAGGAAAACCGGCCAGGCCCGCGAACGCGATCGACCAGACCCGGCGGATGCTCTCCCTGGTGACCTACCTGCGCGAGCGCCCCGGCGCGCGCGTCGGCGACGTCGCGCGCGCCTTCGGGATCACCGAGGACGAGCTGATCTCCGACCTCGACGTGCTGCCCCTGTGCGGGACCAGCTTCCGCGGCGGCGACCTGCTGGACATCGACACCGACGGCGACCGTATCTGGTGGCACAACCCGGACGACGTGGCGGAGCCGCTGCGCATCGCCGCCGACGAGGCGACCGCGCTGCTCGTGGCGGCCCGCGCGGTGGCCACGCTGCCCGGCCTGCGCGAGGGCGACCGGCAGGCGCTGCTGCGCGCCACCGCCAAGGTGGAGGCCGCCTCCGGCGAGGCGGCGGGCGCGAGCTCCCGTCTGTCGGTGACCTTCGAGTCCGAGGGCGGGGTCTTCGCGGACGTCGACCGGGCGATCTCCGAGCGGCGCCGGCTGTGGATCCGCTACTACTCGCCGTCACGTGACGAGCTCTCCGAGCGCGAGATCGACCCGATCCGGCTGGTCAGCGTCGGTCACACCTACGTGGAGGCCTGGTGCCGCCGCTCCGAGGCGCGTCGCACCTTCCGGCTCGACCGGGTCGCCGAGATCCGCATCCTGGACGAGCCGTCGGCGCCGCCCGAGATCGAGCTCAGGGACCTCTCCGAGGGGCTCGTGCAGCCGGCCGCGGAGGACCCCGAGGTGGTCGTCGAGGTCGGTCCGGGCGGGCGCTGGGTCGCCGAGTACTACCCGCACGACAGTGCGGATGAGCTTCCGGACGGCGGGCTGCGTATCACCCTGCGGACCCCCGATCCGGCGTCGCTGCGGCGGCTGGCACTGCGTCTGGGCCGTGACGGCCGGATCGTGTCGCCGCAGGGCCTCGCGGACAGCGCCCGTCAGGCGGCCCGCGACGCGCTCGCGGCCTACGACGGGCTCGACGCGCCGCGAGGGGTTCAGGACGGGCCGTACGACAGGCAGGAGCAGGAGCTTTGAGCACGTCGTCGAAGTCTGGCGGGCAGGAGAAGGCGACCATGGCGCAGCGGACCGGCGCGCCGGTCCGCGCCGGCGTGGTCGGCGCGCCCGAGATGTCGGCCGTGACGGCCTTCGCGGGGATGCGAAGGGTGGTCGAGGTGATGTTCAAGGCCGCCTGTCCCGACTGCCGGGCGGGCTTCGAGCTCGGGGCCGGCGCCCTGCGCCTGGCCATCGGCGCGAGCAGCCGTACCACCTTCTACTCCTTCACCTGCCCCGAGTGCGGCTCGGCCGTCCGCAAGCCGGCGGGGGAGCGCATCGTCGAGCTGCTCACCGGGGGCGGGGTGCGCACCCTGCGTCTGCACTCCACCGTCTAGAACCTCTAGGGTCGACGTCATGTTCTGGCCGATGTTTGCGATCGCTGCGGGTTTCCTGGGAATCGCCGTGCTCGGTGTCCTCGCCGTCCGTGTCTTCGTGGAGGCGGAGCGTCTGGGCCGCCAGGTTTCCGAGTCCGCGCGCCGGATCGGCGGGGCTGCCGAGGAACTGGAGACGGCCGCCGCACGCGCCGCGAGCTCGGTCGACGCACTGTAAGACGTGGGTGTGATGCGTTTCGAGGGGCTTTCGCCCTGTCACCTTTCGGGCAACGACAGGTACGCTGCTGGTCGTGGCCCGAAGAACGAGGCGCGGGTCGCGAACTGGGAGTACGCACAGGGATTGCCGCGCGTTCACCCCTGAGCGTTACGATCGCTGTCAGCACGACGATCGGACACATGTCCGGCCGATCGGACAGCACCCCGACCATGCAGCCTCGGTGAGAAGGTAAAGACTTATGTTCGGAAGGCTCGGAGCTCCCGAGATCATTCTCATCCTCGTCGTCATCATCCTGCTGTTCGGCGCGAAGAAGCTTCCGGACATGGCGCGCTCCCTCGGCAAGTCCGCCCGGATCCTCAAGAGCGAGGCCAAGGCGATGAAGGACGAGGGCAGCAACCCTGCTCCGGCGGGCCCGCCGAACACCGACGAGCAGCCCCCGGCTCAGCGCACGATCCAGGCCGCGCCCGGCGACGTGACCAGCTCCCGTCCGGTCAGCGAGCCCACGGACACGACCAAGCGCTGACGCAGGGCCGGTGACGTCCGGCCCGCTGCACGAGATGGGAACGTGGGTTGCTCAAGTCTGCCCGCAACACGGAGAAGGATCCCGAGGGGCGGATGCCCCTCGCGGAGCACCTTCGTGAGCTGAGGAACCGGCTCGCGAAGGCGATGCTGGCCATCGTCCTGGTCACGGTCGTCGCCGCCTTCTACTACAACGACATCATCAACTTCTTCACCAAGCCGGTCCTGGACTCGGTCGGGTGTCCGAAGACCTTCGCCGAGCTGGCGAAGATGCCCAAGGGCGACCAGTGCGCGCAGATCACCATCAACGGTCTGCTGGCCCCGTTCACCCTGGCGCTGAAGGTCTCCCTGATGGCGGGTGTCGTGCTCGCCTCGCCGGTCTGGCTCTACCAGCTCTGGGCGTTCGTCGCGCCGGGCCTGCACAGGAACGAGAGGAAGTACGCGTACGCCTTCGTCGGGACCGGCGTCCCGCTGTTCTTCGGCGGCGCCTTCTTCGCGTACAAGGTGCTGCCCACCACGGCGAAGGTGCTGATCGACTTCACACCGAACGGCGTCAGCAACCTGCTGCCGCTCGACGACCTGCTCGACCTCGTGACGCGCATGGTGGTCGTCTTCGGCCTGTCCTTCGAGCTGCCCCTGCTGCTGGTCATGCTCAACCTCACGGGCGTCCTCACCGGCAAGCGGATGCTCGGCTGGTGGCGCGGCATGATCATGGGCATCACCGTCTTCGCGGCGCTCGCCACCCCCAGCACCGACCCGCTGACGATGCTGGCGCTCGCCGGGCCGATCTGGATCCTGTACTTCGGCGCGGTCGTCTTCTCGCTCCTCAACGACCGGCGCAAGAAGCGCCGCGACGCCGAGGGACCGGGCGACGACGAGGCCTCCGACCTCGACCTGACGCCCGAGGACATCGGCGCGGTCGAATCCGTGTCGGCCAGCCGGGCCCTGCCCGAGCAGGCGGGTACGGACCGGGTGAACGGTTATGACGACGTGACCTGACGAAGCCCGTCGACCTCGTAGGGTCACCCTGTGGCCAGCGAGATCACCCTCTTCGTCAATCCCACCGCGGGACGCGGCCGGGGCGCCCGAGCGGCGCAGCCGGCCGCTTCGGCTCTCCGGGCGGCGGGATTCAACGTCCGTACGGTCCTCGGCGAGAATCCGAGCGACGCCCTCGCGCAGGCGCGTGCCGCCGTCGAGAGCGGCACCGACGCGCTCATAGCGGTCGGTGGCGACGGCATGGTGAGCCTCGCCCTCCAGGCGGTCGCCGGAACCCGCACCCCGCTCGGCCTGATCGCCGTCGGCACCGGCAACGACTTCGCGCGCGCCCTGGACCTGCCCGTCCAGGACCCCGCCGCGGCGGGCCGGCGGATCGCCGATTCCCTGAAGGCGTCCCGGCTGCGCGACATCGACCTGGGCCGGGTCGACGGCACCTGGTTCGGCACCGTCCTCGCCTCGGGCTTCGACTCCCGCGTCAACGACCGCGGCAACCGCATGCGCCTGCCCGCCGGCCGCTTCAAGTACGACCTCGCGATCCTCGCCGAGCTCGCCGCCTTCAAGCCCTTCCCGTTCCGGATCACGCTCGACGACGGCGAGGCCCGGGAGATCGAGGCGACGCTCGTGGCGGTCGGCAACGGATCGTCGTACGGCGGCGGCATGAGGATCTGTGCGGACGCGGACCTGGAGGACGGGCTGTTCGACGTCACCGTCGTCGGCGACTGCAGCCGGACGACGCTGCTCAAGGTGTTCCCGAAGGTCTACAAGGGCACGCACCTCGATCATCCGGTGGTGAGCGTGCACCGGGCCGCGAAGGTCGAACTGCTCGCCGAGGGCATCACCGGGTACGCGGACGGGGAGCCGCTCGGGCCGCTGCCGCTGACCGCGGAGTGCATACCGGCGGCGGTGCGGGTGGTGCTCGCCTGAGCTGCGGGGACCCCGTGTCTCACAGCATCTGATCCGGATATTGATCGTCGTGTTGTCAGTGCCGCCCGGTAGTCTCGAAAGCACGATGACAGAGGACCTCTCACCGGCCGAGCGGTACGCGGCAGCACGCAGGCGCGCTGCCGAGCAGGCCACCGCGCTCGCCACCTTCCGCGAGATGTACGACTTCGGCCTCGACCCCTTCCAGATCGAGGCCTGTCAGGCACTCGAAGCGGGCAAGGGTGTGCTCGTGGCCGCGCCCACCGGCTCAGGCAAGACGATCGTCGGCGAGTTCGCCGTCCATCTCGCCCTCCAGCAGGGCAAGAAGTGCTTCTACACGACGCCGATCAAGGCGCTCTCCAACCAGAAGTACGCCGACCTGTGCCGCCGTTACGGCACGGACAAGGTCGGCCTGCTCACCGGGGACAACAGCGTCAATTCCGGGGCGCCGGTGGTCGTCATGACCACCGAGGTGCTGCGCAACATGCTGTACGCGGGCTCGCAGACCCTCCTCGGACTCGGCTATGTCGTCATGGACGAGGTGCACTACCTCTCCGACCGCTTCCGCGGCGCCGTCTGGGAGGAAGTGATCATCCACCTCCCGGAGTCCGTGACGCTGGTGTCGCTCTCCGCGACCGTGTCGAACGCGGAGGAGTTCGGCGACTGGCTGGACACCGTCCGTGGCGACACCCAGGTGATCGTCTCCGAGCACCGCCCCGTGCCCCTCTTCCAGCACGTGCTGGCCGGGCGCCGGATGTACGACCTCTTCGAGGAGGGCGAGGGCCAGAAGAAGGCCGTCAACCCCGACCTCACGCGGATGGCGCGCATGGAGGCCAGCCGGCCGTCGTACCAGGACCGCAGGCGGGGCCGGGCGATGCGCGAGGCCGACCGTGAGCGGGAGCGCAGACAGCGCTCCCGCATGTGGACGCCGGGCCGCCCCGAGGTCATCGAGCGGCTCGACTCCGAGGGCCTGCTGCCCGCCATCACCTTCATCTTCAGCCGCGCGGCCTGCGAGGCCGCCGTCCAGCAGTGCCTGTACGCAGGCCTGCGGCTGAACGACGACGAGGCACGCGCCAAGGTCCGCGCCATCGTGGAGGAGCGCACCTCCTCCATCCCGCGGGAAGACCTGCACGTCCTCGGCTACTACGAATGGCTGGAGGGCCTGGAGCGCGGCATCGCGGCCCACCACGCGGGCATGCTGCCCACGTTCAAGGAGGTCGTCGAGGAACTCTTCGTACAGGGCCTGGTCAAGGCCGTCTTCGCGACGGAGACCCTCGCACTCGGCATCAACATGCCCGCCCGCTCGGTGGTGTTGGAGAAACTCGTCAAGTGGAACGGCGAGCAGCACGCCGACATCACCCCCGGCGAGTACACCCAGCTCACCGGCCGCGCCGGGCGCCGCGGCATCGATGTCGAGGGCCACGCGGTCGTGCTGTGGCAGCGCGGCTTCAGCCCCGAGCACCTGGCGGGCCTCGCCGGCACCCGCACCTATCCGCTGCGCTCCAGCTTCAAGCCGTCGTACAACATGGCGGTGAACCTGGTCGAGCAGTTCGGGCGGCATCGCTCGCGGGAGCTCCTGGAGACGTCCTTCGCGCAGTTCCAGGCCGACAAGTCGGTCGTCGGGATCTCCCGGCAGGTCCAGCGCAACGAGGAGGGACTCGAGGGCTACAAGGAGTCCATGACCTGCCACCTCGGGGACTTCGACTCGTACATGCGGCTGCGGCGCGAGCTCAAGGACCGTGAGACCGACCTGGCCCGGCAGGGCGCGGTGCAGCGTCGGGCCGAGGCGGCGGTCGCGCTGGAGAAGCTCAAGCCCGGAGACGTGATCCACGTGCCCACCGGGAAGTACGCGGGCCTGGCGCTGGTCCTGGACCCCGGCCTGCCCGCGGGCCGGTCGAACGGCCACCGCGGCTTCGAGCAGCACGACGGCCCGCGCCCCCTGGTCCTCACGTCCGAACGCCAGGTCAAGCGTCTGGCCGCCATGGACTTCCCGGTGCCCGTCGAGGCGCTGGAGCGGATGCGCATCCCGAAGTCCTTCAACCCGCGTTCGCCGCAGTCCCGTCGTGACCTCGCGTCGGCCTTGCGCACGAAGGCGGCGCACATCGTCCCCGACCGGCACCGCAAGAAGCGTTCGCAGGCGGCCGACGACCGCGAGATCTCCCGGCTGCGCACGGAGATCCGCGCCCACCCCTGCCACGGGTGCAACGACCGTGAGGACCACGCGCGTTGGGCCGAGCGCTATCACCGGCTGCTGCGCGACACCTCGCAGCTGGAGCGCCGCATCGAGGGCCGGACGAACACCATCGCCCGCACCTTCGACCGGATCGTGGCCCTGCTCACCGAGCTGGACTATCTGCGTGGCGACGACGTGACCGAACACGGCAAGCGGCTGGCCCGGCTCTACGGCGAACTGGACCTGCTCGCCAGCGAATGCCTGCGCGCCGGGGTCTGGGAGGGACTCGGCCCCGCCGAACTCGCCGCCTGCGTCTCGGCGTTGGTGTACGAGTCCCGGGTCGCCGACGACGCGATGGCGCCCAAGGTGCCGTCCGGCAAGGCGAAGGCCGCGCTCGGCGAGATGGTGCGCATCTGGGGCCGGCTCGACGCCTTGGAGGAGGAGTTCCGGATCACCCAGACGGAGGGCGTGGGCCAGCGCGAGCCGGACCTGGGCTTCGCCTGGGCCGCGTACGAGTGGGCCTCCGGCAAGGGGCTCGACGAGGTGCTGCGCGAGGCGGAGATGCCCGCGGGCGACTTCGTGCGGTGGTGCAAGCAGGTCATCGACGTCCTGGGTCAGATCGCCGCCGCGGCGCCCTCCGGGGTGGAGGGTTCGACGGTCGCGAAGAACGCGCGCAAGGCGGTCGACGCCCTGCTGCGCGGGGTCGTGGCCTACTCCTCGGTGGGCTGAGACCGGGCCGGGCGCCCCGGCGGGTGCGTCCGGCAGGACCGGGTGACAGGCGGCCGCCGGGACACGTCGACCGCCGCCCGCCCTGACGTTCCGCGGGGTGCGCCGCCTTCCGAGCGGCGGCGGCGCACTTCCCCGGGCGTCGGCTCAGGCTCGAGGCAGGGCTGCCCCGGACGGGAGGCGGCGCGACGCGTCCTCGGGTGCAGGCTCCCGGGTGACCGGTGCCGGGCCGGCCCGGGGCCGCCCAGGGGATCAGTCCTCGGCGCGCAGGTGGGCGCGCCAGCCGCCCAGGTCCGTGATGTCCTGGGCGCCTTCGAGCGCGGCCGGTTCGCAGAGAAAGCCCGGCACGTCGCTGCCGTCGGCCAGCTCCACCCGGCCGAGCGCCATCGGCCGGGGCAGCGCGTCGAGCAGCCGGCCGAGCCCCTCCGCGGGCAGCCGCCACACCTCGGTCTCGACGGCCCCGCCCTCCTCGGGGCCGACATGGACCAGCCCCGGCTTGGGCGGGGTCGTGGACAGCGCGTACAGGCGGTACACGGGTGCCGTGGTCGTCGTCCGCTCCAGTTCGGCGCCCAGGGACAGCAGCTGCGGGTTCAGCGGCTGACCGGACAGATGCGCGCCGACCACGGCGATCCTCAGCGGCGGCTGGAGCAAGCGGGCGATGTGCGCGAGGCGCTCGTCGGTGAACGCGCGGCCGATCAGCATCACACCGAACGGCGCACCGGAGGGAGTGGGACCGGCCGGTACGGCGACGGCCGCCAGATCGAAGAGGTTCGTCGAGTTGGTGAAGCGGCCCAGTCGGGCGTTGGCGCCGAGCGGGTCGGCGGCGACCTCGGCGAGGGTGGGGTGGCCGGGCGCGGTCGGCAGCAGCAGGGCGTCCGCGTCGCCGAGCTCGGCGAGCGCCCGGGCGCGCAGCCCGTCCAGTCGCTCCTGGTCCGCGAACACCTGGTGGGCCGGGATGTCCCGGGAGCGGGTGATGATCCCGGCGACGGTCGGGTCGAGCCCCGCGCCGCCCTCGCTCAGCAACTTGTCGACAAAGCTCCCGACGGCGGCGTAGCGCTCGGCGACGAACGCACCGCCGTAGAGCATCTCGGCGGCTTCCGTGAACACGGTGAGATCGAGCGTGGACACCTCCGCGCCCGCCGCGACGAGCCGCTCGACGGCCGTCTCGTACGCCTGTGCCCACCCCTCGTCGAGGTCGCCCAGCTGCGCGGTCGGCGGCACGGCGACCCGCCACGGGCCGGGGAGCCGCTGGGGGAGTGCCGGCAGGTCGCGGCCCGGCGGGGACGCCATCTGGGCGAGCACCCGCTCGGCCTCCGGCAGGGTGCGGGCGAACACGGTCACGCAGTCCAGCGAGGCACACGCCGGGACGACCCCGGCCGTGGGGACCAGACCCCGGGTCGGCTTGAGTCCGACGATGCCGTTGAACGCGGCGGGGACACGACCCGAGCCCGCGGTGTCCGTGCCGAGGGCGAAGTCGACGATGCCCAGGGCCACCGCGACGGCCGAACCCGAACTCGAGCCGCCGCTGACACGGTCCGGGTCCAGCGCACCCCGGACGGCACCGTAGGGAGAGCGGGTGCCGACCAGGCCGGTGGCGAACTGGTCCAGGTTCGTGGTGCCGAGCACGATCGCGCCGACGGCGCGCAGCCGGGCGACGACCGGGGCGTCCACCTCCGGGGTGTACGCGTAGGCCGGGCAGCCCGCGGTGGTCGGCAGGCCCCCGACGTCGATGTTCCCCTTGACCGCGAACAGGCGGCCCGCGAGCGGCAGCCGCTCGCCCGCGGCCACACGTTCGTCGATCCCTCGGGCCTCCTCCTCGGCCTCCGAGCGGGGGCGGAGGTCGATCCAGATCTCCGGGCGGTCCGTCGCCTCGATGCGGGCGTATGCCATGCGGACCCTGGTCACGGCGGACATCGGTGCTCCTTGCGCTGGAGGTACGGCGGGACGGGCGGTGGTGCTACGACTCGTGCGGAGCCAGGATCAGCAACGCGGTACCCGCCTCCACCTGGTCGCCCGGCCTGGCGAGTACCTCGTGGACCAGGCCGTCCATCGGCGCGGGTATCCGCGACTCCATCTTCATGGCTTCCAGGGCCAGCAGTGGCTGACCGGCCGTCACCGTGTCGCCCGGGCGGACGTTCAGCTGCCAGACGGACGCGGCGAACTCGGCCTCGACCAGACGGCCCCCCTCCGGCACGGCGACCTCGGCCGCGGGGACCGCCGGGGCGGACGCCGCCTCGGCGCGGGCGAACTCGCCCGCCGCCTCCCAGGCGTCCCGCTCCGCCGCGAACGCCGCGCCCTGCCGGGCCCGGAACTCCGCGATGGACTCGGCGTGCTCGGCGAGGAAGGCCTGGTGGCCGGCGAGCGAGAACTCGCCCTCCTCGACACGGGGGACGAACCGGCCCGAGACGATGTCCGCCCGGAGTTCGAGCAACTCGTCCGCCTCGACCGGGTACCACTTGATGCGGTCGAAGAAGCGCAGCAGCCACGGTGAGCCCGGCTCGAACGCGCCGCGCTGCTGCCAGGCCGACCACACCTGGGTGGTGCGCCCGACGAACTGATAGCCGCCGGGCCCCTCCATCCCGTAGACGCAGAGATAGGCCCCGCCGATGCCGACCGAGTTCTCGGCGGTCCAGGTGCGCGCCGGGTTGTACTTGGTGGTGACCAGCCGGTGGCGCGGGTCGAGCGGCGTCGCGACCGGCGCGCCCAGGTACACGTCCCCGAGGCCCAGGACGAGGTACTCCGCGTCGAAGACCGTGCGGTAGACGTCGGCGACCGAGTCCAGGCCGTTCACCCGGCGGATGAACTCGATGTTCCACGGGCACCAGGGCGCGTCGTCGCGGACCCCCGCCATGTAGCGGGCGATCGCCTCACGGGTCGCCGGGTCGTCCCAGGACAGCGGGAGGTGGACCGTCCGGGACGGCACGGTCAGCCGGTCCCCGGCCGGCAGCGTCCGTGCGATCTCCCGGACGGTGGCGAGGAGTTCACGCTGCGGCAGCCTGCCCGGGTCCGCCTGGATCTGCAGCGAGCGGATGCCCGGTGTCAGATCCGTGACACCGTCGATCCCGGCCGCGGCGACCGCCTCCATCAGCGCGTGCGCCCGCATCCGCAGGGCCAGGTCCAGCTGCGCGGGACCGAACTCGACCAGCAGGTTGTCGTCGCCGCTGCGGCGGAAGGTCACGTCGCCGTCCCGCGCGAGCACGCCGCCGTCCACGATCGCCGGGCGCACCGAGCCGTCCTCGGCGAGCGGGGTGAAGCGCACCGTGTCTCCCGGGCGGAGCTGCCCGAGCTTCCAGCGTTCGCTGCTGACGACGGTCGCAGGGCAGACGAAGCCGCCCAGCGAGGGGCCGTCGGGGCCGAGCAGCACCGGCATGTCGCCCGTGTAGTCGACCGCGCCCACCGAGTACGGCGTGTCGTGGATGTTCGACGGGTGCAGGCCCGCCTCACCGCCGTCGTTGCGCGCCCAGCGGGGTTTCGGTCCGACCAGCCGCACCCCCGTCCGTGCCGAGTTGAAATGGACCTTCCAGTCGGCGGCGTAGAAGTCGCGGATGTCGTCCTCGGTGAAGAACTCGGGTGCGGCGTGCGGGCCTTCGAGCGCGCCGACCTGCCATCGCGAGCCGAGGACCGGCCGGTCGGCGGCCGGAACCGGTGTTCCGGAGACCACCGAGCCGCCGTGCAGCACGTCGCCGGTGCGCAGCGCCCGGCCGCCGTGCCCGCCGAACCGGCCGAGCGTGAAGGTGGCCGCGCTGCCGAGGAACAGGGGTACGTCCAGACCCCCGCCCGCGAACAGCACATAGGTCCGCAGCCCGTGCTCGTCGGGGGCACCGACGTCCAGCACGGCCCCGGCGGGCACCGTCACCGGCTCCCACTGGGCGACCGCCGTGCCGTCCACGGTGACCGCGGCGGGGGCGCCCGTGACGCACACCGTGGTGGCGTGGGTGAACCTCAGCGACGGTCCCCGCAGCGTGCATTCGAGGCCCGGCGCGCCCTCGGGGTTGCCGAGCGCCCGGTTGCCCAGCCGGAACGACAGGTCGTCCATGGGGCCGCACGGCGGTACCCCGACCTGCCAGTGACCGGTGCGGCCCGGCCAGTCCTGCACGGTGGTGAGTGTTCCGCCGGCCACCACCTCGATGCGCGGCGTCGGGTCGGTGACGCCGGCCAGCGTCGCCGTCGAGTGCGCCGCCGCCCGGAAGGACGGTTCCGCGAGCGCTGCCCGCACCAGGCCCAGATTCGTCTCGATGCCGTCGATCCGGGTGCGGGCCAGGGCCTCGTCGAGCCGCCGCAGGGCCTGCTCCCGGTCCGGACCGCGGGCGATCACCTTCGCGAGCATCGGGTCGTACGACGTGGTCACCTCGGTGCCCGTCTCGACCCAGCCGTCCACCCGGACACCGCCGGGGAACTCGACCCGGGTCAGCAGGCCCGCGCTCGGCCGGTGACCGCGGGAGGGGTCCTCGGCGTACACCCGCGCCTCGACGGCGTGACCGCGGGGCGGCCCCGGGTCCCGCACGACGTCCGACTCGCCGCGTGCCAGGCGCAGCATCCAGGCCACGAGGTCGATGCCGAGGACCTCCTCGGTCACCGGGTGCTCCACCTGGAGGCGGGTGTTGACCTCCAGGAAGTACGCCTCCTCGCGGGCGGCGTCGTACACGAACTCGACCGTGCCCGCCGAGCGGTAGCCGACGCTCGCGCACAGGTCACGGGCGCCGGCGGCGAGCCGGTCGCGCACCTGCGGCGGGAGTCCCGGGGCGGGCGCCTCCTCCAGGACCTTCTGGTTGCGCCGCTGGAGCGAGCAGTCCCGGTCGCCGAGGGTGACGACGTGGCCCGCGCCGTCGCCGAAGACCTGCACCTCGACATGGCGGGCGTTCTCGACGAGGCGTTCCAGGAAGACGCCGGCGGAGGAGAAGGACGCCGAGACGACGCGCTGCACCCGCTCCCAGGACTCGGTCAGTTCGCCGGCGGAGCGACATGCCGACATGCCGATTCCACCGCCACCGCCGGTGGCCTTGAGCATCACGGGATAGCCGATCCGCGAGGCCGCGTCGAGCGCCTCCTCGACGGAGTCCAGCAGGCCGGTGCCGGGTGCCAGTGGCACCCCCGCCGCCCGGGCCGCCGCGCGGGCCGTGTGCTTCGCCCCGAACAGTTCCAGCTGTTCCGGCGTCGGGCCCACGAAGACGATCCCGGCGTCCTCGCAGCGGCGGGCGAAGGCGGCGTCCTCGGAGAGGAAGCCGTACCCGGGGTGGACGGCGCCGGCGCCGGTGTCCTTGGCCGCCTTCAGGACGAGGTCGGCGTCGAGGTACGACTCCTTGGCGGGCGCGGGCCCCAGCCGTACCGCCTCGTCGGCGAGCCGGACGTGGGGCGCGCCGCGGTCGGCGTCGGAGTACACCGCGACGGTGCGCAGGCCGAGTTCGCGCGCCGTGCGGATGATGCGTACCGCGATCTCCCCGCGGTTGGCGACAAGCAGCGTGTCGAAGGTCATCGCGCCGCTCCGACGGTCATCTCCACGGCGGTCGGCTCGAAGCCGTTGCAGGGGTTGTTGATCTGCGGGCAGTTGGAGACCAGGACGATGACGTCGCGCTCGGCGCGCAGGGTCACCCTGAGTCCGGGGGCCGAGATGCCGTCGACGATGCCGAGCGTGCCGTCCTTCTCGACCGGCACGTTCATGTACCAGTTGACGTTCGAGACGAGGTCCCGCTTGCCGAGGCCGTAACGGGCGCCCTCCGCCAGGAAGTTGTCCACGCACGCGTGCTGGGACCAGGTGTGGTGCCCGTACCTGAGGGTGTTCGACTCCTTGGAGCAGGCGCCGCCGACCGTGTCGTGCCGGCCCACCTCGTCGTCGACGACGGTCATCAGCGGGGTGTGCTCGTTCGACATCAGGACGCTGCCGGTGGTCAGGAAGATGTTGCCCTGCGCGTGGATCGTGTCGGGCGCGCTGTAGCGCACGGCGGTGTCCGCGGCGTCGTACAGCAGGAAGTCGACGGCCTGGTTGCCGTGCAGATCGGTGATGGTGAGCGTCTCGCCGGCGCGGACGACGGCCGACCAGGCGGCTCGGGCGGGAACGACGGTCGTGCTCATGCGAGCCCCCTCGCGGCGAGGAATTCGGCGGTGTTCAGGAAGGCGCGGCGGCCCTCGGGCGTGGCCTCCCACAGCGGGTCGCCCGGCTCGGTCGGCGCCGCCCGCCAGGCGAGCACCTCCAGCGGGCCGCTCACATATCGGGGGCGGGGGTCGGCCGGGTGCGGCACGTTCGCGATCAGTACGGTCACGTCCTGCTCGGCGCGCAGCGTCACGCTCCCGCCGGGTCCGGACGAGCCGGTGAAGCGCAGCGAACCGTCGTCGCCCACCTCCACCCCCTGGAAGAACGACAGCGAGGGTGGCAGATCACGCGGGGCGAGTCCGTTCTTCGCGGCGGCCAGCTTGAACAGCTCACGGCCGGCCGGGGAAGCGGACTGCGGTGTCCCGTCCCCGTACCGCTCGGTGTTGCGCAGCAGGGTGGAGGTGCCGCACAGGGCGTCATGGCGCCCCGAGGTGTCGGTGACCACCGAGGCCAGCACCCGGCCCTGGTCGGACAGCAGGAGCTGACCCTCGCCGAGGTAGGCGTTCCACTGGACCTTGACGGTGTCCGCCACGTTCAGCCGTTCCCAGGGACGGCCGGCGACATGGAGCAGGAGGTGCGCGCAGGCGTCGCCGGCCAGGTCGGTCAGCCGCATCTCGGTGCCGCGCGCCAGCACCTTGTGCGTGTAGTTGCCGCCCGCCACCGTCTCGGCCCACACCAGGTGGCCCGCCTCGCAGGGCGGGGCGGGCCAGGCGCTCGCCGGGACGACGGGCATGGCCTCGGTGCGCGTGCCCTCCTGGGCGCGCGCATGGGCGCGGGCTCCGTAAGTGGTCGCTGTCGCCATCGCGGGACCTCCGGCTCCGGGTGTCATTTCTGTCGCGCGACAGAAATTAGGGGCGGGCCGGGTCGCGGGCATTGCCCGGCTGTTGCCGCCCGGTTACCGATCCCTCACCGGGATCGGGCCGGAGATCGCCGGGCGGCGCCCTGTGCGAGGATCGAACGCATGGGAACAGCAGGCGCACCGGGAGGGCGGCGGGTCGGCAGGCCGCGCGCCGCGCAGCGGCCGGACAGCGGGCTGTCGCCGCGCGACGAACTGCTCGCCGCCGCTGCCGAGTTGTTCACCACGCGCGGATACGCGGCCACGACCACCCGGGCCGTCGCCGAGCGTGCCGGCATGCGCCAGGCCTCCATGTACCACTACGTGTCGGGCAAGGAGGAGCTGCTCGCCGAGCTCCTGGAGTCCACGGTCACGCCCTCGCTGACCCTCGCCCGTGAACTTCTCGCGGACGACGACGCGCCGGCCGAGGGCCGGCTGTGGGAGCTCTGCCGTACCGACGTGGCGCTCCTGTGCGGCGGTCCGTACAACCTGGGTGGTCTCTATCTGCTGCCCGAGGTGCGGGCGGAGCGGTTCGCCGGCTTCCATGCCGTGCGCGCCGAACTCAAGGACGCCTATCGGCAGTTGCTCGCCGCGACCGCGGCCGGGGGAGTGCTCGCGAAGAGCGAGCTCGATCTGCGGACGGATCTGCTGTTCGGTCTGATCGAGGGAGTCATCCTCGTGCACCGCTCCGATCCGGACCGGCCGGTGTCGGCCTTCGCGGAGGCGACCGCGGACGCGGCACTGCGCATCGCCGGGGTGCCGGCCGGAGCCTGAGCCGTGCGTGCCGCCGGGGTGCCGGCCGGAGCCTGAGCCGTGCGTGCCGCCGGGGTGCCGGCCGGAGCCTGAGCGGTGCGTGCCGGCCGGAGCCCGGTCGGGCCCGACGCTGCCCCCTTTCACGCCTTCCGGACCTCGTCCGGAGTTCCGCCTCCGGCGGCGATTTCACCTGGCCGTGGTGTGGATTTCGCATGCTCGTACCCCGTCACGCACCGTGTGCGAATGAAGCCGCAGCGTGCAAATGGGCCGAGGGTACTCCTGTCGCGAGGGCGAATTCAGGTGCTTGCTGAATATGACACAGCGATGATCCGGTCGGACTAAGCTCGCCCGCAGCGCACCGAGTTGAGATGTATTCGGGCGCTTGTTCCCAAAAGTTCCGAAGATTCAGTTTGATCCGTGCTTTTTCCCCCACAAACCTCCCCACCCCCAGTCGACCTGTCTCAGAGGGCATACATGGTGAGTGTTCAATCGCCTCCCGGTGGCCGTGAACTTCCCTACGCGCGCGTCCTGTTGCTGCCGGCCATACTGATGGCCGCGGTGACCGGCGCCGCCGTCGCCTTGGTGACGGAGTCGGCGCGACCAGCTGTCGGTGTGTGCGGCGGCATCGCCACACTGCTGGTCATCGCGATCGGCGCCGAGGCCGTACGCCGCGGCCGCGTCGCCCGTGATCTGCGCGCCGAGTTCGCGCAGCGCTCCGCCCTGCTCGAACAGCGCATCGCCGCCCACGACCAGGAGATCGTGCGCCTCTCCGAGGACGTCCTGCCGACCGCGCTCGACCGGATGCACGGCGGTGACTCACCCGCGGAGGTGGTCCGCACCCTGGACCGGGACAACCCGGAGTACGCCGACATCCCCGCGTCGCAGCGCGCGCTCCTGAAGAAGATGCTCAAGGCCATCGACGTCGAGGAGTCGATGCGCGACGCCGCGCAGCGCTCCTTCGTCAACATCGCCCGGCGCGTCCAGGCCATCGTCCACCAGCAGAACAACGAACTGCGCGAGATGGAGGAGGACCACGGGCGCAACCCCGAGGTCTTCGACGACCTGCTGCGCATCGACCACGGCACCGCGCTGATCGGCCGCCTCGCCGACTCCATCGCCGTGCTCGGCGGCGGCCGTCCCAGCCGCCAGTGGC
This sequence comes from Streptomyces siamensis, assembly GCF_039543605.1. Classification (NCBI taxonomy): domain Bacteria; kingdom Bacillati; phylum Actinomycetota; class Actinomycetes; order Kitasatosporales; family Streptomycetaceae; genus Streptomyces; species Streptomyces siamensis. Next base: position 170,253 of record NZ_BAABKB010000008.1, on the reverse strand, counting down.
CCAACGCCGTACCGCTGTTCAGCGTGCTGCGCGGCGCGATGTCCCGGATCCTCGAATACCGCCGCATCGAGCTGCACAACATCGTCGACATCGCCGTCAAGGGCGAACACGTCGAACCGATCATCCACGCGCTCGCCGAGCTCCTCGACAACGCCACGCGCTACTCGCCCCCGCACACCAAGGTGCACGTCACCGCCATCGAGGTGCAGACCGGCATCGCCGTCGAGATCGAGGACGGCGGCGTCAGCCTCAGCGACGAGGCCCGAGGCAAGATCGAGGAACTGCTCCGGCTGGCCGCGGCCGGCGTCGACCCGAACGTGATGGGCCAGGCCCCCCGGCTCGGCATGGCGGTCGTCGGACGACTCGCCCAGATGTACAACATGCAGGTCTCGCTGCGGCAGTCCGCCTACGGCGGTGTCCGCGCCGTCCTCGTCGCCCCGCGCGACATGCTCACCAACGACTTCGCCCCCGGTCTCGCGCACGGCGTCGGGGTGAACTCCACCGCGGGCATCGACACCGGCGGTGTGGAGGGACCGGCGCGCAAGCCGAAGAAGCGCAAGCCGACCACCGGACCGCGCATCCCCTCCTCGAACGACGGGTCCCACGACGACGACGTGCCCGTGGTCACTGAATGGACCCCCAACGGACTGCCGCAGCGCCGCAGCCGTGTGAAGGTCCCGCTCAGCCAACGGATCGCCGAGGCCCGGGCCGAGGCCGAGGCCGCCGAGGCCGCGGCGGCCGCCGCTCCCGCCTGGGCGCAGGAGCCCGAACCGCAGGAGAAGGAGCCCGAACCCGGCCTGTGGGTCGAAGCGTTCATGAACGGCCTCAAGGGTGACCCGGACCCGACCGCATTCACGATGAACAACCAGGCGGCCCCTGCCGAGGCCGACGACGAGGGGGACCTCAAGTGATCCAGCAGCGAGCCAACTTCGACTGGATGCTCAAGGAGCTCGCCGACGGCGTACCGGGCATCCGGCAGATCGTGGTGCTCTCGGCCGACGGACTGCGCATCGCCCGCTACGGCGGCGAGCCGGACGCCGCGGACCGGGTCGCCGCGGCCTGCGCGGGCCTGCAGAGCCTGGCCGGAGCCGTCGCGAGCGAGATCCCCAACAGCGACGGCCGGATGCGCATGGTCATCATCGAGATCAACGGGGGCTACTTCTACCTGATGTCCGCCGGACCCAACGCCTACCTCGCGGTCCTCGCCAACCAGACCGCGGAGCCCGGACTGATGAGCAACCGCATGCGTGACCTCGTCGTCCGGATCGGAGCCCATCTCACCAGCCCGCCGCGGCGCAACGGGCAGACCGTATGACTCCTCCGCAGCGCCGGCGGCGCCATCCCAAGGAAGAGGCCCCGGATCCCCCGACACCGGAGTCCCCCCACGTCCAGGAAGGCGCGGAGGGCGCGGACGAGGAGGGCGAGGGAAAGTCGAAGAACCCGGAGCGCCTGTACGTGCTCACGGGCGGCGGCGAGGGCGGTGACCGGGCCGAACTCGACCTGGTCACCCTGGTCGTGGCGCGCGCCGACGTGTCGCCCCCTGTCGCCCAGCCGGAGCAGTCCGCGCTGCTGCGGCTCTGCCAGGCCCCACTGTCCGTGGCCGAGCTGTCGGCCTATCTCAACCTGCCGTTCAGCGTGGTGACCGTCCTGCTCACCGAGATGCTGGCGGCCGAACTGGTACACGCGCGCGCCCCGATCGTCCGCTCGGCGCTGCCCGACCGTTCCCTCCTCGAAGCGGTGATGCATGGACTTCAAAAGCTCTGACACCATCACGGGCCCTCGCGCCGAGGACCATCTGCCGCACACGGCACAGGCCGCGGTGAAGATCGTGATCGTGGGCGGCTTCGGGGTCGGCAAGACGACCATGGTGGGTTCCGTCAGCGAGATCAAACCGCTGACCACCGAGGAGACGATGACGCAGGCCGGCATCGGCGTCGACGACAACTACGGCTCCGAGAGCAAGACGGCCACCACCGTCGCCATGGACTTCGGCCGCATCTCCATCACGGACCAGCTGGTGCTCTACCTGTTCGGCACACCCGGACAGGAGCGCTTCTGGTTCCTGTGGAACGGCCTCTTCGAAGGAGCCCTCGGCGCCGTTGTGCTGATCGACACCCGCCGTCTGGAGGTCAGCTTCGACGTGATCGGCCGTCTGGAGGAGCGCGGCGTGCCGTTCGTCGTGGCGGTGAACGACTTCCCCGACGCGCCCGGCTACCCGATCGAGGACCTGCGGACGGCGCTCGACCTGCCCGAGGAGATCCCGATCGTGAAGTGCGACGCGCGCCGCAGGGCCTCCAGCCGGGACACCCTGATGACGCTGATGCGCTTCCTGCACTCCCTGGCGATCACCTCGGCGCGGGTCTGACGCGACCTCGACGACAAAGCCGTAGAACCCTTCTGCCACTCCCCAAGACCCGGATCCCCCTCAGTTTCGGAGCGATCACCGTGACGTCTGAATCCCACTCCCCGACCGGTACGGACGACCCCACGCTCGGACCGCCGCCCGGCTGCCCCGCCCATGGTCTCGGCCCTGGCGGGCTGCACCGCCTGTACGGACCCGAGGCGGAGGACCTGGGAGCCCTCTACGAGAAACTCCGCGCGGAACACGGCGCCGTGGCCCCCGTGCTGCTCCACAACGACGTACCCATCTGGGTGGTGCTCGGCCACGGCGAGAACCTGCACATGGTGAGCACGCCCCAGCACTACGCGCGCGACAGCCGGCTGTGGACCGCCGTCCAGGACGGCACCGCGGGCGCCGACCATCCGCTCGCGCCGCACATCGCCTGGCAGCCCATCTGCTCGCACGCCGAGGGCGACGAGCACCTGCGGCTGCGCGGAGCCGTCACCGGCGCCATGTCCACCATCGACTTCCGCAGCCTGCGGCGCTACATCAACCGAGCGACGCAGCGCCTGGTCAACGAGTTCTGCGAGCTCGGGAAGGCCGACCTGGTCGGGCAGTTCGCCGAGCACCTGCCGATGTCCGTGCTGTGCGAGATCCTCGGCATGCCCGAGGACTACAACGACCGCATGGTGCACGCCACCCGCGACCTCCTCAAGGGCACCGAGACCGCGATCGCCAGCAACGAGTACGTCATGGGCGTGCTGACCCAGCACACCCTGCGGCGCCGCGCCAACCCCGAGGAGGACTTCACCAGCCACCTCATCAACCACCCGGCGAGGCTCACCGACGACGAGGTCGCCCAGCATCTGCGCCTCGTCCTGCTCGCCGCCTACGAGGCGACCGCCAACCTCATCGCCAACGTGCTGCGCATGGTCCTCACCGATCCGCGTTTCCGGGCCCAGCTCAACGGCGGCCAGATGACGGTGCCGGAGGCGGTCGAGCAGTCCCTGTGGGACGAGCCGCCGTTCAGCGCGGTCCTCGGCTACTTCGCCAAGCAGGAGACGGAGCTGGGCGGCCGGCGCATCCGCAAGGGCGACGGACTGCTCTTCGGCATCGCCCCGGGCAACGTCGACCCGCGGGTGCGCCCCGACCTCGCCGCCAACATGCAGGGCAACCGCTCCCACCTCGCCTTCGGCGGCGGTCCTCACGAGTGCCCGGGACAGGACATCGGCCGTGCCATCGCCGACGTCGGCGTCGACGCGCTGCTGCTGCGACTGCCGGACACCGAACTGGACTGCAAGGAGGACGAGTTGCGCTGGCGGGCGTCGATGTCCTCGCGCCATCTCGTGGAGCTGCCGGTGACGTTCGCACCGCGGCCGCCGCAGGACGTCATGCAGCGCCCCTCGGTCAACGCGCTGCCCCGCCAGCGGCCGAACTGGCAGGTCACGACCGAGGCGTCGGAGCCGAGTCCCGCGCCGCAGCCGGTGGCCCCGCAGGCCCCGCCGACACCCGAACCCGCCGCCCGACTCGGCGCCTGGCAGCGCTTCCTGCGCTGGTGGCGCGGCTACTGACGGAACGGCACCGCACGGTGGTGGCCGGCCGCCGCCCGCGCCGGGCACGGCCGGCCGCCGGTCGGGCTCGGCGCGGGTGGCGGTCGGGCTCGGCGCGGGCGGTGGGCGGCTCCACCGGGCGGGGGACCGGCTTCGGATCAGGGCCCGGCAGGGTGCGACACGGCCCCGTCCGCCCCGGCCCACGCCTCGTACGACGTCCAGGCCTCCAGCTCCCGCGCACTGGTGAACCGGTGCTCGTGCCCCGTGACCGGATCGGTGAACTCCAGGGTCCGCGCCAGCAGTTGGAGGGGGCGGCGGAAGTCGTCGGCCGGTACCGGGCCGGTCACCACCGGGTAGAGCGGATCGCCGAGGATCGGCACGCCCAGCGCGTTCATGTGCACGCGGAGTTGATGGGTCTGCCCCGTGCTGGGCGTGAGCCGGTAGCGGCCCAGCGGGCCGCGCCGTTCCAGCAGGTCGATCCCGCTGACGGCGTTCGGCTCGCCGGGCACCTCACGGGCTGCCAGCACCCCGCGTTCCTTCACGATCCGGCTGCGGACCGTCCGCGGCAGCGCGAGACCGGGGGAGTACGGGGCCACGGCCTCGTACTCCTTGCGGACCAGCTTGTCGCGGAACAGCGTCTGGTACGCGCCGCGTTCCCCGGGGCGCACGGTGAACAGCACCAGCCCGGCCGTGAGCCGGTCCAGTCGGTGCGCGGCACCGAGCGCGGGCAGCTCCAGCTCGCGCCGCAGCCGGGCGAGCGCGGTCTGGGCCACATGACTGCCGCGCGGGGTGGTGGCCAGGAAGTGCGGCTTGTCCGCCACCACGATGTGCGCGTCGCGGTACACCACGTCGAGCGCGAAGGGCACCGGCTCCTCGTCGGGCAGCTCCCGGTGGAACCACACGAACATCCCCGGCACGTACGCGGCGTCGGCCGTCACGGGCCGTCCGTCCTCCCCGACGATCAGCCCCGCGCCGATCATCGCGTCGATCACGCCGGTCCCCGCCGCGAGCCGCTCGACCAGATGGTCCCGGACGGTGGCCCAGCCCCCGTCCCACGGCAGCCTGACCCGCACGGGGTCGACCCCGTCGCGCTGCGGGAGGGGGGAGGGCGGAATCCGGGGCTTGCGTCTCACCTGGTCAAGCGTACGAGGCCGGTACCACCTCGGGAGCCTCGGTGACCGTCGCCCGCACCCGGTACGCGCGGTACACCGCCCCCGCGAGCACCGTCACTCCCAGGAACAGCAGGGTGAACCAGCGGAAGTACCAGTGTCCGCCCGCAGGGTCGTACACGGCGGCCCGCGGCCAGGCGAGGTTGACGGTCATGAAGAGGCCGTACAGCAGGGCGAGGACGTTCACGGGGACGCCCCAGCGGCCGAGCGAGAAGAGCGGGGCGCCGGTCTCGTCGGTGCCGCCCGCCCGGAACCCGCCGCGCAGCCGGCGTACCAGCAGGGGCCCGGTCACCATCGCGTACGCCAGGTACAGCATCACGATGCAGGTGGTGCCGATCGCCAGGAACGCGTCCGGCGACGCGAAGTTCAGCAGCAGCAGCGCGGCCGCGAGGACACCGACGACGAGGGCGGGCGCGCCGGGCATGCCGGTGCGCGGGGCGACCCTGGCGAGCCGGCCGGAGAAGGGCAGCTGTCCGTCGCGCGCCATGGAGAAGAGCATGCGGCAGGCCGCCGTCTGGATGGCCAGGGTGGCCACCGCGACGGCCACCGCCACGTCGGCGAGCAGCGCGCGTCCGACCCCGTCGCCGAGGCTGCTGGTCAGGACGTAGCTCAGACCGTCCACGCCGAGGCGGCCGTCGGTGAGGCTGGGCGCTGCCAGCAGCCCGCCGAGGACGATCAGACCGCCGAGCAGGCCGGCCGCGCCGAGTGCGGTGAGGATCGTACGCGGTGCGGTACGGCGGGGGTTGTGGGTCTCCTCGCTCATCTCGCCCGCGCTGTCGAAACCGATCATCACGTACGCGGCCATGAACGAGCCCACCATCAGGGCGCCGAAGAGGCCGGTGCCGCCCTCGCCGGTGTGGAACGTGATGCCGGGGGAGCGCTCGGAGTGGGTGAACAGCAGCACGATGATCAGGACCGCGCCGATGATCTCGGCGGTCACCCCGATCCTGTTGACGGCCGACATCACGCGGTTGTCGACGACGTTGACCAGAGTGGTGAGGGTCAGCAGGATCACTCCGAGGACGGCCGCGTTGGCGGCGCCGTCGGCGCTGGTGGGTGCCGGGTCGTCGCCCACCAGCTGGAAGCCCGACCAGATCGCGGGCAGCACCATCTGGAGCGCGAGGGCCGCCGCGGCCACCACCACGATCTGCCCGATCACCATGATCCAGCCGGCGAACCAGCCGAAGGACTGGTTCGACAGCCGGGACGACCACTGGTAGATCGCGCCCGAGAGGGGGTAGCGCGCGGCCAGTTCCGCGAAGCAGGCGGCGACGGCCAACTGGCCCACGAGTACGGCCGGCCACGTCCAGAAGAAGACCGGGCCGCCGAACGCGTACCCGAAGGCGAAGAACTGGAAGACGGTCGTGAGGACCGAGATGAAGGAGAAGCCGGCGGCGAACGAGGCGTACCGGCCGAGGCTGCGGTGCAGCTCCTGGCGGTAGCCGAACTCGGCGAGGCCCGTGGCCCCGTCGGGCCGCGGCGGGTCGGGGCGGACGTCGGCGGGGGCGGTGCTCGTCATGGCGGCAACCTGCTTTCGCACAGCGGCGCGAGGATTCCTGTCGAGCGACAGAAATTAGGGAGGGGCTGTTTCGCCGGCGTCACGCGTCCGTGTCCGGGGCGCACCTAACTCCTCACGCTCTTGCGGGGACCCACAGGACGCGATACATCGTGTGTATTGACGGCTCCCGAAGGTCGCGATATGTTCGGTCACGGATATTCGGTGGCGAGGTGCCACGGATATGCGGTGGCGAATTGCCGCGTTCGGTGGCGATCACGCCGGAGAAGGGGGTGGATGCCGTGGCGGCCAAGCGCCGGAAGCTCGGCAACCCGCTGGCCCTCGCGGTCATGGTGCTGCTCACCGAGCGGCCGATGCATCCGTACGAGATCGCCCAGACCCTGCGCCGACGCGGCAAGGACGCCAGCTTGAAGATCAACTACGGCTCGCTCTACACCGTCGTGCAGAACCTGGAGAAGCACGGGTTCGTCGAGGTCGCCGAGGTGCAGCGGGAGGGCAACCGCCCCGAGCGCACGCTGTACGGCATCACGGACGCCGGGCGCGAAGAGGCCACGGAGTGGCTGTCGGACCTGCTGGCCGTCCCGGCGCGGGAGTATCCGATCTTCGAGGCCGCGCTCTCCCTGATGTGCGTGCTGCACCCCGACGAGGTGGCGCGGCTGCTCGCGGAGCGGCTCACCATGCTGGAGGTGCAGGCCGCGAGCCTGCGCGGCGGCCTGGCGAAGCTGTCCGAGACACTGCCCCGGCTCTTCCTCGTCGAGTCCGAGTACCAACTGCACATGATCGAGGCGCAGGCCGTCTGGGTCCGGGGCTTTCTCACCGAGATCAAGGACGGCACGTTCCCCGGCGTCAAGGAATGGCGGACCTTCCTCGAAACGGGTGAGGCTCCGCCGGAGTTCCAGGATCCGGAGGGCGGCGGCCTCGAAGGAAAGTAACCGAGAAAACAGACCCCGGCAGAGCTGTTGCAGCAGCCCCGCCAGGGTCTCGAACCCCGAACCGGCTCCGCCGTGCGGCAGACCGGGCCATCGAGGTGCGGCACACCCAGGATAGCCCGGCGCTCTTCACGCGGATCGGCTCGGCCCTGCCCGAGAACACCGCTCACTCAGGAGAGCCGTCGACATGAGTACCACCCGCGCGCCCGCCATCGAGGCGCGCCGACTGACCAAGACCTACCCCGGCGACGTCACCGCGCTCAGCGGCATGGACGTCACCGTCGCGACCGGAACCGTGCTCGGACTCCTCGGCCCGAACGGCGCCGGCAAGTCCACCACGGTCAAGATCCTCACCACCCTGGCCCGCCCCGACTCGGGCTCCGCCACCGTCGCGGGCCACGACGTGCGGCGCCACCCCGACCGGGTGCGCCGTGCGATCGGCGTGGTCGCCCAGAACTCCGGTGCCGACCCGGTGGCCACCGGCCGGGAGAACCTCCGGCTCCAGGGCAGGCTGTACGGGCTCAAGGGCGCGGCGCTGAGCCGTCGCGTGGACGATCTGCTGGAGCGCTTCACCCTCGCCGACGCGGCGAACCGCCAGGTCAAGACCTACTCGGGAGGCATGCGCCGCCGTCTGGACGTGGCCCTGGGGCTCGTCCACCGTCCCGAGGTGCTCTTCCTGGACGAGCCGACCACCGGCCTCGACCCGCAGGCACGCACCGCGATGTGGGACGAGATCGCCCGGCTCGCCGGCGACGAGGGCCTGACCGTCCTGCTCACCACGCACCACCTCGAAGAGGCCGACCGGCTCGCCGAACGCATCGCGATCGTCGACCGCGGCCGGGTCGTCGTCGAGGGCACCCCCGACGGCCTGAAGGGCGAACTGCGCGGCGACGCCGTCCACGTGGAGCTGCGGGAGGCCGTCGGCGAGGCCGGCCGTACGCTGCTGAGCGGCGCCCTCACCGCGCTGCCGGGCGTGCACGAGGCGCTGTTCGACGGCCGGCGCGTCAGCGTCCGCGCCGACGACGGGGCCGGCACGGTGCCGGCCCTGCTGGGCGCGCTGGAGCGTGCCGGGGTCGGTGTCGCCTCCGCCACCGTCGCCCGTCCCTCGCTCGACGACGTCTACCTGCGCTACGCGGGCCGCCGCTACGCCGAGGCGGACGCCGAGTCCGCCCGGGACCTCGCCGTCACCGGAGGTGTGCGATGAGCACAGCCGTCTCCCAGACCTGGTACATGACCCAGCGTCAGCTCATGGTGTTCGTACGGCAGCCCGCGTACCTGCTGATCACCCTGATCCAGCCGGTGGTCTGGCTGTTCCTGTTCGGCAGCCTCTTCAAGAAGGTCGTCGAGCTCGGCGGCTTCGGCACCACCTCCTACCTGGACTACCTCGTGCCCGGGGTCGTCGTGATGAGCGCGCTCAGCTCCAACATGTGGGCGGGCATGACCACGCTGGACGAGATCCAGCGGGGCACCCTCGACCGTTTCCTCACGACGCCCGTGAGCCGGGCGGCCCTGATGAACGGCAATGTCGTCAACAACGGCGTGGTGACCGCCCTGCAGTCGGTCGTCATCGTGCTGCTCGGACTGCTCGGCGGCGCCGACTACCCGGGCGGCCTCGGTGGCGTCGCGGTCCTGGTCGTCGCCTCGGTGCTGCTCGGCACGGTCTTCGGGGCACTGTCCAACGCGCTCGGCATGCTGGTCCGGGAGCGGGAGTCGATCATCGGCATCAACACCTTCCTGCTGCTGCCGCTGACGTTCCTGTCCAGCGCCTTCATGGCCCCGTCCCAGATGCCCGGCTGGATGCGGCGCATCGCCGACTTCAACCCGCTCGACTGGGCGATGGTCGCGGGCCGCTCGGCGATGTCCGAACACCCCGACTGGAGCGACGTGTTCGGCAGGGGAGGCGGTCTGCTCGCGCTGGCGGTGGTGTCGGTGTGGCTGTCGATCCGCACGTTCCGCTCGTACCAGCGGTCGGTGTAGGACGGGCTGGGGTTGCGGCGGCGTTCGGTGCAGCGGAGTTCACCGGGCCGGCCGGGCCGGTAGGGCCTGCCGGGCGGAGGCCGAAACGGTGCCACCGGTGTCTGCCGGTGCCCGCCGGCGTTCATCGGGGCGGTCACGTGTGCGTGGCCGCCCCGCGCGGGTTACGCGGACGCCTCCTGCTCCGCCTCCACCTGTGCGTTCCACTCGCGCTTCGACGCCTGCCAGCCGTCCTCGTTGTGGCCGAGGCGCCAGTAGCCGGAGATCGACAGGTCCTCGCGCGGGATCTCACGCTCGACGCGCAGCATCCGGCGCAGCTCCTTCACGAAGGCCGCCTCGCCGTGCACGAACGCCTGCATCCGGCCCGCCGGGAACTCCAGCGCGCGAACCGCCTCCACCAGCGCCTCGCCGATCGGCCGGTTTCCGCGGTGCAGCCAGACGACCTCCACGTCGGAGTCGATCTTCTGCTCCTCCTCCGGTCCCGCGACCTCGACGAAGGCGTGGGCCACGGCTCCGTCGGGCAGCGCCTCCAGGGCGGTCGCGATCGCGGGCAGCGCGCTCTCGTCACCGGCCAGAAGATGCCAGTCGGCGCCCGCGTCGGGGGCGTAGGCGCCACCGGGACCCATGAACCGGACGACCTCGCCCGGCCGGGCCCGCAGCGCCCATGGCCCCGCCAGCCCCTCGTCGCCGTGCACCACGAAGTCCAGGGCCAGCTCGCGGTGTTCGGGGTCCCACGCCCGCACCGTGTACGTCCGGGTCACGGGCCACTGCTCACGCGGGAACTCCGCCCGGACGCGCTCCATGTCGAACGGTTCGGGATACGTGACGCCCTCGGGGCCGAACAGCAGCTTCACGTAGTGATCGGTGCAGGAACCCGCGGTGAAGTCGGCCAGACCGTCGCCGCCCAGCACGACACGCTGCATGTGCGGGGTCAGCCGCTCCGTCCGCACCACCTGCGCGGAGTGGGGCTTCCGGGGCTTGCGTGCGGGGCGTTCTGCCATGACGGCCTCCTGGATCACATGCTTAGGTTTACCTAAGTTAGCACCCTCTTCTCTGCGTCACCTATGCGTGGGGCGGTATCACTTATGCCGGAAGAGTTCGGCTATGCGTGCAGGGTGGCGAGCAGTCGCTGGAGCGAGCCGCCCAGACCCCAGCGGGTGGCCAGCGCGTCCAGGGCGGCCGGATCCCGAGGCGCGTGCGGCAGCGTCGTGTCCACGTCCGGCAGGGGCACGTCGCCCGCGACCCGGACCACCTTGGGCGCCACCGCGACGTACGGACGCGACTCGTCGAGGCGCTTGCGCTGCGACGGCGTCAGCCGGGACGTCGGGTCGTCGACGGCGGCCATGATCCCGGCGAGGTCGCCGAACTCGGCGAGCAGCTTGGCGGCCGTCTTCTCGCCGATGCCCGGCACGCCCGGCAGACCGTCGCTCGGGTCGCCGCGCAGCAGCGCCAGATCCGCGTACCCGGCGCCGTCCACGCCGTACTTCTCACGCAGCCACGACTCGTCCGTGAGCTGGAGCGTGCCGACGCCCTTCAGGGGATACAGGACGCGAACGCCCCTCTTGTCGTCCACGAGTTGGTACAGGTCGCGGTCGCCGGTGACGATGTCGACCGGGCCGGTGGCGCGGCCGGTGAACGTGCCGATCACGTCGTCCGCCTCGTACCCCGCGACGCCCACGCGGGCGATGCCGAGCGCGTCCAGGACGGCCTCGATGACCGGGACCTGCGGTGACAGCGTGTCCGGGACCTCCTCCTCGTCCGGACCTCCCTCGTGCTCCTCGGCCACCCGGTGGGCCTTGTAGGACGGGATGAGGTCGACCCGCCACTGCGGGCGCCAGTCCGCGTCCATGCACGCCACCAGGGCGTCGGGGCGGTGGTCCTTGACGAGGCGGTCGATGAATTCCAGCAGCCCGCGCACGGCGTTGACCGGTGTGCCGTCCGGGGCCTTCACGGATTCCGGGACACCGAAATAGGCGCGGAAATACAGCGAGGCGGTGTCGAGAAGCATGAGTCGTCGCGTCTGCTCTGTCACGCTCCGCATCATGCCGTACGCCACCGACACTGCCGTGGCACCGACGGTGACGTGGGCCACTCTCGTGTTTGCTCCGTGTAAGCGGGGGCAGGCGCCGCCTCTGAGCGAAGTCGGTTGCGCTTTCAACCGCACAGGCCGTGCGGCCGTGCGGACCGTTCCAACCGTGCGAACGAGAGGTACACGTGTCATCCAGGCTAGAAGCCGAACATCTGCACAAGGTGTTCGGCAGACGACCGAAAGAGGCCGTGGAGCGGCTCCGCGAGGGGACCGACCGCGAGGAGCTGCGGGCCGACGGCACCACCGCCGCGGTCATCGACGCATCCTTCACGGTCGAGCCCGGCCAGATCTTCGTCGTCATGGGCCTGTCCGGATCCGGCAAGTCCACGCTCCTGCGCATGCTGAACGGACTGCTGGAGCCCACCGCGGGACACGTACGCTTCGACGGCCAGGACCTCACCGAACTCAGCGCCCGTGAACTGCGCGAGGTCCGTTCGAAGAAGATCAGCATGGTCTTCCAGCACTTCGCTCTCTTCCCGCACCGCAGTGTCCTGGAGAACGCCGCCTACGGCCTGGAGGTCCAGGGCGTACCGGCCGCCGAACGCCGGAAGCGGGCCACCGAGGCACTCGAACTCGCGGGCCTCGCGGGCTGGGAGAAGTCCTGGCCCGACGAACTCTCCGGCGGCATGCAGCAGCGCGTCGGCCTCGCCCGCGCGCTCGCCACCGACGCCGACCTGCTGCTGATGGACGAGTCCTTCAGCGCGCTCGACCCGCTGATCCGCCGCGACATGCAGGACCAGCTGATCGAGCTCCAGCGCAAGCTCAAGAAGACCATCGTGTTCATCACGCACGACCTCAACGAGGCGATGCGGCTGGGCGACCGGATCGCCGTCATGCGGGACGGCCGTATCGTCCAGATCGGCACCGCCGAGGACATCCTGGTCCGCCCGGCCAACGACTACGTCGCCTCCTTCATCCAGGACGTCGACCGCTCGCGCGTGCTGACCGCGGGAGCCGTCATGGACACCGACCTGCGCGGCGACGAGGCGGACTGCTCCTGCGAGACCGCCACACCCGACACCTCCTTCGTGGACCTGTGCGCCATCAGCGCCCGGCTGTCGCACCCGGTCGCCGTGGTCGACAAGAAGCGCGGCCTCGTCGGCGTCGTGCCCCGGCAGCGGCTGGTCGGCTTCCTCGGCGACGAGCAGGGGGCACCTCGGCCCTGCGGCACCCCGCGTGACGGAGACGGCAAGCTGAACAAGGCGGTGCAGGCCGATGCCTAGGATTCCCTTCGGCGACTGGGTCAACGACGCGGTCGACTGGCTGCTGCACCACATGGCGTGGCTCTTCGACTTCTTCAAGGTCGTCTTCGAGGGCGCCTACGACGGCATCGACGCCGTCCTCCAGGCTCCTCAGCCGCTCCTCCTCGCCGGCATCTTCGCGGTCGTCGCCTTCTGGCTGCGCGGCGCCTTCGCCGGTGTGCTCGCCTTCGCGGGATTCGCCTTCATCGACTCCCTCGGCCTGTGGGAGGACGCGATGGTGACCCTGTCGCTCGTCCTCGTGTCGACGCTCATCGCACTCGTGATCTCCGTGCCGGTGGGCATCTGGGCGGCGCGCTCCGACCGGGTCAGCGGCCTGGTCCGGCCGGTGCTCGACTTCATGCAGACGCTGCCCGCGATGATCTACCTCATCCCGGCGATCCTGTTCTTCGGCACCGGCGGCCCCGCCGGCATCGTGGCCACGCTGATCTTCGCGCTGGCCCCCGGCGTCCGCATGACCGAGCTGGGCATCCGTCAGGTCGACAAGGAACTCGTCGAGGCCGCCGACGCGTTCGGCACCACACCGCGCAGCACGCTGCTGCGCATCCAGCTGCCCCTCGCGCTGCCCACCGTCATGGCGGGTGTCAACCAGGTCATCATGCTGGGCCTGTCCATGGCCGCCATCGCGGGCATGGTCGGCACCGGCGGCCTCGGCGGCGACGTGAACGAGGCCATCGGCCAGCTGAACGTCGGCCTCGGCTCCGAGGCCGGCGTCGCCATCGTGATCCTGGCGATCTACCTCGACCGCATGACCAGCTCGCTCGGCAGCCAGGTCTCGCCGCTGGGCCGCCGTGCCGCCGCCAAGCTGCGTGCCGCGCAGGGCCTGAAGATCTGGTCCTACCGTCCCCGGCCCGCGGTGGCCGTGGTCGGCGTCGTCGTGCTCGCGCTCGTCGCGGGCGGCATGAATGTCTTCGGCGGCGGGGCGAGCGAGTCCACCGCGCCCGACGGCAAGAACGTCGGACAGGGCAAGAAGGTCACCATCGGCTACATCCCGTGGGACGAGGGCGTCGCCTCCACCTTCCTGTGGAAGGAGGTCCTCGAACAGCGCGGATTCCAGGTCGACGCCAAGCAGTTCGACGCGGGCCCGCTCTACACCTCCCTCGCCCAGGGCGACATCGACTTCGAGACGGACTCCTGGCTGCCGACCACGCACGAGCAGTACTGGAAGAAGTACGGCGAGCAGCTCGACGACCTGGGCTCCTGGTACGGCCCGACCTCCCTGGAGCTCACCGTGCCCGCCTACATGAAGGACGTCGACTCCCTGGCGGACCTCAAGGGCAAGGCCGGCCGGTTCGGCGGCAAGATCACCGGCATCGAGTCCAGCGCCGGGATGATGAGCCTGCTCAAGAGCAAGGTGCTCAAGGAGTACGGCCTCGACAAGGAGTACAAGGTCGTCGACAGCTCGACGCCCGCGATGCTGGCCGAGCTGAAGCGCGCGTACGCCAAGCAGGAGCCCATCGTGGTCACCCTCTGGTCGCCGCACTGGGCCTACAGCGACTACAAGCTGAAGAAGCTCAAGGACCCGAAGGGCGCCTGGGGCAAGGGCGACGGGGTGCACACCCTCTCCCGCAAGGGCTTCGCCCAGGACAACCCGGTCGTCGGCCAGTGGCTCAAGAACTTCAGGATGAGCGAGCAGCAGCTCACGAGTCTGGAAGCGGAGATCAACAAGGCGGGCAAGGGCAAGCAGCAGGACGCCGTGCGCGCCTGGCTGAAGAAGAACCCGGGTGTCGTCGACAAGCTGGCGCCCGTCAAGAGCGCGGCCGCCCCGGCCGAGGCGAAGCGCCCGCTGGACGTCGCCTGGTTCCCCTGGGACGAGGACGTCGCCGTCACCTACCTGTGGAAGAACGTGCTGGCCCGTCGCGGCTACACGCTGAACCTCAAGCAGATGGACGTCGGTCCCGTCTACACGGGCCTGGCCTCCGGCGACATCGACCTCAACTTCGACGCGTGGCTGCCGTACGCCCAGGCCAACTACTGGGACCAGCACAAGGACGACCTCAAGGACCTCGGCACCTGGTACCGGCCGACCTCGCTGGAGATCGCGGTGCCGTCGTACGTGAAGGACGTCAAGTCCCTCGCCGACCTCAAGGGGAAGTCCGGCACCTTCGGCGGGAAGATCATCGGCATCGAGCCGGGCACCGGCGAGATGAACCTCCTCAAGAAGAAGGTGCTTCCGGGGTACGGCCTCGACAAGGAGTACAAGGTCGTCGACGGCTCCACGCCCGCGATGCTGGCCGAACTGAAGCGCGCGTACGCCAAGAAGGAGCCCGTCGCCGTCGTTCTGTGGTCGCCGCACTGGGCCTACAGCGAGTACAAGCTCACCAAGCTCGCGGACGACAAGAAGCTGTTCGGAGAGGGCAACACGATCCGGACGATCTCCAGCAAGAAGTTCCCGGACCAGTACCCGCAGCTCACCGAGTGGATCAAGAACTTCCGGATGACCGAGGGCGAACTCGGCAGCCTGGAGAGCGAGATCAAGCAGCGCGGCCAGGGGCACGAGGAGGACGCCGTCGCCGCGTGGCTCAAGGAGCACCCGGACATGGTGGGGCGGATGACGCCGCAGTAGTTCCACCGGTCGTCCACCGGATGTGATCCACCCAGGGGTGGTCTTCGTCGCACGGGTCCCGTGCCGAAGGCCACCCCGTCCTCGTTCCCGGCCCCGTGCCGCCGGCGAGCGCGCGCGAGGGGGCGCGGAGGAACGGGCCGCCTCCGCCTTCGACGCCGCCTTCGACGCCGCCTCTGACGCCGGCCGAGGCTCGGACGCCGGCCCGTACTCGCGCCCGACGCCGACGCCGGCGACGTACTGACGTACGAGAAAGATCCGGACAACCGCATCGCCTGCGCGGCCACCTCGGGCCCGGCCGCACCGGCCCGCTCGACGTGCCGTCAACTCACCTGCACAGGAGGTGACTTCATGAGCCGCCGCACGGCCGTCCGCTCGCCCTTTCGGCCGACCCTCGGCCCCGGAGGGACGCCGGCGCTCCGGACGTCGCCCGACGGCCCGAACCAGGGCGCAACGACGCGGAGTTGAGCGCTGCGCACCCGCGCGGCGAGCGTTGCGGAATCTCTCGCACCCGTGCCTACGATCCCGCGGCCGGGCGGACCTGCCGGAGAACCCCTCGTCCCCGCGGCGCCGGTCCGGTCCCGCCGGACCCGCAGCAGACCCGCCGCGCGCCCCGCCGAGCCATCCGGCCCCGCCGGCCAGCCATTTCACCCCGTGCGGCGGGTGCGTGCCGGACAGGTCCGGGCAACCCGTCCGATGGCGCGAACTGTAACCCTGGCCCTGCATCCATGTGACAGCGATGTGACGGGTGCATGAAACGGTTTGCCGAACATGCGTAGGGTGCAAACAACTCATCAGAAGTAGTGGCCCGTCGAACCGGCGGACCGCGGCATCCGTATCGGACCGACGACGCAAGGGAGGGAGCCGGAGCGATGGGCGACCACAAAGATCAGCCCCTTCGGGTGGGCGCGGCCGTCCGGCGGCGACGCCGGGCACTGCGGCTCACCCTCGCCGTCGTGGCCGAGCGCAGCGGCCTGTCGGTCCCCTTCCTCAGCCAGGTCGAGAACGAACGGGCCCGGCCCAGCAGGAGTTCCCTCGAGCGGGTGGCCGACGCGCTCGGCACCACCGCCGTGGAGTTGCTCGCCGCGGCCGACCCGGCGTGCAGCGTCGACGTCGTGCGCGCCGACGTGGGCGCGGAGTTCACCCCCGAGGCCCAGGTGCGCCCCCTGGTACGCGGTCACCATCAGATGCACGCCACGGAGTTCACCGGCGACCACGAGGAGGGACGTGAACTCCAGCACCGCAACGACAAGTTGATGTTCGTCGCGGACGGCGCCGTGGAGGTCGAGGCGGAGGGGCGCGCCCATCGCCTCGGACGCGGCGACACGCTCTACCTGACGGGCGGGGTGCGCCACCGCTGGCGGGCCACGGTGCCGGACACACGGGTCGTCGTCGTCGAGGTCGCCGACCACATCGACGCGGTCGAGGACCGGCGCAGCTCCGGCAAGCGCTGACCCCGCCGGGCGGCGGCCGCACGTGCCGCGGCCCGCTGCGATACTGACGCCATGTCCGGCACCTCCGGTGACACCGTCCGCACGTCCGCCTCCCCACCGGCGTCCACGCCTGCCGACGAACGGTCCGTCGTTCCACGGCCCGGCCGCACCCCGCCGCGTGTCGTGTCGCTCGTACCCTCGCTCACCGAGGCCGTGGCCCTCTCCGTGCCCGGTGCCCTGGTCGGTGCGACCGACTGGTGCAGCCGACCCGCGGACCTCGACGTCGTGCGCGTCGGCGGCACGAAGAACCCGGACGTCGACCGGATCGTGGGGCTCGCCCCCGACCTGGTGATCGCCAACGAGGAGGAGAACCGGGAACCCGATCTGACCGCCCTGCGCGAGGCCGGCATCGAGGTGCTGGTCACCGAGGTGCGCGACGTGCCGGGAGCCTTCCGCGAACTGGCCCGCGTGCTGGACGCCTGCCGCCCCGGAACACGCCCGCGCTGGCTCGACGAGGCCGAGGCGGCCTGGACGCGGCTGCCGGAACCGGCCCGCCGCACGACCGCGGTCGTGCCGGTGTGGCGACGGCCCTGGATGGTCCTCGGCCGGGACACCTTCGCCGGCGACGTCCTGGCACGCCTGGGTGTGGACAACGCCTACGCCGGCCACACGGACCGCTACCCCCGTGTACCGCTCCCCGAGCTCAAGGCCGCGGCGCCGGATCTCGTCGTCCTGCCCGACGAGCCGTACCGCTTCACCGCGGACGACGGACCAGAGGCGTTCGAAGGCCTGCCCTGCGCACTCGTCGACGGCCGCATGCTGACCTGGTACGGCCCCTCGCTCGCCGAGGCACCCGGCGTGCTCAGCGCGGCGCTGCGAGCAGCTCGCCCCTGAACAGCCCGCGGGCCGTGCACCCGGCCGCCACCGCCCACGCGGCCACGAGCAGCACGTACAGGGCGACCGCCAGGCCGTCGAAGGCGACCAGGCCGGTGTGCCGGGCCAGCCCCTCGGCGCCGGTCACGCACGTCCCGACGGGGAAGGTGAACGCCCACCAGGTCATCGCGAAGCCCATGCCCCGGCGGCGGGCCCGCAGCACCATCGCGCCGGCGAGCCCGAGCCACAGCAGTGCGAAGCCGGTCACGGGAACCCCGTAGAGGACGGCGAGGAGGCCGAATCCCTGGTCGTACGGGGCGTGCATGACCCCCGGCGCGACGTCGGCGAACTTGCCCGTCGCGGTGGTCGACTGGCCCAGCGGCCCCAGCACCAGGAACAGGGTCGGGGTGAGCGCGAGGGGCAGCGGACCCGCCGTGACGAGTCGCGCGAAGATCATCGGAAGTACCAGGAACGTGGCCAGCAGGCTCAGCCCGAACATCCCGAGGCAGCCGAGCAGCAGGGTCTGGCGGGCCTGCCCGGCCGGGAGATGCGGCACGAGGAGCGGGCCGAGGGCGGCGGAGACCATAGGGGCGACGAGCGGCAGCAGCCACACCGGTGTGGCCTGTCCGGGCTCGATGCGGTGCCGCACGACCATCAGGTACGGGACGGCCACCGCGGCCAGCAGCCCCACCACCGTGCCGACGGTGAACAGGACGACGTCCAGTGCGAGCGCGGCCCGCGGTCCGATCCAGTCCTCGCCGACGACCAGCGCGCCGCCGCCGACGGCCAGCAGGGCCATGGCGAGACAGCCGTAGAAGGGCGCCATGGCCGGATCGAGGAGATGGGCGCGGGCCTGGTCGCGGTGACGGGCCCAGTGCACGGCGCGGGCGGCGAGCAGTGTCACGAGCATCGCGAGCGACAGCGCCCACACGGCGGCGCACGCGGCTCCGAGGCCCGGCACGTGACCGGGAAGTCCGGCGCCCGCCGTGGCCACGACGGCCGTACCCATCACCGAGGCGTACCAGTTCGGCCCCAGGTGACGCACGGTGGCGGCGCGGGGGGTTCCGGCCGTGCGAGGGGATCCCGATGTGCGGACGGCGAGGGGCTGGGCAGCGGTGACCATGGCTCCACCGTCCCGCGCCGAAGGACTCCCCACCAGGGAGCACCGTTCTATGAGGGCATAAGCTGGGTTTATGGGCAGGACGGAACCGGCGACCGGGAACACCGAGCACGAAGCGGCCGCGGGCAGAGGCGGAGAGACGGCCGGCAGCGGCATCGCGCACCGGGTGCCGGAACTCGGCGCGCTGGAACTGCTGCTCGCCGTGGCACGGCTCGGCAGCCTCGGGCGCGCGGCGCGCGAACTGGGCATCACCCAGCCCGCGGCCAGCAGCCGTATCCGCTCGATGGAACGCCAGCTCGGGGTGGCCCTCGTGGACCGTTCACCCCGCGGCTCGCGGCTCACCGACGAGGGGGCGCTCGTCACCGACTGGGCCCGGCGGGTGGTGGAGGCGGCCGAGGCGTTCGACGCCGGGGCGCAGGCCCTGCGTGACCGGCGGGACTCCCGGCTGCGGGTGGCCGCGAGCATGACCATCGCCGAATACCTGCTCCCCGGCTGGCTGATCGCGCTGCGCGCGCAGCGCCCCGACACGGCGGTGTCGCTCCTCGCCGGCAATTCCGCCGCCGTCGCGGAGAGGCTCCTCGCGGGCGAGGCCGACCTCGGCTTCGTCGAAGGGCTGTCGGTGCCGGTGGGCCTCGACTCGGTGGTCGTCGCGCGGGACCGGCTGATCGTCGTCACGGCGCCCGGGCACCCGTGGGCGCGGCGGCGGGCGCCGCTGTCCGCGGGCGAGCTCGCGGCGACGCCGCTCATCCTGCGGGAGGAGGGGTCGGGAACGCGGCAGGTGCTCGACGCGGCGCTCGGAGGGCTCGCCCGGCCGTTGATCGAGCTGTCCTCCACCACCGCGGTCAAGGCGTCCGCGGTCAGCGGGGCCGGGCCCGCCGTCCTCAGCGAGCTCGCGCTCGGGGAGGAGCTGTCGGCCCGTCGGCTGGTCACCGTGGAGCTCGCCGACGTCCGGCTCGACCGCGCCCTGCGAGCGGTCTGGCCCACCGGCCACCGCCCCACCGGCCCGGCCCGGGATCTCCTGGCCCTGACCCGCGCCGCCCGCTGACGACAGGCCCTCGCCCCGCCGCCCCTGCCGTCCCGTCCCCGAGGCTCCGCCCCGCACCCCGCTTCTCGATCGCGGAGGGGGTTCAATCTCCGGCGCCGGGGCTGGAAATTCGGCCCGTCCGGCGTTTGAGGACGAGGCCGTTCAGGCCGATCCGGGGGTCTGGGGGCGGAGCCCCCAGGAGGCGCGCGTCAGCTCGCCGCGCGGACCAGCGCCCTCATCACCCGCACGTCCTCGCCCATCTCCGGATGCCACTGCACCCCGAGGACCCACCCGGGCCCGGGGAGTTCGACGGCCTCCACCGTCCCGTCCGCGGCGTGCGCCGAGGCGAGCAGCCCTTCGCCGAGCCGTTCCACCGCCTGGTGGTGATAGGTGGGCACGGCCGAAGCCTCCGGCACGACACCGGCGTACAGCGTCCCCGGTACGGGCGTCACCTCGTGTCGCCCGAAGACGCCGACCGCCTGGGTGTGCCCGTCGATGTGCTGGACGAGCGTGCCCCCGAGGGCGACGTTCAGCAGCTGCATGCCGCGGCAGATCCCGAGCAGTGGGGTGCCGGACTCCAACGCGGCCCGGATCAGGGCCAGTTCCCACGCGTCGCGCGTGGGCGCCGGCGGTCCCGTGCGCGGCGACCGCTCGGCGCCGTAGCACCCCGGGTCGACGTCCGGCCCCCCGGCGACGACCACTCCGTCGAGGCGGGCCACGGCCGTGGCGGCCCGGTCCGGATCGTCCGGCGGCAGCATCACGGCGAGCCCGCCGGCCCGCTGCACGAGCCGCGGATACCCGGCGGGCAGCAGCGCGGCCTCCAGTTCCCACACACCCCAGCGGGCCCCGTCCAGATACGTGCTGACGCCGATCAGCGGCCTGTCCACGCGGCTCTCCCTCGCATCGATCCCCGACCAATGGAACGCATGCATACCTTTGCCGGGCGTGGGGCGACAAGGCGGACGGGTGCGCGTCGTGTGCGGCTCACGCGAGGAACCCCCGCAACAGCGCCGCCGTCCCCGCGCAGTGTTCCCGCATCATCTCCCGGGCCCCGTCCGCGTCCCCGTCGAGCACGGCCTCGACGAGCGCCGTGTGCTGCTGCTGGGAGTGCTCCAGATTGCGTACCAGCAGGGGGATGCAGTCGAGGAGGTCGTTGACGGAGGCGCGCACGGCCGCGTACTGGGCCGCCAGCGACGGCGAACCGCACAGCTGCGCGAGGGTGAGGTGGAGCCCCGTGTCCAGCCGTCGGTACTCGGTCAGCGGAGCGTCGTTCGTGCGGGCGAGCGCCTCGCGCAGCCGCTTCGCCCGCCCGCCGTCCAGCCCGTGCGCGGCGCACAGTCCGGCCGCGCCCACCTCCAGGACCTCGCGGAAGCGCAGTACGTCCTCGATGTCGACCGCGGCGACCCGGCGCCGCAGCTCCTGCTCGCCGGGGGCCTGTGCGCGCGGCAGCACGAACGTGCCGCCGTACCGGCCGCGCCGCGACTCGACGAGGCCCTGGTCCTGGAGCACCTTGAGGACCTCGCGCAGGGTGACGCGGCTGATCCCGAGCCGTTCCGCCAGGTCCCGTTCGGCGGGCAGCCGTTCGCCGTCGGGGACCAGGCCGAGCCGGACGACCTGGAGGATCTGCTCGAGCGCCTCCTCGAAGCCGTTGCCCGCCCGCACCGGCCGCAGCACGGTCGTCAGCCCGTCGCCCGGACCCCGCGCGGCGCGGCGCGGACCGCGCCCCGGGCCGCTGTCTGGACTCGCCTGCGCCATCCGGTCGTGCCCCCTTCCCAAGCAATGGTTCTCGGCAATACCTTATGGCTCTCGGCTGACCCAAGGAGGCTTTTCCGGTGGCAGACCGCACACCCCCGCTCGGCGTAGAGGAACTGCACACCCTCGTCGCGGGCGGCGAGATCGACACGGTCGTCCTGGCCTTCCCCGACATGCAGGGGCGACTCCAGGGCAAGCGGTTCGCCGCGCGCTTCTTCCTCGACGAGGTCCTGCACCACGGCACGGAGGGCTGCAACTACCTCCTCGCCGTGGACACCGAGATGAACACGGTCGACGGATACGACATGTCCTCCTGGGACCGGGGCTACGGCGACTTCGCGATGCGCCCCGACCTCGGCACCCTGCGTCGCGTCCCGTGGAACGCGGGCACCGCCCTGCTCATCGCCGACCTCGCCTGGAACGACGGCTCGCCGGTCGTCGCCGCGCCCCGCCAGATCCTGCGCCGCCAGCTCGACCGCCTGGCGGAGCTCGGCTACACCGCCCAGGTCGGCACGGAGCTCGAGTTCATCGTCTTCAAGGACACCTACGAGCAGGCCTGGGACGCCCACTACCGCGGCCTGACCCCGGCCAACCAGTACAACATCGACTACTCGGTCCTGGGCACCGGGCGCATCGAGCCCCTGCTCCGCCGCATCCGCAACGAGATGCAGGGTGCCGGCCTCACCGTCGAGTCCGCGAAGGGCGAATGCAACCCCGGTCAGCACGAGATCGCCTTCAAGTACGACGAAGCCCTGGTCACCTGCGACCAGCACGCGATCTACAAGACCGGCGCCAAGGAGATCGCCTCCCAGGAGGGCGTCTCGCTCACGTTCATGGCCAAGTACAACGAACGCGAGGGCAACTCGTGCCACATCCACCTCTCGCTCGCGGACGCCGACGGCAGGAACGTCATGGCGGGCTCCGACCGGGACCCCGACGGGATGTCGCCGGTCATGCGGCACTTCCTCGCCGGGCAGCTCGCCGCCCTGCGCGACTTCTCGCTCCTCTACGCCCCCAACATCAACTCCTACAAGCGGTTCCAGCCGGGCTCCTTCGCGCCGACCGCCGTCGCCTGGGGTCACGACAACCGCACCTGCGCGCTCCGTGTCGTCGGCCACGGCCGGTCGACGCGCTTCGAGAACCGCCTGCCGGGAGGCGACGTCAACCCGCACCTGGCGGTCGCCGGCCTGGTCGCGGCCGGCCTGTACGGCATCGAGCAGCAGTTGGAGCTCCCCGAGGCGTGCGCGGGCAACGCGTACGCCGCCGAGTACGAGCACGTGCCCACCACCCTGCGCGAGGCCGCCGAGCTCTGGGAGAACAGCCCCATCGCCAAGGCCGCCTTCGGTGACGAGGTGGTCGCGCATTACCGCAACATGGCGCGCGTCGAGCTGGACGCCTTCGACGCCGCGGTGACCGACTGGGAGCTGCGCCGCTCCTTCGAACGCATGTGAGGCCCCTCTTGTCGAACGAGCACGAACTCCGCGTCCTCAACCCGGCCACCGAGGAGGTCGTCGCCACCGTCCCGGCCGCCACCGCGGAGGACGTGGACGCCGCCGTCGCGCGGGCCGCGCACGCCCAGACGGCATGGGCGGCACTCGCGCCCGCCGACCGCGCCCGGCTGCTGCGCCGCTTCGCGTCCGCCGTCGACGGGCACATCGAGGAACTGGCCCGGCTGGAGGTCCGCGAGGCCGGCCACACCCTCGGCAACGCCCGCTGGGAGGCGGGCAACGTGCGTGACCTGCTCGACTACGCGGCCGGGGGAGTGGAGCGGCTGACCGGACGTCAGATCCCGGTCCCCGGCGGCCTCGACGTCACCATCCTCGAACCGCTCGGCGTCGTCGGCGTCATCGCGCCCTGGAACTTCCCCATGCCGATCGCCGCCTGGGGCACCGCGCCGGCCCTCGCCGCGGGCAACGCGGTGATCCTCAAGCCCGCCGAGACGACACCGCTGACCGCCCTGCGGCTGGCCGAACTCGCCCTGGAGGCAGGGCTTCCCGAGCACCTCTTCCAGGTGCTGCCGGGCGCCGGACCCGTCGCGGGCAACGCCCTCGTCGAGCATCCGGGCGTCGCCAAGATCGTCTTCACCGGGTCGACGGTCGTGGGCAAGCAGGTGCTGGCGAAGGGCTCCGCCCTCCTCAAGCGCGTCACCCTCGAACTCGGCGGCAAGAGCCCCAACATCGTGTTCGCCGACGCGGACGTCGAGGCCGCCGCTGCCGCCGCGCCCATGTCCTTCCTCGACAACTCCGGCCAGGACTGCTGCGCCCGCACCCGCATCCTCGTCCAGCGCTCGGTGCGCGACCGCTTCCTGGACCTGCTCGCCCCCGCGATCGAGTCCGTCAGGGTCGGCGACCCCGCCGACGAGCAGACACAGATGGGCCCGCTGATCTCCCGGGCGCAGCTGGAACGCGTTCGCTCCTACGTCGACGCCGACGCGCCCGGCATCCGCGGCAAGGCCCCGGAGGGACCCGGTTTCTGGTTCCCGCCCACCGTGCTCACCGAGGTCGCGCCCGACGCCCGCGTCGCCGTCGAGGAGGTCTTCGGCCCGGTCGCCGTGGTCATCCCCTTCGAGGACGAGGCGGACGCCGTCCGCCTCGCCAACGACACGCCGTACGGTCTCGCCGGCTCCGTCTGGAGCCGGGACATCGGCCGGGCACTGCGGGTCTCGGGCGCCGTCCGCGCCGGGAACCTCTCCGTCAACTCCCACTCCAGCGTCCGCTACTGGACCCCCTTCGGCGGCTTCAAGCAGTCGGGGATCGGCCGCGAGCTGGGCCCGGACGCGCTCACCGCCTTCACCGAAACCAAGAACGTCTTCATCAGTACGGAGGGCCCCGCACAGTGACCGAAGCCACCGAGGGAAACATCTGCCGCCGCCTGGTCGGCCGTACCGCCGTCGTCACCGGCGCCGGCAGCGGGATCGGCCTCGCCACCACGCGCCGGCTGGCCTCCGAAGGCGCGCGCGTCGTCTGCGGCGACGTCGACGAACAGCGCGGCAAGGCCGCCGCCGACGAGGTCGGCGGCACCTTCGTCAAGGTCGACGTCACCGACCCGGAACAGGTCGAGGCGCTCTTCAAGGCGGCGTACGACACGTACGGCTCCGTCGACGTCGCCTTCAACAACGCCGGCATCTCGCCGCCCGACGACGACTCCATCCTGGAGACCGGACTGGAGGCCTGGAAGCGCGTCCAGGAGGTCAACCTCACCTCCGTGTACCTGTGCTGCAAGGCGGCCATCCCCTACATGCGGCGCCAGGGCCGGGGCTCCATCATCAACACGGCGTCCTTCGTGGCCCGGATGGGCGCGGCGACCTCGCAGATCTCCTACACCGCCTCCAAGGGCGGTGTGCTGGCCATGTCCCGCGAACTGGGCGTGCAGTTCGCCAGGGAGGGCATCCGGGTCAACGCCCTGTGCCCCGGACCGGTCAACACCCCGCTGCTCCAGGAGCTGTTCGCCAAGGACCCGGAACGGGCCGCGCGGCGGCTGGTGCACATCCCCGTCGGACGGTTCGCGGAGGCCGACGAGATCGCCGCGGCGGTCGCGTTCCTCGCCAGCGACGACTCCTCGTTCGTCAACGCCACCGACTTCCTGGTCGACGGCGGGATCTCGGGCGCGTACGTGACGCCCCTGTAGCGGACAAAGGTGTACGGTCCACGTCATATGCGACACCTCCTCGTGTGGACCCTGGCAGCGGCCGCCGCCCTGGCGGCCGCGCCCACCGCCCCCGTCGCCGCCCCGGCCGCGACCGGCAGCGCCGACTGCCCACGGCTGTCCGGCACTTGGTACGGAGACAACCGCGCCCGTCTGCAACAGGTGATCGACACCCAGGGCACCTGCGCCGGCCGCCCCCGGGACACCCGCCCGGTCGCCGCCTTCGACTGGGACAACACGATCACCAAGAACGACGTCACGGACGCCACCCTCGTCTGGGCCCTCACCCACGACGAACTCCTGCGCCCGGCCCGCTGGAAGGACACCAGCGCCTGGCTCACCACAGCCGCCGACGAGGCCCTCACCGCCGCGTGCGGCTCGGGCGCGGGCGCCCCGCTGCGAACCTCCGCGAACCCCCGCTGCGCCGACGAGATCCTCCAGATCCGCGAGAACGGCACCACCGTGAGCGGGGCCCCGGCCTTCGCCGGCACCTGGAACCACCGGCGCACGGTGCCCCAGTACGCATGGGTGCCCCAGCTCTTCGCCGGCCGTACCCCCGCGGAGCTCTCCTCCTATGCCCGACGCGCACGCGAGCGCGCCCTCGCGGCCCCCGTGGGCTCGGTGCAGCGGGTCGGCACCCGCACCGTTCCCGCGTACGTCCGCTACTACGACCAGCAGCGCGACCTGATCCGCACCCTGCAACGGGCCGGATTCGACGTGTACATCGTCTCGGCGGGCTCCGAACCGGTCACCGAGGTCTGGTCCCGCGGGGTCGGGGTGGACGCCCGTCACACCCTCGCCATCCGCTCCGTGCTCGACCGCCACGGCCGGATCACCACCCGCAACGAGGGCTGCGGCGGCGTCCCCGCGAGCAGGGGCGAGGCCATCCCGTACATCGACGGCAAACGCTGCTGGATCAACCAGGAGGTCTACGGAGTGCGCGACGCCGCCGCCTGGCAGCCGCAGGACGCCCGCCACCGCCCCGTCGTTGCGGGCGGCGACGCCGACACCGACGTCACCTTCGTCGGCGACGCCACGGGCGCCCACCTGGTCCTCAACCGCAACAAGAGCGAACTGATGTGCCGGGCGTACGACGACGCCGACGGCCGCTGGGTGGTCAACCCGATGTTCATCGAGCCGCTGCCCCGCAAGCCGGACGCCTACCCGTGCGCGACGACCGCCTACAACGCGCCGGACGGCGGCCGCGGCCCCGTGCGCAGACCGGACGGCTCCGTCGTGCCCGACCGGACGGACACCGTGTACTGATCTTCAGGGCCACGTCCTAGAGTGCCGGGATGAGCATGACACCTCCGCCCGGCTGGTACCGCGACCCGTCGTACCCGCTCGTCGAGCGCTGGTGGGACGGAACCGCGTGGACCGACCACCGGCGCCAGCCCGAGGTCCCCACGCAGCCCCCGGCACCCCCGGCAGCGTCCGGGAACGGGGGCTCCGGCCGGGCCAAGGCCGTCGCGCTGACCGCGGCCGGAGCGGTCCTCGTCGCGTCGATCGCCACCGGCGCCGTGCTCCTCGGCAAGGACGACGGGAAGGGGGAGGCGGCCACGAAGACCACGCCGACCGCCCCGGCACCCGCCACCGGGGCCGGCTCACCGTCGCCGTCGGCCTCCGCGAGCCCGTCCGGGGACCCGTCCGAGGTCGTGGACGAACTCAACGGCATCACCCTGCCGTTGCTCGACGGCTGGGTCCGGCCCAAGTACGTCGCCGAGGACGACATGGTGATGACGACGCCGGGCACCTACGACTGCCCGGGGGACCCCGGCCTCTGCCGCCACGGCCGGGTCCTGTCGCGCACGGTCACGGCCAACGACGAGAAGTCCCCGAAGATCCTTGCCGAGCAGGACATCGAGGACGCGGCGGACGCCTCGTACGACCGCGACCTGGTCGACAGCAGGCCCTACCGCGGCATCACCTCCCACCAGGTGGTGAAGTCGGGCCAGGTCGCCGTCGCGGGGCGGGCCGGCTACTTCGTGCGCTGGCGCGTCAGGACCGGGGTGGGGCCGGGAGGGTACGTCGAGTCGCTGGCCTTTCCGTCCAGCGTCGGCTCGGAGTCCCTCGTCATCGTCCGCTTCGCCTTCGACGCGGGCCCCGACGGACCGCCCCTGGCCGACATGGACAGGATCACCAAGGGCATCCGCCCGGTCGGCGACTCGGGCACCGGCGGGGGAGTGGGCAGCAGCATCGGACCGTCGACGTGAGACGGGCCCGGAGGGTCGACGTGAGACCGGCCTAGAGGAAGGTGTGCCCTTCGCCCCGGTACGTCGGGACCGCGGCCGTCACCGCGTCGCCCTCCACGAGGTGCAGCGTGTCGAACCGCTCGCACAGCTCGCCGGCCTTGGCGTGCCGGAACCACACCCTGTCGCCGATCAGCAGGTCGTCCGCGGGCGCGCCGATCAGCGGCGTCTGCACCTCACCGGGACCCTCCTGCGGGTCGTACCTCAGTCCCTCCGGCAGGTGGGGGACCGGAAGCCGGTCGGCGCCCGGGGCCCCCGAGGCCGGGTAGCCGCCGCCGAGGACCGTCACGATCCCCACGCCCGGCCTGCGGACGACGGGCTGCGCGAACAGTGCGGCCGGACGCCCGCTGAAGGACGTGTAGTTGTCGAACAACCGCGGCACGTACAGCCCGGACCCCGCCGCGATCTCGGTGACCGAGTCCTCCGCGGCCGTGTGCTGGACACTGCCCGTGCCTCCGCCGTTGACGAACTCGAGGTCCGGTGCCACCGCCCGCACGGCCCGGACGACCTCGGCGCGCCGCCGGGCCAGCTCCTTGCGTGCGGTGGCCTGCATCAGCCGGATGGCGCGCGACCGCAGCGGCCGCCCGTCGACGGCGTCGCCCACGCCCGCGATGTGCCCCTCGTACGCCATGATCCCGACGAGCCGGAACCCGGGCCGCCGGGCGACGGCGCGGGCCAGGTCGGCGACCTGGGCCGGGGAGTGCAGCGGCGAGCGCAGGGCCCCCACCCGGACCCGCCCGCCGAGCAGCTTGAGGGACGTGTCCAACTCCAGGCAGACACGCACGACCTCGGTGCCGCCCTGCCGGGCCTCGTCGATCAGGGCCAGCTGCGCCGGGTCGTCGATCATGACGGTCACCGCGGCGGCGAGCTTCGGATCGCCGGCCAGCTCGGCGAAGGCCCCGCGGTCCGCCGACGGGTAGGCCAGGAGCACGTCGTCGAAGCCGGAGCGCGCGAGCCACAGCGACTCGGCGAGGGTGAACGACATGATGCCCGCGAAGCCGTCGCGGCCCAGGACGCGTTCCAGGAGGGCGCGGCAGCGGACGGACTTGCTGGCGACACGGATCGGCTTGCCCCCGGCCCTGCGGACGAGGTCCTCCGCGTTCGCGTCGAAGGCCTCCAGGTCCACGATCGCGACAGGCGCGTCGAGGTGAGCGGTGGCCCGGTCGTACCGGGCCCGGTCTGCGGCGCGGGCAGTCATGTCCGAAGCCTGCCAGACTCGATTACCGCAGGGTAGGGGGACGTTCCGGGCAGATGCCCCGGGGCCCCGGACTGGTTCCCTCCGGACGCGCGTCAACCCGTAGAGTGACGCGCACGCAGGGAGGAACGACCTTGCCCCGGCGGGCCCTGCCCGGGGTGACGGTCCACCGGTGCGGGTATGCGTGCCCGTGGCGGGCTTCCGCGGACACGAAACGGCCCCGCCGAGCTCCGCGGCGGACCGAATGCCCGGGTACGAGGAAACGGGGGGTGCATGAGCACGGAAGCGCGCCGCGCCTCCATCCCTCCGCGCCCGACGACCCCGCCGCAGTCGTCCCCGGCGGTGGCGCAGCCGCCCCCGGACACCCTCCCGGAGCAGGCTGCGCAGACCCCGTCGGCCACCACGGAGGGGACGGCGGCGCCGCCGTCCCCGGTCCGCGAAGAGTTCCCGGAGGCGGGTCCCGCGACCGATTTCCGCGAGGAGACGCCCGGCCGACGGGCCGTGTCCGACCCGGAGCGCCAGGTGCCGCCGCGTCCCACCGGCGCCCCCGCGGGGCACACCCCGGCACCCCACCGGCAGGACCGGTTCGCACAGGACACCGCGCCGCCCCGCGCGGCGGACCGGTTGCCCGACGGCGGCCCGACGTTCCCGTCCCTGCGTGCGGGCGCGCGGCCGGACACGGTGGTCCCGCCGCGGCTCACCCCGCCCCTTCCCGTCGACGGCCCCACGTTCCCGCCCCGCCCGGTGGAACCCCCGGCCACGGGCGCCGGTGCGGCGCCGCGGGCCGGAAGCACCTCACGCGTGCCGTCGCCACCGAGCTCGTACGACTTCTTCGCCCCGTCCACCGACGTGGTGGCGCACGGGACCGGCACCCCCGGTGACCAGTCGCCGCGCCGGCCCGGTACCCCGGCCCACGGGCCCGGGGACGGGCCCGCCCGTCCCGCCGGCGCACCCGAGCGGGACGCGGAGCAGTCCACCGGCACGGCGTCCGGCCTGCCCGCCGCGCGTCGGCCGGGCACCGTCACCCCGCCGCCGCCCCCGGCCTCCGCCCGTTTCCCGGACGCTCCGCCGGCCGCACCCGGGCCCGCCCGGCCCGGCGTACCGCCGCGCACCGGCCCGCCCGAGGAGAACAGCACGGAGACGACCAGGCGGCTGCGGCCCGTCCCGGCCCAGGAGCCGGCCGCGCCCCCGCACACCCCGCCCCGC
The DNA here is from genome assembly GCF_039543605.1 of Streptomyces siamensis. Lineage (NCBI taxonomy): Bacteria > Bacillati > Actinomycetota > Actinomycetes > Kitasatosporales > Streptomycetaceae > Streptomyces > Streptomyces siamensis. The sequence continues at coordinate 140,366 of NZ_BAABKB010000008.1, read as the reverse complement.
GCCCCCGTACCCCCGTCGCGCACCCCGGGAGCGGAGCGCCCCTTCGTCTCGTTCGCCGAGCCCGACACCCACGACGGGACCGGCGAGCGTCCCCGCACCTCCCGCGGCGGCAGGACCCGCCCCCGCATCGTGGCCGCCGCGGCCTGCGTCGTCCTCGGAGTCGGGCTCATCGGTGGTGCGGCGACGGGCAGTTGGCTCACCGGCGGTACCGACGGCGAGGGCTCGGGCGACGCGTTCGCGTCGGCCGGCGACCTGTGGCACAGCGTGCCCGTGGACCGACTCTTCCCGCCCACCGTGCGGGGGGACGGAGCCGGCCCGGGCGGCGCCGACCGCGTCTGGACCCGGATCGCCGTCGCCCCGGACACCGGCTGCAAGGACGCCTTCGACCCCCTCCTGCGCAAGGCCCTCGCCCCGGTCGGCTGTCTGCGGCTGCTGCGCGCCACGTACACGGACGCCACCCGCAGCCATGTCACCACCGTCGGCCTGCTGTTCACCAAGGCGGACGCGGCGGCGATGACCTCCCTCAAGGCCCGCTTCGCGAAGGAGGGCCTGGAGCGCCGCACCGACCTGATGCCCCGCCCGTACGCCGCCGAGGGAACCGTCGCCGACCACTTCGGCAACGCCCAGCGTGCCTCCTGGACGGTGTCGGTGCTGACCGACGCCCCCGTCGTGGTCTACGCCGTCTCGGGTTTCGCGGACGGCCGTGCCGTCACCACGCCGCAGGCGGCCGAGGACGCCATCGAGCCCGGCGCGACCACGACCCCGGCACAGGCGGGCCTCGGCCACGAGGCCCAGGGCCTCGCCGACCGCGTCGAGCGGGGCCTGCGCAAGACCGTCACCTCGGCCACGGAGAAGCCGTCATGATCCGCAAGGCCGGACCGGTCCGCACCGTGGGGCGGTCCCGCCCGACCGGGGCGACCCGCCGGGCCGGGCTGCTCGCTGTCCTGCTGGCCGGCTCCCTCGCCCTGGTGCCGTCCACCACCGCGTACGCCGACGGCATACGTGCCAAGCAGTGGGCCCTGGACGCGATGCACACCCAGGAGGCCTGGCGGACCACCAAGGGCAAGGGCATCACCGTCGCCGTCCTCGACACGGGCGTCGACGCCCGGCACCCGGACCTCGACGGGAACGTCCTCACCGGCAAGGACATGGTCGGCTTCGGCGCGAGCCGCGGCGACCGGGCGTGGGCCAGGCACGGCACTGCCATGGCGGGCATCATCGCCGGGCACGGTCACGGCCCGGGCGACGACGACGGAGTCATGGGCATCGCCCCGGAGGCGAAGGTCCTCCCGGTCCGCGTCATTCTGGAGGACGGCGACTCCGCCCGGACGAAGGCCCGCAACACCCGGGGCAACGCACTCGCCGAAGGCATCCGCTGGGCCACCGACCACGGCGCCGACGTCATCAACCTCTCCCTCGGCGACGACTCCAAGTCCGCCCACCCCGAACCGGCGGAGGACGAGGCCGTCCAGTACGCCCTGCGCAAGGGCGCCGTCGTCGTCGCCTCGGCCGGCAACGGGGGCGAGAAGGGCGACCACATCTCCTACCCGGCCGCCTACCCGGGTGTGATCGCGGCGACCGCCGTGGACCGCTACGGCACCCGCGCCTCCTTCTCCACCCGACGCTGGTACGCCACGGTGAGCGCGCCAGGCGTCGACGTCGTCATCGCCGACCCGGACGACCGCTACTACGAGGGCTGGGGCACGAGCGCGGCGTCCGCCTTCGTCTCCGGCGCGGTCGCGCTCATCAAGGCGGCCCACCCAGGTCTGTCCCCGGCGCAGATCAAACAGCTGCTGGAGGACACCGCCCGTAACTCTCCGGCCGGCGGCCACGACGACTCCCGCGGGTTCGGGTTCGTCGACCCCGCCGCCGCCATCAAGGCGGGTGGCCGGCTCAAGCCCGAAGGACTCCACTCGGAGGCGTACGGCGGGAAGTACTTCGGCTCGGGGCCCGACGCCGCCGAGGGCGACGACGACTCCTCGGGTTGGGCGGGGCCGCTCGCGGGCGGCCTCGGCGCGGCCCTGCTGGCGGCGGCGGTCGTGCTGTGGCGCGGCCGCCGTGACCCGGGCCGGTACGGCGACGCCTAGCCGCACGGGGCCTCAGCCCGTGTCCGTGTCCCGGAACGCCGACACCGCCGCCCGTGCCGCCGCCTCCACCAGCGAAATCCCCTTCGCCTGCGTGGAGTTGCCGTTCGACAGGGTTGCCACCAGGTAGGTGCGTCCGTCGGCGGTGACCCGCCCGATGCTGTTGATGTCCCACAGTCCGGTCGTGCTGCGCGCCAGCCACCCGTTCTTCAGGGCCCACGCGGAGCCGTCGGCCACCGCCGACACCCCCCAGTGCTGGCCGGCCGCGACACCGCCCATGAGTCCCTGCACATAGGTGCGCGAACTCTTCGAGAGCTCGGTGTCGCCGACGCCGAACACCTGTCGGAGCAGGGCGAGTTGATCGGCAGCCGTGGTCTGCGTCAGCCCCCACAGCGCGCCGTCGCCGCCCTGTGTGCCGTACAGGCCGAAGCGGGCGTTCGCCGAGTCCAGGCCGTCCGCCCGCCCGATCTCCTCCCACAGCGCGGACGCCGCCGCGTTGTCGCTGTTCTCGATCATCGCGGTGGCGTACGCCTTCTCCTGCGCCGTGAGATGCCGGTCCGCGTCCTGGACCTGGAGCAGCAGCGCCGCCAGGATGTCGACCTTCACGATGCTCGCGGTGTCGAAGGAGCCGTCGCCGTACACGGAGCTCTCGCCGGACGTGAGGTCGAGGACCGCGACCGACACCTTCGCCCCGTCCTCCGCCGTCACCGACTTCATCGCCGCGGCGAGCAGTGCCTCACGATCGACCGAGGGCTCCGCCACGGGTTCCACCGACGCCTCCTCGCTGACGGCGGGCGACGCCGAGGACGCCGCCGGGGACCCGGACGACGATACGGGCCCGGAGCCGTCGTGCGCCTGGGCCTTCATGTAGAAGGTGCCGACCGCGGTGCCGCCCACCAGCACGGCGGAGGCCACCAGGGCGGACAGCAGGGGTGTGCGTCGGGCGGTGCGGGCGCGGCGCCCTCGGGCTCTGTGACGGTCCATCCCGCGATGCTGGGCGCCGGGGCTGTGCCCGTGGTTAGACGCATGTGAGATGTGTGTCAGGGAAGGCTGAGAAACGCATGAGCCCTGTCACCACCGGGTTACCGGGGCCGCACAAGCGCAGCAGCATCACCCCGATAAGGTCGGGACCGTGGCGAACAAGAACATTCCCGACTCCGGCTTCTCCGACGACGACGGCAGCGCCGACCCGAAGCTCAGCGCGGCGCTCGCGGCCTGGGCCGAGGACCGCACCGCCGTCGGGCCCGTCCTGGAGGCGCTCAAGGGCGCCCGGCTGCTCGTGCCCGTGGTGGCCGTACTCGGCGAGGTCGAGGAGGACGAGAACGGACTGCGCCACGAGAAGACCAGCGACATGGCGGTGCCGACCCTGAAGGCCGGCCACCGCACGGCGCTGCCCGCCTTCACGTCCACCGAGTCGCTGGCCCGCTGGGACCCCGCGGCCCGCCCCGTCGCCGTACCCCTGCACCAGGCGCTGCAGGCCGCCGCGCACGAGAAGGCCGACACGATCGTCCTGGACATGGCGGGGCCCGTGCCCTACGAGCTGACGGGCCAGGCGCTGCTGGCGCTCGCCGAGGGACGCACCTCGACCGACCCGCTCGCCGACCCGGCCGTCGTGGCCGCGGTGCGGTCCGCGGTCGCCGCCGAGCCGCTGGTCCTGCGCGCCCACCTCGGGCCCGGCCGTGCCGACGGCACCCTCGCCCTCGTGCTCGACCCGTCCGCCGCCCCGGCCGAGGCGGCCCGCTCGGTCGCCGAGCGGCTCGCGGCCGACGAGACACTGAGGGCCCGCCTGGTGCGCGGCCTCGACCTGGCGCTGCTGCCGGCCGAGGCGACGCCGCCGGGCGAGCCCCTGTACGTACGTCGGTGAGTGAAGGTCAGCCGTAGACCGGGCCCGTGTACTTCTCGCCCGGACCCTGGCCCGGCTCGTCCGGGACGATCGACGCCTCGCGGAACGCCAGCTGGAGCGACTTCAGACCGTCGCGCAGCGGCGCCGCGTGGAACGAGCTGATCTCGGTCGCGCTCGCGTCGAGCAGCCCGGCCAGCGCGGTCACCAGCTTGCGCGCCTCGTCCAGGTCCTTGTGCTCGTCCCCCTCCTCGGTCAGACCGAGCTTCACGGCGGCGGCGCTCATCAGGTTCACGGCGACCGTCACGATCACCTCGACCGCCGGGACCTCGGCGATGTCGCGGGCCATGGTGTCGTAGTCGGGGGTCTGGGGAGGGGTGTCACTCATACCTGACACGATAGGCCCAGGTGCGCGGCCGTCCGCGCGGGGGAGCCCGGGACGCCCGGTTAGCGCGGGCCCCGGGGAGCTGCTAACCTTGTGTAACGACCGGTCGGACACGTATGTGCTCGACCCACAAGTGGAGGCTCCGATCTCCCACCTGACCGTCCTCCGGGGCGGCGGGTCACCCGGTCAGGCGGCCACCACCGTTCCGTACGGACGGTGGAGTCGCCCGATAGTGCGCCCCGCGGTTCACCGCGGCGGTGCTCCGGTAGTCATGGAGCCCCGCCTGTGTACCGTCCCGGGGCATTTTTCATGCCCCGCGGTGGTTGGTCCACGTGTCATCAGAGACATACGCGGCTGTCCGCCAGACCGCCGTGTGGTGCTACCGAGGAGGATCCATCAGCGCCGAGCCCCGCATCAACGACCGGATTCGCGTTCCCGAAGTGCGACTTGTCGGTCCCAGCGGCGAGCAGGTCGGGATTGTTCCGCTTGCCAAGGCCCTTGAGCTTGCTCAGGAGTACGACCTCGACCTCGTCGAGGTGGCGGCGAACGCTCGCCCGCCCGTCTGCAAGCTCATGGACTACGGGAAGTTCAAGTACGAGTCGGCCATGAAGGCCCGTGAGGCGCGCAAGAACCAGGCGCACACGGTCATCAAGGAGATGAAGCTCCGGCCGAAGATCGACCCGCACGACTATGACACGAAGAAGGGTCACGTCGTCCGGTTCCTCAAGCAGGGCGACAAGGTCAAGATCACGATCATGTTCCGTGGTCGCGAGCAGTCCCGGCCCGAGCTGGGCTACCGACTGCTGCAGCGTCTCGCGGAGGACGTCCAGGACCTCGGTTTCGTCGAGTCGAACCCGAAGCAGGACGGCCGGAACATGATCATGGTTCTCGGTCCGCACAAGAAGAAGACCGAGGCGATGGCCGAGGCCCGTGAGGCCCAGGCGGCCCGCAAGGCGGAAGCGAAGGCCAACCCCGGTCGCTCGCAGAACGCCGCCGAGGTCGAGACCGAGACCGAGACCGCGGTCGAGGCTCCGGCCGAGGCTTCCGCCGAGGCCTGATCCCAGGACCCACGCCCCGGGGGCGCTCAGGACGGGAGTCCGAGCCGCCCGGGACAGCAGTCCGGGGATGTCAATCGATACATATGACGTTCCATCGTGCCCGGTTTCACGACCGGGCACCGGAACGCCACTGACGAGGAGATAACGGCGCTATGCCGAAGAACAAGTCGCACAGCGGTGCCAGCAAGCGCTTCAAGGTCACCGGCTCCGGCAAGGTGCTCCGTGAGCGCGCCGGCAAGCGCCACCTGCTCGAGCACAAGTCGTCCCGTCTGACGCGTCGCCTCACCGGCAACGCCGAGATGGCCCCGGGCGACGCCAAGAAGATCAAGAAGCTTCTCGGCAAGTGACGCACCGGCGCCTCGGCGCCGCGCGTCTGGACCGGGACCCAATCGATTTCGGGCCGTGTGACGACCACCACGGCCCCGCTACAAGGAGTTAAACAAAGTGGCACGCGTCAAGCGGGCAGTAAACGCCCACAAGAAGCGCCGGGCGATCCTGGAGCAGGCCTCCGGATACCGCGGTCAGCGTTCGCGCCTGTACCGCAAGGCCAAGGAGCAGGTCACCCACTCGCTGGTCTACAACTACAACGACCGCAAGAAGCGCAAGGGCGACTTCCGTCAGCTGTGGATCCAGCGCATCAACGCCGCTGCCCGCGCCAACGGCATCACGTACAACCGCTTCATCCAGGGTCTGAAGGCCGCGAACATCGAGGTCGACCGCAAGATCCTCGCGGAGCTGGCCGTCAACGACGCCAACGCGTTCGCCGCGCTCGTCGAGGTCGCGCAGAAGGCGCTGCCGTCGGACGTCAACGCGCCGAAGGCCGCGTGACGCTGCACCGGCTCTAGGCCGGTGCGACCGGAGGACCCGCAGGCCCGAGGCCTGCGGGTCCTGCTGCGTCCGGACGGGCGGCGGCCCGTGCGCGCGTGCGGCCGGACACGTCGTGCACACGGCGGCCCGCATCCCGGCAGACACCCGTCGACCGCGGGCCCGCGCCCGACAAGTACCCGTGAACTTCCGAAGGTGAGCCCATGCCTTTTGCCGCCCCCGAGCTGATCTCCCCGCGTTCGCCCCGCGTCCTGGCCGCGCGGCGGCTGGCCAAGCGGAACTTCCGGGGCAAGGAGCAGCTGTTCCTCGCCGAGGGCCCGCAGGCCGTGCGGGAGGCGGCGGCCCACCGGGCGCACGGTCGGGCCACCCTCGTGGAACTCTTCGCGACCGTCGAGGCGGCGGAGCGGTACGCCGACATCATCAGCGAGGCCCGGGACGCCGGCGCCCGTGTGCACCTCGCGGACGAGACGGTGATCGCCGACATCTCGACCACCGTGACCCCGCAGGGAATCGTCGGCGTCTGCCGGTTCCTCGACACCCCCTTCGAGGACATCCTCGAAGCCCGGCCCAGGCTCGTCGCCGTCCTCGCCCACGTCCGCGACCCCGGGAACGCCGGCACCGTGCTGCGGTGCGCCGACGCGGCCGGCGCCGAGGCCGTCGTCCTGACCGACGCCTCCGTGGACCTGTACAACCCCAAGGCCGTGCGCGCCTCGGTCGGCTCGCTGTTCCACCTCCCCGTCGCGGTCGGCGTGCCCGTGGAGCGGGCCGTGCAGGGCCTCCAGGACGCCGGGGTACGGATCCTCGCCGCGGACGGCGCGGGCGACGACGACCTCGACGACGAGCTGGACAAGGGCACCATGGGCGGCCCCACCGCCTGGGTGTTCGGGAACGAGGCCTGGGGGCTTCCGGAGGAGACCCGGGCGCTGGCCGACGCCGTCGTGCGCGTACCCATCCACGGAAAGGCCGAGAGCCTGAACCTCGCCACGGCCGCCGCCGTATGTCTCTACGCGTCCGCCCGTGCACAGCGCGCCTCCGGAGGGTGCCGCTCCGTCACCGACAGCTAGTAGGGTGACGGGCTCGGGGGCCCTGCGCCAGACGAGAGGTGGGGTACGGGGATGAGTGTCGGCACGAGCGGTGCGCAGAAGGCGCCGCGAGCACGAGAGGTGCGCGGCACACCCACGTCCCGGCACGGCGACCCCACCACCGGACGTGTCCCGGCCGACCTCGGCGTCGACCCCGACGATCTGCCCGACGGGCTCGTGGTGGCCGACGAGCACGGCGTGGTGATCTGCTTCAACGCCGCCGCGGCCCGGATCACCGCGGTCCCCGCCGCCGACGCGCTCGGACGCAGGCTCGACACGGTGCTCCCGCTGGAGGACCTGGAGGGCCGCAGATGGTGGCAGCTGACCGACCCGTACGGCGGTCTCGCGATCCGCAACGCCCAGCCCGAGCGCAATCTGCTGCTGCCCGGGGCGCGCGAGGTCCTCGTCTCCGCGCGCTACGTGCGGACGCGCCCCACCGGCCCCGTGCACCGCGTCGTCGTCTCCCTCCGTGACACCGAGGCCCGCCGCCGCACCGAGCGCAGCCACGCCGAACTGATCGCGACGGTCGCCCACGAGCTGCGTTCGCCGCTGACCTCCGTCAAGGGCTTCACCGCGACGCTGCTGGCGAAGTGGGAGCGGTTCACGGACGACCAGAAGAAGCTCATGCTGGAGACCGTCGACGCCGACGCGAACCGGGTCACCCGGCTCATCGCCGAACTGCTCGACATCTCCCGCATCGACTCGGGCCGTCTCGAGGTGCGCCGCCAGCCCGTCGACATCGGTGCCGCCGTCGGCCGGCACATCCAGGCGTACGTCGCCTCGGGCCAGTCGGCCGACCGCTTCCTGCTGCGCATCGAGCAGCCGCTGCCCGCCCTGTGGGCCGACCCGGACAAGATCGACCAGGTGCTCAGCAACCTGCTCGAAAATGCCGTGCGTCACGGCGAGGGAACCGTCACCATTGATCTGGCACCCTCGGTGTCCCCGCACGAGCGGGAGGACGGCGAGAACACCGCCACGTCGGTCACGGTGAGCGACGAGGGCACCGGCATCCCGGAGGAGTCCATGAACCGCGTCTTCACCCGCTTCTGGCGGGGCAGCAAGCGCGGCGGCACCGGTCTGGGGCTCTACATCGTCAAGGGCATCGTCGAAGCCCACGGCGGCACCATCACGGTCGGCCGCGCCCCCGGCGGCGGCGCCGAGTTCCGATTTACGTTGCCCGTGGGCACCCCGGCGCATCTCCTCTGACGCCGAAGAGGCCCCACGGGCGCACGCATGAGGGGGCCACCCCTTGGACTGCGCGTCCAAGGCTGTCTCCCACCCCGTTAGACTCGGCCTTTGGCACCTTTGCGTCCCCGTTTCAGGGACGACGCGTCCCCCGAGTCGGGACGGGGACCCTCAGCCAGCCAACCGGAAGCACGGGAAGAGATGTCGGCACCGAATAAGTCGTACGACCCTGTAGAGGTCGAGGCCTTGAAACCGGAAGAGATCGAGCGCATGCGGGACGAGGCGCTCGCCGCCTTCGCGGCCGCCGGTGACCTCGACGCGCTCCAGGAGGCCAAGGTCGCCCACACCGGCGGCACCTCGCCGCTGGCCCTCGCCAACCGCGAGATCGGCGCCCTGCCCCCGCACGCCAAGGCCGACGCCGGCAAGCGCGTGGGCCAGGCCCGCGGCGCCGTGAACAAGGCCCTCGCCGCACGCCAGGCCGAGCTGGAGGCCGAGCGCGACGCCCGCGTCCTGGTCGAGGAGGCGGTGGACGTCACGCTGCCCTACGACCGCGTACCGGCCGGCGCCCGCCACCCGCTGACCACCATGATGGAGCGGGTCGCCGACGTCTTCGTGTCCATGGGATACGAGGTCGCCGAGGGCCCCGAGGTCGAGGCGGAGTGGTTCAACTTCGACGCCCTGAACTTCGGCCCGGACCACCCCGCCCGGCAGATGCAGGACACCTTCTTCGTCGAGGGCCCCAAGGGCGACCACGGCGAGTCCGGTGTCGTCCTGCGGACGCACACCTCGCCCGTGCAGGCCCGCGCCATGCTCGACCGCGAGCCGCCCGTCTACATCGTCTGCCCCGGCCGTGTGTACCGCACGGACGAGCTCGACGCCACGCACACCCCGGTCTTCCACCAGATCGAGCTGCTGGCCATCGACGAGGGCCTGACCATGGCCGACCTCAAGGGCACCCTGGACCACATGGTCCAGTCGCTCTTCGGCTCGGACATGAAGACCCGGCTGCGCCCGAACTACTTCCCCTTCACCGAGCCGTCCGCCGAGATGGACATGCTCTGCTACGTCTGCAAGGGCGAGTCCGTCGGCAACCCCGACCGCCCCTGCCGGACCTGCTCCTCCGAGGGCTGGATCGAGCTCGGCGGCTGCGGCATGGTCAACCCGCGGGTGCTCGTCGCCTGCGGCGTCGACCCGGTGAAGTACAGCGGATTCGCCTTCGGGTTCGGCATCGAGCGGATGCTGATGTTCCGCCACAACGTCGAAGACATGCGAGACATGGTCGAGGGTGACGTCCGGTTCACCCGGCCGTTCGGGATGGAGATCTGATGCGGGTCCCGCTTTCTTGGCTGCGGGAGTACGTCGACCTGCCGGCGACGGAGACCGGGCGCGACGTCCAGGCCAAGCTCATTTCGGCAGGCCTGGAGGTCGAGACCGTCGAGCAGCTCGGCGCCGACCTCAAGGGCCCCCTCGTCGTCGGCCAGGTGCTGACCATCGAGGAACTGGAGGGCTTCAAGAAGCCCATCCGCTTCTGCACCGTCGACGTCGGCACGGCCAACGGCACCGGTGAGCCCCAGGAGATCGTCTGCGGCGCCCGCAACTTCGCGGTCGGCGACAAGGTCGTCGTGGTGCTGCCGGGCGCCGTCCTGCCCGGCAACTTCGCCATCGCCGCGCGCAAGACGTACGGCAAGACCTCGCACGGCATGATCTGCTCCGGCGACGAGCTGGGCATGGGCGACGACGGCAGCGGCGGCATCATCGTGCTGCCGCCCGAGATCGAGGTCGGCACCGACGCGATCGAGCTGCTCCAGCTCGTCGACGAGGTCCTCGACATCGCGGTCACACCCGACCGCGGCTACTGCCTCTCGCTGCGCGGCATCGCCCGCGAGGCCGCCATCGCGTACGGCCTGCCGCTGCGCGACCCGGCGCTCCTCGACGTACCGGCCCCGAACGCGTTCGGCTACCCGGTGCAGGTCGGCGACCCGGCCGGCTGCGACCGCTTCACGGCGCGCACGGTGACCGGTCTCGACCCCGAGGCCCGCTCCCCGATCTGGCTCCGGCGCCGCCTGCAGAAGGCGGGCATGCGCCCGATCTCGCTCGCCGTCGACATCACCAACTACGTGATGCTGGAGCTCGGCCAGCCCCTGCACGCCTACGACCGCTCCCGCGTCCAGGGCGCGATCGGTGTGCGCCGCGCCGAACAGGGCGAGAAGCTCACCACCCTCGACGGCGTCAAGCGCACCCTCGACGCCGAGGACCTGGTGATCACCGACGACCGCGGTCCCATCGGCCTCGCGGGCGTCATGGGCGGCGCCAACACGGAGATCGACGACACCGAGGGCACCACCACCGAGGTCGTCGTCGAGGCCGCGCACTTCGACGCGATCTCGATCGCGCGGACGGCCCGCCGTCACAAGCTGGCCTCCGAGGCGTCCAAGCGCTTCGAGCGCGGTGTCGACCCGCAGGCCGCGTCCGCCGCGGCGCAGCGGACCGTCGACCTGCTCGTGCTGCTGGCCGGCGGTACCGCCGACGCCGGCGTCACCGAGGCCATCGCGCCGTTCGCGCCGCACACCATCACCATTCCGGCGAACCACCCGGACAAGGTCGCGGGCGTCGACTACGGCCGCGAGACCGTCGTCCGCCGTCTCCAGCAGGTCGGCTGCGACGTCTACGGGCAGGACGAGCTGATCGTCACCGTGCCGTCCTGGCGGCCCGACCTGACCGACCCGAACGACCTGGCCGAAGAGGTCATCCGGCTGGAGGGCTACGAGAACCTGCCCTCCACGCTGCCCAAGCCCCCGGCGGGCCTCGGCCTCACCGGCCGGCAGCGCCTGCACCGCCGTATCGGCCGCGCCCTGGCGGGTGCCGGATACGTCGAGGCACTGAACTACCCGTTCATCGGCGAGCACGTCTTCGACCAGTTCGGCCTCGCCGCCGACGACCCGAAGCGGAAGGTCGTCAAGCTGGTCAACCCGCTCTCCGACGAGGAGCCCGCGCTCCGTACGACGCTGCTGCCGGGCCTGCTCGGCGCGCTGCGCCGCAACGACGGCCGCGGCAGCCACGACCTGGCGCTCTTCGAGACCGGTCTGGTCTTCCACCCGCAGCGGGAGCTGCGCGTCGCGGGACGGCTGCCGGTCGACCGCCGTCCCACGGACGAGGAGATCGCGTCGCTCACCGCCGCGCTGCCCTTCCAGCCCCGGCACGCCGCCGTCGTCCTCGCGGGCGCCCGCGAGCAGGCCGGCTGGTGGGGCAAGGGCCGCCCGGCCGACTGGGCGGACGCCGTCGAGGCCGCGCGCATCCTGGCCCGCGAGGCGGGGACCGAACTCCTCGTCCGCTCCGGTCAGTACGGGCCGTGGCACCCGGGCCGCTGCGCCGAGCTCGCCGTCCTCGTCGACGGCACCGAGAAGGTCATCGGATACGCCGGTGAGCTGCACCCCGGCGTTCTGAAGACCCTGGGCCTGGCCCCGCGCACCTGCGCGATGGAGCTGGACCTGGACGCGCTGGAGGAGGCGAGCGCGGGCCTGCCCAAGGGCCCGAAGATCTCCACCTTCCCGGTCGCCACGCAGGACGTCGCGCTGGTGGTCTCCCGCGAGATCCCGCACGCCGACGTCGAGGCCGCGCTGCGCGAGGGCGCGGGTGAGCTCCTGGAGTCCATCCGGCTCTTCGACGTCTACGAGAGCGAGCAGCTCGGCGAGGACAAGAAGTCCCTCGCCTATGCGCTGCGGTTCCGTGCCACCGACCGCACCCTGACCGTCGACGAGGCCTCCGCGGCCCGCGACGCGGCCGTCGCCCTGGCGGCCGAACGCACCGGGGCGGTGCTGCGCGGGGCGTGAGCCCGGCACAGTCGAGGGCGTGATGAGGGGTACATCCGGTAGTCCGGATGTACCCCTCACTCTTTGGGGTGACAACTCCGGGCGATCTGGCCCGATCGGGGCATGCGGTCGAAAGAATCGGACCGGTCTCTCGGAGGCCTTCTGTGCTGTCAGGGCCTATTGGGGGGCCAATCGGCATGATCCGTATCAAGGCTGGGGCTCCCCGCAGGGCGAAGCCCCGGACGCATTCGCGGGTGCTGGAGCGGGCGGGCCTGGGGCCGCGGGGCAGGGGCGATCGACTGCGAGCCGGACTCACCCGGGCCGTGCGGCGAAGAGGGCCCCGGACCGGCCGGGGGCATGTCGCGTACGCGGGCACCGAGACGACGGTCCGCCGCGACGGGCGGCACCCGCTGCGCCGGGTGCTGAGCCTGGGGCTGCCCACCGTCTGGGGCGCGATGGCGATCACGTACAAGATGGCCTGCCCGCTCGCGCAGGAGGACGGGCTGGGCGCGCGAATCGTCACCAGCGCGGTGTTCTTCGCGGTGGGCACGGGCCTGATACTGCACGTCAGGGGCGCGCTGCTGCGAGAGCTGCGGCAGATCCGCAAGGTCGCGGGCGCCACCCAGAACGTGCTGTTGCGCCCCCTGCCCTCGTGCATCGACGGGCTGAACGTCGCGGCGGCACAACTGTCCGCCGACCGCGGCGCGAACGTGGGCGGCGACCTGTACGAGGTGATCGCCACCGAGCACGGGGTACGGATCGTCATGGGCGACGTCCGGGGCCACGGCATCGGTGCCATCGGCACCGTCGCCGCCGTCCTCGGCAGCTTCCGCGAGGCCGTGCACGACGAGCCGGAACTCGGCTCCGTCCTCGAGCGGCTGGAACGCGCGCTGGCCCGGTACCTGCGTGAGCGGGCCAGGGCCGAGCACCCCTCGGCAGGGACCGATCCGGACAGTCCGGTCGCCGAGGAGTTCGTCACCGTGCTGCTGCTGGAGATCCGCCGCGACGGAGACGTGTACGCCCTCAACTGCGGCCATCCCTGGCCGTATCTGCTGCGCAGTCACACGGAACGGGCGGGTGCGCGCGGTGTCGTCGAGCGGCTGTCCACGAGCGAACCCCTGCCGCCGCTCGGGCCGTTCCCGCTGCCGGCCGAGCTGCCCGCCGAGCACTGCGGTCGACTGCTGCCGGGGGAAGGTCTCTTCCTGTACACCGACGGGGTGGAGGACGCGCGCGACGGGCACGGCCGCTTCTTCCCGTTGCAGGCCGTGCTCGCCGACATGGTCCGTGTCCAGCCCGCCTCACCTCGATCCGTCCTGCGTGGTGTGCTCACCCGGGTCCTGCGCCATGCCGGCGGAACGCCCGCCGACGACGTCGCGTTGCTCGTGCTGCGCAACGACCGCCGACGCGTCCCTGTGCAACAGGGCGCCTCCGTCGCCCAGCAGGTGACCTGACGCCGCGGCGTGCGCCGTCCGCCCCGCCACGGAGTGTCGGGCAGGCAGCTGGGCGGACGGCGCGGAAGCGGGCCGCCGCACTGTACGAGGGGGAGCCGGCGGCCCGGCCGGCCTCTTGCGAGGCATTTCAGTCAACCGGCCAGAAACGCTCTGCGACAGCGCGCGCACTGCCCGGATACGGGCATTCCTTTCACACCCCGTGTGAAAGCGGACGCACTACTCTGACGGCACCGAGCCACCCGGGGGGCCTCCATGCAGCCCAACACACTGCTCGACGCGATACTCGACGAGGCCGGCATCTCGCACGCGGGACTCGCCGCCCATGTCAATCAGGCGGGCAGAGCACGTGGACTCGCGCTGCGGTACGAACACACGGCCGTGGCGCGCTGGTTGAAGGGGCAGCGTCCCCGCGGCCAGGTACCCGACCTGATCTGCGAGGTGCTCGCGGGCCGGCTGCACCGGCCCGTCACGCTCGACGACATCGGACTTGGCGTGCCCGGTGAACCGGCCACTCCGCACGGCACCTCGCTGTCCGGCTTCGTGGAACGGGCCACCGCCCTGTGGCGCTCCGACGAGCAGCAGCGCCCGCACATACTCGGCGCGCCCGCCGTCACCGGTACGCCCGCCGTGATGCCGGTGTGGGAGTGGGAGAACCCGCCCGAGGACGTGGACGTCTCGCGGGGCGGACGGCACCGCGTCAGCATGGCGGACATCGACATGCTGCGGGCGGCCCGCGCCCACTACGAGCAGATGTATCGCAAGGCGGGCGGCATCGCGACCCGCACCCGGATCGTCGGGTTCCTCAACTCCGAGACGGCACCGCTGCTGCGCGGCAGCTACACCGACGCCACCGGCCGCCAGTTGCACCGTGCCACGGGCGGCCTGGTCGCCATCGCGGGCATCTGCGCCTACGACTCCGACGCGCACGGACTCGCCCAGCGCTACTTCCACCAGGCGCTGCGCCTGGCGAAGGCCAGTGGGGACAGGGGACTCGGGGCCTACGTCATAGCCCTGCTGGTCAACCAGTCGCTGTTCATGCGTGAGTACCGGCAGGCCGTGGCCTTCGCCGAGGCCGCGCTGCGCGCCGCCGGGCGGCACATCACGCCGGCGCTCGCCTCCGACCTCTACGCGATGCAGGCGAAGGCGTACGCACACCTCGGTGACGGCAGCAGTGCGCTGTCCTGCATACGGCGTGCCGAGCAGGCCGCCGAGCGCATCCGGCGCGGGTACGAGCCCGACGAGACCGGCTATGTCCAGCCGGGCCTGGTCAACGTGCAGGTGGCGGAGGCCCTGCTCAGCCTCGGCGACCTGGTGGCGGCGGGGGAGCACGCCGCGGCAGCCGTCGACAACCCGGCGCACGACCGGGGGCGGGTGCACCGGCTGGCGATGCTCAGCCAGATCGAGCTGCGCCAGGGCAACGCCGACAAGGCGGTGGCCACCGCCGTTCAAATGGCCGAACAGGCGCGGGGGATGGAGTCCCAGCGGCTGCGCGACAGACTGCGCGCGGTGCGCGAGCACCTGGTGCGCAGCGGCTGCGCGGGCACGGCCGAGGCCGCCGAGCTCATCGACGGGGCATTGCGCGTACCGCTGTAGGGAAGGCGTCACGAAAAGGTTCGACCGCCGCTGCACCGTGCCCCGACCGCCGTGAGCCTGCTGTCAGGACGCTCCTGCTGCGATATTGCCATCTACTCGGCGGAAGGTGGCAGAACCGTGCAGTGGACGAAACAGAACGAACAAACTGTGTACGCAAACCGCTGGTTCAGCGTCAATCTCGCAGATGTGGAGCTGCCGGACGGTCGGCACCTCGATCACTTCTTGATACGGCTGCGGCCCGTGGCCGTGGCCACTGTGGTGAATGAGGCCAACGAAGTGCTGCTCCTGTGGCGGCACCGCTTCATCACCGACAGCTGGGGATGGGAGCTTGCGGCGGGTGTCGTCGAGGACGGCGAGGACATCGCCGTCGCGGCGGCCCGCGAACTGGAGGAGGAGACCGGCTGGCGGCCGGGACCCCTGAGGCATCTGATGAGCGTCGAGCCCTCCAACGGGCTCACCGACGCCCGGCACCACATCTACTGGGCCGACGAGGGTGCGTACATCGGACACCCCGTGGACGACTTCGAGTCCGACCGTCGGGAGTGGGTTCCCCTGAAGCTCGTCCCCGACATGGTCGCCCGCGGCGAGGTCCCGGCCGCCAACATGGCTGCCGCACTGCTCCTTCTGCACCATCTCAGGCTCGGGCAGGACGCCTTGCCCTGATCCGTCCCCCCCACGGCGTCCGGGGACCTAGTGGCCCAGAGCCTGCCAGACCGCCACGGCCAGCGCGCCCACGGCCGCGAGGACGGCGAGGGTGGGCAGTGGCCAGCGGGTGTGTTCGAGGGCGACGACCCGTGCGCTCAGGTCGTCGAGATCCTTGGCGGTCTGGTCGTCGCGCTGAGTGAGCAGTGCCAGGCCCCCCTCTATGCGAGTGAGCCCCACTTCGAGGGACCGGCGTAACTCTGCGAGTTCCCCTGGGACCACGGGATGCTCGGGGTCGGCGGTCACGAGTCCGCTCCTTTCCGTAGTCGTGCCATCCCTTACATGCGCACGGAAAGTCAACTCGCCTGGTGGACGCGTGGGGAGCGTGTGCGACGGGCATATGCGGGCCCGGCGCGCACACGGTGTGTGAATGGCGCGGGCCCGGCACCGAAAAGGGTGCCGGGCCCGCGCGAGCCGATACTCGTGATCAGCTCACGATCCGTAGTCGGCCAGGGGTGTCGGCCGTGGACCGTGCAGTCCCGTTGTCAGGCGTAGGTGTAGAAGCCGGATCCCGACTTCCGGCCCAGGCGACCCGCGTCCACCATGCGCTGGAGCAGCGGGGGAGCGGCGTACAGCGGCTCCTTGTACTCCTCGTACATCGAGTGGGCGACCGAGGCGACCGTGTCGAGGCCGATCAGGTCGGACAGCTTGAGCGGGCCCATCGGGTGGGCGCAGCCGAGCTCCATGCCGTTGTCGATGTCCTCGCGGCTCGCGATGCCCGACTCGAACATCCGGATCGCCGACAGGAGGTACGGGATGAGCAGCGCGTTGACCACGAAGCCCGAGCGGTCCTGGGCGCGGATGGCGTGCTTGCCGACCGCCTTCTCGGCGAACAGCTGAGCCCGGCTGAGGGTGCCCTCGGAGGTGGTCAGCGCCGGGATCAGCTCGACGAGCTTCTGGACCGGCGCCGGGTTGAAGAAGTGGATGCCGATGACCTGGTCGGGCCGCGAGGTGGCGACCGCGAGCTTCACCAGCGGAATCGAGGAGGTGTTGGAGGCCAGGATCGCGTCGGGCCGTGTCACCACCTGGTCGAGGACCTGGAAGATCTCGGTCTTGACCTGCTCGTTCTCGACGACGGCCTCGATCACCAGGTCGCGGTCGGCGAACTCGCCGAGGTCCGTGGTGAAGCTGAGCCGGTCCTGGGTGGCCTTGAGCTCCTCCTCGGAGATCTTCCCGCGCTCGGCGGCCTTGGAGAGGGAGTTGAAGAGCCGGGTACGGCCGATCTCCAGGGCTTCGCCGGTGGTCTCGGCGACCTTGACGTCCAGACCGGCGCGGGCGCACACCTCGGCAATGCCCGCACCCATCTGCCCGCAGCCCACCACTCCGACGCGTTCGATGTCGGTCACATCGTCCCCTTCGCTGATCTGCACGGCCGGCAGGACCTCCGTGTTTCGGTGCCTGCTCCGAACGTGCACGTTACCGCCAAGTATCGATGATCGATCGTCGGGGTCCGGCATCCTGGGGCGAAATGGCGGTCCGTGACGGCGCGGACCGGGTGCGTGAAGGGATGCGGAGATGGGGCTGCTGTCGCGCCGGACGTTCGCGGCGACCGCGGTGGCGGCACTGTCGGGACTGGCCGCCCAGGGGGACGCCGGGGCCGGCGTGGAGCCCGCCCCGGCCCCGAGGCCGGCTCCGACACGGCCTCACCGGACGGCGGGCGAGTTCCGCGGCATGTGGCTGGCCACGGTCTCCAACCGCGACTGGCCCTCGCGCGGCGGACTGAGCCGCGACCAGCAGCGCGCCGAGCTCCTCGACCGTCTCGACACGGCCGTACGGCTGAGACTGAACACGGTGATGTTCCAGGTGCGCCCCGCGGCGGACGCGCTGTGGCCCTCGCCGTACGAGCCGTGGTCCGAGGTCCTCACCGGCGTCCAGGGCCAGGACCCCGGCTGGGACCCGCTGGACACCGCGGTCCGCGAGGCGCACGTACGCGGTCTGGAACTGCACGCCTGGTTCAACCCGTACCGCGTCGCGAATCACACCGACCCGGCCCGGCTGGCCCCCGCGCATCCCGCCCGCAGACACCCCGACTGGATCGTGCCGTACGGCGGGCGGCTCTACTACAACCCCGGACTGCCGCAGGTCCGGGCCTTCGTGCAGGACGCGATGCTCGACGCGGTGCGCAGATACCCGGTCGACGCCGTCCACTGGGACGACTACTTCTATCCGTATCCAGTCGACGGCGAGGCCTTCGACGACGACGCGGCGTACGCGGAACACGGCGCGGACTTCCCGGACCGGGCCTCCTGGCGGCGTCACAACATCGACCGGCTGGTGCGGGAGATGTCGGAGGCCCTCGCGCGCACCCGGCCCGCCGCGGACTTCGGGATCAGCCCCTTCGGGGTGTGGCGCAACACGGCGACCGACCCGCTCGGATCGGCGACGGCGGCCCACATCCAGACGTACGACGACCTGCACGCCGACACCAGGAAGTGGGTCAGGGAACAGTGGATCGACTACATCTGTCCCCAGCTCTACTGGAACATCGGCTTCGCCGACGCGGACTACGCCGAGCTGCTGCCCTGGTGGGCGGACGTCACCCGGGGCACACGCGTGCGGCTCTACGTCGGGGAGGCGCTGTACAAGGCCGGAGCACCGGGGCAGCCCGAAGCCTGGCGGGACCCGGCCGAACTCTCCCGGCACCTCACCCTCGCCGGTGACTGCGCCGAGGTGCGCGGGCACGCCTTCTTCTCGGCGACGGAGGCCGGCTCCGACCGCATCGGCGCGATGGCGCGGGTCGTCGCCGACCACTACCAGCGGTCGGCGACACCTCCGCGGCGAGGGCGCCGGGCGTGAGAGCCGATGGTCACTGCTGCCTCAGGTCCTTTGCTGCCTCATGTCCTTGTGGCGGATCTCGGAGTCGGGGCCCGGTGAGCACACGGCCTCGTGCCCGTCCTCGAATCGCACGCGGTACGGGGGAGCGCCCTGCGCTCCCATCACCTCGGTGATCTCCGCGACCTTGTCGTGCTGACCGACAACCCTGCCGTGCTGCACAAGCTGGTCGCCCTTGTTTGCACGCATCTGAACGGTCTCCTCGTCGTGTACGGGAGTGTGCGGTCCGTGGCCGCAAGTCTACGGCTGGTGGCGCCGGTTGGACCGGCCCGTGCGTGCCGGTCAGCTCCGCGCCCGCTGGGTGAGCGCGATGCAGACCAGAACGGCGGCGGCCGTCAGGGGTGCGGCCGGTGTGAGCTGCTCGCCCAGGAGCAGTACCGACCACACCAGTGTGAGCAGCGGCTGCGCCAGCTGCAACTGGCTGGCCTTCGGAATCCCGATGGACGCCATACCCCGGTACCAGACGACCAGACCGAGGAACTGCGAACCGGCCGCCACCCACAGCAGACCCGTCACGCTGTGCGCGGTCAGCCGGACCGGCTCGTGGGACAGCGCGACCAGCATGCCCGGCAGGGTGAGCGGCAGGCACAGGACCAGCGCCCAGCCGACGACGTGCCAGCCGGGCATGACCCGGGCGAGCCGGCCGCCCTCCGTGTAGCCCACCGCGCAGATCAGCAGCGCGCCGAAGAGATAGGCGTCCGCGCCGGTCAGGGCGCCGCCGCTCTGCTGCACGGTGAACGCGATCACCGCCGCCGCTCCCGCGAGGGCGGCGCACCAGAACATCCGCGAGGGCCGCGCGCCGGTGCGCAGCGTGGAGAACAGCGCGGTCGTCAGCGGCAGCAGCCCCACCACCACGGCGGCGTGCGCGGTGGTCGAGGTCTCCAGGGCGAGCGTCGTCAGCAGGGGGAAGCCGAGCACGACGCCGGCGCCCACGACGGCGAGCCCCGCCCAGTGCCGGCGGCCCGGCAACGGCACCCGCAGCGCCACCAGGCAGCCGCCGGCGATCACCGCCGCCAGCACACTGCGGACGGCCACGAGGGACCAGGGGCCGAAGCCCTCCAGGCCCCAGGCGGTGGCCGGAAAGGTGAGAGAGAAGGCGGTGACGCCGAGGGCGGCCTGGAGGGTGCCTCCGCGGCGGGCCGCGCGGCCGGCTCCGCCGCCGGCGGGGGGCGCGCTGCGGTCCGTGGGCGTGCGGCGGGCGTCGGTTCCGCCCGGCAGCCGGTCCCGGCCCGCGGCGGTGGACGTGCTCCCGGCGGCAGCGGTGGAGGTGACGGCGGACGTGCTTCCGGCGGTAGCGGTGGCGGTGGTGCCTGCCGCGGCGACGGGACCGGCCGGGCGGTCGTCCCGGGCGGTCGCGGTGCCGCTGTCCGTGACCTGGTGGCCGTCTCCGGCGGCGCCGGTCCCGGCGGTGGTGACCGCTATCGGGGTTTCGGCAGTAGCGCTATCCTGTGCTCTCATGCAAGAGCGTAGCAGTGTGGCCGAGCTGGCGAATCAGCTGCGGCGAGAACTCGACCGCTACTCGCCAGGTGGAAAGCTGCCGTCGAGTCGCGCGCTCGTCGAGCGGTTCCGCGTCAGCCCGGTGACCGTGTCACGGGCACTGGCGCAGCTCGCCGCCGAAGGGCTCGTCGTCACCCGCCCCGGCGCGGGGGCGTTCCGCGCCCGGCCGCGCGCCGCCGCCGGGCCCACCGGGGACACCTCATGGCAGGAGGTGGCGCTCAGCGCCGACGCGGCCGCCGAACTCGTACCGCGCACGGTGGACGCGTCCGGAGTCCTGGTCTCCCTGGACGCCCCGGCGCCCGGCGTCGTCGAGTTCAACGGCGGCTATCTGCATCCCTCGCTCCAGCCCGAGCGGGCGATGGGCGCGGCCCTGTCCCGGGCGGGGCGCCGACCCGGCGCCTGGTCGCGGCCGCCCATGGAGGGACTCGCGGACCTGCGTGAATGGTTCGCGCGGGGCATCGGCGGCGCGATCACCGCGGCCGAGGTGCTCGTCACCGCGGGCGGCCAGTCGGCGCTGACCACCGCCCTGCGCGCGCTCGCACCGCCCGGCGCACCCGTGCTCGTCGAGTCACCCACGTATCCGGGCATGCTGGCGATCGCCCGCGCGGCCGGGCTGCGGCCCGTGCCGGTACCCGTCGACGCCGACGGCGTGAAGCCCGCCCTGCTCGCCGACGCCTTCGCGGCGACCGGCGCGCGGGTCTTCGTCTGCCAGCCGCTGTTCCAGAACCCGACCGGCGCCGTCCTCGCCCCCGAGCGCCGGGGCGAGGTGGTGCGCATCGCGCGTGACGCCGGCGCCTTCGTCGTCGAGGACGACTTCGTGCGGCGCCTCGTGCACGAGGACAGCGGTCCGCTGCCGCGCCCGATGGCAGCCGAGGACCCCGACGGGGTCGTCGTGCACGTCGGGTCCCTGACCAAGGCGACCTCGCCGAGCTTCCGGGTCGCCGCGCTCGTGGCGCGCGGTCCGGTCCTGGAGCGGTTGCGCGCCATCCAGATCGTCGACAGCTTCTTCGTGCCGCGCCCGTTCCAGGAGGCCGCGCTCGAACTCGTCGGCTCGCCCGCCTGGCCGCGTCATCTGCGCTCCCTGTCGGCCGAGCTGAAGGCGCGCCGCGACGCGATGGCCTCCGCGCTGCGGCTGCGACTGCCCGAACTCGCCCTGCCTCACGTCCCGTCCGGCGGCTACCACCTCTGGCTGCGGCTGCCCGACGGCATGGACGAGGCCACGCTGGTCGCAGCGGCCCTGCGCAGCGGCGTGGCCGTCACGCCCGGCCGTCCCTACTTCAGCGCCGAACCCCCGGCCGCGCACCTCCGGTTGAGCTTCGCGGCGGTCGCGAACGCGGAGGAGATCGCCGAGGGCGTACGCAGGCTCCGGGCCGCCTGTGACGAGGTGCTCGGCTGACGGCCGGCGCGGGCCCGCGCCGACCGGGTGGAACGGAGCCTCGGCCGTCTCCGGCAACAGGGCGGAGGGACGAAAACGGCTCGACGCCCCGGGCCCGTCACTGCGACCCTCCCCGCCATGAGCGATGTGCACCCCCTCCCCGAGGGCTACGAGATATCCGCCGACACCACCCGGATCGATGTCGACCGTGTCCACCGGTGGCTGTCCGCGGACGCGTACTGGGCGCTCGGCCGCCCCCGTGAGAAGCAGGACCGCGCGATCGCGGGATCGCTCAACTTCGGTGTGTACGAGGAGGCGTCCGGCGAGCAGGTCGCCTACGCCCGGGTGGTGACCGACGAGGCCACCTTCGCGTGGCTCTGCGACGTCTACGTCGCCCCCTCGGCACGCGGCAGGGGACTGGGAACCGCGCTGGTCGCAGCGGTCCGCGAGCACCTCGGCCCGCTCGGGCTGCGCCGCGTCCTGCTCGCCACGCACGACGCGCACGGTGTCTACGCGAAGCTGGGTTTCACGCCGCTCGACCGGCCGGACCAGTGGATGGCGCTGATGCTTCGGTAAGTCCGCGTATACCTTGCGTAACGGCCCTTGACCTGCGGAGTCCCGCGTTCCACGATCTGCCCATGCATCTTCGGGTCACGTTCGTCGCCGCCGCGCGCAGCTCCTCGCTGCTCGCGGAGCGCTTCGAGGACGACAGGCCGTTGGACCAGGCGGGCTGGGACGAGGTGCAGCGTTCGGCCGCCGGGCTGGTGCCGCTGGCGGCGTCCGAGCTGCGCTACTGCTCACCGACCCCCCGCAGCAGGGCAACCGGCGACGCCCTCGGCTACGCGCCCCTCGTTCAGCTCGCGCTGCGCGACTGCGACATGGGCCGCTGGCGCGGCTTCACGCTCGGTGAGGCGATGGCCCGCGAGCCCGACGCCGTGGACGCCTGGCTCGCCGACCCGCGCTCGGCCCCGCACGGCGGCGAGTCCCTGCTGGGCTTCATCCAGCGTGTCGGCGGATGGCTCGACACCCGGCCCGTCGACGACGGGAGCCGTATCGTCGCGGTGGCCGAGCCGTCGGTGGTGCGCGCCGCCCTCGTCTACGCGCTCAGGGCCCAGCCGTCGACGTACTGGAACATCGACGTGCGCCCCTTGTCGACCGTCACTCTCACCGGCAACAACCGCCGCTGGAACATGCGCCTGGAGGCTGCCTAGCAACGCGTGCAGCGCTGACTCCGCCCCTGGGCAGGGGACCCCGGCGTTCACGTGCGTGCGCCGACCCGGTCCGTTCGTCGCACCCCGGCACCCCGGCACACCGCTTTTGGGCGGTCACTCCCCTCTGTTGGGCGGTCAGTCCCCTCGCGCATAGTCCGTGGTCAGAACCAGGTCCTTGGCCGGCCCCCCGACCCGCCACACCGTGCGCCAGCGGTCCGACGCGAACACCGAGAACTCGCCCCGGTAGAGGTCGGCGGAGCAGGGATGGTCGGCGGTGTGCCGGCCGGTCGTCAGATCCAGGTCGTGGAAGGGGCGGCCGTCGGAGAACTGTACGAGGGCGGCAGCCGGGATTGCCCCCGGCAGGAACCGCAGCGTCCGCTCGGCGGGCCGGGCGACGCCCTGCCAGGTGAACGTGCCCGACTCGTGGTGCAGCAGTCCCGCGTGTTCCGCACCCTCCGGTGGTCCGAAAACCGTCGTACCGGTGAAGTGCCCCTCCGCGCCGCTCGCGAGGTCGCGCACGGTGCGCCTCACCCGCCAGCTCCCGGCCAGGTACG
Source organism: Streptomyces siamensis (assembly GCF_039543605.1). Lineage (NCBI taxonomy): Bacteria > Bacillati > Actinomycetota > Actinomycetes > Kitasatosporales > Streptomycetaceae > Streptomyces > Streptomyces siamensis. The sequence continues at coordinate 116,883 of NZ_BAABKB010000008.1, read as the reverse complement.
AGAGCACATCCGGCACTGGCCAGAACTCGCCCATGGTGTCCCGCTCTCCGTCCCGTGCGACGCCGCGCGACCCATTGACGCGCTCCTGCCCCCTCCCTATCTTGCCGTTCGAAGTGCTGATCGATGTCCGACATTTCGAACAACTCCACACCACAGAGCCGCGGAGTATTCATGTCATCCACCCGCACCCGCTGGAGACTCGGACTCACCGCCACCGCCCTCCTGGTGGCCTCCACCGTCGTCCCGGGACCGGCGCGAGCCGACGCGGACGACGTCACCGACTACGCGATCACCGTGCACCCCGAGCGGTCCGACGCGAAGATCGACGACACCATGTACGGCGTCTTCTTCGAGGACATCAACCGCGCCGCGGACGGCGGCCTCTACCCCGAGCTCGTGCAGAACCGGTCGTTCGAGTACAGCACCGCCGACAACTCCTCCTACACGCCACTCACCTCGTGGACCGTCTCCGGTACCGCCCGCGCCGTCAGCGACGACGGACGCCTCGACGCCCGCAACCGCACCTACCTCGCCCTGGACGGCGGCTCGTCCGTCACCAACGCGGGCTACAACACCGGCATCAGGGTCGAGAGCGGCAAGGCGTACGACTTCTCGGTGTGGGCCCGCGCCGACGCGAGCACGCCCCTCACCGTGACGTTGCGGGACGCCGAGGGCACGCTCGCCGAGGCCCGCCGGCTCACGGTGCGCGGCGGCTGGGCCCGGTACCGGGCGCGATTCACACCCGACCGCACCACCAGCACCGGCCGCCTCGCCGTCGCCGCCGAGGGCGCCGTCGCGCTGGACATGATCTCGCTGCTGCCCCGCGACACCTACAAGGGGCACGGTCTGCGCAAGGATCTCGCCGAGAAGATCGCCGCCCTCCATCCGGGCTTCGTGCGCTTCCCGGGCGGCTGCCTCGTCAACACCGGCAGCATGCAGGGGTACGACGAGGCGTCCGGCTACCAGCGCAAGCGCGCGTACCAGTGGAAGGACACCGTCGGCCCGGTCGAGCAGCGCGCCACCAACGCCAACTTCTGGGGATACAACCAGAGTTACGGGCTCGGCTACTACGAGTACTTCCAGTTCGCCGAGGACGTCGGCGCGATGCCGCTGCCCGTGGTGCCCGCACTCGTCACCGGCTGCGGCCAGAACAAGGCCGTCGACGACGACACCCTGCTCCAGCGGCACATCCAGGACACCTTGGACCTCATCGAGTTCGCCAACGGGCCGGTGACGAGCGAGTGGGGCGCGCGACGCGCCCGCATGGGCCACCCCCGGCCCTTCCACCTCACCCACCTGGAAGTGGGCAACGAGGAGAACCTGCCCCGCGAGTTCTTCACCCGCTTCGAGAAGTTCCGCACCGCCGTCGAGGCCGCGTACCCCGACGTCACGGTGATCTCGAACGCCGGCCCCGACGACTCCGGAAGCACCTTCGACACGGCCTGGCAGCTCAACAGGGACGCGAACGTCGACATGGTCGACGAGCACTACTACAACAGCCCGCAGTGGTTCCTGCAGAACAACGACCGCTACGACTCCTACGACAGGAACGGCCCCAAGGTCTTCCTCGGCGAGTACGCCTCCGGCGGCAACACCTTCAAGAACGCCCTCTCCGAAGCCGCGTACATGACCGGCCTGGAGCGCAACGCGGACGTCGTGAAGCTCGCCTCGTACGCCCCGCTGCTCGCAAACGAGGACTACGTGCAGTGGCGTCCGGACATGATCTGGTTCAACAACCACGCCTCCTGGGGTTCGGCCGACTACGAGGTGCAGAAGCTCTTCATGAACAACGTCGGCGACCGCGTCGTACCGTCGACCGCCACCGGCACACCCACGCTGAACGGACCCCTCTCGGGCGCCGTCGGCCTGTCGACCTGGGCGACCACGGCGGCGTACGACGACGTGTCGGTCACCGGAGCCGACGGCGGCACGCTGCTCGGCGACGACTTCGGCGGCGACGCCTCGCAGTGGACCCACACGGGCGGCGGCAGCTGGAGCGTGCAGGACGGGCAGTACGTGCAGACCGACGTGGCCGCCGAGAACACCATGGTCACGGCGGGCGACCCGGCCTGGCACGACTACGACCTGCACGTGAAGGCCATCAAGAAGTCAGGAAAGGAGGGCTTCCTCGTCGCCTTCGGCGTCAAGGACACCGGGAACTACTACTGGTGGAACCTGGGCGGCTGGAACAACACCACCTCCGCGGTCGAACAGGCCGTGGACGGCGGCAAGTCGTCGCTGATCTCCAAGCCCGGCTCGATCGAGACGGGCCGCGCCTACGACGTCGACATCAAGATCCGCGGACGCCAGGTGACCCTCTACCTGGACGGCCAGGAGTGGGGGAGCTTCACCGACGACAAGCCCGCCGAGCCGTTCCGCCAGGTCGTCACGCGGGACGCGAAGAGCGGCGACGTCGTCGTCAAGGTGGTCAACGCCCAGGCGGCGGCGGCCCGTACGGCCATCGACCTCGGTGGTGCGAAGGTCGCCCCCGAGGCCCGGGTGACCACTCTCGCGGCCGGGCCCGAGGCGGTGAACTCGGAGACGGCCACGCCGGTCGCTCCGGTGACGTCGACCCTCGAAGGGGTCGCCGACAGGTTCACGTACACCTTCCCGGCGAACTCCGTCACCTTCCTGCGGATCAGGCAGAGGTAGCGGCGGTCGGCGTGGGCTGCTGCCCGACGGGCAGCAGCCCACGCTCGGCGAACACCTTCTTCGCGACCAGCGTCGCGTTCAGCGCCTTCGGTATTCCGCAGTACACCACCGAGTGCAGCATCGCCTCGACGATCTGCTCGGGCGAAAGCCCCACGTTCAGCGAGGCGTTGACGTGCACTTCGAGCTGGGGCTCGCAGCCGCCGAGGGCGGTGAGCATGCCGATCGTCACCAACTGGCGGTCGCGCGCGACGAGCCCGGGCCGGTCGTAGATGTCGCCGAAGGCCCACGCGACGATCTGGTGGCCGAGTTCGGGGCTGATGTCGGAGAGCGAGTCGACGACCCGCTGCCCGACCTCGCCGTCGACCCGCTTCAGGACGCCCATGCCGTGCTCGAAACGCTCTTCGCGGGTGGTGGCGTCGTTCATGTCTCGTCGTCCGTTCCCGGCTGCTCGAGCAGCCGTTCGTAGTGGTCGATCTTGTCGTCGAGGGCGGCCGCGTTGCGGCTCAGCGCGCGCATCCGGTCCGCGAGGTCGGCGCGGTGCGCGCGGAGCATCACCAGCCGGTCGGGGACGGTGGTCCCGCCCCGCGAGCGCAGCTCGGCGAACCGCTGCATGTCCGCGATCGACATGCCCGTCCCGCGCAGCCGGATCAGGAAGTCCAGCCAGGCCAGGTCGGCCGCCGCGTAGCGCCGCTGGTTCCCCGAGGTCCGGCCGACCCGTTTGATGAGGCCGGCCTTCTCGTAGTACCGCAGCGTGTCGTGCGAGAGGCCGGTGCGCTCCACGACCTCTGCGATCGTGAGCGTCGGCTCCTGGCCGCCCGGGAGGGGCTGTCCGCTGGTCATGACAAGACCGTAGAACCTGGAGCGCGCTCCAGGTCAAGCGCCATCGGTGATCACCTCCGACGGGCCGGCCGCAAGGCTTCGGGACGGGCGGGCGCGTGCTCGGCACCACCCCTCGCCGAGACCGCCCGGGTCAGGAGCGGCGGCGCGGCTTGCCCCGCCGTGCCCCGCCCTTCGCGCCACCGGCCCCGCCCTTCGCACCGCCGCCGCGCCGGCCCTGCCCGCCCGACGTGCCGCCCGTGGACTTCTGCCGCGAGCCGCCACCGGTGCCGGACCGCTTGGGCGACGTCTTGGCGGCGGGCTCGGCCTTCGGCCGGGCGGCGGCCGGAGTGCGGCCGCGCGAGCTGTTCACGGTGCGGCCGCGGACGATCCCGATGAAGTCCTCCACCATGTCGGTGGTCTCGTCCGCGGGCCAGGACAGGGCGACGCGCGACTCCGGCGCGTCCGTGACGGGCCGGTAGGTGAGGTCCTTGCGGTGGTGGAGACGGGCGAGCGACTGCGGCACGACGAGGACGCCGATGCCCGCCGCCACCAGCTCGACGGCGTCCGCCGTGGTGGCCGGCCGCTCGAAGGCGGGCTTCCCCGGCAGGCGCTCCCATTCGAGGGTGTCGTCCAGGGGGTGCAGCACGATGTCGTCGGCGAGATCCTCCGTGGTGACCTCGTCGACGGCCGCCACGACGTGGTCCTTGGGGACCACGACCACCGTGGTCTCGGTGTAGAGGGGGATCGCGCTGAGATCGGTCCGGTCGACCGGCAGGCGGACGAAGCCCGCGTCGGCGCCCCCGCCGCGCAGCAGCCCGAACGCCTCGGCGGCGGTCACCGCGACCAGGGTCAGGGGGATGTCGGGAAGCCGCTCGTTCCAGATCCGCACCCACTTGGTGGGTGTGACCCCCGGAACGTAGGCGAGCCGGAACGAGGGGGGTGCTTCGGAGCCAGTCACCTCGTCAGGTTACCGGTCGTGAGGGTCGCGGCGGCGGGCAGAGGTCCTGGTCGGCGGTGCCTCGCACGCTCGTTACCCTTGACGCATGACGTCGCACCAGACCACCCAGACGATGAAGCCCGCCACCGCGGCCAAGAAGCTGGGTGTGTACCTCGAGGCCACCCCCGCCGAGTTCCGGGAGGGTGTCGTCTCGCGTGCCGAGCTGAATGCGCTGCAGGCCGACCCTCCGCAGTGGCTGCGGGACCTGCGCCGTGACGGCCCGCACCCGCGGCCCGTGGTCGCGTCCAGGCTGGGCGTCTCCATCGCCGGTCTTGCCCGGGGCGGGGTCACCGAGGCGCTCACCACCGAGCAGATCGAGGCGCTGAAGGCACAGGACCCGGAGTGGTTGCGGCGCGAGCGCGCCACGCAGGCGGATGTCCGCAAGGAGGCCGCCCGGATCAAGGAGAAGAAGGCGGAGCAGGCGGCCCGCGCGGCGGGAGCCGACGACTCGCGTTCCTGATCCGTCGCCGTCGACGGGGCGGCGGCGCCCGCGCGCCCCGTCCCGTCGTCCGAGCTGCCCCCGTGCCCTGCCCGGGTGCGTCGGCGGACTTCAGGGCTCGATGATTGTCATGGGCATGAATAGCGCTCCGCGTATTCATGCGGTGGATTGCATAAACGTGCATCGAAACGTATAGTCATGCCATCCAAGAGGAGGGTTCCATGACGGTACGAGCGGCAGTCGCGGGAGCGAGCGGGTACGCGGGCGGAGAGCTGCTGCGCCTGCTCCTCGTGCACCCCGGCATCGAGATCGGCGCCCTGACCGGCAACTCCAACGCGGGCCAGCGTCTGGGCGCGCTCCAGCCGCATCTGCTGCCGCTCGCGGACCGCGTGCTGCAGGAGACCACGACCGAGGTGCTCGCCGGTCACGACGTCGTGTTCCTCGCCCTCCCGCACGGACAGTCCGCCGCCGTCGCCGAGCGGCTCGGCCCGGACGTCCTCGTGGTCGACATGGGTGCCGACTTCCGGCTGAAGGACCCGGCCGACTGGGAACGGTTCTACGGCTCCGCGCACGCCGGGACCTGGCCCTACGGCCTCCCCGAACTGCCGGGTGCCCGCGCTGCGCTGGAGGGGTCCAAGCGCATCGCGGTGCCCGGTTGCTACCCCACGGCCGCCACGCTCGCGCTCTTCCCGGCATACGCGGCCGGGCTCGCCGAGCCCGAGGCCGTGATCGTCGCCGCGTCCGGCACGTCCGGTGCCGGCAAGGCACCCAAGGCGCACCTCCTCGGCAGCGAGGTCATGGGCTCCATGTCGCCGTACGGCGTCGGCGGCGTCCACCGGCACACCCCCGAGATGATCCAGAACCTCGGCGGGGCGGCGGGCGAGCCGGTCACCGTCTCCTTCACGCCCACCCTGGCGCCGATGCCCCGCGGCATCCTCGCCACGTGCAGCGCCAAGGCGCGGGACGGCGTCACCGCCGAGTCCGTGCGCACCGCGTACGAGAAGGCGTTCGCCGACGAGCCGTTCGTGCACCTGCTGCCCGAGGGACAGTGGCCCGCCACCGCGTCCGTCTACGGTTCCAACGCCGTTCAGGTCCAGGTCGCGTACGACGCCGCCGCGCACCGCATCATCGCGATCAGCGCCATCGACAACCTGACCAAGGGCACCGCGGGCGGTGCCGTCCAGAGCATGAACATCGCCCTCGGTCTCGACGAGACCACAGGGCTTTCCACGATCGGAGTCGCACCGTGAGCGTCACGGCAGCCAAGGGATTCCAGGCGGCGGGCATCGCCGCCGGGATCAAGGAGAACGGCAACCCGGACCTGGCCCTCGTGGTCAACGACGGTCCGCGCCGCGCCGCCGCGGGCGTCTTCACCTCGAACCGCGTGAAGGCCGCGCCGGTGCTCTGGTCGCAGCAGGTCCTCACCGGCGGCGAGCTGACCGCCGTCGTCCTCAACTCCGGGGGCGCCAACGCGTGCACCGGACCGAAGGGCTTCCAGGACACGCACGCCACCGCCGAGAAGGTCGCCGAGTCCCTCACGGCCGCGGGCACCGGCGAGGTGGGCGCGGGCACGGTCGCCGTGTGCTCGACCGGCCTGATCGGCGTCCTGCTGCCCATGGACAAGCTGCTCCCGGGCGTCGACCAGGCAGTCGCCCGGCTCAGCGCGCACGGCGGCGAGAAGGCCGCCATCGCCATCAAGACCACCGACACCGTCCACAAGACGTCCGTGGTGACGAAGGACGGCTGGACCGTGGGCGGCATGGCCAAGGGCGCGGGCATGCTCGCCCCCGGACTCGCCACCATGCTCGTCGTCCTCACCACGGACGCGGACGTCGACAGCCAGGCCCTGGACCGGGCGCTGCGCGACGCGACCCGGGTCACCTTCGACCGGGTCGACTCCGACGGCTGCATGTCCACCAACGACACGGTGCTGCTGCTCGCCTCCGGCGCCTCCGGCGTCACCCCCGACCACGCGGAGTTCGCCGAGGCCGTCCGCACCGTCTGCGACGACCTCGGCCAGCAGCTCATCCGCGACGCGGAAGGCGCCAGCAAGGACATCAAGGTCGAGGTGATCAACGCGGCGAGCGAGGCCGACGCCGTCGAGGTGGGCCGCTCGATCGCCCGCAACAACCTCCTCAAGTGCGCGATCCACGGCGAGGACCCCAACTGGGGCCGGGTGCTGTCTGCGATCGGCACCACCGCCGCCGCATTCGAACCCGAGCAGCTGAACGTCGCCATCAACGGTGTCTGGGTCTGCAAGAACGGGGGCGTGGGCGAGGACCGTGAACTCGTCGACATGCGCTACCGCGAGGTCCACATCGTCGCCGACCTCGCCGCGGGCGCCGAGACCGCCACGATCTGGACCAACGACCTCACCGCCGACTACGTCCACGAGAACAGCGCGTACTCCTCATGACGAACGTGACCCGGAAGCACACCGCCCTGCCCAAGGCGCAGACCCTCATCGAGGCGCTGCCCTGGCTGACCCGGCACCACGGCAAGACCGTCGTCATCAAGTTCGGCGGCAACGCCATGATCGACGACGAGCTGAAGGCCGCCTTCGCCCAGGACGTCGTCTTCCTGCGGCACGCGGGCCTCAAGCCCGTCGTGGTGCACGGCGGCGGCCCGCAGATCAGTGCCGCCCTCGACCGGCACGGCATCGTCAGCGAGTTCAAGGCCGGCCTGCGCGTCACCACCGAGGACGCCATGGACGTCGTACGGATGGTGCTCGCCGGACAGGTGCAGCGCGAGCTCGTCGGACTGCTCAACCAGCACGGACCGCTCGCGGTCGGACTGACCGGCGAGGACGCCCACACCATCACCGCCACCAAGCACCGGCCCGAGATCGACGGCGAACGCGTCGACATCGGACGGGTCGGCGAGATCACCGACATCGACACCGGTGCCATCGAGGCGCTTCTCGCCGACGGCCGGATCCCGGTCGTCTCCTCGATCGCCCGCTCCCAGGACGACGGACATGTCTACAACGTCAATGCTGATACGGCGGCTGCGGCTCTCGCTGCGGCACTTGGCGCCGAAACCCTCATGGTCCTCACGGACGTCGAGGGTCTCTACGAGGACTGGCCCGACAGCGACGAGGTGATCAGCCGCCTCACCGCCTCCCAGCTGGAGAAACTGCTGCCCGAGCTGGCCAGCGGCATGGTGCCGAAGATGCAGGGCTGTCTGCACGCCGTCCGTCACGGCGTCACCACGGCCCGCGTCATCGACGGCCGGGTCCAGCACTCGATCCTGCTGGAGATCTTCACCGACGAGGGCATCGGCACGATGGTCGTGCCCGACGCAGAGGGGGACGCCGTATGACCGGCAACGCGACGAACGCCGAACTCACCCAGCGGTGGCAGGGCGCGCTGATGGACAACTACGGCACCCCGCGGCTGCCCCTGGTGCGCGGTGAGGGCGCGAAGCTCTGGGACGCCGACGGCAAGCAGTACGTCGACTTCGTCGGCGGCATCGCGGTCAACGCACTCGGCCACGCCCACCCCGCGGTCGTCGAGGCCGTCGGCCGGCAGATCGCCTCCCTCGGCCATGTCTCCAACCTGTTCATCGCCGAACCGCCCGTCGCCCTCGCCGAACGGCTCCTCCAGCTCTTCGGCCGCGACGGCAAGGTCTACTTCTGCAACTCGGGCGCCGAGGCCAACGAGGGCGCGTTCAAGATCGGCCGGCTCACCGGCCGCACCCACATGGTCGCCACCACGGGCGGCTTCCACGGCCGGACCATGGGCGCCCTCGCGCTCACCGGGCAGCCGGCCAAGCAGGAGCCGTTCCTGCCGCTGCCCGGCGACGTCACGCACGTCCCGTACGGCGACGCGCAGGCACTCGCCGAAGCGGTGACCGAGGACACCGCGCTGGTGATCATCGAGCCCGTCCAGGGCGAGAACGGCGTCGTCGTGCCGCCCGCCGGCTACCTCAAGGCCGCCCGCGCCATCACCGCCGCCACCGGAGCCCTCCTCGTCCTCGACGAGGTGCAGACCGGCATCGGACGGACCGGCCACTGGTTCGAGTACCAGGCCCACGAGGGCGTCCTGCCCGACGTCGTCACGCTCGCCAAGGGCCTCGGCGGCGGGCTGCCCCTGGGCGCCACCGTCGCCTTCGGCCGGGCCGCCGCCCTGCTCAAGCCCGGCCACCACGGCACGACCTTCGGCGGCAACCCGGTCGTCTGCGCCGCCGGGCTCGCCGTGCTCGACACGATCGCGGGCGAGGGCCTGCTCGACAACGTGAAGCGGCAGGGCGAGAAGCTGCGCGGCTCGATCGAGTCCCTCGGCCACCCATTGGTCGACCATGTCCGGGGTGCGGGGCTGCTCCTGGGTATCGTGCTCACCGAGCCGCTCGCGCCCCAGGTGCAGCAGGCGGCTCAAGACGCCGGTTTCCTGGTGAACGCGCCCGCCCCCGATGTCGTACGGCTGATGCCACCGCTGAACCTCGGCGACGACGAGGTGGAGGCGTTCCTCCAGGCCCTTCCCGGCGTCCTCGACGCAGCCAACGGGGACGGATCCTGAGAAATGGGACGACGACGATGAGTCAGGCGCACGACCACGAGCCCGTCGGGCCTGCCGTGCCGCAGACCCGCACCGCACGCCACCGCCGGATCGTGGACATCCTCAACCGGCAACCGGTGCGATCCCAGAGCCAGTTGGCGAAACTCCTCGCCGACGACGGACTGAGCGTCACCCAGGCGACGCTCTCCCGGGATCTGGACGAGCTGAACGCGGTGAAGATCCGCAACAATGACGGCGACCTCATCTACGCGGTGCCGAGCGAGGGCGGTTTCCGCACCCCGCGCGCCCCGCTGGGCGAGTCGGCGAAGGAGGAGCGGATGCGGCGGCTCTCCGCGGAGCTGCTGATCTCCGCGGAGGCGTCCGCGAACCTCGTGGTCCTGCGCACCCCGCCGGGGGCCGCTCAGTTCCTGGCCTCGGCGATCGACCAGGCCGAGCTGCACGACATCCTCGGCACCATCGCCGGTGACGACACGCTGCTCCTGATCAGCCGCAACCCCACGGGCGGCCAGGCACTGGCCGACCACCTGCTGCGGCTGGCCCAGAACGGCAACGGGCACTGATCCGTGAGAGGCGGAGGGGCGCCCCCTGCCCGGGGGCGCCCCTCCGCTTCCCGCGTTCGTGATCCCGGCCGCGGGCCGTCCGCGGCCCCGCGCCGCCGGGCCGCGCGGCCCGGCGGGCTCTTGTGCTCACCCCAGGCGGTGGGCGAGACCGCCGGTGCACCTGACCTCGTCGCCCGCCGTGATGAGCAGCGCCTCGATGTCGGGGAGCGATTCCAGCCAGTCCAGAGCCTGCCGCGAGCCCATCGCGAACGCCGCCGTGGCCCAGGCGTCCACCCAGGTGAGCCGGGGGCCCACCACGGTCACCGCGACGAGATCGGTGACGGCGGACTTGCCGGTGCGCGGGTCGACGATGTGGGCGCCGCGCTCGGCGGTCCCGGACGTGGCCACGGCCAGCTCGGCGGCGCCGGCCGCGGAGACCACCGCGGCGAGCGACCCGGGCCGCAACGGGTCCGACACCCCGACCCGCCACGGGCGGTGCGGCCCGGGAACCCCGAACAGCTGGACGTCACCGCCGCCGTTGACACTCACCCCGCTCGCCCCGGCCGCGACGAGACGCTCCGCCGCACGCTCGGTGGCCCAGCCCTTGACGATCCCCGTCGGATCCAGCTGTCCCTCGTACGTCGTGCTGAACCAGCCGTCGCTCAGGCGCTCCGCCTCCGCGCCGAGGCCGAGCACCTCGGCCACCTCCGGGTCGCACTCCTCGACGCTCAGCTCACCACGTACCAGCCGGGTGATCTGGCTGTCGTCGCGGTAGGTGCTGAACACCTCGTCCACCCGGTGGAGTCCGGCGACCGCCTCCGCCAGTGCCGTCCGCACGGCCTGCGGCTCGCCTCCCCGTACGTCGAAGGAGAAGACCGTGCCCATGACCTCCTCGGCGTGACGCAGCGCGGGCGGCGCCGCGGCCGGCTCAGCCACCGGCCTTGTCCAGGGCGGACTGGAGGGATTCCTTGTAGCCGCCGCTGGTGTAGGTGGCTCCGGAGACGGCGTCGATGTCCGCGCTGCCCGCGGCGACGGCCTCCTGGTCGAGCTTCGGTACGGCATCGTTCGTCACCTCGCTGCTGCGTCCGCCGCTCGGGGCCTGCACGGCCTCCGACTTGGTGATCTTCCCGCCGTTCACGGTGATGCGGACCTGGACGGGTCCGTACTGGGTCTTCGCCACCTCTCCGGTGACGGTCCTCGCCTGCGCCGCCGCACCGCCGCCGGCGGGGGAGGACGGCGCGGACGCCGCTCCGCCGCCGGCGCTCTTCGCCTTGTCCAGGGCGGACTGGAGGGACTGCTTGTAGCCGCCGCTGGTGTACGTGGCTCCGGAGACCGCGTCGATGTCCGCGCTCTGTGCCGCCACCGCCGCCCGGTTCAGCCTCGGCACGGCCAGCTCGGTCTTCTGGTCGCTGGTCCCGCCGCTCGGCGCCTGCACGGCCTCGGCCTTGGTGATCTTCCCGCCGTTCATGGTGATGCAGACCTGGACGGGCCCGTACTGCGTCTTCACCACGTCTCCGGTGACGCTGCCGGACTGTGCGTTCGAGGCACCTCCCTGGGGCGATTCCTGGGCCGCGGCGCTCTGCTGCGGTGCCGCGCCGCCCGCCGCCGACGCGGACGCCGGGTCGGACGCGGGCTTCAGCGACAGCAGCAGGACGATCCCGGACACGGTGGCGGCGGTGGCGAGCACGACGCGCCGAATGGGGTGGCTCTTCTTCATCGCTCCTGACTCCCGTCGCTCACATCTCGAACGACTCGTGATGGATGCGGCGGGCGGGAACGCCCGCCCCGCGCAGTGCTTCGTAGACCTGCTGTGCGAAGCCGGGCGGCCCGCACAGGAACACGTCGTGGCGCTCGATGTCCGGCAGTTTCCGGCGCAGGCTGTCCGGCGAGATGTCCGGACGCTCACCCTCGGGACTGTTCACCGCGTACATCAGGCGGGCCCCGCGCTCCTTGGCGATGGCGGCCAGTTCGTCCCACAGGGCCAGGTCCTGCGTGCTGTTGGCCCGGTACAGGAGCGTCAGGTCGCCGGACGCGCCGGGCAGCGTCTCGAACAGCGCCCGCATCGGCGTGATGCCGACGCCGCCCGCCACCAGGAGCACCTTGCCGCGGCTGCGCCTGGACGCCGTCAGCGCCCCGTACGGGCCCTCGGCCCACACCCGGGTGCCGGGCTCCAGGTCGCGCAGCGCCTCGCTGTGGTCGCCGATCGCCTTGACGGTGATCCGCAGCATGGTGGGCCGGGGCGCGGCGGACAGCGAGTACGGGTGGGAGCTCAGCCGCATCCCGGGCGCCAGGAAGCGCCAGCGGAAGAACTGTCCCGCCTCCGCGCCCATCCGGTGCAGCTTGCGCCCGCTGATCAGCACCGACACGATCCCGGGCGTCTCCTCGATCACCGCCTCGACCCGCAGCCGGTGCTTCAGGTTGAGGCGGATCGGCGCGAGGATCCGGTACCAGACCACGAGCGCGGTCACCGATCCGTACAGCCCGTACCAGACGGTCTTCGCGGTCGGCTCGACGGCGAAGTCGTTCCCGGTGGAGAGCTGGTGCCAGAACGTCAGGAACACGGCCGCGTACGTCAGCAGGTGGACGTGGTACCAGGTGTCGTACGGGATCAGGCGGCGCACACCGCCGATCGAGATGAACGCGATGAGCACCAGCAGGCCCGTGCCGATGGCCGCCTTGCCCATGTCGGGCAGCTGGTTGACGGAGTCGACCGTCTGCTGCACGATCCCGCCGAGCCCCTTGCCGGACTGCAGGGCGTAGCCCCACATCGTCAGGAAGAGGTGGGCGAGGACCAGGCAGATCGTGTACCGGCCGCTCATGGCGTGCCAGCGGGCGACCCGGTCCGAGCCCACCCGCCGCTCCAGGGCGGGGACCCGGGCCATCTGGAGCACCACCAGTGCCATCAGATAGCCGGCGAGCAGCCCGGTGATCCGGCCCGCGTTCAGGATCCTGCTGTTGTCGTCCGCGATGGACGGGGTGTTGTTCCACCACAGCCAGACGACTCCTGCCGCGCCTGCCCAGACGGCGACGAGCAAGGGGACGGCGGGCGAGCGGCGTGGGCGGATTCGGCGCATGGTCTGGCGCCGCGCGGCGCGACCACCGGCGATCGTGGACACGGTTCCTCCGTGTGCGTCCGTGGGGACGGGGCGAGGGGAGTGGCTCCCTGGCCCAGAGATACGGCCCACGACCGCCGTGTGTTCAGCGGACCGCCGAGGACGTGCCGACCGGAGCCCGGAGGCCCGTGCCGCGGGTGCCCGTGCCGCGGGTGCCCGTGCCGCGGGTGCCCGTGCCGGGCGGGGCTAGTACGTGGTGATCGCCGTGGGGCCGTCCGCCGTTCCGATCGCGATGTGCGGGTCGCGCGCCGGATCGGCCCATGCCAGCACGCGCCGCATCGCCTCCCGGGACACGGACACACAACCGGCGGTCGCGCCGCGCCCATTGACGTGCAGGAAGATTCCGGCGCCGCGCCCGCGCACGGGCCGCGCGTAGTTGAAGCCGATCACGAAGGCGTGCTCGTACTGCTTCGTGTACGCGATCAGGTGCTCGGACTCGGCGGCGCGGCAGTCGGCGGGCCGGGGCTCGGTCCAGCGGTTGTACGAGCGGGAGTCGTTGTCCTGGCACCACCAGGAGTCCTGGTGCACCCGGCGGTACGAGGCCCGCGTCCCGCCGGGCGCGGGCCCGATGCCGAAGGCGTACGGGAGGTCGTACAGGCCCGTGGGGGTGGTGTTCGTGCCCTGGTGGCGTGAGCCGCCCTCGGTCAGCCCCTTCGCGCCGAAGCGGGCCGCCGCCGAGCCGGACTTCACCCAGTGCCCGTCGCGCAGGTCCCACCAGGTGAGCGTGCCCGACGTGGCGTCGGCGCGGGACGCCTCGGCGGTGATCAGCTGGGTGCCGCCGCCCGTGTCCGCCATCCGCTCGGGCAGGAGCGGCGGACCGCCCGGAGCCATCGCGAGGAGGGACACGGACGCGAGGGCGACGGCTCCGAGGCGCATGATTCAGAACGTACTGGGCGGCAGCGGCAACGGCAGTCCGGGAAGGCCGTCCAGGCTGCTCGCGATGTGCTCCTTCTTGGTGAAGTACGCGCTCAGCGAGGCGTCGTCCTCGCGGGCGAAGCGCTTCCCGTGCAGATCGCGGTCCGACTCGTACTCCATGAAGGGCACCGCGTAGCCGCAGGAGTCCCGGACGAGCTCGGCGCTCACCACGATGATCGCGCGCAGGCCGTGCGAGGCCGGGTCGATGTCCGGGAAGTGCCCGAGCAGTTCGCCGAAGCGCGGGTCGTCGCGGAAGACGGGTTCGCCGTGGCCGTGCAGCCGGACGATGTTCGGCGGCCCCTGGAAGGCGCACCACATGAGGGTGATACGGCCGTTCTCGCGCAGGTGCGCGATGGTCTCGGCGTTGCTGCCCGCGAAGTCCAGATAGGCCACGGTGAGCTCGTCGAGGACGGCGAACGATCCGCTGAGTCCCTTGGGGGAGAGATTGATCGTGCCGTCCCCGGACAGGGGCGCGGTCGCGGTGAAGAAGAGGGGCTGCGCCTCGATGAAGGTACGCAGGCGGCCGTCTATGCGCTCATAGGTCTTTCCCATGTCTAACGATTATCGGGGAAAGTCTTTCGTCTGTCTAAGGGAATTGTGCGTTCCGATGCACCGCCGCCGCCCCGGCGAGCGCGGAGCCGGAGATCAACGCTCCGGACAACACCACGGCGGACGCGCCGCCGATCAGCGCCACGCGGCGCCTGTGGTACTTCGGAAGAGCCCTGGACATGCGGGAGCCTCACTCTGGTCGGGGGAGGGGGACCGTCCGGCGGTCGTCCGGTCGGTCTGTTCGGTCCTCGGTCGGTCCTGGTCGTTCCGGCGTGTACGGGCGCGGCGCCTGCGTCCGGGGAGAGGTCCGGGAAAGCGCGTTCCACGGTTCGGACACCGGTCTAAATCTCGATCCGACGTGTCCGCGGGGCACCCGCCCGGCCGTCGCGCCGGTGCCCGGGCGGCGGGTCCGACGCGTCCGGGCCGTCACCCGCGCGGCGCATCCCGCCATGTCCTCGCCTGGGGGTCGTCGGCCCGCGCATACCCGCCTGACCTGGCCTTCCGGCGTGCATGGCGGGTTGCCTCTGCCGTCCGGTCCGGCACATCCGACCTACTCGGATTGACGAACCATGCAGACTCCTGCATACTCATGCATGTCAGCGAATGCACTGTGAGGAGAAACCCGTGACCGAGCGCGTCGTACTCGCCTACTCGGGCGGCCTGGACACCTCCGTCGCCATCGGCTGGATCGCCGAGGAGACGGGCGCCGAGGTCATCGCCGTTGCCGTGGACGTCGGCCAGGGCGGCGAGGACCTGGACGTCATCCGCAAGCGCGCGCTCGCCTGCGGTGCCGTCGAGGCCGAGGTCGCCGACGCCAAGGACGAGTTCGCCGACGAGTACTGCCTCCCGGCGATCAAGGCCAACGCCCTCTACATGGACCGCTACCCGCTGGTCTCCGCCCTGTCGCGGCCGACCATCGTCAAGCACCTGGTCGCCGCCGCCCAGAAGCACGGCGCCAGCACGGTCGCCCACGGCTGCACCGGCAAGGGCAACGACCAGGTCCGTTTCGAGGCCGGCATCGTCGCCCTCGCCCCCGACCTCAAGTGCATCGCCCCGGTCCGTGACTACGCGATGACCCGGGACAAGGCGATCGCCTTCTGCGAGGAGAAGCAGCTCCCGATCGCCACCACCAAGAAGTCCCCGTACTCCATCGACCAGAACGTCTTCGGGCGTGCCGTCGAGACGGGCTTCCTGGAGGACATCTGGAACGCGCCGATCGAGGACATCTACGAGTACACCTCGAACCCGGCCGAGGTCCGCGAGGCCGACGAGGTGATCATCACCTTCAAGCACGGCGTCCCGGTCGCCATCGACGGCAAGGCCGTCAGCGTCCTGCAGGCCATCCAGCAGCTCAACGAGCGCGCGGGCGCCCAGGGCATCGGCCGGATCGACATGGTCGAGGACCGGCTCGTGGGCATCAAGTCCCGCGAGGTGTACGAGGCTCCGGGCGCGATCGCCCTGATCACCGCCCACCAGGAGCTGGAGAACGTCACCGTCGAGCGCGAACTGGCCCGCTACAAGCGGCAGGTCGAGCAGCGCTGGGGCGAACTGGTCTACGACGGCCAGTGGTTCTCCCCGCTCAAGCGCGCCCTGGACGGCTTCATCGACGAGGCCAACCAGCACGTCAACGGCGACGTCCGGATGACCCTGCACGGCGGTCGCGCCGTCGTCACCGGCCGGCGTTCCGAGTCGTCGCTCTACGACTTCAACCTCGCGACGTACGACACGGGCGACACCTTCGACCAGGCCGCGGCCAAGGGCTTCATCGACATCTACAGCCTGTCGTCGAAGATCGCCGCGAAGCGGGACCTCGGCTAGAGCCCGGCACGGCCTGCGAGACACCTCACACGCACTAGCCTGACAACCGCCTCCTCACTCCTGGGTGGGGAGGCGGCGGCACATCCAGACCTTCCTAGGAGCAACGCAAGTGAGCAGCAACAGCGGTGACGTACGGCTCTGGGGCGGCCGTTTCGCCGACGGTCCCGCCGAGGCCCTGGCCAAGCTGTCCGCGTCGGTCCACTTCGACTGGCGTCTCGCGCCGTACGACATCGCCGGTTCGCGTGCCCACGCGCGCGTGCTGAACCAGGCGGGCCTGCTCACCGAGGACGAGCTCACGCGCATGATCGCGGGGCTCGACCGGCTCGAGGCCGACGTCGCCGACGGCTCGTTCGTCGGCACCATCGCCGACGAGGACGTGCACACCGCCCTGGAGCGCGGCCTGCTGGAGCGCCTCGGCCCCGACCTCGGCGGCAAGCTGCGCGCCGGCCGCTCCCGCAACGACCAGGTCGCGACCCTCTTCCGCATGTATCTGCGCGACCACGCCCGGATCATCGGCGGACTCGTCGCCGAGCTCCAGGACGCGCTGGTCGGCCTGGCCGAGGCCCACCCGGACGTGGCCATGCCCGGCCGCACCCATCTCCAGCACGCCCAGCCGGTCCTCTTCGCGCACCACGTCCTCGCCCACGTCCAGTCCCTCTCCCGGGACGCGGAGCGGCTGCGCCAGTGGGACGAGCGGACGGCCGTGTCGCCCTACGGCTCGGGCGCCCTGGCCGGCTCCTCCCTCGGCCTGGACCCGGAGGCCGTGGCGAAGGATCTCGGCTTCGAGCACGGCAGCGCCGCCAACTCCATCGACGGCACGGCCTCCCGCGACTTCGTGGCGGAGTTCGCGTTCATCACCGCGATGATCGGCGTGAACCTCTCCAGGATCGCCGAGGAGGTCATCATCTGGAACACGAAGGAGTTCTCCTTCGTCACCCTCCACGACGCGTTCTCCACCGGCTCGTCGATCATGCCGCAGAAGAAGAACCCGGACATCGCCGAGCTGGCACGCGGCAAGTCGGGCCGTCTGATCGGCAATCTGACCGGCCTGATGGCGACCCTCAAGGCCCTCCCGCTCGCGTACAACCGCGACCTCCAGGAGGACAAGGAGCCGGTCTTCGACTCCTGCGACCAGCTGGAGGTCCTGCTCCCCGCCTTCACCGGCATGATGGCCACGCTCACCGTCCACCGCGAGCGCATGGAGGAGCTGGCCCCGGCGGGCTTCTCCCTCGCCACCGACATCGCCGAGTGGCTGGTCAAGCAGGGCGTGCCCTTCCGGGTCGCGCACGAGGTCGCCGGCGAGTGCGTGAAGGTCGCCGAGGCCGAGGGCAAGGAGCTGGACGGCCTGACCGACGAGCAGTTCGCGAAGATCTCCGCCCACCTCACCCCCGAGGTGCGCTCCGTCCTGAACGTGCCGGGCGCCCTCGCCTCCCGCAACGGCCGCGGCGGTACGGCACCCGAGGCGGTCGCCGTCCAGCTCGCCGAGGTCAAGGCGGACGTGGCGGCCCAGCACGCGTGGGCGACGGCGAAGGACGCGAAGCAGGGCTGAGAACGGTCGGCACGCGCGCGTGGGGTTCACGGGGCCCCGCGCGCGCGTGCCGTTCGCCTTACCTCGTACGGGGGTTCGCGGACACTGCGGCGCATGCCGTTCGCCGGAACCCATACGGGTGTTCGCGGGCCGCACAGGATGTTCCCTCTGGTGCCCGCCTTCGGTGACCCCGTGCGCGTGCGCCGATCCCGGCCCGCGTGCCTGCCCACCGCGGCCCGCACGCGCGTGTGCCCACCGCGGAGCCGGCGACCACTGCGCGCCGTCGCGGGTGGTCGCACGGCATTGGCGGGCCCGACCCACGCGTGAAGCACCGTCATCGCGGTTACGTTGGTCATGAGCCGAACCGGAGCCGACCGAAACGGAGCCAGCGATGTCCTTCGCCCGTCTCGCCACTGCGACGACTCCCACCTGCCACATCGGTCTGGGGCTCGCCGCCGTGGGCCGCCCCGGCTACATCAACCTCGGCCGCGAGGCCGACCTGCCCTCCGTGCGCAGCGTCGACGTCCTGCGCGCCCGCACCCACGAGCTCCTCGACGCCGCCTACGCGCAGGGCGTGCGCTATTTCGACGTCGCCCGCTCCTACGGCCGTTCGGAGGAGTTCCTCGCCGCGTGGCTGAACGAGCGGCCGGACATCGACGACGTGGTGGTCGGCAGCAAATGGGGTTACACCTACACGGCGGGCTGGACCATCGAGGCCGAGCACCATGAGGTGAAGGACCACAGCGCGGCGACGTACGAGCGCCAGCGCGCGGAGACCGCCGAGCTGCTCGGCGACCGGCTCGACCTCTACCAGATCCATTCGGTCACCCCGGACAGTCCTGCCCTCACCGACAAGGAACTGCACGCCGGCCTGGCCGAGGCCGCCGCGGCGGGCGTCACCGTCGGCTTCTCCACCAGCGGGCCCGCCCAGGCGGACGCCATCCGCGCCGCGCTCGCCGTGACGGTCGACGGCGAACCCCTCTTCCGTACCGTCCAGTCCACGTACAACATGCTGGAGACCTCCGCCGCTCCCGCGCTCGCCGAGGCCCACGACGCGGGGCTGACGGTGATCGTCAAGGAGGGACTGGGGAACGGCCGGCTGGCCGACCCGAACGCGCCGGAGGAGCTGAAGGCCGTCGCGGCCGAGGCCTCACTGGGCACGGACGCCGTCGCCCTCGCCTGGGTCCTGCGGCAGCCCTGGGCCGGGGTCGTCCTCTCCGGCGCGGTCACCGCGAACCAGCTCGCGTCGAACCTGCACGCCGCGGTCGTCGACCTCGACGACGACCAGCTCGCCCGCCTCGACGGACTCGTCGAGGGCCCGCAGGCGTACTGGGAGCGGCGCGGCCGGCTGCCCTGGCACTGAGCGGCAGCGTCCCACCCGCACACATCGGTGAGACGCTCGCATATTCAATGAGACATTCGTGTCTCATGTGCGTTACTATTGTCTCATGGCCGTCGACCGTGAACACGTGCTGCGCAGCGCAGCCGCCCTGCTCACCCGCAAATCCACCGCCACCATGGACGAGGTCGCCAAGGCGGCCGGGATCAGCCGGGCCACCCTGCACCGCCAGTTCGCGGGCCGGGACGCGCTCGTGCGCGCGCTGGAGTCGCTCGGCATCGCCGAGTGCGAGGCGGCCCTGGACGCCGCGCGCCTCGACGAGGGCACCGCTCGGGAGGCCGTGAGCCGCCTGGTGAAGGAGCTCGAGACGGCGGCCGGCCTGCTCGCCTTCCTCTACACCGAGAACCAGCTCTTCGAGGGCGACGGGCAGAACGAGGGCTGGGCCCGGCTCGACGCCCGCATCGCCGCGCTGTTCCGGCGCGGCCAGGACAGCGGCGAGTTCCGCATCGACCTCACCCCGGCCTGGCTCACCGAGGCGCTCTACGGACTCATGGCCTCGGCCGCCTGGGCCGTGGCCGAGGGCCGGGTCGCCGCCAAGGACTTCCACCACATGATCGCCGAGCTGCTGCTCGGCGGCGCACTACGGAGAGAGGAACCATGACCAGCACCCTGCAGCCGGCGTTCGCGGCGGAGGCGGAGAAGCGTCCGGGCCGCTGGCTCGCGCTCTGCGTCCTCGTCCTGGCCGTGCTGCTGGTGGCCGTCGACGCGACCGTCCTCGGCCTGGCCACCCCGTACATCAGCGAGGACCTGAGGCCCTCGGGCACCCAGCTCCTGTGGATCGGCGACGTCTACTCCTTCGTCATCGCCGGACTGCTCGTCTCCATGGGCAGCCTCGGCGACCGCATCGGCCGCAAGAGGCTGCTGCTCGTCGGCGCCACGGTGTTCGGCCTGATATCGGTGCTCAACGCCTACGCCACGACACCGGAGATGATGATTCTGGCGCGGGCGCTCCTCGGTGTCGCGGGCGCGACGCTGATGCCCGCCACGCTGGCCCTGATCCGCAACCTCTTCCACGACCCGCGCGAGCGCAGCCTCGCCGTCGGCATCTGGGGCGCGACGGCCTCCGCCGGTACCGCGGTCGGCCCGGTCGTCGGTGGATTCCTGCTCGAACACTTCTGGTGGGGCTCCGTCTTCCTCATCAACCTGCCGGTGATGGTCGTCCTCGTCCTCGTCGGCATCAAGCTGCTGCCCGAGTCGAGGAACCCGGACCACGGGCCCTGGGACCTGTCCAGCGTCGTCCTCTCGCTCGTCGGCGTGATCGGCGTCGTCTACGCCGTGAAGGAGGCCGCCGCGCACGGGCTCTCGCCGGAATCGGCCGGCGCGGGCCTGCTGGGCGCCGCCGCCCTCTACTGGTTCGTGCGCCGCCAGCTCACGCTGCCCGCACCGCTGCTGGACGTCAGGCTGTTCCGCAACCGCGGCTTCTCGGGAGCCGTGCTCGCCGATCTGCTGACCGTCCTCGGCATGTCCGGGCTCGTCTTCTTCCTCTCCCAGTACCTGCAACTCGTGCAGGGCAGGGGGCCGTTCGAGGCCGGGCTCGCCGAGATCCCGGCCGCCGTGGGCGCGGTCGCGGCCGGTCTGGTCGCGGGCAGCGTCGCCCGGCGCTTCTCGGTGCGCGCGGTCGTCTCCGGCGGTCTCGCCGCGGTGGGCCTGGCGCTGGGCTCGCTGACCTTGCTGAGCCAGTCGACCGGCTATCCGCTGCTGGGCGCCGCCCTGCTGGTGGTCGGTGTCGGTGCGGGCTTCTCCTTCACCGTCACCGCCGACGTCATCCTCTCCAGCGTCCCGAAGGAGGAGGCGGGTGCCGCCTCGGCGGTCTCCGAGACGGCCTACGAGCTCGGCGCCGCACTGGGCATCGCCCTGCTCGGCTCCATCGTGACGAGCGTCTACGCCGGCTTCACGGGCCCCGCGGGCACACCGGCCGCGGCTCACGAATCGCTCGGCGGCGCCGTCGAGTCGGCCGCGGAGCTGCCGACCGACACCGCGGCGGCACTGATGGACTCGGCCCGTACCGCGTTCGTCGACGGCCTCGCGATCGCGGCGGGTGCCGGAGCGCTGGTGCTGCTCGCCACGGCGGTTGCCGCGTGGTTCCTGCTGCGCGGGCAGAAGCTGGAGGCGTGACCGTACGAAACGGGTGAGCCCCGGCCGGCAGTCGCCGGCCGGGGCTCACCCGTGAGAAGCGCGGTGCCTCGTGCGAGGCGTCAGGCGGCCTTCGCCTTCGTGGCGTACATGTCCACGTACTCCTGGCCGGACAGTCGCATGACCTCGGCCATCACGGAGTCGGTCACCGCCCGCAGGACGTAGCGGTCGCGGTCCATGCCCTCGTACCGGGAGAACTCCATGGCCTCGCCGAAGCGGACCGTGACCCGTCCCGGGCGCGGAATGCCGGCGCCGCCCGGCTGGATCTTGTCGGTGCCGATGATGGCGAAGGGGACGACGGGAGCGCCGGTCATCAGGGTCAGGCGGGCGATGCCCGTGCGTCCCCGGTAGAGCCGGCCGTCGGGGGAGCGGGTGCCCTCCGGGTAGATGCTGAAGACCTTGCCCTCCTCCAGCACCCGGCGGCCGGTCATCAGCGCCGCGACACCGCCGCGGCCGCCGTCGCGGTCGACCGGGATCATGCCGACGCCGGTGAAGAACCAGGCCATGACCTTGCCCTTGACGCCCTTGCCGGTGACGTACTCGTCCTTGCCGATGAAGAAGACCTGACGGTCGCAGAACAGCGGCATGATCATCGAGTCGATGAACGTGAGGTGGTTGCCGGCCAGGATCACCGGGCCGTCGCCCGGGATGTTCTCCACGCCTTCCACCCGTGGGCGGAACATCAGGCGCATGATCGGTCCGAGCACTGCCTTGATGAGCGCGAAGCGGGACAACGGGCCCTCCGGTGTCAAGGGATCGGTATGAGGTCTGTGCAGGTGAGGACGATACTCGCGGCCCCCCGGTGATTGCACATCGGGTTCACCGAGTGGATACGCATTGTTGACGCCTGTTTACCTGCGGTGCCGCCTCGGCGGGCGGCTGTCACGCGGTCGACACGATGTGACGGACATCGCGCGTCGCGGCGGCGAACGAGTGAACGTGTCGCGGTCGGCCGTCGTCCGCCCCTGTCTTCCCGCCTACCCACCGCTGCCGCCGCGAAGCCGACGGACCGTCATCTTCCGCATCCCGTACGACATCCAGGGTCACCCACGTGTTCGACCGCAGGCCTCCCTCCGGTCACACCGCGGCACCTACGATCGTCCCGCTTTCGACAGGCGGGGCCTACAGCGGGAGGAGCGCTCATGGTGGCGCAGGATTCGGACGGACAGGGACGGGGCACGGCGCGGCGCGCGCTGCTCGGTGCGGCGGTGCTCGGGGCGGGCGGAGCCGTCCTCGGCGCGACGGGCGCGGCGAGAGCGGACGGCCGGCAGGGCTCGGGCGGCTACCGGAGCCTGCCCAAACCGACCGTCATCGGACATCGCGGGGCAAGTGGTTACCGGCCGGAGCACACCTTCGGCTCGTACCAGCTGGCCCTCGACATGGGCGCCGACGTCGTCGAGGCGGGCGACCTGGTGCCCACCAAGGACGGCCACCTGGTGTGTCGGCACGAACCGGAGATCGGCGGGACCACGGACGTCGCGGCGCACCCCGAGTTCGCCGACCGAAAGACCACGAAGACGCTCGACGGCGTCGCCACCACCGGCTGGTTCACCGAGGACTTCACCCTCGCAGAGCTGAAGACGCTGCGGGCCGTCGAACGCATCCCCGCCAACCGTCCGCACAACACGCTCTACGACGGCCGCTGGGAGATACCGACCTTCGAGGAGGTGCTCCGCTGGCAGGACGAGCAGACCCGCAAGCGCGGCAAGCAGGTCTGGATCTACCCCGAGACCAAGCACCCCACCTACTTCCGCAAGCTCGGTCTCGGGCTGGAGGAGCGGGTCGCCAAGCTGCTGCGCAAGTACGGCAAGGACGGGAAGAACGCGCCGGTCATCCTCCAGTCCTTCGAGCCGAGCAGCATGCAGCGGCTCAACAAGCTGGTCGACAACCCGCTCGTCGTGCTGCTGTCCGGCGCGAGCAGTCGCCCTTGGGACTTCGTCGAGGCGGGCGACCCGCGCACGGTCGCCGACCTGATCAAGCCCGAGGGCCTGAAGTGGATCGCCTCGTACGCGCAGGGCATCGGCCCCACGCTCGACCTGGTCATCCCCAAGGACGCGAGCGGCAACCTCACCACGCCGACCACGCTCGTCGCCGACGCGCACAAGGCGGGCCTGATCCTGCACCCCTACACCATGCGCAACGAGAACCCCTTCCTCCCCGCGAACTTCCGCAAGGGCACCGACCCGACCGCCTACGGCGACGCGTTCGGGGCCTTCAAGACGTACTTCGCGACGGGCATCGACGGCGTCTTCTCCGACAACGCGGACACCGCGCTGCTGGCCCGCGCCGACTTCGTCAACGGATGACCCGGCCACCCCGGATGGGGTGACAGACGGCCGCCCCGGCAACCTGACGCCGGGGCGGCCGCGTCGTGCCGCACATGACCCACGAGATGGTTTCCTCTCTGCGCCCGCTGCTCGCCGCCGAGGCCTCGGCCGAGGCGTACGCCTCCGGCGCCGAGCAGGGAGACCTCGAACAGGCCGTCTGGCTCCGCCTGCTGGAACGCCTCGACGCGGGCGGTCCGCCCGCGGACCCGCAGGGCTGGCTGCGTCGCGCCGTGCGCTCCGAGGCCCGCCGCAGCCGTCGCACCGCCCGTGTCGAGCAGCCCTTCGCCGCCGAGCCCGCGGACCTCGGCGGGCCCGGGCCCGAGCAGCAGGCGATGACGTCCGAACGGCGGCGCGCGCTGCACGACGCCGTGCGCCGGCTGCCGGGCCGCTGCCCGAGTCTCATGGCGGCGCTGCTCTCGCCGAAAGACCTCACATACCGGGAGATCGCGGGGGAGTTGGGTATCTCACAGGGCAGTCTGGGCCCGGAACGTTCCAGATGCCTGGGATGTCTGCGGCGATTGCTGACGGTGGAGGTTGCGGCTCACTGACGGCGGGGATAGGAGTGAGGGACTACCGGCGGAACAGGTGAGCGGGAGGCATGCACACATGGGCATGAGCGTGACCATCTCGGCGGCGACCGAAGAGGACGCCGAACAGATCCTCAAGCTGCAGTACCTCTGCTACCAGAGCGAGGCCGAGCTCTACGGCGACTACGGAATCGAGCCGCTCACCCAGCCGCTCGACTCCCTCAGGGCGGAACTCACCGGCGGCACCGTCCTCGTGGCGCGGCTCGGGGCGGAGGTGGTGGCCTCGGTCCGCGGCGTGGTGGACGACGACGGCACGGCCCGCATCAACAAGCTCATCGTCCACCCGCGCATGCAGCGGCACGGGCTCGGCGGACGGCTGCTCGCCGCGATCGAGGCACAGCTCGGCGCGGACGGCACGGCCAAGTCCTTCCAGCTCTTCACCGGGCACCGCAGCGACCGCAATCTGCGCCTGTACCGCAAGCACGGTTACGCGCCCGTCTCCACCGAGCGCGTCGACGAGCGGCTCACGCTGGTGACGCTGGCGAAGGGCGCCGACGCGAGCGCGTACGCGACCAGCGCCTGACCGGCTCCGGGCCCCGGTCGCCGACCGGGGCCACCGCGGCCCACCCGCGAACGGCCGGGTGTCACCGCGACTCGGGCCTGCGAGGGGCCGGCTCTCCGGCGCGCCCGACTCCCGCCGCCGGGCGGCCGGTCGGGCTCGGCGGCCAGCCGGGTTCAGCGGTCGGGCCTGCTCGGCGTCAGGCCTGCTCGGTGTCAGACCGGCCGGGCCGTCGTGCGGGCCTTGCGCAGCCAGTACATCGCCGACAGCGGCAGCAGCACCGGAATGAACAGATAGCCCATCCCGTAGTCCGACCACACCGTGGCGTCGGGGAAGGCGGAGGGCTCCACCAGTGTCCAGGTCCCCACGATCAGCACGCCCGCGAGCTCGGCGGCACAGCACACCAGCGCCGCCCGGCGGGCCGTCTCGCCGCCGCGCACCAGCGAGTACGTGATGAAGCCGTAGACGACACCCGCCACCGCGGACAGCGAGTAGGCCAGCGGTGCCTTGTCGAACTCCGTGGAGATCTGCACGGCGGACCGCGAGACGGCGCCGACGACCATCACGCCGTACAGCCACAGCAGCAGCATCCCGGGGCCGCTGATGAGCCGTGTCCGCTTCTTCGGCGTCCCGTCCGGCACGCCCGTGCCGCCGGGCACGGTCCCGTTCTCGTCCGTGGCCGTCATCTCAGCCTCCCCAGATGTCATAGAGCCGCACCTCGAGGACGGCGAGGACCACACCGCCGGCCGCCACCGTGACCGAACCCCAGCGGGTGCGCTCCGCGAGCGACATGAAGCCCGCGGCCGGAATGCACGCGAAGGCGCCGAGCAGGTACGCCACGAAGATCGTCGTGCCCTGCTCCGGCTTCTCACCGCGGGCCAGCTGGACGATGCCGATCACCAGCTGGACCACGGCCAGCAGCGACACCACGGCCATGCCGATGAAGTGCCAGTCCTTGGTGGGCTGATCACGGTAGGCGGCCCAGCCGCACCAGGCGGCGAGCGCGAGCGCGGCGACGGCGGTGGCGACCGTCAGGGCATCAAGCATGCCGTGACCCTATTACGGGCCAAAAGGCCCGATGCGCTCGCCCCCGGGGTGCCCCGTAGGGTCGACGGCATGAAGATCCATGCAGATGCCCTCCTGTTCGACAACGACGGAACGCTCGTCTCATCCCTCGAGTCGGTGAACCGCTGCTGGACGCGATGGGCGACGGAGTACGGCATCACGGCTGACGACTTCGCCCGGATCGAGCTGCACGGCCGCCCCGCCGTCGAGATAGCCGCCGACCTGCTGCCCGCCGACATCGTGCCCGAGGCCCTCGCGCGCATCGAACAGCTGGAGGTCGAGGACGTGCCCGGTGGGGTCGTGGCGCTGCCCGGCACCCTCGCGCTGCTCGACGCGCTGCCCGCCGAGCGCTGGGCCGTGGTCACCTCGGCCACCCGCAGGCTGGCCGAGGCCCGGCTCGAAGAGGTCGGCATCCGCCCCAAGACGATGATCGCCGCGGACGACATCACCCGCGGCAAGCCCGACCCCGAGCCCTACCTCCTCGCGGCCCGTGAGCTGGGCGTCGACCCGGCGCGCTGCGTCGTCCTCGAGGACGCCCCGGCCGGTCTCCAGGCGGGCCGCGCGGCCGGAATGACGACAGTGGCATTGACCACAACGCACCGTGTCCACGAGCTGGACGCCGACCTGGTGGTCGAGGACCTCTCCGCCTTGTCCGTACTGGTCACCGACCACGGCGTGGAGATCTCCGCCTGACGGAACAGCGTGTCCACCGCTGTCCGCTATTCGGACAGCGGTGGCAGGCCCCACCTGTGGGTCTGCTTTACTTGCACCCATGACCACGACGAGCAGCCGCATCCTTGCGACCGAGGCGACCATGACGCCCGGTGCTCGTTGTATGTGTCGAATGTGCGCCTTCTAGAGGGCCCCCGCACCACCGCCTGGTCTCGCGCCCCGAAGCGAGACCGCCGCGCCGTGTCCGTACCGCGTACGTGACGCCGGCTGCCCCGCGCACACGTTCTCCTTCCGGTTCCTTCGCCATCGCGAGAACCGTGCCGCGTTCCCGACCGCATGCACCCGTGCCCGGCGCACACCCACGCCCTGCACTCGACAGTGACGGAAACCCCAGTGATCACGACAACGGGCCTCACCAAGGTCTACCGTTCGCGCGGCCGAGAGGTCGTCGCCCTCGACGGCGTCGATCTGCACGTCCGCGAAGGCGAGGTGTACGGCGTCATCGGCCAGTCCGGCGCCGGCAAGTCCTCGCTCATCCGCTGCGTCAACCTCCTGGAGCGCCCCACCTCCGGCACGGTCACCGTCGCCGGACAGGACCTCACCGCACTCGCCGGCCGCGGCCCCCGCGCCGGCAAGGAACTGCGCCAGGCGCGCAGCGGCATCGGCATGGTCTTCCAGCACTTCAACCTGCTGTCCTCGCGCACCGTCCAGGACAACATCGAGCTGCCGCTCGAGATCCTCGGCGTCTCCGGCAGGGAACGCAGCCGCAAGGCCCTCGAACTCCTCGACCTGGTCGGCCTCTCCGACAAGGCCAAGGCCTACCCGGCGCAGCTCTCCGGCGGCCAGAAGCAGCGCGTCGGCATCGCCCGTGCCCTCGCCGGCGACCCCAAGGTGCTCCTGTCCGACGAGGCGACCAGCGCCCTCGACCCGGAGACCACCCGCTCCATCCTCCAGCTGCTGCGCGACCTGAACCGCCAGCTGGGCCTGACCGTCCTGCTCATCACCCACGAGATGGACGTCGTCAAGAGCATCTGCGACTCCGCCGCGCTCATGGAGAAGGGCAGGATCGTCGAGTCCGGGACCGTCAGCGAACTGCTCGCCACGCCCGGCTCCGAGCTCGCCTCCGCGCTCTTCCCGGTCAGCGGCGACGCCTCCGGCGACGACCGCACCGTCATCGACGTCACCTTCCACGGCGAGGCGGCCACCCAGCCCGTCGTCTCCCAGCTCGCCCGCACGTACAACATCGACATCTCGATCCTCGGCGCCGCGATGGACACCGTCGGCGGCAAGCAGGTCGGCCGCATGCGCATCGAACTGCCCGGCCGCTACGAGGACAACGTCGTACCGATCGGCTTCCTCCGCGAGCAGGGCCTGCAGATCGACGTCCTGGGCCAGGAGCCCGTACTGGTCGAGGAAGGTGCCAAGTGACCTGGTCCGAGATGCAGCCGCTGCTGTCCCAGGCGTGTTGGGACACGCTCTACATGGTCGGCTGGTCCACGCTGATCGCCGTCCTCGCCGGCCTTCCGCTGGGTGTCCTGCTGGTTCTCACGGACCGCGGCGGCCTGGTGCAGAACACCGTGGTGAACAAGGTCATCGGGCAGGTCGTGAACATCGTCCGCTCGATGCCCTTCATCATCCTGATGGTCGCTCTGATGTCCTTCACCCGCTGGATCGTCGGTACGACCATCGGCCGCGAGGCCGCCATCGTGCCGCTCGCCGTCGGCGCCATCCCGTTCTTCGCGCGGCTCGTCGAGACGTCCGTGCGTGAGGTCGACGGCGGTCTGGTCGAAGCCGTGCAGTCGATGGGCGGCAACACCTGGACCGTCGTCCGCAAGGTGCTCGTGCCCGAGTCCCTGCCGTCGCTGATCTCGGCCACCACGACCACGGTCGTCGCCATCATCGGCTACTCCGCGATGGCCGGCACCGTCGGCGCGGGCGGCCTCGGCGACCTCGCGATCCGGTACGGCTACCAGCGCTTCGAGTCCGATCTGATGTGGCTCATCGTGGCCGTCCTCGCCGTCGTCATCGCCGTCATCCAGTTCGCGGGCGACTCCGGTGCCCGCGTCCTGCACCGCCGCGCGGGCAAGGGCGGAGAGCCGCTCCGCTTCCGTGTCCTCGCCGGATTCCTGCCCGGCGGTCCGGTCGGCGCCACGCCCACCAAGACCCGCTGACGCGCGACTTCCCGCCCCACCGGGCGGCCCGGCCGGCGCGCAGGCCGGCCAGGAGCCGCCGAAACCCCGACTCCCCGTCCCACCCGGCGGGTTGCACCACCCATGGAGAAAGGCACTTTTCGTGCGTAACACCACCAAGATCACCGCAGCTGTCCTCGCCACCGGCGCCCTCACCCTGGGCCTGACCGCCTGCGGCTCCGACAAGGCCGACACCAAGGCCAAGGCGTCCGACCCCCTCGTCGTCGCGGCCACCCCCGTGCCGCACGCCGAGATCCTCGAGTACGTCAAGGACCACCTGGCGAAGAAGGCCGGCCTCAAGCTGGAGGTCAAGGAGTTCACCGACTACGTCACGCCGAACACGGCGACCGAGGACGGGTCCGTGGACGCCAACTACTTCCAGACCCAGCCGTACCTGGAAGACTTCAACAAGAAGAACGGCACGCACCTCGCCTCGGTCGCGACGGTCCACCTGGAGCCCCTCGGCCTCTACTCCGAGAAGGTCAAGAAGGCCGACGACCTGAAGAAGGGCGGCACCGTCGCCCTCCCGAACGACGCCGACAACGAGGCCCGAGCCCTCCGCTTCCTCGCGGCCAGCGGCCTCATCACGCTCAAGAGCGGCTCCGAGGGCACCGCGACCCCGCAGGACATCGCGAAGAACCCGAAGGACCTCCAGTTCAAGGAGATCGAGGCGGCCCAGACCCCGCGCTCCCTGAAGGACGTCGACGCCGCGGTGATCAACGGCAACTACGCCATCGGCGCCGGTCTCTCGCCCGCCAAGGACGCCCTCGCCCTGGAGTCCACGAAGAACAACGCGTACAACAACGTCCTCGCCGTGAAGCAGGGCAACGAGAAGGACCCGCGCGTCGAGAAGCTCGCCAAGCTCCTCACCTCGCCCGAGGTCAAGAAGTTCATCGAGGACAAGTACGCCGGTTCCGTCCTGCCGTCGTTCTAGTCGTCCCGCACGTCCGCCGGGCCACGGGGACGGCCCCTGAGTCGTCCCCGTCGTCAGGCGCCTGTGTCGCCGCACGGGGTCCACTCCCTGCCCGGGGTGGACCCCGTGGTGCGGTTCAGTGCTTTCATGCTGCATGCTGGGCAGTTCAGCAGGCCCGACGGTTTTGAAGGCCCGAAGTTCCCGACGGTTACGGAGCGGCGCATGACGAGCACCTTCCCCAGCATCTCCATCAGCACGGAGCGGTTGGTGCTGCGTCCCCTCGACGAGGACGACGTCCCCGCGCTGGCCGAGATGATGAACGACGAGCAGGTCGCGGCCTGGACCGACGTGCCGCAGCCCTTCAGCGAGGACGGGGCCCGCAACTGGGTCACCGAGTACGCACCCGCCGAACGCGCCGCGGGTCGCGGCCTCGACCTCGCCGTCACCGAGTTCCTCACGCAGCGCCTCGTCGGCATCGTCCAGCTCGGCAAGACGAACTGGCACATCCGCTCCACCGAGCTGTCGTACATCATCGCCCCCTGGGCCCGCGGCGAGGGTTACGCCTCCGAGGCGGCGCTCGCCACCGCCCAATGGCTGTTCGGCGACCAGAAGTTCGAGCGCATCGAGATCCGCACCGCGGCCGACAACGCCGCGTCCCAGCAGGTCGCCCAGAAGATCGGCTGCATCAGCGAGGGCGTCCTGCGCAACGCCTGCATAGCGCACGTGCGGACGGACGACGGCTGGGCCGACGTCCGCACCGACTTCATCGTCTGGAGCCTGCTGCCGGAGGACCTCGAAGGCGTGGCCGATCAGCTCGCCGACGCCGGCGGTTTCACGTCGTTCTCCGACTGGAACTGACACCGGCCCCGGACCGCGGGACCGCTCCCACCGGCCCGGACCCTCGCGGCGACCGCCCAGGCGCACCAGGTACCCTCACGGAGCCCGCCCTCGGGCTGCCCGACTACCTGCGAAGACCCTCTGGAGACTGACGACGATGGCCGACCGGGTCACGGTGATCGGCTGGGACGGCTCGCCGCTGACCGCCGCGGCGCGCTCCGCCCTCGGCGCCGCGACGCTGGTGGCCGGCGCGGCCCACCATCTGGCGCTGCCCGAAGTCCCCGAGGCCGCCGAGCGCATCCGCCTCGGCAGTGTCGCGCTGGCCGCCCGCCGGATCGCGAACCACCGGGGCACCGCCGTGGTCCTCGCCGACGGCGACCCGGGCTTCTTCGGGGTCGTACGGACCCTGCGGGCCCCCGAGTTCGGCCTGGAGGTCGAAGTGGTGCCCGCCGTCTCCTCGGTGGCCGCCGCATTCGCGCGGGCCGGCATGCCGTGGGACGACGCTCAGGTGGTCGTCGCACACCCCCGCACCCTGCGGCGCGCGGTGAATGTATGTCGAGCCCACACCAAGGTCGCCGTACTCACCTCGCCGGGCGCCGGGCCCGCCGAACTCGGCCTGCTTCTCGAAGGGGTGCACCGCACCTTCGTCATCTGCGAGGAACTGGGCACCGCCCGCGAACAGGTCACGATCCTGACCTCGGACAAGGCAGCCGACCACACCTGGCGTGACCCCAACGTCGTCATCGTCATCGGCGGCTTCGTGGCCGCGGCCGAGGACGGCGGCTGGATCGCCGGACGCGACCCCGCCCAGGGACTGCGCGGCTGGGGACTTCCCGCCGCGACGTACGGCGGCGCGCTCGGCGAAGGCGAAACGGATCTGCTCCGTGCCGCCCAACTCGCCCGTCTGGGACCGCGCGTCGGCGACCTCGTCTGGGACATCGGTTCCGGCAGCGGAGCCTTCGCCACCGAGGCCGCGCGCACCGGTGCCGCTGTCATCGCGGTCGACCGCAGTCCGGGCGCCTGCGCGCGCACCGAGGGTTCCGCCCGCCGCTTCGGCGTCCAGATGCAGATCGTGCACGGAACCGCCCCGCACGTCCTGGAGAACCTTTCCGAACCCGACGTAGTACGCGTCGGTGGCGGGGGAGCGGCGGTCGTCTCGGCCGTCGCCGACCGGCGCCCCCAGCGCATCGTGACGCACGCCGCGACCCGTGACGACGCCGAACTCGTCGGCCGGAACCTGACCGAACACGGTTACGAGGTCGAGTGCGCGCTCATCCAGTCCGTCGAACTCGACACGAGGGCCTGGACGGAGAAGGAACGGAGCGTCGCGTTCCTGCTCAGCGGCCGTCTGCCGGATCGCGCCCCGTGATCCTGTTGTCGTACTGCGCGCGGTAGGCTGGCCGATCGTTGTACCGCTCCCGGGTGATCAGCCTTTCGTAGGTCAATGTCCGGAAAACGCGCCCGTTTTGAGGCGTGTGTGGTACGGCAGAGCCGGAGGGCGCGCAACGTGGCGCAGTCCACAGCGGGCACTCGCGGATCACGCTGTCGCGAGGGCGGAACGACCGGGACAATGCCAGTTAATGGCTTTGTCGTCTTTGTTGGCCGGTCGTTCGTGCCGCTGGGCACGCACGCTCGTTCTTCACTGTGGGGCGGTCGGTGCGCCGTTCCGGGCGAGCTGGACTTGGAAGCACTAACCGATGGGCGAGGGGTACGCATGACCGACACCGGCCAGGTCCCGGGCGACGGGCTGCCGGAGAGCGCAGGCATGGTGGAGCAGCCGGGCGTCTCCGCGCCGGGCGCGTACACCTACCTCGACCCCTCCGAGACCCCCGCCGAGGACGACGACCTGCTCCTGATGCCGGGAGCGCAGGGCGCGTGGGGCAACGAAGTGGCGCCACCGGCGCCGATGCCCTTCGTCCACGAACCCGGCCCGCACGAGGCCTCCGGCCGGGACAGCGGCGCGGTCGACCTCGGGGCCGTCCGCGCGCAGGAGCCGGGGCCCGCCCCGCAGCCGGTGACCCCGCGCCGCCCGCTGCACCTCGGACCGCCCACTCCGGACGTCTCCGCGAGCCCGGTGCGCTCGCTGGCCGACCGCGGGCCCGCGGGTGCGCCGGTGACTCCCATGGCCCCCTCGGCTCCCGTGGCGCCCGTGCGGCACGCCGGTCCGCCGACGGTCGGGCCCGAGTACCTCGACGTCCCGCAGTTGGGCGAGACCCCGCCGCAGGGCGCGGTTCCGTGGGGCGCTCCGCCGGTGGCCCCGGAGGCGGGTGCCGCAGAATCGGTCGTCCCTGAGGCGGCGCAGCTCCCGGAACGGACGCCGGTCCCGGATTCCGTGCCGGGCACCGAGGCGCCGCAGGCCGCGGAAGGCGCCCCGGCGCCCGGGTTCGAGCAGAGCCCCGAGGCCCAGGTCCCGGCCCAGGGCCAGGTCCCGGAGGCCGCCGGGGCTCCCGTGCCGGACGCCGTCGAGGTTCCCGTCCAGATCCAGGCCCCGGACGCCGCCCAGGCCCCGGACGGTGCGCCGGTCGCCGAGGACGTGCCGGCCGCCCAGGCACCCGTCGCCGACGGGCCGCAGGACCCGCACATGGCGCCGCCGGTCGCGGAGACGCACCACGCCGAGGACGCCTCGGCCCCGCAGGACCCGCGCGTCGTCCAGGACCCGCGTGTCGCGCAGGCTCCCGAGCCGATGGCCTTCCCCGCCACGGACGCTCCGCTCCTCCCGCCGGTGCCGCAGGAGACGGGGCACACCGCGGGCGTCCACATCGCCGTACCCGGTCTGCTTCCGTCCGAGGGCGAGCACTTCACGCCCGCCCAGGGCGTCCCCGTCCAGGACTTCGCACCCACCGACCCGGTGCACCAGGCCCCGCCGCAGGGCCAGGCGCCGGTGGCCGAGCCGGTGGCCCAGGCCGAGCAGCTCGGAGCTCCTGCCGTCCACGACCCGGAACAGGCCGTCCAGTACGCGGACGTCGCCGCCCAGGCCGAGGCCGCGCGGACGTTCCCGGCGGCTGTCGCGCACGCCCCCGAGGCCGTGCAGCACGCGCTCTCCGCCGAGACCTCGCACGGGCAGCCGGTCCCCGGCCTCGAAGCCGTCGCGGCCCAGCAGTTCGAGGAACCCGCCGTGTTCGCGCAGGGCGAGCCCGCCGAGTCGCTGCACGGCGTTCCGGTGGGTGTGGCCGCTCACGGGCAGACCCCCCGGGCGTCGGCCGGCCGGCCGCACGGGGAGCCGTACCTCTCCGGCGAGAGCGCCGGTGGCGCCGGTCTCCCGCTCGCCACCCCGCCGGTGGCTCAGGAGGACCACACGCTCGGCCAGTTCGTGCCCGTGGAGGGCACCGTGCCGACGACCCCGCACCTGGCCCCGACCCCGCCGCACGCCATGACCGTGCCGCCGCTCCCCGAGGAGGAGCAGCCCACGGCCGAGGAACCGGCCGACGAGATGATCGTGGTCGCGCCCGCCCCCGCGCCGGTGGAGGAAGCCGCCGCAGACTTCGCCGAGGCCCCCGCCGCCGAGCCGGAGACCGTCGCTGCGGTCGTCGTGCCGGCGCCCCGCGAGGGCGAGGCCGAGACCGGGGCCGACACCCCGGCCGAGGCACCCACCGCCGAACCCGAGCCGCTCACCGCGGACCCGGAGCCCGTAGTCGCACAGCAAGCGGACGACCTGGACACCCAGGTCGCCGACCAGGAAGAGAGCACGGCCGCAGTGGAAGACGTACGAGAGTCCACCGGCCCGGCGGCCCCCGGCTACGACGACGCCGAGCGCGAGGCGGTGCTCCGGGTGATGCGCGAACGCCGCGACATCCGCAACGGCTTCCGCAACGACCCGATCCCGCACGACGTGCTGCTGCGCGTCCTGGAGGCCGCGCACACCGCGCCCTCCGTCGGCCATTCCCAGCCGTGGGACTTCGTCGTCATCCGTTCCGCCGACACCCGGCGCGCGATGCACGAACTGGCGGCCCGTCAGCGCGAGGCGTACGCGAAGTCGCTGCCCAAGGGGCGCGCCAAGCAGTTCAAGGAACTGAAGATCGAGGCCATCCTCGACACCCCGGTGAACATCGTCGTCACCGCCGACCCGACCCGCGGCGGCCGCCACACCCTGGGCCGCCACACGCAGCCGCAGATGGCCCCGTACTCCTCCGCGCTCGCGGTCGAGAACCTCTGGCTCGCCGCCCGCGCCGAGGGCCTCGGCGTCGGCTGGGTCAGCTTCTTCGACGAGCGCGAGATGGTCCGCGCCCTCGGCCTGCCGGAGCACCTCGAAGTCGTCGCCTACCTGTGCGTCGGCTACGTCGACGAGTTCCCGGACGAGCCCGAGCTGATGCAGGCCGGCTGGTCCAAGCGCCGTCCGCTGTCCTGGGTCGTCCACGAGGAGACCTACGGCCGGCGCGCGCTGCCCGGCGAGGAGCCGCACGACCTGCTCGCCGAGACCGTCTCCAACATCCGCCCCCTGGACGCCAAGGCGCTCGGCGAGGCGTGGGAGCGCCAGAAGCGGATGACCAAGCCCGCGGGCGCGCTCGGCATGCTGGAGATCATCTCCGCGCAGCTGTCGGGCCTGTCCCGGATGTGCCCGCCGCCCATCCCGGAGCCGGCCGCCGTCGCCATCTTCGCGGGCGACCACGGCGTGCACGCCCAGGGCGTCACCCCCTGGCCGCAGGAGGTCACGGGGCAGATGGTGGCCAACTTCCTGGGCGGCGGAGCCGTCTGCAACGCGTTCGCCAACCAGGTGGGCGCCGAGGTCTGTGTCATCGACGTGGGCGTCGCCTCCGACCTGCCGGCCACGCCGGGCCTGCTGCCCCGCAAGGTCCGCGCGGGCACCGCCGACATGACGACGGGCCCCGCGATGACCCGCGAGGAGGTCGTCGCCGCCATCGAGGTGGGGATCGAGACGGCCCGCGACCTGGTGGCGGCCGGCAACAAGGCGCTGCTCACCGGCGAGATGGGCATCGCCAACACCACCGCGTCCGCCGCCCTCATCTCGGTGTTCACGGACACCGACCCCTCCGAGGTGACCGGCCGCGGCACCGGTATCAACGACGAGACCCTGGCCCGCAAGACCGAGGTCGTGCGTCGCGCCATCGAGCTCCACCAGCCGGACCCGGCCGACCCCATCGGTGTGCTCGCGGCCCTCGGCGGCCTCGAACACGCCGCGATCGTCGGGCTGCTCCTCGGCGGCGCGTCGCTGCGTACGCCCGTGATCCTGGACGGCGTCAGCGCCGGCGCCGCCGCCCTCGTGGCCCGCGCCATCGCCCCCGAGGTCCTCGCCGCCTGCATCGCGGGTCACCGCAGCGCCGAGCCGGGCCACGTGGCCGCGCTGAACAAGCTGGGCCTGCGCCCGCTGGTCGACCTGGACCTGCGCCTCGGCGAGGGTACCGGCGCCCTGCTCGCCCTGCCGGTCGTGCAGAGCGCGGCGCGCGCGATGCACGAAGTGGCGACGTTCGACTCCGCGGGAGTAACTGAGAAGTAGGCGATCGGCGGTGCTGTCCGGGCGCTTCGTGCGAAGCGCCCGGACGCCACCACGCGCCCGTCCGCACCTGCGGAGCCCCGGGCGCGGTCCCGCGGTCCGAGAAGCGACGATCCGGCGGGTGAAAAATCCCACCCGCCCCCGCCGCTCACCGGCCCGCACCATAAAATCCGCACGTCAGGGGCCACTCCAACGCCGCAGCGGCCTCATCCCGCACCGCCCTGCACGAGGAGCCGCACCTCCCATGGCCGAACACCCCGCCTACCCCGTAGGCCTCCGCCTCGCCGGCCGCCGCGTAGTCGTCCTCGGCGGCGGTCAGGTGGCCCAACGCCGTCTCCCGGCGCTCATCGCGGCAGGCGCGGACATCCACCTCGTGTCCCCGCAGGCGACGCCGTCGGTCGAGGCGATGGCCGACGCGGGCGAGATCGCGTGGACGCGGCGACCGTACGAGGACGGCGACCTCGCCGACGCCTGGTACGCGCTGATCGCCACGAGCGACCAGGGGGCGAACACGGCCGCGTCGGCCGAGGCGGAGCGGCACCGCGTGTGGTGCGTCCGCTCGGACGACGCGGACGCGGCGACCGCCTGGACCCCGGCGACGGGCCACAGCGAAGGCGTCACGGTCGCCGTCCTCACGACGGACGCCCGGGGCCGCGACCCCCGCCACACCGCCGCGATCCGGGACGCCGTGGTCGAGGGCCTGCGCGACGGCACCCTGGTCGCGCCGCACCACCGGACCCGCACACCGGGCGTGGCCCTGGTCGGCGGCGGCCCCGGCGACCCGGACCTGATCACCGTCCGCGGCCGTCGGCTGCTCGCCGAGGCCGATGTGGTCATCGCGGACCGGCTCGGCCCCCGCGACCTGCTCGCCGAACTTCCACCGCACGTCGAGGTGATCGACGCGGCGAAGATCCCCTACGGCCGCTACATGGCCCAGGAGGCCATCAACAACGCGCTGATCGAGCACGCCAAGCAGGGCAAGTCCGTGGTCCGGCTCAAGGGCGGCGACCCGTTCGTCTTCGGCCGCGGCATGGAGGAGGCGCAGGCGCTGGCCGAGGAAGGCATCGCCTGCACGGTCGTCCCCGGCATCTCCAGCTCGATCTCGGTGCCGGGCGCGGCCGGCATCCCCGTCACGCACCGCGGTGTCGCCCACGAGTTCACCGTGGTCAGCGGGCACGTGGCCCCCGACGACGAGCGCTCCCTGGTCGACTGGCCGTCCCTGGCCAGGCTGACCGGCACCCTCGTGATCCTCATGGGCGTCGACAAGATCGGGCGGATCGCCGAGACCCTCGTCGCGCACGGCAAGCCGGCCGACACCCCCGTAGCCCTGGTCCAGGAGGGCACGACCGCCGCGCAGCGCCGCGTCGACGCGACCCTGGCCACCGTCGCCGAGACCGTCCGCGAGCAGGACGTGAAGCCCCCGGCGGTGATCGTCGTCGGAGAGGTCGTGAACGTGGGCGTGCAGAGCTCCCCGAAGACATCCGAGTAACCACGGGTAACCCAACCCGTTCCCAGCCGTTGGCACCGAACCCAGGACAAGGCAGTATCACCCTGTGGCCGATCTCATCACCGTCGAGAACCCCGACGACCCGCGTCTGAGCGACTACACGGGCCTCACGGACGTGGAGCTGCGCCGCAAGCGCGAACCCGCCGAAGGCCTGTTCATCGCCGAAGGCGAGAAGGTCATCAGACGGGCCAAGGACGCCGGGTACGAGATGCGCTCGATGCTCCTGTCCGCGAAGTGGGTCGACGTCATGCGCGACGTCATCGACGAGCTCCCGGCACCCGTGTACGCGGTCAGCCCGGACCTCGCCGAACAGGTCACCGGCTACCACGTGCACCGCGGCGCGCTCGCCTCCATGCAGCGCAAGCCGCTGCCGACGGCCGAGGAACTGCTTCGGTCGGCGCGCCGCGTCGTCGTCATGGAGTCGGTCAACGACCACACCAACATCGGCGCGATCTTCCGCTCCGCCGCCGCCCTCGGCATGGACGCGGTCCTGCTCTCGCCGGACTGCGCGGACCCGCTGTACCGGCGGTCCGTGAAGGTCTCGATGGGTGCCGTCTTCTCCGTCCCGTACGCCCGCCTCGACTCCTGGCCCAAGGGTCTGGAGACGGTGCGCGACGCGGGCTTCACGCTGCTCGCGCTCACCCCGGACGAGAAGGCCAGGTCCCTCGACGAGGCCGCCCCCCACCGCATGGACCGGGTCGCCCTGATGCTCGGCGCGGAGGGCGACGGACTGTCCACGAAGGCCCTGATGGCCGCCGACGAGTGGGTCCGCATCCCGATGGCCCACGGCGTCGACTCCCTCAACGTGGGCGCAGCGGCGGCCGTCGCCTTCTACGCGGTGGCCACGGGCCGCCCCCAGGTCTGACGCCCTCGGACCCACCGAACGTTCGCCCCGACCGTGGTGCGTCCCGCCGTCACTCCTCGGCAGCGCGCCGCACCGGTCAGGTGTCCTCGTGGTACCGCCCGGCCGTCGCCCCTGTGGCGGACGGCGCCGGGGGTGACGCCTGCTCCTGCCGTACGTCCTTGCGTCCGCCGTCGCCGTCCAGGCCCCGGGCGGGCCCCTGGCAGCCCTGAGCCGCCGCGATGCCCAGCGCCACGAGCAGGGTCACGACGACGAACACGAACAGCCGCTGGCGCAGCAGCCGCGGGTTGGCGGGCCGCCTGCCGGTGCCGGTGGTCCGGGGCGCGGGGCGCCCGGCACCGCTGCGCGGGGCGGGCCTGGCCCCCGAGCGGCCGGTGTTCCGCACGGGCGTCGGCCGCGAGCCCGACCGGGAGCCGCCGTTCGTGCCGCCCGTGCGCGGCGGGGGAGTGCCCTGCGTACGGCGCTGGGTGCGCTGCTCGGCGTACTGCTCCGCCAGGCGGCCGGTCGGCCGGTCGGGGTCCGTGCGGGGCGCGGGCGGCCGTGCGTCCGGCATCCCCTGGGCCTCGCGGGCCGCGATCTCCTTGAGCCGCAGGGACAGTTGGAGGGTGCTGGGCCGCTCCTCGGGGTCCTTCGCCAGACAGGCCCTGACCAGCGGGGCCAAGGCGTCCGGGACACCCTGGAGATGGGGCTCCTCGTGCACCACCCGGTAGAGCATCACTTCGGAACTGCCGTGACCGAAGGGTGAGTCGGAGGTCGCGGCGTAGGCCAGGGTGGCGCCCAGCGCGAAGACGTCGGTGGCCGGGGTGACCGCGGCGCCGCGCACCTGTTCGGGGGCGAGGAAGCCGGGGGACCCGACCGCCGTGCCGACGTGCGTGAGCGTGCTGGCGCCCGTCGCCCAGGCGATGCCGAAGTCGATGATCCGCGGCCCCTTCGGGGACAGCAGGATGTTGGACGGCTTGAGGTCGCGGTGCACGACACCGGCCTCGTGCACGGCGACGAGACCCTCGGACAGCGCGGCGCCCACGGCGGCGACGTCCGCGGCCGCCATCGGGCCTTCCTCGGCGATCTTGTCGTGCAGCGAGGGGCCGGGAACGTACTGGGTGGCGAACCAGGGTCGGTCCGCCTCCAGGTCCGCGGCGACGAGCCGTGCCGTACAGCCGCCCCTGATGCGCCGGGCCGCCGAGACCTCGCGGGCGAAACGCGACCGGAACTCCTGGTCCTCCGCCAGATCCGGCCGGATCACCTTCAGTGCGACCCGCTGGCCACGCCGGTCGGAGCCCAGGTAGACAACGCCCATCCCGCCCGCGCCGAGCCGCCTGTGAAGCCTGAACGAGCCGACGACACGCGGGTCCTCGCGCCTCAGGCGCATCATCGCCATGTCCATCCCCGCTGCCCTGTCCGTTTGACGAGCCACAGCTTACGTTTCCGCGGCCGGGTGCGCGCAGAGGCCGCGCCCTCTCGGCCCGATCGATTGTCAGTGCCGGGTGGGAAACTTGAAGGGTGGTCAGGGAGCTTGCGGACAGCACCACATTGGGCTGCCCGTGATCCCAACCGTCCGTCGCAGAAGGGGGATTGGGCCCGTGAAGGGTGACCGTGTGGAGATAGTCGTGGACGCCGGAGACACGACGCGTACGTACGAGGTGGTGGCGAGCAGGGCGGGCCGCCGGGTGGAGACGGCGGTACGCCGAGGTGTGGTGGAAGTGAGCGAAGTCACCCGAAGCGGATCGGTGGTGCGTACCGCCCGCTTCATGGCGACCCGGGTGCTGGCTCTGGTGGAGCAGCCGGTCCCCAGGGAGGACAGCTCGGAACAGTCGGGGCAGACCGGACGTCCCCTCGGGGAAGACCCTGAGTCCTAGGTCCTCATCTCCACCCTGGGGAGTACACCGCAGGTCATCGCTCATCCTCCGGGAGGCCCGGCAATCGGTACGAAGGCATGACGACCCCCGGGTGCCGCGCCCCTAGATTTGAGGTCAAGCGGCGGGTGCAGCACTCGTCCCCCGAGGTCAGACGCCCGCCGCTGCCAACCACAACAGAAATTCGGTCAGGAGAGGGACCATGGCCCACACGGCACCGCGGACAGCGATCCGCACGCAGGGACGCAAGGCGTACGCCGCGGCGTTCGGCGACAGCCGCCAGGGCCGCCGCCACCCCCTGGTGGCGACAGCGATGGTCCTTCCTCTGGCGGCCCTGCTCGTGGTCGTCTTCGGCGGCTGGGACGCAGTGGTCACACAGGCGTCGTCCGTGGGCGTGATGCTGGGGCGCTGAGCGGCGCCCCAGGCCCGGAAGAGCGGTCCGGGCGGGGACATCCGGCCATGAAACCCCGTGGGGACGGGGGTGCGGCGGACGGCACAAATGCCCGCGCAGCTGGGGAGCTGCGCGGGCATTTTCTTTGCCCGCGCCCGGGCGGCGGGTGCTTTCCCGCTTTCCCCGCGCCCGGGCGGCGGGTGCTTTCCCGCTTGCCCTGCGCCCGGGCGGCGCGTGCTTTGCCTGCGTCCGGGCGGTGGGCGACGATCCCCCTCCGCACCGGACGCCGCGGACTGTTCCGAACGACACCCGCCGGCCCTCGCCCGGTCCGCCGCCCCGCTCACCGACGGACTCTCCTCCGCAGGGAGGACCGGCCTGCGCGTACCGCGTGGTGCTCGCGCCGGCCCACCGGACGGGGCGTGCGACCGGTGCGGTGCGACCGCCCGCACGACCGCTGCGTACGCTCGGCGGCGGAGTCGCACCAGCCAGGGGGATCCGTGACCACAGACGC
Organism: Streptomyces siamensis; assembly: GCF_039543605.1. Lineage (NCBI taxonomy): Bacteria > Bacillati > Actinomycetota > Actinomycetes > Kitasatosporales > Streptomycetaceae > Streptomyces > Streptomyces siamensis. The sequence goes on along the minus strand of NZ_BAABKB010000008.1, from coordinate 75,803 downwards.
TCTGCCCACCGGGCTCGCCGCACACGCGCGCCGTGCGGCGCATCCGGGTGCCCAGGACTGCTCCTGCGCGGTCACGGACACGGTTCTCGCGGACCGTGACGACGGCACCGTCGTCCGGCACGGCGACACCGTGGCCAAGGCCCACGCCCCGGGTACCGACCCCGAAGAGCTCGCCCTCCGCGTCTCCGTGGCCGGCGCGCTCCCGGACGTCCTCCTCCCCCCGCTGTCGCCGGCGCCGGCCCGCGTGCACGATCGCACGGTGACCCTCTGGCCGTACGGCACCCCGGTGGACCCCGAGACGCCCGAAGCCGCCCCCTGGGAGGCGGTGGGCGCTCTCCTGGCACGCCTGCACCGGGCCGCGGCCCCCGCGGGGCTGCCGCCGATGCGGGGCCCCGCGAAGGCGGCCCGCGCGCTCGCGCGGCTCGCGGCGGTCGGCCCGCACCCGGCCGCCGCACCGGTCGTGCGCGCCTGGGCCACCCTGCCCGGCTGGGCCCGCGCCGAGGCCCCCATGCCCGACACGACGACCCTGTGCCACGGAGACCTGCACCTGGGCCAGCTCGTGCGCCGGCCCGCGCCCGCCGGACCCTGGCTGCTCATCGACGTCGACGACCTGGGTGTCGGCGTCCCGGCCTGGGACCTGGCCCGACCGGCCGCCTGGTACGCCTGCGGCCTGCTGCCGCCCGACGAGTGGCTCCGCTTCCTGGCCGCCTACCGGCGGCACGGCGGCCCGGCCGTCCCTGCGGACGGCGATCCGTGGCCCGCCCTGGACGTCGCGGCCCGCGCGCTCACCGTGCAGACGGCGGCCCTGGCGATCGCCAAATCGGTGGCCGCGGGGCAGCCGTTGGACGAGGTGCAGCAGGCGGTGATCGACGCCTGTGACCGAATGGGCACCGTCCCGCCCGAGTTGGCACGCGGTTTCGCGTCGTAAGGTGCAACCGACCGAGGCCAGGTGGTGTCTGTCCTGGCGAAAGCAGTACCGAGCGGCGAGGAGTTGAGCCGAGCATGCAGTGTCCGAAGTGCCACGCGCCGATGCACACGTACAACCGCAACGGCGTCCAGATCGAGCAGTGCAGCGGCTGCCGCGGGATATTTCTCGACTACGGCGAGCTGGAGGCGCTGACCCGCGTGGAGGCGCAGTGGTCGCAGCCCGCGCCGCCCCCGGCCGCGCCGCAGGCCTACCCGTCCGCGCCCGCGCCCGCCTGGGGCGCCCCGCAGCACGGCGGCCACGGCGGTCACTACGGCGGCCACCACCGCCACAAGAGCTTCGGGCACATGCTCTTCTCGTCCTGAACCCCTGCCGTCTCCTGAGCCCCGCGCGTCCCGGACGAGAGAGCCTCTCCCGTCCGGGACGCGCGGGCCGCGGGAGACCTGCCGGCGGAGGGGCCCCTCTCCCTGAGCCGAGGGGCCCCTTCCCGTGCGTGCACGACGAAGCCCCCGACCGTACGAGACGGCCGGGGGCTTCGGCTGGTGCGCGATACTGGGATTGAACCAGTGACCTCTTCCGTGTCAGGGAAGCGCTCTCCCGCTGAGCTAATCGCGCAGGTCACGCGGCCGGAGCCACGCCTGCTGCTGGTACTGCGTGCGCGATACTGGGATTGAACCAGTGACCTCTTCCGTGTCAGGGAAGCGCTCTCCCGCTGAGCTAATCGCGCGGGGGATCCTTGCGGACCAGTGGACGATACTGGGATTGAACCAGTGACCTCTTCCGTGTCAGGGAAGCGCTCTCCCGCTGAGCTAATCGTCCTTGGAGGTGGAGACGGGATTTGAACCCGTGTAGACGGCTTTGCAGGCCGTTGCCTCGCCTCTCGGCCACTCCACCAGGAGTGCGGGGGTTCGGGAAGATCCCCCACTTCCTGCGAGCGGACGACCAGGTTCGAACTGGCGACCTCAACCTTGGCAAGGTTGCGCTCTACCAACTGAGCTACGTCCGCTTGTCGTTTCCGTTCCGCTTGCGCGTCCCGGCGACGTGTTGAACTCTAGCGGATTCCCGGGCCAGCACAAAAACGCGTTTGTGCAGCGTGCTGCCCTCCGACCGCCCGAGGACATGGTCAGGGCACCCGCAGGTCACCCGCCCTAGACTCGTCAGCGTGCTCGACCTCCCTCCTCTCGCCCGCTTCGGCGGCCTCGTCGCGACCGGTCTCGTCGACGTCACCAGCGACCCCGCCGCCCTGGACTCCGCCGGTTTCTGGGCCGTCTCGGCCGACTTCGAAGGCCGTCTGACCTGCGCCCGCTTCCGGGACGTACGGGAGGAGCCCGTACCCGCCCCGGTGCCGGGCCGCTGGCGGGGACCCGCCGCCGGTGACTGGACGTCGTCCCTCGACCGCGCCGCGTACACCGCGGGTGTGCGCCGCATCCGCGAGCACATAGCGGCCGGCGAGGTCTATCAGGCGAACCTCTGCCGGGTGCTCACCGCGCCCGTCGCGTCCGACGCCGACGTCGACGCGCTCACCGCACTGCTGGCCCGCGGCAACCCGGCCCCGTACGCCGGAACGATTCGGCTGCCCGCGCACGGCGTGGAGATCGCCACCGCGTCCCCCGAGCTCTTCCTGCGCCGCCACGGCCGGAGCGTCGAGTCGGGCCCGATCAAGGGGACCGGCCGCACCGAGGCGGACCTCCTGGAGAAGGACTACGCCGAGAACGTGATGATCGTGGACCTCGTCCGCAACGACATCGGCCGGGTCTGCGCCACCGGCACGGTGAGCGTCCCCGACCTCTGCGTCGTGGAGAAGCACCCGGGGCTGGTCCACCTCGTCTCCACCGTGCACGGCGAGTTGCGGGACGACGCGGGCTGGCCGGAGCTCCTCGACGCCGCCTTCCCGCCGGGGTCGGTCACCGGTGCCCCCAAGTCGAGCGCCCTGCGGATCATCGACTCCCTGGAGACCGCGCCCAGGGGCCCCTACTGCGGCGGTATCGGCTGGGTGGACGCCGACCGCGGCACCGGCGAGCTCGCCGTGGGCATCCGTACCTTCTGGATCGACCGGGAGGAAGGCGCCCTGCGGTTCGGCACCGGAGCCGGCATCACCTGGGGCTCCGATCCCGACGGGGAGTGGCGGGAGACCGAACTGAAGGCCGCCCGCCTGCTCGCGGTAGCGTCGGGTGAGTACGAGGCAAGTGGAGGGACCCTTTCGTGAAGATCTGGCTCGACGGCGGGTTGCAGGACACCGAGTCCGCCCGCGTCTCCGTCTTCGACCACGGACTGACCGTGGGCGACGGCATCTTCGAGACCGTGAAGGCGGTCCACGGGCGGCCGTTCGCGCTCACGCGCCACCTCGACCGGCTCGCCCGTTCGGCACACGGCCTCGGCCTGCCCGAGCCCGACCGCGACGAGGTGCGCCGCGCCTGCGAAGCCGTCCTCGACGCGAACCCGATGCCGCTCGGCCGGCTGCGCATCACCTACACCGGCGGACACGGCCCCCTCGGCTCGGACCGGGGCGAGCACGGCCCGACCCTCGTCGTCGCCGTGGGGGAGTCCACCCGGCGCCCCGACACCACCGCCGTCGTCACCGTCCCCTGGACCCGCAACGAGCGCGGCGCGCTCACCGGCCTGAAGACGACCTCGTACGCCGAGAACGTCGTCGCGCTGGCCCGCGCCCGCGAACAGGGAGCCACCGAGGCGCTGTTCGGCAACACGGTGGGGCAGCTGTGCGAGGGCACCGGCTCGAACGTCTTCGTCGTCCTCGACGGCGAGATCCACACCCCGCCGATCGCCTCCGGCTGCCTCGCCGGCATCACCCGCGCGCTCACCGTCGAATGGACCGGCGCCAAGGAGACCGATCTGCCGCTGGACGTCCTGGAGGACGCCGACGAGGTCTTCCTGACCTCCACCCTGCGCGACGTGCAGGGCGTGCACCGGGTCGACGGCCGTGAACTCCCGGGCGCGCCGGGTCCGGTGACCGCGAAGGCCATGCGGATCTTCGACGAGCGGGCCGGGCACGACCTCGACCCCGCCTGAGAAAAATCGGCTGCTCCCGGTCGCGCCAACGGGTAGAACACCCGTGATGACGACCACCCTGCGGCCGACCGAGCCGCTTCAGCGCTCCGCCGACGGGACGCGTTCACGTCACTACAACGTGTGCGTGAACAGTCGTCCCGTCGGCGCGATCCACCTCGCGACCGACCCCTTCGCGCCGTCCGTCGCCGTGATCCAGGACCTCCGCATCGAGGAGCCGGACCGCGGCCGCGGCCGGGGGACCGTGGCCGCGCTGGCCGCCGAGGAAGTGCTGCGCGGCTGGGGCTGCGAGCAGATCGAGGTGGCCGTTCCCGGCGACGCCGCGGCCGCGCTCCGGCTCGCCGGCGCACTCGGGTACGTCACGCGCAACCGCACCATGGAGAAGGCGCTCGGCGACACCCCGCCCGACCTGCCCGCGGGGAGCGCCGGCCGCCCCATGACGGCCGCCGAGTACGAGGTCCGCGATCGGGCACGCCGGGAGGCCTACGCGCAGGACTGGATCCGGCGAGGCATGCCGCAGGGCGAGGCGTACGCCAAGGCCCACCGGGACCACGACCTGCTGCTGCCGCAGGGGACCGCCACCGACGGCATGCGGCTCAGCGTCCTGGAACACGACGGTGTGCCGGTCGGAAACCTGTGGCTGGGCCGGCGTGCCGGGAACGCGTTCGTCTACGACGTCGAGGTCGACGAGGCCCGTCGCGGCCGGGGGCACGGCCGTACGCTCATGCTTCTCGCCGAGGCCCAGGCGGTGGCCGCGGGGGACCGCCGGATCGCCCTCAACGTGTTCGCGGGGAACGCCCCGGCCGAGCGGCTCTACGCGTCACTCGGCTACGGGACGACGACGCACCACCTGTACAAGAGTCTGCTGTAGGTACAAGGCCCGGCTGTGGACGCGTCACGTCCACGGGCTGGGATCCACCCGGCCTGGTGTCCCGCCCGGTCCGGGCCTTCGGCAGGGCCCGGTCCGGGCCTTCGGCAGGGCCCTCGCCGGGCCTTCGGCGTCAGGCCTGCTGCTCGGCCAGCAGACGGTCGGTGATCTCCTCGATGCGTTCGCGCAGGCCCTCCTGGCTCTTGCCGCCGTCGAGACGCTCACCGCCGATGACGTACGTGGGAGTGCCCGTGACCCCGATCGCCTTGCCCTCGGCCTGGTCGGCGTCGACGATCAAGATGTGCCGGCCGTCGATCAGCGCCGTGTCGAACTCCTCGGCGTCCAGGCCGAGTTCCCGGGCGACCTCGATCAGGAAGGGCTCTCCCTCGCGGTCCAGCTCCTCGACTCGGCCGAGCACCGCCTCGACGTACTCCCAGGAGCGGCCCTGGTCCGCCGCCTCCTCGACGGCCTGGGCCGCGGCGAAGGCATGCTTGTGCTTCTCCAGGGGGAAGTGCCGCAGCCGCAGCTCCAGGCGGTCGCCGTAGTGGTCGCGCAGCGCGCGCAGGTCGGCGAGGGCACCGCGGCAGTCGGGGCACTGGAGTTCGCACCAGACGTCCAGGACGACGGGGCGCGCGGAGGAGGAGTCGTTCATGACGGCCAGTCTCCCAGCCCCGCCGGGGTCGCCCCAACCGGGACCCCGCGCACCCGTACGGCTCCCCGACCGGGACCTGGGGAGGACAGCGACCCGGAGATGTCCCTGAGGTGTACTCGGACCATGGCATATCGGGCACCGGGCGGTGCACGATGGAAGGGACGAACCGCCCTGCCCGACACGCATGCCCGCCTGGAGGCCCCGATGATTGCCGAGACCGTCTGTTCCGCCGTCGCCGCGGCCGGCCTGGGCATCGCCGCGGTCACGGCCTATCGCAAGCGCTTCCTGTCCGCCGCCCGTATCGCCGCGTACTCGCTGGTGCCGCTCGGGCTCGTGATGACGGGCGTCGTCGGCTGGCTGGCCGACACCGCGTTCAGCCCGACCGCGTGGGCCGGGTTCGCCGTGCTCGGTGTCTCGTGGCTGCTCTTCATGACCACGCGTTCCGTGGAGCGGCGCGGCGGCGGGACCCGGAAGGAGCGCAAGGCGGCCAAGGCCGCCCAGCGCGACGCGGTGGCCCCCGCGGCGTCCGCGCCGTCGCTGGCGCCGAGCACCCGCCCGGCCGCCCGTCCCGCGACGAAGCCCGCCGCCGGCTCCTCGTCGGACGACTTCACCGACATCGAGGCCATCCTCAAGAAGCACGGCATATGACCGGCTGAAACGACACAAGGCGGCACGCGTCCGGCGCGGAACCGATCACGTTCGGATCCGCTCGTAACATGATCCAGCGAACTCCCGTACATTCCGGGCGTGTTGATCGCGCGAGGGGTGTCCCCTGGGTCATCATCGCCGCGAGATGCTGGATACAACACAGAGCGACACCGTCGCTCCTCCCGAGGAGCGGCGTGGTTGTCTCTTCGCGCTCTCCCAGCCGCCGCTGATGATCTTCCTTGCGGTGATCGGCTGTTTGCTGCTCATGGCTTCGCTGCACGACCTGCTGCTGCTCTGAGCCGTACACGGAGCCCCTGGCGCCACCCGCCGAGGGCTCCGTCAGTCCACCCCCGCCGCAGCCCGGCTGTCAGAGGCGCGCCCATGTCCGAAGCGGGCCGACGCGTCGTTGCGTACGACCCCCTGGCGCGTCGGCCTCCGGTCAGCTCGCCGCTTCCTTGCGACGCGCCCGGTAGGCGGCCACATGCAGACGGTTCCCGCAGGTGCGGCTGTCGCAGTAGCGGCGCGAACGGTTGCGGGAGAGATCCACGAAGGCGCGCCGGCAGTCCGGGGCCTCGCAGCGGCGCAGCCGCTCCTGTTCCCCGGCGACCACGAAGAAGGCCAGCGCCATGCCGCAGTCCGCCGCGAGGTGGTCGGCGACCGAGGCGCCCGGGGCGAAGTAGTGCACATGCCAGTCGTAGCCGTCGTGATCGGTCAGCCGGGGCGTGGTGCCGGCCGCGGCGACCAGTTCGTTGATCAGCGCGGCGGCGGTCCGCGGATCGGCGGCGGCGAAGATCCCCGCGAACCGGCCGCGGATCTTGTGCACGGCCGCCAGGTCGTGCTCCGACAGCACCCCGACATCACTGATTTCATGCTTTCGTACGAAATCGGTGAGTGACGCGACATCCGCGAGCGTGTCCGTCGTCTCCTCGTCCGGCGCGGAGTTCACCAGATCGACCACGGCGTCGAGCGCGCACCGGGTGTCGTGGGTGATCAGCACGTTTCGCTCCCTGGCCTGGAGGGGTCGGGCCGGCGCCCGCCCGATGCAGGCCGATGGTAGTGCGTTCCGGCGCGGGAGAGTCGGCGCGGGGCGTCGGGTGCGGGGGAATCGGCCGGAAGCGGGGGAGCCGTGCGGCCGAGGTGTCGATCACACTGTGTCACGGCGCGATGCGGTGCAGTGACCGGTGGCGAGGGCGGGGCGTGCAGGGCTGCCGACGCGCACCGGCGCCGCCTCCGTGGTGGTCCCACGGCGACGGCGCCTGTGTGTGCCCTATGCGGTTGTCTAGGCCCGAGCCGTCTCCCCGAGTGGACGGCGCCGGGCGGCTCTGTGGGGCCTCCTCAGCTCTCCGCCAGGATGTGGGAGAGCTCGGTGTCGAGATCGAAGTGCCGGTGCTCCGTGCCCGGGGGCACGGCGGCGTCCGTCCGCTTCAGGAACGACTCCAGGGCCCGCGCCGGGGCTTCGAGCAGGGCCTCGCCCTCCGGGGAGCTCAGGGCGATGCATACGACGCCCTGACCATGGCTCCGGGACGGCCAGACTCGGACGTCTCCGGTACCGGTGGGCCGGTGCAGGCCCTCGGCGAGGAGGTCGCGGGCGAACACCCACTCGACGGTTTCCTCGGCTCCGGTGTGGAAGGTTGCGTGCACGGCGTAGGGATCGGCCGTGTCATACCGCAGTCCTGCGGGTACAGGCAGTGAGGACTCGCTCGACACAACGAGGCGCAGGTGCAGCTCGCAGCTGACCGTGGTGTTCATAAGCGCCAGGGCCTTTCGCTCAGTGTGCGCTCGGGGATTCGCACGTCGGCGAAATCGACATGCCACCTACGGTGCCGTTGTAAACCCCTCTGAGTGTTTTGCGTGTCTTTACGTAACTCATCCGGCCGAGAGTGCGTTCGTCGGATAGGGCCATTCCGGTGACCGGTTTCCCTCCGGTAGGGTTTGGCCGTATGAATACGGGGAGTGACGGGCCGGGCGGGATCGCCATGGCCGACGACGGGGAGAACTCCGAGCGACCGCTCGGTTCACGGGCGCCGGAATTCATCAAGGCGCGCCGCGCACTGCACCTGAGCTGGCAGGTCGGCGTTTTCGTGGTGGGGCTCGCGGTGGTCGTCGCGGGCGTGATCATGCTTCCGCTGCCGGGTCCGGGCTGGCTGGTGATCTTCGGCGGCATGGCGATCTGGGCGACCGAGTTCGTCTGGGCGCAGCTGGTGCTCCGCTGGACCAAGCGCAAGGTCACGGAGGCGACGCAGCGCGCACTCGACCCGAAGGTGCGGCGCCGCAACATCATCCTGACGACTGTCGGGCTCGTGATCGTGGCCGTGCTCGTCGGTGTCTACGTGTGGAAGTTCGGCATCGAGATGCCATGGAACATCAAGGAGTGACGGGGCCCGCCCGGACGTCGTTCCGGCGCTTCCCCGCTGGTCGGGGCACCCCCTGACATGGGGTAATGTTCTCTCTGCGCCCGGGCGATTAGCTCAGTGGGAGAGCGCTTCGTTCACACCGAAGAGGTCACTGGTTCGAACCCAGTATCGCCCACCAGTACGACAGGCGGCCGGGTCCACGCACGACGTGGACCCGGCCGCCTTCGTCGTTCCCGTGCGCTCGCGTCGCGCCGGGCTCGACCCTCGTCACCTGCGCGTTCGCACGGACGGCGGGCGGTCGGCTGGCGGTCGGCTGGGGTGGGGGCGAGGTCCGCGCCGCGGTGCCGGCGCGCGGGCCCGACCGGTTCACGCGCGCGCCTGCCGGCACCTCCGTGGAGCCCTTCGCGTCACCTGATCGGCATACGGGGAGTGACATGTCGGCCGTCGCCGGACGGCCTCGGCGCCCGACGGCTCGACGGGGTGGGCCGTCGTCGCTCGGATCCAGCCACCGGGGAGGGTGGGGTCGCCCGGCCCGTGGCCCTGACGGCGCCGAGGGTCTGCCCGAGCCGCGCTTCGGCGTTCTGGTCGCCGACGGGACGGCCGGACGTTCCTGAGGGGCCCTGCGCGCCCCTCAGGGCTGCGCCAGAGGCCGGGAGCGACCTGACCGGGACGTACCTTTGGCGCGCCGGTGAGGAGCCCGCCTGTGCCCAGCCCTCCAGGCGGCCGCGGGAGGTACGGCCAGGAGTACCGACCGCGACTGCGAGTGACCCGCCGATGGCGTGCCGCCGAAACCGTGTCCGCGAAGCGTCCCGGCGCTGGTCGGCGCCCCTCGGCGCCTCCGGGCGCGCCACTCCGTGCGGAAACGCTCCGCGGCGATGGGAGCCCCTCCATGAACTCGCCTCCGGCGGCGCCGAAGCACACCCCTGGCGGGCGCTTCACTGCCGCCGATCGCATGGCGCCGGCGGGCAGCTCACCCACGCGAGCCCCTCCGCGAACTCGCCGCCGGCGACCGCGGGCATCCTCCCCGCCTCGGCGGAGGCGAGCATCGTCCTCGTCCGCGACGGCGGGCATCCTCTTCGCCTCCGGCGACGGTGAGCCCCCTCCGCGACGTACCCCGCGCTCGGCACCGTTCACAACCCGCCGCACGGGCCCCGTCGCGTTCGACGGGTCGGCCGCGGGCGTGCGACCTGCGAGGCCATGTGTCCCTTCGCGCTCCGTCCCGGCACGTACGTCGTCGAGCCGGAGGGGCGCGGCACATCAATTCCTGTCCGAATCATTGACGCGCCCCGACGCCCTCCGTACCTTGTGCCAGCAAGCGCTTACTTGAAACGATTCAGGCAGGCGGAGACGACGCTGCGGGGAGGCCCGACTGTGGGGAACAACGGGAGTGTTGAGAGGCGGACCGTCCTCAAGGCGGCCGGAGCTTCGCTGGCCACACTGGGGCTGGCCGCGACGACGGGCTGCGGCGGGGACAGCGGCAGCGCCGGGGACGGGACGGTCACCATCCGCTACGCCTGGTGGGGTGCCGACGAGCGGGCGAAGAGGATCAACGAGTCCATCAAGCTCTTCGAGAAGAAGTACCCGAAGATCAAGGTGAAGACGGACTTCCAGGATTATGTGGCGTTCTGGGAGAAGTTCCAGACCCAGGCCGCGGGCGGGAATCCGCCGGACGTTTTCCAGAACGCCGTCGGATTTCTTCGGAAGTACGACAAGAGGGGCGTACTGCTCGACCTCAGGTCGCAGATCGACGCGGGAAATCTGAGCCTCGACAACTTCCGTGCCGGAGTCGAGAAGGTCGGGCAGGTCGACGGAAAGCAGCTCGGCATTCCCGTCGGATCCAACACCATGTCACTTGTCATCGACGAGAAGGTCTTTGAGAAGGCGGGAATCAAGCCGAAGCAGGGCTGGACCTGGGACGAGTACTTCGCCGCGCTCAAGAAGATCCACGACACCCAGAAAGTGCCGGGCGACACCGGCTACTTCAGCATCATGTACCTCTACGACCTCTACCTCCGGCAGAACGGCAAGGCGTTCTTCACCAAGGACGGACTCGGCTTCGACGAGGCCGATCTGACGGAGTGGTGGACGGACGGCTACAACCGCGTCAAGGCCGGCATCGTCACCGACCCCAAGCGGGTGGAGCAGGACAAGCCGAAGTCGTCGCTCTCGGCGGGCCACGCCGCCTCCGAGTTCACCTGGGACAACTTCACGGTCCGTTACACGGCGGAGGGCGACAGCAGCTACGGTCTCGCCCCGATCCCGACGACCGACGGCAAGCAGACCGGCCAGTACCTCGCCTCCCTGATGCTGAGCGCGTCCGCGCGCACCAAGCACCCCAAGGAAGTCGCACAGTTCATCGACTTCATGGTCCACGACCCGGAGGTCGGCAGGATCATGGGCTACGACCGCGGCATCCTCGCCACGACCGACCAGTTCGAGGCGTACAAGCCGACCGACGCGCCCAACAAGGCGATCGCGCAGTACGAGACCGATGTGGCCGGCGCCGGAGTCCTCGGTGCCATCACCCCGCACCCGGCCGGGGCCGACACCGTCGAGGCCGCGTTCCTGCGCATCGGCGGCGACATGTCCCAGGGGACGACCAAGGTCTCCGACGCGGTGAAGCAGTTCTTCTCCGAGGCGAAGACCGCCCTCGCCGCCTGATGGGAACCGCCGTGACGCTCGTCAAGGACTCTCCGCCCGACGCCCCGGAGAAGCGCCCCGCAGCCCCCGCCGCCGGAAAACGGCGGGGCCGCCGGGAGAACCTCGCCGGCTATCTCTTCATGTCCCCGTGGATCGCCGGCTTCCTGCTGCTGACGGCCGGCCCGATGGCCGCGTCCCTCTACTTCGCGTTCACCGACTACAACCTCTTCAATTCGCCGCGGTGGATCGGGTTCGACAACTTCACCAAGATGTTCGACGATCCGCGGTGGCAGAAGTCCGTGGAGGTGACCGCCAAGTACGTCGTCATCGGCACCCCGCTCAAACTGCTCCTCGCGCTCGGGGTCGCCCTGCTGCTCGCGCAGAGCCGACGCGGCCAGGCCTTCTACCGCGCCGCGTTCTACGCCCCGTCGCTGATCGGCGCGAGCGTCTCCGTCGGCTTCGTCTGGCGCGCGCTGTTCTCCGACGACGCCGTCGTGGACCGTACGCAGTCCTTCCTCGGCTTCCACACGGGCGGCTGGGTCGGTGACCCGAACTGGGTGCTCTACAGCCTGGTCGCCCTGACCGTCTGGCAGTTCGGCGCGCCCATGGTGATCTTCCTCGCCGGGCTCAAGCAGGTCCCGAAGGAACTGTACGAGGCCGCCGAGGTCGACGGCGCGGGACCGTTGCGCCGCTTCTGGAACATCACCCTGCCGATGATCTCGCCGGTGCTGTTCTTCAACGTGCTCCTGGAGACCATCCACTCCTTCCAGATCTTCGGTTCGGCGTACGTGGTCTCCAACGCCACCTGCGGACCGGCCGACGCCACGCTCGTCTACACCTGCTACCTGTACCAGAAGGGCTTCAAGGAGTCCCAGATGGGCTTCGCGTCCGCCATGGCCTGGATGCTGCTGCTGGCCGTGGCGCTGGTGACGGCCGTCCTCTTCTGGTCGCAGAAACGGTGGGTGCACTACGAGGAGGACGCCCGATGAGCACCACCACGACCACCGCGCGCAGGCCCCTGCGGCCGGGACGGAGGCACGGCGGATCGCTCGCCTGGCACCTCGGTGCCCTGCTGGTCCTCGCCGTGGTCCTCTATCCCGTCGTCTGGGTCGTCGGGGCCTCGTTCAAGCCCGGCCGGGAGATCATCGGCAGCCTCGACCTGTTCCCGACCCGGCCCATCCTCACCAATTTCAAGGGGCTGGCCGACGGCATCGCCGACATCTCCATCGCGACCTTCTTCCAGAACTCCCTCTTCTACGCGCTCGGTTCCGTCGTCGGCATCCTGATCTCCTGCTCGCTGACGGCGTACGCCTTCGCCAAGATCCGGTTCGCCGGCCGGAACCTGCTGTTCTCGCTGATGATCGGCACGCTCCTGCTGCCGTACCACGTGCTGCTCATCCCGCAGTACGTGATGTTCCAGAAGATGGAACTGGTCAACACCTACGTGCCGCTGCTGATCGGCAAGTACCTGGCCACCGAGGCGTTCTTCGTCTTCCTCATGGTGCAGTTCATGCGGAATCTGCCCCGGGAACTGGACGAGGCGGCCCGGCTCGACGGCTGCGGGCACCTGCGGATCTACTGGTCGATCGTGCTGCCGCTGTGCCGCCCGGCCCTCATCACCAGCGCGATCTTCACCTTCATCAACGCCTGGAACGACTTCATGGGCCCGCTGATCTACCTCAACGAACCGAGCAAGTACACGGTCTCGCTGGGCATGATGATGTTCCGCGATCAGGAGGGCGTCGCCAACTACGGCGGGATGATCGCGATGTCGCTGGTGGCGCTGCTGCCGGTGCTCCTCTTCTTCCTCGCCTTCCAGCGGTATCTGATCGACGGCATGGCGACGTCCGGACTGAAGGGCTGACATGGCCACCACCCAGCCACGGGCGCGGGCCGGGGCCCGCGCGGGGCGCACGCCCAAGGAGTCCGTCCTCGCCGAACGCTTCGCCGTCTTCGCGGAGTGCCTGCTCACCGGGGTGTGGATCGCGGTGGCCGCGCTGCCTCTGGTGACGTACCCCGCCGCCTTCGCGGCCGGGGCGCGGCACCTGCGGCGGCGAACGACCCACAGAGCCGGCGGATGGAAGGAGTTCGCCGCCGACTTCCGGGCGGCCGTCCGGGGCGGCTGGATCGCCGGTCTGGCCGGATGGGCCGGGGCGGCCGCGGTCTGGGTGGACGTCCAGGCCGTGCGCGCCGGGCTGCCCGGCGGACCGGTCGTCGGGGCCGTCGGCCTCTTCGCCCTGATCGCGGGTGCCGTCGCCGGACTGCGCGCGGCGGCGTCCTGGGAACCGGGGGAGTCCTGGCGCGAGCTGCTCGCGGCCGCGGGCCGCCGCACCGTGCTCGATCCCGCCGGTTCCTTCCTGCTCGTCGGCGGACTGGCCGTGGTGGCCTCCTCCGGCTGGTTCGTCCCGCCGCTGGCGGTGCCCGTGCTCGGGTTCGTCGCGGCCGCGGCCGTCGCGGTGGAGGAGCGACACCGGCACCGCCACTGACGGACGGCCCGGAGAACAACCGCACGCACGGCCGGTGCCCCGCGACGGCGCCGGGAACCCCACGTAAGGCCGGTGCCCCCGGGCGCCGCGTCTCTGTCTGTCATGCCCCTGACATCATCGCTCGGAAAGGAAAGGCCATGTCTCCCCTTCCCCGCAGATCCCTCCTCAAGGCGGCCGCCGTCGCCGGCGCCGCCGCGCAGTTCAGCTGGGCGCTCGGCACCCAGCGCGCCCAGGCGGCGCCCGCGACCGCGGCCGGCACGGACCCCGTCACCCTGGAGTGGCTGGAGGACGGCGGCCTCGGCGCCGCCCCCGGCTCCACCGTCGGTGTGCCCTGGCCGAAGGGAGTCCACCGGGAGGACCAGACCTTCGCGCTCACGGACGCCGACGGCAAGGCCGTCCCCGTGCAGACCTGGCCGCTCGCCCACTGGCCGGACGGCTCTCTCAAGTGGACCGCACACGCGGTGAGTTCCGACGCCGGGAAGTACACGCTCACCGCCGGCGCACCGGCCGCCCCCGACAAGAAGGTGACCGTCGACAGGAACGGCGCCACCGTCGACGTGTCCACCGGCGTCATCGCCGCGAAGATCGGCAAGAGCGGCTCGGTCCTGGTCAAGTCCGTGACCCGGGGATCCACGGAGATCGCCAGGAACGGCCGCCTTGTCCTCGTCCGCCAGCCGGAGATCGAGGACGAGGACCAGGGCGCGGAGAAGTACGAGCGCTTCGAGAGCGCCATCTCGCGGACCGAGGTCGAGCAGGACGGCCCGGTGCGCGCCGTGGTCCGTATCGACGGCAAGCACCGCAAGGGCGACCGGAGCTGGCTGCCCTTCTCGATCCGGCTCTACTTCTACGCGGGCGCCGACTCCTTTCGCATGGTGCACACCATCACCTTCGACGGGAAGCAGGAGCCGGGGAAGTCGAGCGGCGACTTCATCCGCGGCCTGGGCGTGCGCTTCGGCGTCCCCCTGCGCGACGCGTCCTACGACCGGCACATCAGGATCGGCGGCGACGACAGCGGTCTGCTGCGCGAGGCGGTCAAGGGCGTCACCGGACTGCGGCGCGACCCGGGCGCCGCCGTGCAGGCCGCCCAGTTCGCGGGACAGAAGCTGCCCGACCCGTCCACCTGGGACCAGCGGGTGACGACCCGGCTCCAGTACATCCCCGAATGGGGCGACTACACCCTCTCCCAGCTGTCCGCCGACGGCTTCACCCTGCGCAAGCGCACGAAGAAGGGGCACGGCTGGATCGGCGCGGGCGGCGGCCGGCGTGCCTCCGGCTTCGGCTACGTCGGCGGGCCCACCGGCGGTCTCTCCTTCGGCCTCAGGGACTTCTGGGAGAAGTACCCCGCGCAGCTCGACATCCGTGACGCCCACACCGACGAGGCCGAAGTCACCCTGTGGCTCTGGTCGCCCGAGGCGCAGCCCATGGACCTGCGCTTCTACCACGACGGCATGGGCCAGGACACGTACGCCGAACAGCTCGAAGGCCTCAACATCACCTACGAGGACTACGAGCCGGGCTTCGGCACCCCGTACGGCATCGCCCGCACCTCCGAACTCCTCTTCTGGGCCAACGAGTCGACACCCGCGCCGGAGAAGCTCGCCGAACAGGTCGCGGCCGTCCGGGTGCTGCCGCAACTGGCCGCACCGCCCAAGCAGCTCATCGGGGCGAAGGTCTTCGGCCCCGGCCTCTACTCCGAGCCCGACCGCTCCACGCCCGCCAAGGCGAAGATCGAGGACCACCTCGACTTCCTCTTCACCTACTACAAGGACCAGGTGGAGATGCGCAGGTGGTACGGCTTCTGGGACTACGGCGACGTCATGCACTCCTACGACCCGGTCAGACACCAGTGGCGCTACGACGTCGGCGGCTACGCCTGGGACAACTCCGAGCTGTCGCCGGACCTCTGGCTCTGGTTCGCCTACCTCCGCAGCGGCCGCGCGGACATCTTCCGCTTCGCCGAGGCGATGACCCGGCACACCGGCGAGGTCGACGTCTACCACCTCGGCCAGTGGGCGGGACTCGGCACCCGGCACGGCGTCCAGCACTACGCCGACAGCGCCAAACAGCAGCGCATCGCCAACACCACGTACCGGCGCTACTACTACTTCCTCACCGCGGACGAACGCGTCGGCGACCTCATGCACGCCAACGTCGACTCCGACGAGACGTTCCTGGTCCTCGACCCGATCCGCAAGATCCGCACCGAGCCCTACACACCCGACCGGCACGCGCTGTCCATCGGCTTCGGCACGGACTGGAGCGGACTCGTGTCCGCCTGGCTGACGGAGTGGGAGCGCAAGGGCCCGAAGTGGGAGAAGGCCAAGGCACGCGTGCTGTCGACGATGGAGACCATCGCCGCCCAGCCGAACGGTTTCGTCCAGGGCACCGGGCTGTACGACCTCGACACGGGCAGGTTCGCCGTCGCCGCGGCGCCCGCGGTCGGAGTCTCGCACCTCTCCGCCGTCTTCGGCCTCAACGAACTGTGCGCCGAGCTCATCGACCTCGTCGACATGCCCGCCTTCAAGGAGGCCTACCTCGACTACTGCCGCTACTTCAACGCCACCAAGGCCGAACAGGCGGCGCGCTACGGCTCCGACTTCGGCTCCCTGCTGCTCTTCCAGGGCCACTCGCGCCTGGACGCGTACGCCGCCGTGCAGACCGGTGACGCGAAGCTCGCCACGCGCGCGTGGACGAAGTTCTACAGCTCCGACGGCTACACCGAGTCCTCGCCCTGGAAGACCACGAAGCTGAGCGGTCCGGTCACCCTGGTGCCGGGCAGCGAGGCCGACTGGGTGTACACGAACGACACCGCGCTCTACGGGCTCGCCGCCATCGAGAACCTGGCGCTGCTCGGCGACAGGATGCCGTAGGCCTCGGCCGTCAGCGCATCTTCCCCAGCACCTCCCGCACTCGCCGCGCGTCGCGGATCCGCTGCTCGTACGTGGCACCCAGCGCGAGCAGCAGCAGACCGGCGAGTGCGGGAGGCGCCCAACGGGGGAGCGCACCGACCACCTGCACCAGATACGGGGCGAGTTCGTGCAGCGCGTCCAGCGCCAGGACCGTGCCGCCCACCACGAGCGGCGCCTGGAGACGGTGCCGGGCACCCACCAGGGTGACCAGCAGGGCCGCCGTGCCGAGAAGCAGCGGGCGGAGCCAGTGCGTGTCGCCCCATGCCGCGAAGAGACTCGGCACCAGCGTCGCGGTCAGGCCCGGCCCGTACGCCGTCCACGACGAGACCGTGCCGTCCCGGCGGCGCCGGACCACGCCGACGACCAGCGCCGGAACACTCACCACGACCGTGTACGCCTCCGGAGAGCCGACGTCCCAGGACGCCAGGCGGACCCAGGCGGCGAGCACGAACAGCGCCGCGGCCGCGTACCCCACCGGGCGCCGGTCCTCCCGCACGGCCGTGCCCGCGGCGATCACCCCGCACAGGGCCAGGACCAGGGCCAGCGTCGGCGGATCGGTCACCGCGAGCCCGATGGCGAGCAGCCCGGCGGCGACCCCCGCCACCTCGGACGACACGCTCGTCGCGGCGTCGTCCGTACGCGCCGCCGACACCGCGGCGGCCACCGGCACGACGAGTACCAGCAGGGCGATCCGGTGCGCGGGAAGGTCCAGGGACGCGCCCGCGGCGCAGGCCAGCGCGGTCGCGTACACGAGCGAGACCGGTGCGGCGACCGGACCGAGGCCCGGCCGCAGGGCGGCGGCCGCGAACAACAGGACCAGTGCCCCGAGGACGGTGAGGGTCGCGCCCTCCGAGGCCAGGGAGAGGAACGCGAGGCTCGCCGACGTGAGGACGGCGAGGACGAGAGGCGTCACCACGGACCGCGCCCGGGTGGCCAGAGCCAGGGCAGCCACCGCCGTCAGACCGTGCACCGACAGCCCCGCCGTGTAGGGGAGTTCGAGCGAGGCAGGGACGACGGACACCGCGGCCCAGACCAGCGCTGTCGCGGTGGCCAGGGCCTGCGGACGCCAGTCCGTACCGCGGACCGCCGTCACCAGGACGCCGGCCACCAGCACGAGCACGAGGGGCGCCGTGCTCGCGTGCGCGGGCCATGGGACGTCCGTCGTGACCGCTTCCCGGGCGGTCGCCGGGGCACCGGACCAGATCCGGCCGGTCCAGTCGGCCGGGCCCAGCAGGGCGAGGCCGGCCGGAGGCAGTGCCCACACCACCGCGAGGGCCTGCACCGCACCCGAGGCCCACCCGAGGCCCCGCTTCATCGGCTCGGCGAGCGGCGTGCGCACCGCGCCCAACAGGGCGACGGCACACACGAGATGGGCCGGCACCGTCCAGTCCGGCGACAGCGAGACACGCAGCACGCCGCCGACCGCGGCGACCGTGAGCAGACCTCCCGTCAACGCGCCGCCGGTCGCGACGCCCGGCTTCGGGGTGCGCCACGCCGCCACGAGGGCGATCGACGCGGCAAGGAGGAGGAGCGCCGCCGCACGGGCGGCGGCGCTCGGGCCGGAGGCCGTCCAGGACAGCCAGCCGGCGGCAAAGGCGCCCCAGCCGCCCAGTCCGTACGCGCCGACGGCGGCGACGACACGGACCGGCTTCACGGGGACGAGGAGCGCGACAGCCGTGTCGAACGCGGCCGTCGCCAGCAGCGCGGCGGTGACGGCGTGGGCACCCCCGTCGGCCGCCGCCACCCACAGCAGCAGCGGCAGCTGGGCCGTGGCCAGCGCCGCCGGCAGAGGCAGCCGCAGCGGGAGCCGGACCCGGATGCCGGCCGGTCCCTCGCCGGCGCCCACGGGCTTCTCGCCCGGGGTGGTCACCGCCGAAGGTTCCGCCGGCAGGTGCAGCGTGCCCACGGCCAGACCGTACGCGGCCCACACCGCGGCCAGCACCGCCGACGTGACAGCGGCGTACCCGAGCCCGTCGGCGTCCGGGACGGCGACCTCGTACAGCGCGTAGGCGTCCAGCACCGTCAGCGCCAGACCGAGGCCCGCCACCGCCTCGGCCGTCGAGCGCAGCCCGCGCCGGAGCAGGAGCAGCGGTGCGCCGAGTGCGGTCAGGGTCAGCGCGGCGAGCACCAGCGCCCGGCCCGCGATCCCCAGGTGCCCCCAGCTGACGACCGTGAACGCGACGGCGGCCACGGTCAGCAGGACGCCGCCGAGCAGCAGGAGCACGTTCTGCACGCCGGGAGCCGTGGCCTCCGGCCGGTGCGCGGGGGCGGCGAACGGTCCGGAAGGGGCGGCCGACGGCGGTCCGGACGGCGCCGGAGCCGAACGGAGGGCGCTGATCAGCCAGGCACGGCGCGTCAGCAACAGAGCCCGGCGGGCGTCGAGTTGCCGCAGCTCGGCGTCCAGGAGCCGCAGCTCCTGTGCCGGGGGCGGGATCGAGGTCATGTCTGGGAGTGTGGTCCCGGTCACCCTTCACGGCATGAGTGCGCGTACTCACGACGTACTCAGATCCACGAGCGGGCACACTCCCCACATGGACTGGAGCCACTACCGCTTCCGCAGCGAGTGGGAGCTGCCCGCACCCCCCGCCGCCGTCTACGTCGTGCTGGAGCACGCCGAGAACTACCCGCGCTGGTGGCCCCAGGTGCGTGAGGTCACCCGCATCGACGACCGCAGCGGCGTCATCCGGGTCCGCTCGCTCCTCCCGTACGGCATGACCTTCACCGCGCGCGAGGTGCGCCGAGATCCGGCGGGCGGCGTCCTGGAGATCGCGCTGTCCGGCGACATGGAGGGCTGGGCGCGCTGGACGCTCACCGCGCACGGCACCGGCACGCTGGCCCGCTACGACCAGGAGGTCGACGTGCGCAAGCCGCTGCTGCGCCGGCTCGCGGTGCCCGGACGGCCGCTGTTCCGGGCCAACCACGCCCTGATGATGCGCGCCGGACGCCGGGGACTGACGGCTTGTCTCCAAGCGGTTTGAACCACACCCGCCGGGACCTGTATTGTTCAGTCCGTTCCCGGGCGATTAGCTCAGTGGGAGAGCGCTTCGTTCACACCGAAGAGGTCACTGGTTCGAACCCAGTATCGCCCACCGGGAGAAGGCCGGTCCGTCACAGACGGACCGGCCTTTCCGCTTCCCCGGTCCTTCTGTACCGCCTGTTCCCGGCAGGCGGTCCGTCCTCACGCCGCCGCGGGCAGCTCCGGACGCAGCGGCCACGCCGGGTCCACCGCCTCGTCCGAGCCGCTGCGAGCGAACCACGCCTGGAGCCCGCGGGCCTGTGCCGCGTGCCACACCGCCTGGAGCGTGTGCAGTTCGGTCGGCGAGAGCCGCTCCAGTCGCGCCGCGAAACGGCGCCCCACCGCCCGTACGACATCCAGCGCTGCCTGCGCGTCGGCCGCCGCGTCGTGCGCGCCCTCCAGCGCCACGCCGTAGTGCGCGCACAGATCGGTGAGGGTGCGGCGGCCCTTGCGGTAGCGGTCCAGATGCTTGTCCAGCACCCGGGGGTCGAGCACCGTCAGCGGCGTCGACCCGAACCACCGGTCCAGCGACGAGGCCCGGTGACGACGCAACTCCCGGTCCAGGAGCGTCAGATCGAACGGAGCGTTCATCACCACGAGCGGGCGACCGGCCGCGGCGTGTTCGCCCAGCTCCCGGGCTATCTCCTCCATCACCGGCGACGGCCAGCGGCCGTTGTGCTGAAGATGCTCGTCGGTGAGACCGTGCACCTCCGTCGCCCCCGCGGGCACCGGCACCCCCGGATTCACCAGCCACCGGGACACCCGCGGACGGGAACCCGGGGCGTCCTGGACCACGACGGCGGCCGACACGATCCGGTCGGTCTCGACGTCCACGCCCGTGGTCTCCGTGTCGAACGCGGCCAAAGGGCCCTCGTACCAGCACGTCATACGTACACAACTCCTCGTTCACCCACGGCAGCTGACGCACCGTCTTCTGCCCGTTTGGTGATACCCGGGCTGTTTGCGGCGTACGCCGGAAGGAGACAACAGAGGTACGGGTCTTTGCAGTTCAGCGGCCCGTCACGGGGAATCTCTTGGTCTGGAAGGCTGTTGGACTCATGGCACTCGCCCAGCCCGAACGGGGCGGGCTGCTGCCCCAGCGGACGGCACCCCATCGCGGCTCACTCGCCACCACCGCCTGCATGGAGACGTTGCAGGTCGGCTATCTGCACGCGGTCGCCGCGGCGGCGGGCTGCTCGCTGTCCCAGCCCTTCCCGGACAACGGCATCGACTGGCACGTCAGCCACAGCGCCCCCGGGCACACGGTCGACGACGAAGTCACCATCAAGGTGCAGCTCAAGTGCACCTACCAGATCGCGCCGAACCCGCCCGGGCCCGCCTTCTCCTTCACCCTCGACAACGAGCACCTGGCGAAGCTCGCCCGCACCCCGGTCTCGGTGCACAAGATCCTGGTCGTGATGCTCGTGCCGCGCTCCCAGGACGACTGGCTGCGCGCCAGCCACGACCGCCTCGACCTGCGCCACTGCTGCTACTGGATCAACCTCGCCGGGCACGCCGTCACCGGCCGCCGCAGGACCACCGTCCGCATACCGACGGCCCGCATCTTCGACGACCGGGCGCTCTGCGAGATCATGACCCGGGTCGGGACGGGAGGCAGACCATGACCCACCGCCCCCTCGACGAGTCGCTGCGACCGGTCAGGCCGCATCCCGTCGACGCCCTCTGGAACGACCCGCCGACCCCCGACCAGGTCGACCCGGCGGTCCTCAGCGCGCTGCTGCACCGGCACGGCTGGCAGCGGCGCGGCGGAGCCGCGGGACGGTACGGCCGGTGGACCCCACCCGGGCCCGGTGGCGGCGGCACCAGCCTGCTGGTGCCGGAGAGCCGGGCCTTTCCCGACAGCGACGACCTGCTCAGCGAAGCCCTGGTCGCGCTCTCCCGCAGCGGCTCCCCGTCCGCCCGTGACGTGCTGGTCGCGCTCGCCGTCCCCAGTGACGAGATCCGCTGGTGGCGCGACGTGCCGACCGGTCCCGTGGGCGCGGCGCCGTGGACCGTCGAGGAACAGCTGCGTGCCGCGGCCCGGCAGATGCTCCTCGCC
Organism: Streptomyces siamensis; assembly: GCF_039543605.1. Classification (NCBI taxonomy): domain Bacteria; kingdom Bacillati; phylum Actinomycetota; class Actinomycetes; order Kitasatosporales; family Streptomycetaceae; genus Streptomyces; species Streptomyces siamensis. The sequence goes on along the minus strand of NZ_BAABKB010000008.1, from coordinate 54,222 downwards.
GGCGCGCTCGCCACGCGCGCGCGTGCGGGCTACTACGGCGCCCGCCACCGCAGGTCCGCCGCGGCCTCCCTGGAGAACGTCCTGGTCGGTGCCGAACCGGGCGGACGCCGGCTCACCGCCTTCGTGCCCGTCACCACGGGCCGGCCGCTCGCCGTACGGCTGCACCAGGCGCTGTACGCCGCCCGCGAGGCCATCGACTACCAGCGGGCCACCGGAGGCATGGACGCCTTCGACGCCGCCGTCGAGGCGGGCGTCAGTCATGAGCTCATGGGGGCTCTGGTCGCCCTCGTCCGGGGCACCGAGGGCGCCAGGATCGCCGTCGAGTGGGCGCCCTCCGCAGGTGTCCCCGAGGGCGGTGCGGCCCCCGCCGAACCCGTCGAGTTCTCGCCCGGCGACCTGCCCGTGCTGCGTGAGGCCGGCGCGCGCTACCTGCGCGAGGAGCCGTCCGTACCGGTGCGCCTCACCGGTGCGGTGGTGCGGATGCGCCGCTCCGGACCGCGCGGGGAGGGCACCGTGCGGCTGCGCGTCCTCGCGGGCGCCGAGGTGCCGCACGTCCGTATGACGCTCGACGAGGAGGCCTATCGGATAGCGGGCCACGCCCATCTGGTGGGGCTGCCGGTGCGGGTGCACGGACGGCTGGAGAGCCGTGGCGGCTTCCGCAGGCTCACCGATGCCTCCGGGGTCGTGCCCGTGCAGGTCGACGAGGCCGAACGGGACCGGCTCATGAAGTCGCTCCAGGAGAACCTGGACTTCTTCGAGGAGGCGTGCAGCGCGGACTGACGGGGCGCGGGGGAGCGAGGACCCCGGCCGGCGCCGACACTTTCCCGGCGGCACCGACCGGAACCGTTTCGCGGAGGGCACCCCCGGCTCGGTACGATCGCCTGTATTGCGTGCGCGACCGACGATGCGCACGTCCCCTTCAGGCAGGAGAGTCCGGTGTCAGACGTCCGTGTGATCATCCAACGCGATTCCGAGCGGGAAGAGCGCGTGGTGACGACGGGCACTACGGCCGCCGACCTCTTCGCAGGCGAGCGCACCATCGTCGCGGCCCGCGTGGGCGGCGAGCTGAAGGACCTCGCGTACCAGGTGCGGGACGGCGAGGAGGTCGAGCCCGTCGAGATCTCCTCCGAGGACGGCCTCAACATCCTGCGCCACTCCACCGCGCACGTCATGGCCCAGGCCGTGCAGGAGCTCTTCCCCGAGGCCAAGCTCGGCATCGGCCCGCCGGTCAAGGACGGCTTCTACTACGACTTCGACGTGGAGCGCCCCTTCACGCCCGAGGATCTCAAGGCCGTCGAGAAGAAGATGCAGGAGATCCAGAAGCGCGGTCAGCGTTTCTCGCGCCGCGTCGTCACCGACGAGGCCGCCCGCGAGGAGCTCGCCGACGAGCCGTACAAGCTGGAGCTCATCGGCCTCAAGGGCTCCGCGTCCTCGGACGACGGCGCCGACGTCGAGGTGGGCGCGGGCGAGCTCACCATCTACGACAACCTGGACGCCAAGACCGGTGGCCTGTGCTGGAAGGACCTCTGCCGCGGTCCCCACCTGCCCACCACGCGCAACATCCCGGCGTTCAAGCTGATGCGCAACGCCGCCGCGTACTGGCGCGGCAGCGAGAAGAACCCCATGCTCCAGCGCATCTACGGCACCGCCTGGCCCTCGAAGGACGAGCTGAAGGCGCACCTCGACTTCCTCGCCGAGGCCGAGAAGCGCGACCACCGCAAGCTGGGCAACGAGCTGGACCTCTTCTCGATCCCGGACCAGATCGGCTCCGGCCTCGCCGTCTTCCACCCCAAGGGCGGCATCATCCGCCGGGTCATGGAGGACTACTCGCGGCGCCGCCACGAGGAAGAGGGCTACGAGTTCGTCTACACCCCGCACGCGACGAAGGGGAAGCTCTTCGAGACCTCGGGCCACCTGGACTGGTACGCCGACGGCATGTACCCGCCCATGCAGCTCGACGAGGGCGTGGACTACTACCTCAAGCCCATGAACTGCCCGATGCACAACCTGATCTTCGACGCGCGCGGGCGTTCCTACCGTGAGCTGCCGCTGCGCCTGTTCGAGTTCGGCACCGTGTACCGGTACGAGAAGTCCGGCGTCGTGCACGGTCTGACCCGTGCCCGCGGCTTCACCCAGGACGACGCGCACATCTACTGCACCAAGGAGCAGATGGCGGAGGAGCTCGACAAGACGCTCACCTTCGTCCTGAACCTGCTGCGCGACTACGGTCTGACCGACTTCTACCTGGAGCTGTCCACCAAGGACCCGGAGAAGTTCGTCGGCTCCGACGAGGTCTGGGAGGAGGCCACCGAGACGCTGCGGCAGGTCGCCGAGAAGCAGGGCCTCCCGCTGGTCCCGGACCCGGGCGGCGCCGCGTTCTACGGCCCGAAGATCTCCGTGCAGGCCAAGGACGCCATCGGCCGCACCTGGCAGATGTCGACGGTCCAGCTCGACTTCAACCTGCCCGAGCGCTTCGACCTGGAGTACACCGGCCCCGACGGCTCCAAGCAGCGCCCGGTCATGATCCACCGCGCCCTGTTCGGTTCCATCGAGCGCTTCTTCGCCGTGCTCCTGGAGCACTACGCGGGCGCCTTCCCGGCCTGGCTCGCCCCCGTCCAGGCGGTCGGCATCCCGATCGGCGACGCCCACGTGGACTACCTGCACACCTTCGCCGCCGAGGCGAAGAAGCGGGGCCTGCGCGTCGAGGTGGACTCCTCCTCGGACCGCATGCAGAAGAAGATCCGCAACGCCCAGAAGCAGAAGGTGCCCTTCATGGTCATCGCGGGCGACGAGGACATGGCCAACGGCGCGGTGTCCTTCCGCTACCGCGACGGCTCGCAGGAGAACGGCATCCCGGTCGACGAGGCGATCGCCAAGATCGCGAAGATCGTCGAGGAGCGGGCCCAGGTCTGATCCGGGACGCTGCGGACGCGCACGCCGCCGGGACGCTCAGCGTCCCGGCGGCTTCTCGTCGCCCTCCCGGGTGAAGGTCTGCAGCAGCCAGGACGAGAACGACCCCGTCACCGCGCCCAGCAGGGCCAGCCCGCCGGCCATCATCCCGGCCGCGATCGTCCTGCCGAGCGGGGTCACCGGGGTGATGTCGCCGTAGCCGACCGTGCTCAGGGTCGAGCAGGCCCACCAGACGGCGTCGCCGAAGGTCCGCATGGTCGCGCCGGGCGCTCCCCGTTCCTGCTGGTAGACCGCGAGGGAGCCGGCGAATCCGAGCAGCAGGGTGGACAGACCCGCGTAGGAGATCACGCGCGCGTACAGCGCCAGCCGGGGCTCGCCGCGCTTCTTCTGGAGGACCTCGTACAACGGCACCATCCGCAGCGGGCGCAGCAGGGGCAGGACGACCGAGACCGTGGTCACCACGTGGGTGAGGACGAACCGCCACCAGTGCTGTCCGCTGAGCCGCCAGCGCACCACGTAGTCCGCGGCGAACAGCAACCAGAGAGCCAGCAGCACCAGACCGCACAGGTCCCGCCAGACCGGCGGGAGACCGGTCGCCAGGACGCGCGTCGCGTACGTGGCCATGAACAGCAGCGACGCCGCGAAGAGCGCGACCTCGGTGCGTTCCGCCCAGCGGGCCTCAGGGCTGTCTTCGTGCACCGGCTCAGCTTGGCCGCTGAGCGCCCTCGTGCCGCCCCGCCGACACGCCGCGAACGGGCGAAGCCATATGCTGCACATCATGACGAGTGAGCCGGAGCAGCAGATCGGAGTGGGGACGCAGGACGCGTTCCAGCGCCTGTGGACACCCCACCGGATGGCCTACATCCAGGGCGAGAACAAGCCCACCGGTCCGGGGGCCGACGACGGCTGTCCGTTCTGCTCGATTCCGGCCAAGTCCGACGAGGACGGGCTGATCGTGAAGCGCGGCGAGCAGGTCTACGCCGTGCTCAATCTCTACCCGTACAACGGCGGCCACCTCATGGTGGTGCCCTACCGTCACGTCGCGGACTACACGGACCTGACCGGCCCGGAGACCGTCGAGCTCGGGGAGCTGACCAAGCAGGCCATGACCGCCCTGCGCGCCGCCTCGGGTGCCCACGGCTTCAACATCGGCATGAACCAGGGCACCGTCGCGGGCGCCGGCATCGCCGCCCACCTCCACCAGCACATCGTGCCCCGGTGGGGAGGCGACACGAACTTCATGCCGGTCGTGGGGCACACCAAGGTGCTGCCGCAGCTGCTCGCCGACACCCGCAAGATGCTGGCGGAGGCCTGGCCGACGGCCTGACGCCGCACGGGCCGCCCGGCTCCGCCACGGGCCGGCCCGTCGCCGTACCCCGCCCTGCCCCCACTCGGGGACCGATGCGCCGCCGGCCCGCCGGGCTCCGGAGCGGGGCCGGTCCGGGGGAGAGCGGCGCACCGCTCTCCCCGCCCTTCCGCCGCTACGCGTCGTACACATCCGCCTTCCGCGGCATCGGGTCCTGGACCGCCGTGCTGAGGAACGCCGAGCGGTTGCCGAACTTCTCCGTGTCGACGCCGTTCTCGTCGAGGACCTTGATCGCCGCCGCGTGCACCACGCGCAGCACGGGGGTCGCGGCGCGCAGGGCGTCGTCGGCCATGAACCGGTGCCGCCACGGCTGGTCGGCCCAGGCGTGCCGCAGGCCGAACGGCTCGGGCAGCGCCACGGTGCCGCCGAGCCAGTTCAGGAAGGGCGGGTACCAGGTGAAGGGGGCCCGCGCCGCGAGCCGTACGACCTCGTCCGTGGTGACCAGCGGCAGGTTCACCTTGCGGGTCTCCCAGAACTTCACCGCCTTGGCGACCTCCTTCGTGGGCGCCTCCGGCTTGGTGGTGAACAGCGGGTTCACCGGACCCAGGGCGTGCCCGGTGACCTCGATGCGCAGCGTCTCGTGCAGCACGGTCACCGTGATCAGCATCGTGATGATCAACTGGCCGTCCCAGAGCGTCCACTGGACCCCGAGGTAGTGCCGGTCACCGCTGCCGAACTGCTGCTTGTTGCAGATGTCCTGTATCGCGTGGGTCTTGATCGTGTACGCGTCCACGTCCGTCCCGGCCGGCCGGGACACCGCCTTCGCGTTCTCACCGATCGGCGTGACGATCCAGTGCTTGATCGAAGGGGCGGGGAAACCACCGGTGTTGAGCGGACCGCGCTCCAGCATGCGCAGCTGGTCGTGGATGGAGCGGATGACGTCCCAGCTGCGGAACGGGTGGATCTCCTTGTCCGCGTCGCGCGGTACCAGCTCCTCGGCGAGCTGCCAGCTGCCCCACCGGGTGCCCATGCCGAGTATGCCCTTGGGGCCCGCGTAGAAGACCGAGTTGGACTGCTGCTCGGCGCTGAGCCGGGCGAGGGACTGGCGCAGCCGCTCCGCCGCGGTCTCACCGGGGCTGCCGGGCACCGCCTCGGGGATCTTCGCGCCGATGCCGCCGCCGGACAGCAGCCCGTCCCAGCGGTCGCGCAGGTCCTTGGCCGTGCGCTCGCAGATCTGCCGGGCCCACAGCCAGCCGACGACCGGCAGGACGACCGAAGCGCGCGCGTACCAGGCCCAGAAGCCGGAGAAGGGCATACGGAGGAGGAAGAGCACCGCGAGGGCGCCGACGGCGACGAGGAGCGTGGTGCCGAGGGCGGAGGCGCGCTTGTCCTCGCGCTTGGCTATCTGGGTGCGGATCTGGAAGACGAGCAGCCAGACGACGAGTCCGGGCAGGAAGAGCAGCCCGCACAGCACCATCACGGCCGCCAGCCAGTTGTCCCGCTCGCGGCGGATGTTGTTCGCCGCCAGGCAGTGCTCCACCACGACCTGCGGCTCGGTGCCGAAGGACTGGATGAGCGGCTTGCGGCCGGCGCCCAGCATCCGGTCCACCACGGCCCGGGCGAAGGCCTCGCCCAGATTCGGCGCGAACAGCTTGACCTTGCCCGTCTTGACGGTGGACTTGTGCCATTCGTTGTCGGCCTTGAGGATCTCCTCGATGCCATTGTCCCGGTAGGCCGCGGAGGCCAGGGCGAAGGTCGCCGCCGTCTGGCCCGCGGAGCCCGTGAGCGGCACTTGCGCCCCGGGAGTGAAATCGAAACCGTCGAATGCCACTTCCGCCCCCATCGCCGCCGTCCGCTGCTGCGGCTTTTCCCGACTTCCGCCCCTCGCACACCTGTTGATCAGGTCATTGCCTTGATCAGGTTCTCAGAGTATCGGCCCCGACCGACATTCGTCGGCGGACGGCCGAAGCCGTCCGCCGACGTGTGACCCGGCGAACCCTCAGGTGTCGCGGGCCTGTTCGCGAATCCTCTCGGCGACCTGAGGCGGCATCGGCTCGTGCCGTGCGTAGCTGCGGTTGAAGCGCGCGGTGCCGTGCGACAGGGAGCGCAGATCGACGGCGTACCGCCCGATCTCGATCTCCGGGACCTCGGCCCGTACGAGGGTGCGCCCGCCGCCCGCCTGCTCGGTGCCCACGACCCGGCCGCGGCGGCCCGACAGGTCGCTCATGACGGACCCCACGTAGTCGTCGCCGACCAGGACGGTCACCTCGGCCACCGGTTCCAGCAGGTGGATCTTGGCGTCGGCCGCGGCCTCGCGCAGGGCGAGCGCGCCCGCGGTCTGGAACGCGGCGTCGGAGGAGTCCACGGAGTGCGCCTTGCCGTCGAGCAGCGTGACCCGCACGTCGATGAGCGGATAGCCGGCGGCCACACCCTTGGCGGCCTGGGCCCGCACGCCCTTCTCGACGGACGGGATGAACTGCCGCGGCACGGCGCCGCCGACGACCTTGTCCACGAACTCGATGCCCGAGCCGTTCGGCAGCGGCTCGACCTCGATCTCGCAGATCGCGTACTGGCCGTGCCCGCCGGACTGCTTCACATGGCGCCCGCGCCCGCCGGACCGGCCCGCGAACGTCTCCCGCAGCGACACCTTGTGCGGGACGACGTCGACCTGGACGCCGTACCGGCTGCGCAGCCGCTCCAGGGCGACGTCCGCGTGGGCCTCGCCCAGGCACCACAGGACGACCTGATGCGTGTGCTGGTTCTGCTCCAGGCGCATCGTGGGATCCTCGGCGACCAGCCTGGCGAGCCCCTGCGACAGCTTGTCCTCGTCGGCCTTGCTGTGCGCCTGGATGGCGAGCGGCAGCAGCGGGTCGGGCATCTGCCACGGCTCCATGAGCAGCGGATCGTCCTTGGCGGAGAGGGTGTCCCCGGTCTCCGCGCGGTTCAGTTTCGCCACACAGGCGAGATCGCCCGCGATGCAGTGCGACAGGACGCGCTGCTGCTTGCCGAACGGCGTGGACAGGGCGCCGATGCGTTCGTCGACGTCGTGGTCCTCGTGACCGCGGTCAGACAGCCCGTGCCCGGAGACGTGCACCGTCTCGTCGGGCCGCAGCGTGCCCGAGAAGACACGGACCAGGGAGACCCGGCCCACGTACGGATCGGACGCGGTCTTCACGACCTCCGCGACCAGCGGCCCGGTCGGGTCGCAGGCCGACACCTCGCGCGCCGCGCCGTCCGGTGTGGTCACCACGGGCGCCGCGCGTTCCAGCGGGGTGGGGAAGCCGCCCGTGACGAGTTCGAGCAGTTCGACCGTGCCGAGCCCCTGACGGGCGCCGTCGGCGGCCGGAGCCGCGGCCAGCACCGGGAAGAAGGTCCCACGGGCCACGGCCCGCTCCAGGTCCTCGATCAGGGTCTTGAGGTCGATCTCCTCGCCGCCGAGATAGCGGTCCATGAGGGTCTCGTCCTCGCTCTCGGCGATGATCCCCTCGATCAGCCGGTTGCGGGCCTCCTCGATCAGCGGCAGCTGCTCAGGACCGGGCTCCGCCTCCTTGCGCTCCCCGGACGCGTAGTCGAACAGCCGCTGGGTCAGCAGCCCGATCAGTCCGGTCACGGGCGCGTGCCCGTCGGGTGCCTCCGCGCCGCGCAGCGGCAGGTACAGGGGCAGGACGGCGTCGGGGTCGTCCGCGCCGAAGGCCTCCGCGCAGATCCGCGTCATCTCCTCGAAGTCGGCCCGCGCCGATTCGAGGTGGGTGACCACGATGGCCCGTGGCATCCCCACGGCCGCGCACTCCTCCCAGACCATGCGGGTCGAGCCGTCCACGCCGTCCGAGGCCGAGACGACGAAAAGGGCCGCGTCCGCAGCTCGCAGACCGGCCCGCAGCTCCCCGACGAAGTCGGCGTATCCGGGGGTGTCCAGAATGTTGATCTTGTACCCGTCCCATTCGACGGGGACCAGCGAGAGCTGCACCGAGCGTTGCTGCCGGTGCTCGATCTCGTCGTAGTCCGAGACGGTGCCGCCGTCCTCGACGCGGCCCGCCCGGTTCACTGCTCCCGCCGTCAGCGCGAGAGCTTCCACCAGAGTCGTCTTGCCCGATCCGCTGTGGCCGACCAGCACCACATTCCGTACGGACGCGGGGTGGTCGGCCGCCGTAGCCCTGCCGGCGGCTCCGGGGTGTGCATTCGCCTTGTCGCCCATGGCCTTGCCTCCCGTGCACGGTGAGGTCTCTGTGGGCGCGGGCGTGACGGATCCGCGTGCGGTGGCGGCTCCGATGACGCCCGCGGTGTCTTCGAGCTTTGCACTCGTGTCACGGTGCGTCCATACGGCGGACGCGATCCCGCCGTGCCACCGACGGCATCCCGTCATGACACAGGGCGTGCGGGTGCCCGACCGTCGCACACGCGCGCGCGTGGCTACGATGGGCCAGCCGGCGGCCAGCAGGGGCCGCCCGGCGACACCGACCCTCGGGAAGGCCATGCTGAACAAGTACGCGCGTGCATTCTTCACGCGTGTCCTCACACCGTTCGCCGCGTTTCTCATCCGCCGGGGGGTAAGCCCCGACACGGTGACCCTCCTGGGCACGGCAGGAGTCATGGCGGGCGCGCTGGTCTTCTACCCCCGCGGGGAGTTCTTCTGGGGCACGGTCGTCATCACGCTCTTCGTGTTCTCCGACCTCGTCGACGGCAACATGGCGCGCCAGCTCGGCCGCTCCAGCCGTTGGGGCGCCTTCCTGGACTCGACGCTCGACCGGGTGGCCGACGGCGCGATCTTCGGCGGCTTCGCCCTCTGGTACGCGGGCAACGGCGACGACAACATCCTGTGCGCCGTCTCGATCTTCTGCCTGGCCAGCGGCCAGGTGGTCTCGTACACCAAGGCGCGCGGCGAGTCGATCGGCCTGCCGGTGGCGGTCAACGGCCTGGTCGAGCGGGCGGAGCGGCTCGTGATCTCGCTGGTCGCGGCCGGTTTCGCGGGCCTGCACAAGTTCGGCGTGCCCGGTATCCAGGTGCTCCTGCCCGTCGCACTGTGGATCGTCGCCGTCGGCAGCCTCGTCACGCTGATCCAGCGCGTCGTCACGGTGCGCCGCGAGTCCGCCGAGGCGGACGCCGAGGCCGCGGCCCACAACAGCGAGGCCACCTCGTGACCAGGTTCCAGGACAGGCTGGTCGACGGCGCCTACGCACTCGGCTGGAGCACGGTCAAGAAGCTCCCCGAGCCGGTCGCCGAGCGGCTCGGCCGCACGATCGCCGACATCGCCTGGAAGCGCCGCGGCAAGGGCATACAGCGTCTGGAGAGCAACTACGCGCGCGTGGTGCCCGACGCGACGCCCGAGCGGCTGGCCGAGCTGTCCAAGGCCGGCATGCGCTCCTACCTGCGCTACTGGATGGAGTCCTTCCGGCTGCCCGCCTGGAGCGAGGAGCGGGTGAAGACGGGTTTCGACCCGAAGGATGTGCACCACCTCACCGACGCGCTCGCCTCCGACAAGGGCGTGATCCTCGCCCTGCCGCACATGGGCAACTGGGACCTCGCCGGAGCCTGGGTCACCACGAAGCTCCGTACGCCCTTCACGACGGTCGCCGAGCGCCTCAAGCCGGAATCGCTGTACGACCGATTCGTCGCCTACCGCGAGGGCCTGGGCATGGAGGTCCTGCCGCACAGCGGCGGCAGCGCCTTCGGCACGCTGGCCCGGCGACTCCGCGACGGCGGGCTGATCTGTCTGGTCGCCGAGCGCGACCTGTCCTCGTCCGGTGTCGAGGTGCAGTTCTTCGGCGAGGCCACCCGGATGCCCGCCGGACCTGCACTGCTCGCGCAGCAGACCGGCGCCCTGCTCCTGCCCGTGACACTCTGGTACGACGACTCGCCCGTGATGAAGGGCCGTGTGCATCCCCCCGTCGAGATTCCCGAGACAGGCACCCGCGCCGAAAAGACGTCTGTCATGACACAGGCGCTGGCCGACGCCTTCGCCTCGGGGATCGCCGACCACCCGGAGGACTGGCACATGCTGCAACGGCTGTGGCTGAAGGACCTGGATCCCGCCAAGGACCCCGCGGCGATCCGGAGCGACGGCGCAGGTCGGGATCCCGGGGAGGTGGCCCCGTGAGGATCGGCATCGTCTGCCCGTACTCCTGGGACGTCCCGGGCGGCGTCCAGTTCCACATCCGCGACCTCGCCGAGCACCTCATCGGCCTCGGGCACGAGGTCTCCGTCCTCGCCCCGGCGGACGACGAGACGCCCCTGCCGCCCTACGTCGTCTCGGCCGGCCGCGCGGTCCCGGTGCCCTACAACGGCTCCGTGGCCCGTCTGAACTTCGGCTTCCTGTCGGCGGCCCGGGTACGGCGCTGGCTGCACGACGGCACCTTCGACGTGATCCACATCCATGAGCCGGCCTCCCCGTCGCTGGGTCTGCTGGCGTGCTGGGCCGCGCAGGGCCCCATCGTCGCGACCTTCCACACCTCGAACCCGCGCTCCCGGGCGATGGTCGCCGCGTACTCCATCCTCCAGGCGGCACTGGAGAAGATCAGCGCGCGGATCGCGGTGAGCGAGTACGCGCGGCGCACCCTCGTCGAGCACCTGGGCGGCGACGCCGTCGTCATCCCGAACGGCGTCGACGTCGACTTCTTCGCACGGGCCAAGCCCAAGCCCGAGTGGCAGGGCGACACCCTCGGCTTCATCGGCCGCATCGACGAGCCCCGCAAGGGTCTGCCCGTCCTCATGAAGGCCCTCCCGAAGATCCTCGCCGAGCGTCCGCAGACCCGGTTGCTGGTCGCCGGCCGCGGCGACGAGGAGGAGGCCGTGGAGTCCCTGCCCGCCGAGATGCGCTCGCGCGTCGAGTTCCTCGGCATGGTCAGCGACGAGGACAAGGCCCGCTTCCTGCGCAGCGTCGACGTGTACGTCGCGCCCAACACCGGCGGCGAGAGCTTCGGGATCATCCTGGTCGAGGCGATGTCGGCGGGGGCACCGGTGCTCGCGTCGGACCTCGACGCGTTCGCCCAGGTCCTCGACCAGGGCGCCGCGGGCGAACTGTTCGCCAACGAGGACGCGGACGCCCTGGCCGCCACCGCGGTCCGGCTCCTGGGCGACCCCGCACGCCGCGCCGAACTGCGCGAGCGGGGGAGCAGCCACGTACGGCGCTTCGACTGGTCCACCGTCGGCGCGGACATCCTGTCCGTGTACGAGACCGTGACGGACGGGGCGGCGGCGGTGGCCGCCGACGAACGCACGGGACTCCGGGCGCGCTTCGGACTCGCCCGCGACTGAGCCGCGCCGGCCGCTTCCGGTGAGCATGCGGGACGGGTGCGTCGAGGGTGCCGCCGGTGTCCGGTGAGTGTGCCGACCGCGAGCGGTGACCTCGCTGCACCTGTCCGGTGGGCGTGCCGGACGGGAACGACGGAGTCGCCGCCGCGGGTGTCCGGTGAGCGTGCCGGACGGGACCGGTGAGCCTCTGCACCTGCCCGGTGAGCGTGCCGGACGGGACCGGTGAGCCTCTGCACCTGCCCGGTGATCCGGGACCGTCGGGAGCCGTCACCGCGCAGAGGTAGCCTTGCCGCCCGTGACCGCAACCCTGATCTGGATCGTCGTCGGCCTCGTCGCGATCGGCCTGTACCTGAGCTGGACGGCCGGCCGGCTCGACCGGCTGCACGCCCGCATCGACGCCGCCCGCGCGGCCCTCGACGCGCAGTTGCTGCGCCGCGCCTCCGTGGCCCAGGAACTGGCCACGTCCGGGGTGCTCGATCCGGCCGCCTCCATCGTGCTGTACGAGGCGGCCCACGAGGCCCGGCAGGCCGAGGAGGACCAGCGCGAGGTGGCCGAGAGCGAGCTGAGCCAGGCCCTGCGCGCCGTGTTCGGGGAGGCACAGCAGGTCGACGCGGTACGCGAGGCGCCGGGTGGCGAGGAGGCCGCCCACGAGCTGGCACAGGCGGTGCGCCGGGTGCCGATGGCCCGCCGGTTCCACAACGACGCCGTACGCGCCGCGAGGGCCCTGCGTCGTCACCGCAAGGTGCGCTGGTTCCGCCTCGCGGGCCACGCGCCGTTCCCGATGGCCTTCGAGATGGACGACGAGCCCCCGGCGGCACTGGCGGAGCGCCAGGCGGCCTGACCCGGACGGACCGCGACGGTCCGGCCACCAAGTGGCACGGGCGAAAAAAATCCACCGCCTCTCCATTGGCCCTTGCAGTGGCCTGGTCGCCTCACGTTTCCTCGGTGCAGCACAAACCCTCTTTCACCGAGTGAGGTCAACCCGTGTCCAGCACGCTCTCCAACCCCGCCCAGACCCCCGAGACCGGCACCGCCCGCGTGAAGCGCGGCATGGCCGAGCAGCTCAAGGGCGGCGTGATCATGGACGTCGTCACGCCGGAGCAGGCGAAGATCGCCGAGGACGCGGGCGCCGTCGCCGTCATGGCCCTGGAGCGGGTCCCCGCCGACATCCGCAAGGACGGCGGAGTGGCCCGCATGTCCGACCCGGACATGATCGAGGGCATCATCGACGCCGTCTCGATCCCGGTCATGGCGAAGTCCCGCATCGGCCACTTCGTCGAGGCCCAGGTGCTCCAGTCCCTCGGCGTCGACTACATCGACGAGTCCGAGGTCCTCACCCCGGCCGACGAGGTCAACCACTCCGACAAGTGGGCGTTCACCACCCCCTTCGTCTGCGGCGCCACCAACCTCGGTGAGGCCCTGCGCCGCATCGCCGAGGGTGCCGCCATGATCCGCTCCAAGGGCGAGGCCGGTACCGGCAACGTCGTCGAGGCCGTCCGCCACCTGCGCCAGATCAAGAACGAGATCGCCAAGCTGCGCGGCTTCGACAACAACGAGCTGTACGCCGCCGCCAAGGAGCTGCGCGCTCCGTACGAGCTCGTCAAGGAGGTCGCCGAGCTCGGCAAGCTCCCGGTCGTGCTGTTCTCCGCCGGTGGCGTCGCCACCCCGGCCGACGCCGCTCTGATGCGTCAGCTCGGTGCCGAGGGCGTCTTCGTCGGCTCCGGCATCTTCAAGTCGGGCGACCCGGCCAAGCGCGCCGCCGCCATCGTGAAGGCCACCACCTTCTACGACGACCCGAAGATCATCGCGGACGCGTCCCGCAACCTGGGCGAGGCCATGGTCGGCATCAACTGCGACACCCTCCCCGAGACCGAGCGCTACGCCAACCGCGGCTGGTAATCACCTCATGAACACTCCTGTCATAGGCGTCCTGGCTCTCCAGGGCGACGTACGGGAGCACCTCATCGCCCTGGCCGCGGCCGACGCCGTGGCCAGGCCGGTGCGGCGCCCCGAAGAGATCGTGGAGGTGGACGGCCTCGTCATTCCCGGCGGCGAGTCCACCACCATCTCCAAACTGGCCGTCCTCTTCGGAGTGATGGAGCCCCTCCGCGCGCGCGTGCGCGACGGCATGCCCGTCTACGGCACCTGCGCCGGCATGATCATGCTCGCCGACAAGATCCTCGACCCGCGGTCCGGTCAGGAGACCTTCGGCGGCATCGACATGATCGTGCGCCGCAACGCCTTCGGGCGTCAGAACGAGTCCTTCGAGGCGGCGGTCGACGTCCGCGGTGTCGAGGGCGATCCTGTAGAGGGCGTCTTCATCCGCGCCCCCTGGGTCGAGTCCGTGGGCGCCGAGGTCGAGGTGCTCGCCGAGCACGGCGGCCACATCGTCGCCGTACGCCAGGGCAACGCGCTCGCCACGTCGTTCCACCCGGAACTGACCGGCGACCACCGCGTGCACGGGCTGTTCGTCGACATGGTGCGCGCGAACCGGACACCGGAGTCCTTGTAGGATCTGGGGGTCCCCCCAGAGCCTTAAGGTCTGGGGGAGTTCGTACGGGATGGGTTACGCGAAGGAGACAGGCAGATGTCCGGCCACTCTAAATGGGCCACGACGAAGCACAAGAAGGCCGTGATCGACGCCAAGCGCGGCAAGCTCTTCGCGAAGCTGATCAAGAACATCGAGGTCGCGGCGCGCATGGGCGGCGTGGACCTCGAAGGAAACCCGACGCTGTACGACGCCGTGCAGAAGGCGAAGAAGTCGTCGGTTCCGAACAAGAACATCGACTCCGCGATCAAGCGCGGCGGCGGTCTCGAAGCCGGCGGCGCCGACTACGAGACGATCATGTACGAGGGCTACGGCCCGAACGGCGTCGCCGTGCTCATCGAGTGCCTCACGGACAACCGCAACCGTGCCGCCTCGGACGTCCGCGTCGCGATGACGCGCAACGGCGGCTCGATGGCCGACCCGGGCTCCGTCTCGTACCTGTTCAACCGCAAGGGCGTCGTGATCGTCCCCAAGGGCGAGCTGGCCGAGGACGACGTCCTGGGTGCCGTGCTCGACGCGGGCGCCGAAGAGGTCAACGACCTCGGCGAGTCCTTCGAGGTCATCTCCGAGGCCACCGACCTGGTCGCGGTGCGCACCGCGCTCCAGGAGGCCGGCATCGACTACGACTCCGCCGACGCCAACTTCGTCCCGACGATGCAGATCGAGCTGGACGAGGAGGGCGCCCGGAAGATCTTCAAGCTGATCGACGCCCTGGAGGACAGCGACGACGTGCAGAACGTCTTCGCCAACTTCGACGTGAGCGACGACGTCATGGAGAAGGTCGACGCCTGATCGCACCGGCTGGGCAACGGGCCGACGGGAACACACCCCGTCGGCCCGTCGCTTTGTCAGCGGCACCCGATAGCCTGCACGAACTGGGGGCGGAGGCCGGCGATTGCCGGGCCGGATCGAAGGAGGGGGCTGGGTGCGGGTACTGGGTGTCGACCCCGGATTGACCCGGTGCGGGGTGGGAGTGGTCGAAGGAGTCGCAGGCCGGCCCTTGGCCCTGCGCGGCGTCGGCGTCGTGCGCACCCCGGCCGACGCGGAACTGGGACTGCGCCTCGTCGCGATCGAGCAGGGCATCGAGCAGTGGCTCGACGAGCACGAGCCCGAATTCGTCGCCGTGGAGCGCGTCTTCAGCCAGCACAACGTACGCACGGTGATGGGCACCGCCCAGGCCAGCGCGGTCGCCATGCTGTGCGCGTCCCGCCGGGGCATCCCCGTCGCCCTGCACACCCCGAGCGAGGTCAAGGCCGCCGTCACCGGCAACGGACGGGCGGACAAGGCCCAGGTCGGCGCCATGGTCACGCGCCTGCTCCGGCTCGACGCACCCCCCAAGCCCGCCGACGCGGCCGACGCCCTCGCCCTCGCCATCTGCCACATCTGGCGCGCCCCCGCCCAGAACAGGCTCCAGCAGGCGGTCACCGAGAACAGGCTCCAGCAGGCCGCCGCACGCAACCGGCTCCAGCAGGCCGCCGCCGAGCGCCGGCAGCCCCCCGCACAGTCCCACGCATCGAAAGGCCGTACCGCATGATCGCCTTCGTCAGCGGCCCGGTGGCCGCCCTCGCCCCCGACTCCGCGGTGGTCGAAGTCGGCGGTATCGGCATCGCCGTCCAGTGCACGCCCAACACCCTCTCGACGCTGCGGACCGGCCGGGAGACCAAGCTCGCCACCTCCCTCGTCGTCCGCGAGGACTCCCTCACGCTCTACGGCTTCGCGGACGACGACGAGCGGCAGACCTTCGAGCTGCTGCAGACCGCCAGCGGCGTCGGCCCCCGGCTGGCCCAGGCGATGCTCGCCGTGCACAGCCCCGACGCCCTGCGCCGCGCGGTGTCCACCGGGGACGAGAAGGCGCTCACCGCTGTGCCCGGCATCGGGAAGAAGGGCGCCCAGAAGCTCCTCCTGGAGCTGAAGGACCGGCTCGGTGAGCCGCTCGGCACGGGCGGACCCGCCATCGGGACGGCGGTGACCACCGGGTGGCGCGACCAGCTGCACGCCGCGCTCATCGGCCTCGGGTACGCGACCCGGGAAGCCGACGAGGCGGTCAGCGCCGTCGCCCCGCAGGCCGCGGCCGCCGAGGGAGCCCCGCAGGTGGGACAGCTCCTCAAGGCCGCCCTGCAGACCCTGAACCGCGCCCGCTGAACCGCCGGCACCGCCACCACACCCCGAGGCACTTCACATGAACTGGGACGACACGACCGACGCGACCGCCGCCGAGGGGCTCGTCGGCCCCGCCGAGGAGCGGCTGGTGGACTCGGTCGCCGACCGCGAGGACCAGGCGGTCGAGGCCGCGCTGCGCCCGAAGGACCTGGGCGAGTTCATCGGCCAGGAGAAGGTCCGTGAGCAGCTCGACCTGGTCCTGCGGGCCGCACGCGCGCGTGGCGCCACCGCCGACCACGTGCTCCTCTCGGGTGCCCCCGGACTCGGCAAGACCACCCTGTCGATGATCATCGCGGCCGAGATGGGCGCCCCGATCCGCATCACCAGCGGCCCCGCCATCCAGCACGCCGGGGACCTCGCCGCGATCCTCTCCTCCCTCCAGGAGGGCGAGGTGCTCTTCCTCGACGAGATCCACCGCATGTCCAGGCCCGCCGAAGAGATGCTCTACATGGCGATGGAGGACTTCCGGGTCGACGTCATCGTCGGCAAGGGCCCCGGTGCCACGGCCATCCCGCTGGAACTGCCGCCGTTCACCCTGGTCGGCGCCACCACGCGCGCGGGCCTGCTGCCGCCCCCGCTGCGGGACCGCTTCGGCTTCACCGCCCACATGGAGTTCTACGAGCCCGCCGAGCTGGAGCGGGTCGTCCACCGTTCCGCGAGCCTCCTCGACGTCGAGATCGACCCGGACGGAGCCGCGGAGATCGCCGGACGTTCCCGGGGCACGCCCCGCATCGCCAATCGCCTGCTGCGCCGCGTGCGCGACTACGCCCAGGTCAAGGCGGACGGAGTGATCACCAGGGAGATCGCGGCGGCGGCCCTCCAGGTGTACGAGGTGGACGCCCGCGGCCTGGACCGCCTGGACCGCGGTGTCCTCGAGGCACTGCTCAAGCTCTTCGGCGGCGGCCCGGTGGGCCTGTCGACGCTCGCCGTCGCGGTGGGGGAGGAGCGTGAGACCGTGGAAGAGGTGGCCGAACCCTTCCTCGTCCGGGAAGGACTGCTCGCCCGTACGCCCCGTGGCCGGGTGGCCACACCGGCGGCATGGGCGCATCTCGGCCTCACCCCGCCCCGCCAGGCCACAGGTGGAAACGGACAACAGGACTTGTTCGGGGCGTGACGGCGCGGGGATGTGCCGGGGCAGGAACCCCGGTGCCATGCTGAGCGTTGTTCACTGAGTGCGGACTCGCTTAGACTCCGCCGATGCCGCCCTTGTCGACGGCATACATACCCCCAACCATCAGGCCGCCCTCCATTGCGGTCGTAGAAGGAAGTTCCGACCCGTGAGTCTCGTGACCCTCCTCCCGTTCATCGTGCTCATCGGGGCCATGTTCCTGATGACCCGGTCGGCCAAGAAGAAGCAGCAGCAGGCTGCGCAGATGCGCAACGACATGCAGCCCGGCTCCGGTGTCCGCACGATTGGTGGCATGTACGCAACCGTCAAGGAGGTCAACGAGGACACGGTCCTCCTTGACGCCGCCCCGGGGGTCGACCTGCTCTTCGCGAAGAACGCGATCGGCGCCGTCCTCACGGACGACGAGTACAACCGCATCGTCCACGGCATCGAGCACGACCTGAAGGCCGACGGTGCCGTCGTCCCGGACGACGCCTCCTCCCTCACCGAGACCGACGAGCCCGCCGCCGACGCCTCTTCCGACGCCTCCGACGACAAGCCCCTCGACCTCGGCAAGAAGGACGCGGCGGACGAGCCCGCCGAGGCGAAGGCCGACGACGCCGGCGCAGCGGAGCTGAAGAAGACCGACGGCGAGGCCGACGCGAAGTAGTCACGCCCCGGGAGCGCGGCGCGACCCGCTCGCGCCCCGCGCATCCGGGACGTGCTGTTCTCGCACGGAGTCCCGACACCATGTCATGGCCGCCCGCGCGCTGACCCGGCGCACGGTGGCCCGAGAGGGAGTACGAGAAGGTGGCAGCACCGAAGAAGGGCCGGAGCGCGAGCGCCCAGAGCAGGCCGGGGCGCTCGCTGGCCCTCATCCTGATCGCCATCGCGGCGCTCACCGGGGGGATGTTCCTCTCCGGGCACCCCACCCCGCGTCTCGGCATCGACCTCGCCGGCGGCACCAGCATCACGCTCGAGGCGAAGAACGAGCCCGGTCAGCCCAACGCGATCAACAAGACCAACATGGACACAGCGGTCGACATCATGAACCGCCGTGTCAATGGTCTCGGCGTGTCCGAGGCGGAGGTCCAGACGCAGGGCGACAGGAACATCATCGTCAACATTCCCAAGGGCACGAATTCCAAGCAGGCCCGGGAGCAGGTCGGCACCACCGCAAAGCTCTACTTCCGTCCGGTCCTGACCACCGAGGTCTCCGGAACCGACGCGTCGGCCAGCCCGTCGCCGAGCGGCAGCTCGTCGAACAAGGCCACCGACAAGGCCACCGACAAGGCGACGGACAAGGCGACGTCGTCGAGCTCCGCGACGCCGTCGGCCGGCGCCACCTCCCAGGGCCGCGTGGTCAGCGACGCCCTGAAGGCCGACACCACGCCGTCCGCGAGCGGCTCCGCGAGCACGTCGCCCTCCTCCAGCGCCTCGCCGTCGGCGAGCAGCAGCGTGGACCCGGGCACGGCCAAGCTCCAGGCCCAGTACGCCGCCCTCGACTGCACCGACAAGGCGGCCCGCGCCACGGCCGGTGACGGCGTCAAGCCGTCCGACCCCACCGTGGCCTGCGGTCAGAACTCGTCGGGCCAGTGGCAGAAGTACATCCTCGGCCCGGCCGAGGTGTCCGGCACGGACATCAAGAAGGCCGCCGCGGTCTACGACACGCAGAGCGCCGCGGGCTGGAAGGTCACCATGGACTTCACGTCCGGTGGCTCCAAGAAGTTCGCCAGCATCACCGGCAAGCTCGCCCAGAACCAGTCCCCGCAGAACCAGTTCGCCATCGTCCTCGACGGTGAGGTCGTCTCCGACCCGTACGTCAACCAGGCGCTGACCGGCGGCAACGCGGAGATCTCCGGAAGCTTCAGCCAGACCGAGGCCCAGGACCTGGCCAACATGCTGAAGTACGGCGCCCTGCCGCTCACCTTCAAGGAGGCGAGCGTCACCACCGTGACCGCCGCGCTCGGTGGTGAGCAGCTGCACGCCGGTCTGATCGCCGGTGCGATCGGCCTCGGCCTGGTCGTCATCTACCTGGTGGTCTACTACCGCGGCCTGTCGCTCATCGCGATCGCATCCCTGCTGGTGTCGGCCGTCCTCACCTACGTGATCATGTCGCTGCTCGGCCCGACCATCGGCTTCGCGCTGAACCTGCCGGCCGTCTGCGGTGCGATCGTCGCGATCGGTATCACGGCGGACTCGTTCATCGTGTTCTTCGAACGCATCCGTGACGAGATCCGCGAGGGCCGCACCCTGCGGCCCGCCGTCGAGCGCGCCTGGCCGCGCGCGCGGCGCACCATCCTGGTCTCCGACTTCGTGTCGTTCCTCGCCGCCGCGGTGCTCTTCATCGTCACGGTCGGCAAGGTCCAGGGCTTCGCGTTCACGCTCGGCCTGACCACCCTGCTCGACGTGGTCGTCGTCTTCTTCTTCACCAAGCCGCTGATGACGATCCTCGCCCGCAGGAAGTTCTTCTCGAGCGGCCACAGCTGGTCGGGTCTCGACCCGAAGCGACTGGGCGCCAAGCCGCCGCTGCGCCGCACCCGTCGCGCGTCCGCCCCCGTCGACACGAAGGAGGCGTGAGATGTCGAAACTCGGCACCCTCGGCGCCCGGCTCCACCGCGGCGAGATCGGCTACGACTTCGTCGGCAAGCGCAAGATCTGGTACGGCATCTCGATCCTGATCACCATCACGGCCATCCTCGGCCTGACGGTGCGCGGCCTGAACATGGGCATCGAGTTCCAGGGCGGAGCCGTCTTCACCACCGAGAAGACCAGCGTCTCGGTCACGCAGGCGGAGACGTTCGCGGAGGAGGCCTCCGGCCACGACGCGATCGTCCAGAAGCTCGGCAACGGCGGCCTGCGCATCCAGATCGCCGGCATCGACACCGACAAGTCCGACCAGATCAAGGACACGCTGGCCAAGGACCTGAACGTCAACGCCGAGAAGATCAACGCCGACCTGGTCGGCCCCAGCTGGGGTGACCAGATCGCCAACAAGGCCTGGCAGGGCCTGGCGATCTTCATGGTCCTCGTGGTGATCTACCTGGCCATCGCCTTCGAATGGCGCATGGCCGTCGCCGCGCTGGTCGCCCTGATCCACGACATCACCATCACGGTCGGCATCTACGCCCTGGTGGGCTTCGAGGTCACCCCGGGCACCGTGATCGGTCTGCTGACGATCCTCGGTTACTCGCTCTACGACACGGTCGTCGTCTTCGACAGCCTCAAGGAGCAGACGAAGGACATCACCAAGCAGACCCGCTTCACCTACAGCGACGTCGCCGACCGCTCGATCAACGGCACCCTGGTCCGGTCGATCAACACCACGGTGGTCGCGCTGCTCCCGGTCGCGGGCCTGCTGTTCATCGGTGGCGGTGTCCTCGGCGCGGGCATGCTCAACGACATCTCGCTGTCGCTGTTCGTCGGCCTCGCCGCCGGTGCGTACTCGTCGATCTTCATCGCCACGCCGCTCGTCGCCGACCTCAAGGAGCGCGAGCCGCAGATGAAGGCCCTGCGCAAGCGGGTCCTCGCCAAGCGGGCCCAGGCCGCCGCCAAGGGCGAGTCCCTGGAGCCCGAGGCCGTCGGAGTGCCGCTGGACGACGAGCCGGACGACGTCGCCCCGGCGGTCGTCGGCCCGCGCAACCAGCCCGCGTCCCGCAACCGCGGCCGCGGCCGTCCCTCGGGGAAGCGCCGATGACGGGCATCGAAGAACTGCTGCTCAGCCGCATCCGCGATGTGGCCGACTACCCGGAGCCGGGGGTGATGTTCAAGGACATCACCCCGCTCCTGGCGGACCCGGCCGCTTTCGGGGCGCTCACCGACGCCCTCGCCGACATCGCGGTGCGCAACGGCGCCACGAAGATCGTCGGCCTGGAGGCCCGGGGCTTCATCCTCGGTGCTCCGGTCGCGATCCGTGCCGGGCTCGGCTTCATCCCGGTCCGCAAGGCGGGCAAGCTGCCCGGTGCGACGCTGTCGCAGGCGTACGACCTGGAGTACGGCTCCGCCGAGATCGAGGTGCACGCCGAGGACCTGAGCGCGGGCGACCGCGTGCTCGTCGTCGACGACGTCCTGGCCACCGGCGGCACCGCCGAGGCCTCCCTCCGGCTGATCCGCCGGGCGGGCGCCGAGACCGCGGGTGTCGCCGTGCTGATGGAGCTCGGCTTCCTGGGCGGCCGGGGCCGTCTGGAGCCGGCGCTCCAGGGAGCTCCGCTGGAGGCGCTCCTCAAGGTCTGAGCGGACCCAGGACGCCGAGTCCGGCCGCCCCGTGGGAAACCCCCGGGAAAGGCCCTGGAAAGCCCTGAGACACCCGTAGGACACCGCGGAGGCGGGCCCGGAGGAATCCGGCGCCCGCCTCTTGCGTTGCTTGTGTATGAGGCCGTCCCAACGGCCGACAGCGAGTCCGACGCCCAGGATCGCTACCATGGGGTCTCCGGAGCCTGACCGGGGGACCCGGAACGCGCACGAGGAGCCCTCTTGCCAGACGAGGCCCAGCCACTCGCCCCCAGCGCCGAACGCCTGGGAGTCACCCCGTCCGCGAAGCCCGAGCGAGCCTCGGCGCCCGCGGACAGGCCCGCCAAGAACACCACCGGCGGGCCGGTCGAGCATGCCCAGGCGGCGCCCGACCGCAAGGCGGCCGAGCAGCCACGTCCCAAGCCCGTTCCTCCCGAGCGCCCCTCCGGCACGTCGGCGGTCCGCCCCGCGCCGGGGCAGCCCGCGCGCAGTGGCGGTTCCTCCAACCGCGTACGCGCCCGCCTCGCCCGTCTCGGCGTCCAGCGTTCCAACCCGTACAACCCGGTTCTGGAGCCGCTGCTGCGGATAGTGCGCAGCAACGACCCGAAGATCGAGACGGCGACCCTCCGGCAGATCGAGAAGGCCTACCAGGTCGCCGAGCGCTGGCACCGCGGCCAGAAGCGCAAGAGCGGCGACCCGTACATCACGCATCCGCTCGCCGTGACCACCATCCTCGCCGAGCTCGGCATGGACCCGGCGACGCTGATGGCGGGCCTGCTGCACGACACCGTCGAGGACACCGAGTACGGCCTGGACACCCTGCGCCGCGACTTCGGCGACCAGGTCGCCCTCCTCGTCGACGGCGTCACCAAGCTCGACAAGGTCAAGTTCGGCGAGGCCGCGCAGGCCGAGACCGTGCGCAAGATGGTCGTCGCCATGGCCAAGGACCCCCGCGTCCTGGTCATCAAGCTCGCCGACCGCCTGCACAACATGCGCACCATGCGCTACCTCAAGCGCGAGAAGCAGGAGAAGAAGGCCCGCGAGACCCTGGAGATCTACGCTCCGCTGGCGCACCGCCTGGGCATGAACACCATCAAGTGGGAGCTGGAGGACCTCGCCTTCGCGATCCTCTACCCCAAGATGTACGACGAGATCGTGCGCCTGGTCGCCGAGCGCGCCCCCAAGCGCGACGAGTACCTCGCCATAGTGACCGACGAGGTCCAGTCCGACCTGCGGGCGGCCCGGATCAAGGCGACGGTCACCGGCCGCCCGAAGCACTACTACTCCGTCTACCAGAAGATGATCGTCCGCGGCCGTGACTTCGCGGAGATCTACGACCTGGTGGGCATCCGCGTCCTGGTCGACACCGTCCGGGACTGCTACGCCGCTCTCGGCACCGTGCACGCGCGATGGAACCCGGTCCCCGGCCGGTTCAAGGACTACATCGCGATGCCCAAGTTCAACATGTACCAGTCGCTGCACACGACGGTGATCGGCCCCAACGGCAAGCCGGTCGAACTGCAGATCCGCACCTTCGACATGCACCGCCGCGCCGAGTACGGCATCGCCGCGCACTGGAAGTACAAGCAGGAGACCGTCGCCGGCACCTCCAAGATCCGCACCGACGTGCCCCGGGCCGCGAAGGGCAGCGCCGGCCAGGACACGGTCAACGACATGGCGTGGCTGCGCCAGTTGCTCGACTGGCAGAAGGAGACCGAGGACCCGAGCGAGTTCCTGGAGTCCCTGCGCTTCGACCTGTCCCGCAACGAGGTCTTCGTCTTCACTCCCAAGGGCGACGTCATAGCGCTCCCGGCGGGTGCCACACCGGTCGACTTCGCGTACGCGGTCCACACGGAGGTCGGCCACCGGACGATAGGCGCACGCGTCAACGGACGCCTGGTACCGCTCGAATCCACCCTGGACAACGGCGACTTGGTGGAGGTCTTCACCTCCAAGGCCACCGGCGCGGGTCCCTCCCGCGACTGGCTCGGCTTCGTGAAGTCGCCGCGCGCCCGCAACAAGATCCGCGCCTGGTTCTCCAAGGAGCGCCGCGACGAGGCGATCGAGCACGGCAAGGACGCCATCGCGCGTGCGATGCGCAAGCAGAACCTGCCGATCCAGCGCATCCTCACCGGCGACTCCCTGGTCACCCTCGCGCACGAGATGCGCTACCCGGACATCTCGTCCCTGTACGCGGCGATCGGCGAGGGACACGTCACCGCGCAGAGCGTCGTGCAGAAGCTGGTGCAGGCACTCGGCGGCGAGGAGGCGGCCACCGAGGAGATCGACGAGGCCGTTCCGCCGGCCCGCGGACGCGGACGCAAGCGCCGCTCCAACGCCGATCCGGGTGTGGTCGTCAAGGGCGTCGAGGACGTGTGGGTCAAGCTCGCCCGTTGTTGTACGCCGGTGCCGGGCGACCCGATCATCGGGTTCGTCACGCGCGGCAGCGGCGTCTCGGTGCACCGCAGCGACTGCGTCAACGTCGACTCGCTGTCCCGTGAGCCGGAGCGCATCCTCGACGTCGAGTGGGCGCCCACGCAGTCCTCGGTCTTCCTGGTGGCCATACAGGTCGAGGCACTGGACCGCTCGCGGCTCCTGTCGGACGTCACCCGTGTCCTGTCGGACCAGCACGTGAACATCCTGTCCGCGGCCGTGCAGACGTCCCGCGACCGGGTCGCCACCTCGCGCTTCACCTTCGAGATGGGCGACCCCAAGCACCTGGGTCACGTCCTGAAGGCGGTCAGGGGCGTCGAGGGCGTGTACGACGTCTACCGCGTGACCTCGGCCCGCAGGCCGTAACGGCGGGCCGCGCCCGGACGGCACACGAGAGGGGCTCCCGTACGCACCGTACGGGAGCCCCTCTCGTGTCGCCGACGTGTCAGCCGCCGAACTCCTGCAGACCCTTCAGGGCCTGGTCGAGCAGCGCCTGACGACCGTCGAGCTCCTTCTGGAGCTTGTCGGCCTTCGCGGTGTTGCCCGCCGAGCGTGCCGCCTCGATCTGGCCCTGGAGCTTGTCCACGGCGGCCTGGAGCTGTCCGGTCAGACCCTCGGCACGCGCGCGTGCCTCCGGGTTGGTCCGGCGCCACTCGGCCTCCTCGGACTCCTGGAGAGCCCGCTCCACCGCGTGCATCCGGCCCTCGACCTTCGGGCGGGCGTCGCGTGGCACGTGACCGATGGCCTCCCAGCGCTCGTTGATCGAGCGGAAGGCGGCGCGGGCCGCCTTCAGGTCGGTCACCGGGACGAGCTTCTCGGCCTCCTCGGCCAGCTCCTCCTTGAGCTTCAGGTTCTCCGACTGCTCCGCGTCGCGCTCGGCGAAGACCGAGCTGCGGGCCGCGAAGAACACGTCCTGGGCGCCGCGGAAGCGGTTCCACAGGTCGTCCTCGTGCTCGCGCTGCGCCCGGCCGGCGGCCTTCCAGTCCGCCATCAGCTCGCGGTAGCGGGCGGCCGTCGGACCCCAGTCCGTCGAACCGGACAGCGCCTCGGCCTCCGCGACCAGCTTCTCCTTGGTCTTGCGGGCCTCCTCGCGCTGCGCGTCCAGCGACGCGAAGTGCGCCTTGCGGCGCTTGGAGAACGCCGAGCGCGCGTGCGAGAAGCGGTGCCACAGCTCGTCGTCCGACTTGCGGTCGAGCCGCGGCAGGCCCTTCCAGGTGTCCACCAGCGCGCGCAGTCGCTCGCCGGCCGCCCGCCACTGGTCGCTCTGCGCGAGCTCCTCGGCCTCGACGACCAGCGCTTCCTTGGCGTGCCGCGCCTCGTCCGACTGCTTGGCCCGCTGGGCCTTGCGCTCCTCGCGGCGCGACTCGACCGTCTCGACGAGTTTGTCCAGCCGTCCGCGCAGCACGTCCAGATCACCGACCGCGTGGTGGGCGTCCACCTGCTCGCGGATGTGATCGATGGCGGTCTGGGCGTCCTTCGCCGACAGGTCGGTGGTCTTCACTCGCTTCTCGAGGAGGCCGATCTCGACAACCAGGCCCTCGTACTTGCGCTCGAAGTAGGCCAACGCCTCCTCGGGGGAGCCGGCCTGCCAGGAACCGACGACCTGCTCGCCGTCGGCCGTACGCACGTACACGGTCCCCGTCTCGTCGACGCGGCCCCACGGGTCGCTGCTCACAGCGCCTCCTCCACATGATGCCTGCGAGGGGCGTCGTAGCCCCCTGGCATCGTCCACAGTTTCGTCACCGCCAACATAGGCGACCAGCGGGTTGCCTGTCCGCATCCCGCGCGACCGAAGTTCCCCTGTTGACGGTCAGGATTTGGTGATGGTCGCCTTGTCGATCACCACGGTCGCGTTCGGTGCGGTGTTGCCGGTCTGAGGATCGGCGGGCTGAGCACCGGCGGCGGCGATCTTCTTGAGGACCTTCATCCCCGCCTCGGACATCGTGCCGAACGGTGTGTAGTCGGGCGGCAGCTGACTGTCCTGGTAGACCAGGAAGAACTGGCTGCCGCCGGTGTTGCGGCCCTTCTGCGTCTGGGGGTTGTACTGGTTCGCCATCGCGACGGTGCCCGCCGGATACACGTTGCCCTTCAGGCTTTTGTCCTTCAGGTTCTCGTCCGGGATGGTGTACCCGGGGCCGCCGGCGCCGGTGCCCTGCGGGTCGCCGCACTGGAGCACGTAGATGCCGTCGGTGGTGAGCCGGTGGCACTTGGTGTGGTCGAAGTAGCCCTTGCCGGCGAGGAAGTCGAACGAGTTGACCGTGTGCGGGGCCGCCGAGGCCTTCAGCGCGATGTCTATGTCACCGCAGGTCGTCGCCATCTTCATCGTGTAGTCCGCGGACTTGTCGATGGTGAGCGCCGGCTCCTTCTTCCAGCTCAGCTGCTTCACCTTGCCGTCCGGGGCCTTCTCGCACGGGTCGGGCGCCTGGCTCGGCGCCGAGGGGGTCGGCGTCACCTCCGCGCCCGCGTTGGCCTTCTTGTCGTCGTTCTTGAAGACCCCGGTCGCGTACGACACCACACTGCCCACCACGACCACGCCGAGCACCGAGGCGACGATCGCGTTGCGCGTGTGTGTCTTGCGCCGTGCGGCCGTACGCCGCTGCTGCTGTCGCAAGAACTTCTCCCGGGCGAGCTGACGCCGCCGCTGTTCCTGGCTGACCACCGGGTTTTCTCCTCATGCGTCTCGTACGTCAAGTGGGACGCGTGCGTCTTGTGAGCCGACCGCCTGCGTGTGCCCCGTACCGTATATGGGTTCGCTGAGGAATCGGCAGCGCCGGTAGGCTCTGACCACAGCCGCCCACCCCGTACGACACCAGCGCGTACGCCACCACGAAGGACGATCGTGCTCATTGCCGGGTTCCCCGCCGGGGCCTGGGGGACCAACTGTTACCTGGTCGCCCCCGCCGCGGGTGAGGAGTGCGTGATCATCGACCCGGGCCATCAGGCCGCCCAGGGAGTCGAGGACGCACTCAAGAAGCATCGGCTCAAGCCCGTCGCGGTCATCCTGACCCATGGCCACATCGACCACGTCGCCTCGGTCGTCCCGGTCTGCGGAGCTCACGACGTACCGGCCTGGATCCACCCCGAGGACCGGTACATGATGAGCGACCCGGAGAAGGCGCTCGGCCGTTCCATCGGCATGCCGCTCATGGGCGAGCTGACCGTGGGGGAGCCCGACGACGTCAAGGAGCTCTCCGACGGCGCGCGGCTGGAGCTGGCGGGCCTCGACCTCTCCGTCGCGCACGCGCCGGGCCATACCAAGGGGTCGGTGACGTTCCGGATGCCGGAGGCCGCGGACGTCCCGTCCGTGTTCTTCTCCGGGGATCTGCTCTTCGCCGGCTCCATCGGACGCACCGACCTGCCCGGCGGCGACATGGCCGACATGCTCGACTCGCTGGCCCGTGTGTGCCTTCCGCTCGACGACTCGACCGTGGTGCTGTCCGGCCACGGCCCCCAGACGACCATCGGCCAGGAGCGCGCCACCAACCCGTATCTGCGGCAGGTGGCCGCCGGCCAAGGGAGCGTGGACGCTCCCCGACGAGGAATGTGACGAGAGACTTTCCGTGAGCACCTTCAAGGCCCCCAAGGGCACGTACGACCTGATCCCGCCGGCGTCCGCGACGTATCTGGCCGTCCGCGAGGCCATCGCCGCACCGCTGCGCAACTCCGGCTACGGCTACATCGAGACGCCCGGCTTCGAGAACGTCGAACTGTTCGCGCGCGGCGTCGGTGAGTCCACCGACATCGTGACCAAGGAGATGTACGCCTTCGAGACCAAGGGCGGCGACCGGCTGGCCCTGCGTCCGGAGGGCACCGCCTCCGTACTGCGCGCGGCGCTGGAGGCGAACCTGCACAAGGCGGGCAACCTCCCCGTCAAGCTCTGGTACTCGGGCTCCTACTACCGTTACGAGCGTCCGCAGAAGGGCCGTTACAGGCACTTCTCGCAGGTCGGTGCCGAGGCGATCGGTGCCGAGGACCCGGCTCTGGACGCCGAGCTCATCATCCTGGCGGACCAGGCCTACCGGTCGCTCGGACTGCGCAACTTCCGGATCCTGCTGAACTCGCTCGGCGACAAGGAGTGCCGCCCCGTGTACCGGGCGGCCCTGCAGGACTTCCTGCGCGGCCTCGACCTGGACGAGGACACCCTGCGTCGTGCGGAGATCAACCCGCTGCGCGTCCTCGACGACAAGCGGGACGACGTGCAGAAGCAGCTGGTCGGCGCGCCGCTGCTGCGGGACTACCTGTGCGACGCGTGCAAGGCGTACCACGAGGAGGTGCGCGAGCTGATCAGCGCCGAGGGCGTCTCCTTCGAGGACGACCCGAAGCTGGTGCGCGGACTCGACTACTACACCCGGACGACCTTCGAGTTCGTCCACGACGGCCTGGGCTCCCAGTCCGCGGTCGGCGGAGGCGGGCGTTACGACGGTCTCTCCGAGATGATCGGCGGCCCCGCGCTGCCGTCGGTGGGCTGGGCGCTGGGCGTCGACCGCACGGTCCTCGCCCTGGAGGCCGAGGGCGTCTCGCTCGAACTCCCCGCGTCGACCAGTGTGTTCGCGGTGCCGCTCGGCGAGGAGGCCCGCCGGGTGCTCTTCGCCAAGGTGACGGAGCTGCGCAGGCGCGGTGTCGCCGCCGACTTCTCGTACGGCGGCAAGGGGCTGAAGGGCGCGATGAAGAACGCCAACCGGTCCGGGGCCCGTTACACGGTCGTGGCCGGTGAGCGCGATCTCGCCGAGGGCGTCGTGCAGCTCAAGGACATGGAGTCCGGCGAGCAGGTCGCGGTGGGCCTCGACGACCTCGTCGCCGAGCTGACGTCCCGGCTGGGCTGAACCGCCACCCGGGGCCGCGGCCCCGGACCCCGCTCCGCCGAACGCAGGAGGGGCCGAGTACCGGCCCCTCCGGCGTTCGGGAGCGGGCGGGAGCGCAGGACGACGGCCTCGGGACCTGCGGCGGTCGCGGCGGCGCGGTCGACGTCGAGCGCGGCCTCGTGTGCCGGGCGTCGACGCGAGGCGGAAGTCCCGGAGCCGGAACGAGCGCTCCCGGTGTGCGAACCGCGAGCCCCGCCCGGCCGTTCGTCCGGCGGGGTTCATCCGTCGCGCCGGTTCTTCCACCGGAAGGTCAGCCGGCACAGCAGCAATCCGCCGACGCACCACGCCCCGAGCACCAGGGCGATCCGCCCGAACTCCCAGTCACCCGCCTGTTCCAGGACCTTCGCCGACTCGGGCAGGAACACCCCGCGCAGTCCCTGGCACATCCACTTGAGCGGGAACGCGGCGCCGATGTTCAGCATCCAGTCCGGGATGGTGTCGATGGAGATGTACACCCCGGAGATGAACTGGAGCACCAGGAAGGGCAGGACGACGACCGAGGTGGCGCTCTTCCCGGACTTGGGCACCGAGCTGATCGCGATGCCGAGCAGGGCGCACGCGGTGAGTCCCAGCACGAAGATCCAGCCGAACTCGGCCCACTTTCCGGCATCCGAGGGCAGCTCCACGTCGTACAGCGTGGTGCCCACGGTGAGCAGTACGGCGGTCTCCAGCGCGCCGGTGACCAGGACGAGCCAGATCTTGCCGAGGAAGTAGGCGGCAGGCGGCATGGGTGTGCCGCGCAGTCGGCGCAGCACCTTCTCGTCCCTCTCGATCGCGATGGAGATGCCGAGGGACTGGAAACTCGTCGACATGATGCCGGCGGCCATCATCGCGGGGACGTAGAGCTGGGAGGCGGTGATCCCCGCGCCCCGCACGTCGTCGCTGAAGATCGACGCGAAGAGGAAGAGGAACACGACCGGGAAGGCGAAGGTGAACACGACCTGGTCGCGCTGACGGAAGAACTGCCTGATCTCCAGGGCGCCCCGGTGCAGGCCGAGTCCCCAGGCCCCGGGCAGCCGGTCCGAGCGGGTCCCACCACGTGGGCGTACGGCGGTCGTGGTCATCGCGCGTTCTCCTGTCCGGTCAGCCGCAGATAGACGTCCTCCAAGGTCGGGCGGGTCACCCGCAGCCCCGGGATCTCCCCGTCGAAGCGGTGCATGAGCTCCGCGACGGTCCGGGTCGGGGTGGCGGTGCGTTCGGTGCGCGGGGTGCCGTCCTGCTCGGTCCACGCGACCGTCGCCTCCGTGCCGAAGCGCTCCCGCAGCGCGGCCGGCTCGCCCTCGGCGACGATCCGGCCCCGTGCGACGACGGCGAGCCGGTCCGCGAGCGCCTCCGCCTCCTCCAGGTAGTGCGTCGTGAGCAGGATCGTCGTGCCTTCGTCGGCCAGCAGGCGGATCAGGTCCCAGAACTGCCGCCGCGCGGCCGGGTCGAAGCCGGTGGTGGGCTCGTCCAGGAGCAGCAGCTCGGGCCCGCCGATCACGCCGAGGGCGACGTCGAGCCGCCTGCGCTGGCCGCCCGAGAGCGACTTGATCCGGCTGTCGGCCTTCGCCTGGAGACCGACCAGCGCGATGACCTCCTCGGGATCACGGGGATTCGGGTAATACCGGGCGAAATGCTGCACGGATTCGCGCACCGTCAACTCGGCGGGCGCCGATTCGTCCTGCCAGACGATCCCGACCCGCGAGCGCCACGCGCGCGTGCCCGTCGCGGGGTCCGAACCGAGCACCGACACCTCGCCCGCGTCCCGCCCGCGGTTGCCCTGGAGGATCTCCACCGTGGTGCTCTTGCCGGCGCCGTTCGGCCCGAGCAGGCCGAACACCTCGCCCTGCCGTATGCCGAGATCGATGCCGTCGACGGCGGTCACGTCCCCGTACTGCTTGCGCAGCCCCCGTACGTCCACCGCGAGTTGCTTCGCGTGTGCTGTCATGCCGACGAGCCTCCCCCCGAACCGAGCGTTCCGGGACCTCCGTGCGTACCTCCTTATGTCCATCGAACGGTGGACACGGGGGAGGGTGCGGCACAATGACCGTGCCCGCAGGCCCCCTTCGAACTACGGAAACGGCGTGATGAGCAAGACGACAGTGAAGGACGTCTCGACCGGCCGGGAAGAGAGCGTCGCCCCCCGCACGACCGGCGGCAGTCGCGCGTTCGCCCTGATGCTGGTGATCACCGGAGCCGCCGGGCTGCTCGCCGCCTGGGTCATCACGATCGACAAGTTCAAACTGCTGGAGAACCCGAACTTCGTGCCCGGGTGCAGCCTGAACCCGGTCGTCTCCTGCGGCAACATCATGAAGAGCGACCAGGCCTCCGCCTTCGGGTTCCCCAACCCGATGCTGGGACTGGTGGCCTACGGCATCGTCGTCTGTGTCGGCATGAGCCTGCTGGCGCGCGCGACCTTCCCGCGCTGGTACTGGCTCACCTTCAACGCCGGCACGCTCTTCGGCGTCGGATTCTGCACCTGGCTGCAGTTCCAGTCGCTCTACCGCATCAACTCGCTCTGCCTGTGGTGCAGCCTCGCCTGGGTCGCCACGATCATCATGTTCTGGTACGTGACCTCGTCCAACGTGCGCAACGACTTCCTGCCCGCCCCGCGCTGGCTGAAGAGCTTCCTCGGCGAGTTCACCTGGGTCCTGCCGACCCTGCACATCGGCATCATCGGCATGCTGATCCTGACCCGCTGGTGGGACTTCTGGACCAGCTGACCCCGCCCCGGTCCCCGAGACCCGGCCCGGACGGCGTTGTCAGTGGCGTGACATAGGGTTTTCCCCGTGGAGCCCGACCTGTTCACCGCCGCAGCCGAAGAACGCCAGGAGAAGGACCCGTCCAGCAGCCCCCTGGCCGTCCGGATGCGCCCGCGCACCCTCGACGAAGTCGTGGGCCAGCAGCATCTGCTGAAGCCGGGCTCCCCCCTGCGCAGACTCGTCGGCGAGGGGAACGGCGGGCCGGCCGGTCCCTCCTCGGTGATCCTCTGGGGCCCACCCGGCACCGGCAAGACCACCCTCGCGTACGTCGTGTCCAAGGCCACGAACAAGCGCTTCGTGGAACTGTCGGCGATCACCGCGGGCGTGAAGGAGGTACGCGCCGTCATCGACGGGGCACGCCGCGCCACCGGCGGCTTCGGCAAGGAGACCGTCCTCTTCCTCGACGAGATCCACCGCTTCAGCAAGGCGCAGCAGGACTCCCTGCTGCCGGCCGTGGAGAACCGCTGGGTCACGCTGATCGCCGCCACCACCGAGAACCCGTACTTCTCGGTGATCTCCCCCCTGCTCTCCCGCTCCCTGCTCCTCACCCTCGAACCCCTCACCGACGACGACCTGCGCGGCCTGCTGCGCCGCGCCCTCGCCGACGAGCGTGGCCTCAAGGAGACCGTCACCCTCCCCGAGGACACCGAGGACCACCTGCTGCGGATCGCCGGCGGCGACGCCCGCCGCGCCCTGACCGCCCTGGAGGCCGCCGCGGGCGCGGCGCTCGACAAGGGCGAGACGGAGATCGGCCTCCAGACCCTGGAGGAGACCGTCGACCGCGCCGCCGTGAAGTACGACCGCGACGGCGACCAGCACTACGACGTGGCGAGCGCCCTGATCAAATCCATCCGCGGCTCCGACGTCGACGCCGCGCTGCACTACCTGGCCCGGATGATCGAGGCCGGTGAGGACCCCCGCTTCATCGCCCGGCGCCTGATGATCTCCGCCAGCGAGGACATCGGCCTCGCCGACCCGAACGCGCTGCCCATAGCCGTCGCCGCCGCCCAGGCGGTCGCCATGATCGGCTTCCCCGAGGCCGCGCTCACCCTCAGCCACGCCACCATCGCCCTCGCCCTGGCCCCCAAGTCCAACTCCGCGACCACGGCGATCGGCGCCGCGATGGAGGACGTGCGCAAGGGGCACGCGGGCCCGGTGCCACCGCACCTGCGCGACGGCCACTACAAGGGCGCGGCCAAGCTGGGCCACGCCCAGGGGTACGTGTATCCGCACGACCTGCCCGAAGGCATCGCGGCTCAGCAGTACGCGCCGGAGGAGCTCAAGGACCGCGAGTACTACACCCCGACCAGGCACGGTGCCGAGGCGCGGTACGCGGACGCGGTGGAGTGGACCCGCAAGCATCTCGGGCGGGGCAGACCCTGACACCGGCCCGGCGCACCCTCCGGTCGAGAGGGCGCCGGAACCCCCTGTAGGATGACCCGCAGCGCTGCGTCCCGTGTCCGACTCCGGTCGGCACCACCAGAACGGGACATCCAGCCGGAGCCCCTGCCTTGACGGGGGGATTCCAGGAGCGTCGCGCACCGTCGAAGGTGTCGCGGGCAGCCCACCACCACCCGGTCACCGGGACGGTCGGTGGGCCACTCGCGTGCTGCACGTATGTGCCCAGACCAGGGAGCGGCTGCCCGGCAGG
Source organism: Streptomyces siamensis (assembly GCF_039543605.1). Classification (NCBI taxonomy): domain Bacteria; kingdom Bacillati; phylum Actinomycetota; class Actinomycetes; order Kitasatosporales; family Streptomycetaceae; genus Streptomyces; species Streptomyces siamensis. The sequence goes on along the minus strand of NZ_BAABKB010000008.1, from coordinate 21,025 downwards.
TCCGCAAGGGCCCGCAGGGTTTCCCAGGCTGCGGATGCGACCTCCCCTAACCCTGGTGAAGCCGTATTCAGATCAGAAACATGAGGTGTTTGGTTCATGGCGAACCAGTCCCGCCCCAAGGTCAAGAAGTCGCGTGCCCTCGGCATCGCGCTGACCCCGAAGGCCGTCAAGTACTTCGAGGCCCGTCCCTACCCGCCGGGTGAGCACGGCCGCGGCCGCAAGCAGAACTCGGACTACAAGGTCCGTCTGCTCGAGAAGCAGCGTCTGCGCGCGCAGTACGACGTGTCCGAGCGCCAGCTCGTCCGCGCCTACGAGCGTGCCGCCAAGACGCAGGGCAAGACCGGTGAGGCTCTGGTCATCGAGCTCGAGCGCCGTCTCGACGCGCTGGTCCTGCGTTCGGGCATCGCCCGCACGATCTACCAGGCCCGCCAGATGGTCGTCCACGGCCACATCGAGGTCAACGGCCAGAAGGTCGACAAGCCCTCGTTCCGTGTCCGTCCCGACGACGTCGTGATGGTCCGTGAGCGCAGCCGCGAGAAGCCGCTGTTCCAGGTCGCGCGTGAGGGTGGCTTCGCCCCCGACGGCGAGACCCCGCGCTACCTCCAGGTGAACCTCCGCGCCCTGGCCTTCCGCCTGGACCGTGAGCCGAACCGCAAGGAGATCCCGGTGATCTGCGACGAGCAGCTCGTCGTCGAGTACTACGCCCGCTGATCCACCTGCGGACGTAGCACCACCTGCGCGTCAGCCCGTCGTCTCCCCGCCCTTCGAGGTGGGCGAGACGGCGGGCTCGCGCATGTCCGGGGGCAGCCGGGGCGGCGAGGGGACCGCACCGAGCGGCGGCGGCCCCGTCCGGCCCAGCGCCCGGACCACCGCCGCCTCCCGCCCGAGCAGCGCACCCTCCCGGACGCACTCCGCGTACCGCGCGTCCCCCAGGTGCTCCCGGGCCAGCGCCTCGCACCGCTCGTGCGGCGCGTTGTAGTACGTCGAGCCGAAGAGCGGCAGGCCCACCGACGGCCACATCCGCGACGCCGCGCCCTGGAGCACCGCCGCCTCGGCCGGATCGCCCTCCACCGCCGTGACCAGGGCGAGCACCTCCACCGCGAGGACGGTGCCGAGCAGATCGTGGAAGGTGTGCGCGATGGCCAGGCACTCCCGCAGCAGCTGCCGGGTCCGCGCCGCGTCGCCCTCGGTCAGCGCCTGGTACGCGAGGACGTACAGCGCATAGGCCAGGGCCCAGCGCTCCCCATGGTCCTCGCAGACCCGCCGGACGTCCTCGCACAACCTCACCGCGCCCGGCAGATCGCCCTGGAAGGCCAGCGTCATCGCGAGTTCGACCTGCCCCATCAGCACATTGCTGTTCAGCTCGCCGATCTCGTGATACCGGTCCAGCGCCGAGCGCAGCAGGGTCTCCGCGCGCGCCATGTCGTCGGTGACCAGCGCCAGACAGCCGGTGCGGTGCTCCGCGTAGGCCACAGCCGTGGCGTTCCCGGTGCGCTCCGCCTCCTCCCGGCACTCCTGGAGCGCGGACAGCGCGGGCACCGTGTCGCCCTGGAGGACCGCGATGTAGCCGAGCACCCACAGCGCCTTCAGCCGCGACTGGTCGCGGTCGCCGTCCAGGTCCACGCTGCGCTCCAGCCAGTGCCTGCCCTCCGAGAGCCGCCCGCAGCCGACCCAGTAGAACCACAGGGTGCCCGCCAGATACTGGCCCAGATGCGCGTCGCCCGGCTCGGTCAGACAGTGCTCCAGAGCGCGGCGCAGATTCGGCAGCTCCGACTCGACGCGTACTGCGACCTCGCTCTGCCGCGGCGAGAACCAGTCCAGCTCGCACCAGGTGGCCAGGCCCATGTACCAGTCGCGGTGGCGGCGGCGCAGCCGGTCGGCGTCGCCCGTCGCCTCCAGCCAGTCCGCCCCGTACACCCGGACCGTCTCCAGCATGCGATAGCGCACACCCGCCACCGTCTCCTCACGCGACAGCACGGACTGCGCGAGGAGCTCGCCCAGCACGTCGAGGACGCGGTCGGCGGCCAGCCCCTCGCCGCTGCACACGTACTCCGCGGCCTCCAGGTCGAACTGCCCGGCGAACACCGACAGCCGTGACCACAGCAGCCGCTCCTCGGGCGTGCACAGCTCGTGGCTCCAGCCGATCGCCGTGCGCAGCGTCCGGTGCCGCGCCGCGGCGTCGCGCGCACCCCCGGTCAGCAGCCGGAAGCGGTCCTCCAGCCGGGAGAGCAACTGCGCGGGCGAGAGGGCGTTCAGACGTCCCGCCGCCAGCTCGACGGCGAGCGGGATCCCGTCGAGGCGCCGGCACAGCTCCGCCACCTCCGACCGGTTGCCGTCGTGCACCGCGAAGCCGGGCAGCCGGGCCGCGGCCCGGTCCGCGAACAGCTCGGCGGCGTCCGGCCCGGGCAGCGGCGCCAGCGGGAACAGCCGCTCGCCCGCGACACCCAGCGGTCTGCGCCCCACGGCTAGCACCCGCAGTCCCGGCGCCCCGCGCAGCAGCCCGCCCACCAGCGAGGCGCTCACGTCCACCAGATGCTCGAACCCATCGAGAACCAGGAGGAGTTGGCGTTCGGCGAGGTGGTCGAGGAGCGTCTCGCGCGGCGGTCGCGACGTCTGGTCCGTCAGGCCGAGGCCCTCGACGACCGCGTACTCGACGAGGCCCGGGTCACGGATCGCGGACAGGTCCACGCGCCACACCCCGTCGCGCGGCTCGACCCGGGCCGCGGCACGTACCGCCAGTCTCGACTTGCCGACGCCTCCCATACCGGTGACGGTCACCAGCCGCGCCGCGCCCAGGGCCCCGGCCAGCCCGGCCAGTTCGGCCGAGCGCCCCACGAACGCGTCGAGTTCCAGGGGCAGATTGCCTGGCACCGGACCACCGGCGCCCCGAGGGCGGTGAGAGCGCTGCATGGGACACGGAGAGTACTGATCCGTAAGCGTTCCGTACAATCACTTCCCGCAACTCCGCACGGGGCGGGCGGTAATGCGGTACGGAGCGGCGGCCCCGGCGCGATAGGCTCGGGGGACGACTTTTCGATGTTCAGGCATGCAGTCAGGGAGCGGGTGCACAGTGTCCGGTGGAGAGGTGGCCGGGATCCTCGTGGCCGTCTTCTGGGCGATCCTGGTCTCCTTCCTCGCCGTCGCTCTGGCGAGGCTGGCCCAGACGCTCAGGGCGACGACCAAGCTCGTCGCGGACGTGACCGAACAGGCAGTCCCGCTCCTGGCCGACGCGTCCGCCGCGGTGCGGTCCGCGCAGACGCAGATCGACCGGGTCGACGCCATCGCGTCGGACGTCCAGGAGGTCACGTCGAACGCGTCGGCGCTGTCGACCACCGTCGCCTCCACCTTCGGCGGCCCCCTGGTGAAGGTCGCGGCGTTCGGCTACGGCGTGCGGCGTGCCATCGGAGGCCGTCGTGAGAATGTGCCCGAGAAGGCCCCCCGACGTACCGTGATCGTGGGCCGCACCGTCCCGTCCGCGCGACGGAGCAAGCGGAAGAAGGACTGACGCAGCGATGTTCCGCCGTACGTTCTGGTTCACCGCCGGCGCAGCCGCGGGCGTGTGGGCCACCACCAAGGTCAACCGCAAACTCAGGCAGCTGACCCCGGAGAGCCTCGCGGCGCAGGCCGCGAACAAGGCGATCGACGCGGGTCACCGGCTCAAGGAGTTCGCGCTCGACGTCCGCGACGGCATGGCCCAGCGCGAGGCCGAACTCGGCGACGCCCTCGGACTGAACCACCGCACCGACGCCGAGCTCCCCGCGCAGCGGGGCATCGCCGCCATCGGCAACGACAAGCAGATCAAGTACATCGAGAACACGACGTACTCGTACAACCGGAATGAGGACCACTGATGGAGTCGGCTGAAATCCGCCGCCGCTGGTTGAGCTTCTACGAGGAGCGCGGTCACACCGTCGTCCCTTCGGCGTCGCTCATCGCGGACGACCCGACTCTGCTCCTCGTCCCCGCCGGCATGGTGCCCTTCAAGCCGTACTTCCTCGGTGAGGTCAAGGCGCCGTGGCCGCGCGCCACCAGCGTGCAGAAGTGCGTGCGCACGCCCGACATCGAAGAGGTCGGCAAGACCACCCGGCACGGCACGTTCTTCCAGATGTGCGGCAACTTCTCCTTCGGCGACTACTTCAAGGAAGGCGCCATCACCTACGCCTGGGAGCTGCTCACCACGCCCCAGGACAAGGGTGGTTACGGACTCGACCCCGAGCGTCTGTGGATCACGGTCTACCTCGACGACGACGAGGCCGAGACCATCTGGCGCGACAAGATCGGCGTCCCGGCCGAGCGCATCCAGCGCCTGGGCAAGAAGGACAACTACTGGTCCATGGGCGTCCCGGGCCCCTGCGGCCCGTGCTCCGAGATCAACTACGACCGAGGCCCCGAGTTCGGCGTCGAGGGCGGCCCGGCCGTCAACGACGAGCGGTACGTGGAGATCTGGAACCTGGTCTTCATGCAGTACGAGCGCGGCGAGGGCACCTCGAAGGAGGACTTCGAGATCCTCGGCGAGCTGCCCAGCAAGAACATCGACACCGGTCTCGGCATGGAACGCCTCGCCATGATTCTGCAGGGCGTGCAGAACATGTACGAGATCGACACCTCCATGGCCGTCATCAAGAAGGCCACCGAGCTGACCGGCGTCGAGTACGGCGCCGCCCACGACTCCGACGTCTCCCTGCGCGTGGTCACCGACCACATGCGGACGTCCGTGATGCTCATCGGCGACGGCGTGACCCCGGGCAACGAGGGCCGCGGCTACGTGCTGCGCCGCATCATGCGTCGCGCCATCCGCAACATGCGCCTGCTCGGTGCCACCGGTCCGGTCGTCAAGGACCTGATCGACACCGTGATCGCGATGATGGGCCAGCAGTACCCCGAGCTCATCACCGACCGCGAGCGCATCGAGAAGGTCGCCCTCGCCGAGGAGGCCGCCTTCCTCAAGACCCTGAAGGCCGGCACCAACATCCTCGACACCGCCGTCACCGAGACCAAGCAGTCCGGTGGCACGGTCCTCGCCGGCGACAAGGCGTTCCTGCTCCACGACACCTGGGGCTTCCCGATCGACCTCACTCTGGAGATGGCCGCCGAGCAGGGCCTCTCCGTGGACGAGGACGGCTTCCGCCGTCTGATGAAGGAGCAGCGGGAGCGCGCCAAGGCCGACGCCCAGGCCAAGAAGACGGGCCACGCCGACCTCGGTGCCTACCGGCAGATCGCCGACGCCGCCGGCGAGACCGACTTCATCGGCTACGACCGCACCGAGGGCGAGTCGACGATCGTCGGCATCCTCGTCGACGGCGCCTCCTCACCGGCCGCCACGGAGGGCGACGAGGTCGAGATCGTCCTCGACCGCACCCCGTTCTACGCCGAGGGCGGCGGCCAGATCGGCGACATGGGCCGCATCAAGGTCGACACCGGCGCCATCATCGAGATCCGCGACTGCCAGAAGCCCGTCCCGGGCGTGTACGTCCACAAGGGCGTCGTCCAGGTGGGCGAGGTCACCGTCGGCGCCAAGGCCCAGGCCTCGATCGACGTCCGCCGCCGCAAGGCCATCGCCCGCGCCCACTCGGCCACGCACCTCACGCACCAGGCGCTGCGCGACGCCCTCGGCCCGACGGCCGCCCAGGCCGGTTCGGAGAACCAGCCGGGTCGTTTCCGCTTCGACTTCGGCTCCCCGTCCGCCGTACCGACGGCCGTGATGACCGACGTCGAGCAGCAGATCAACGAGGTGCTCGCCCGCGACCTGGACGTCCAGGCCGAGATCATGAGCATCGACGAGGCCAAGAAGCAGGGTGCCATCGCCGAGTTCGGCGAGAAGTACGGCGAGCGCGTCCGCGTCGTCACCATCGGTGACTTCTCCAAGGAGCTGTGCGGCGGCACGCACGTCCACAACACCGCCCAGCTCGGCCTGGTCAAGCTGCTCGGCGAGTCGTCGATCGGCTCCGGCGTGCGCCGCATCGAGGCCCTGGTCGGCGTCGACGCCTACAACTTCCTCGCTCGCGAGCACACGGTCGTCGCCCAGCTCCAGGAGCTGATCAAGGGCCGTTCCGAGGAGCTCCCGGAGAAGGTCTCCGCCATGCTCGGCAAGCTGAAGGACGCCGAGAAGGAGATCGAGAAGTTCCGCGCGGAGAAGGTCCTCCAGGCCGCCGGCGGCCTCGTCGACTCCGCCAAGGACGTGCACGGCGTCGCCCTCGTCACCGGCCAGGTGCCGGACGGCACGACCGCCGACGACCTGCGCAAGCTGGTCCTCGACGTGCGAGGCCGCATCCAGGGCGGACGGGCCGCGGTGGTCGCCCTCTTCACCACGGTCAACGGCAAGCCGCTGACGGTCATCGCCACCAACGAGGCCGCCCGCGAGCGCGGCCTCAAGGCCGGTGACCTCGTCCGCACGGCCGCCAAGACCCTCGGCGGCGGCGGTGGCGGCAAGCCGGACGTCGCCCAGGGCGGCGGCCAGAACCCGGCCGCGATCGGTGAGGCCATCGACTCGGTCGAGCGCCTCGTCGCCGAGACCGCCAAGTAGAGAGCGGTCAGGACCATGCGCAGAGGACGTCGACTCGCGATCGACGTCGGGGACGCCCGCATCGGGGTCGCCTCGTGCGACCCCGACGGGATCCTCGCCACTCCGGTGGAGACGGTCCCGGGGCGTGACATCCCCGCGGCCCACCGCCGGCTGAAGCAGCTCGTCGAGGAGTACGAGCCGATCGAGGTCGTCGTGGGGCTGCCTCGCTCCCTCAAGGGGGGCGAGGGCCCGGCCGCGGTGAAGGTCCGCGCCTTCGCCCAGGAACTCGCCCGGGGGATCGCACCCGTCCCGGTGCGCCTCGTGGACGAGCGGATGACCACGGTGACGGCGAGTCAGGGCCTGCGCGCCTCGGGCGTGAAATCCAAGAAGGGCCGGTCGGTCATCGACCAGGCGGCAGCGGTCATCATCCTGCAGCAGGCCTTGGAATCCGAACGGGTGTCAGGTAAATCTCCCGGCGAGGGCGTCGAAGTGGTCATCTGATCGCGATACGGTAACGTTCCGCGCGATGCGGTGGTCTTCGAACAGCCGCCGCACAGCAAAGAGGCGGACGGGAGCCGGGCTCACCGCACCAGCAGCCGCCGTCTCGCGGCTCGTAGGGGATCGATGACTGAGTATGGCCGGGGCGCAGGCTCCGAACCGTGGCATCCGGAGGACCCGTTGTACGGGGACGGCGGATGGGGAGGACAGGCCGCCGACGGCCAGTCCCCCTACGGCGGCCAGCCACAGCACTACCCGCAGGAGCCGCAGCAGCACGCGCAGTACGGCGGCTGGGGCACAGGTCAGCAGGACGCGTACGGCCAGGGTCAGCAGCAGTATCCGCACCAGGGCCAGCAGCAGTTCTCCGGCCAGGGCCAGCAGCAGTACTCGGACCAGCAGTACCCGGACCAGCAGTACGTGGGCCAGGGTCAGCAGTACGTCGACCACGGTCAGCAGCAGTACGCCGGTCAGGGGCAGCAGCAGTACAACGACGGCAGCTGGAACACCGGGTCGCACACCCAGGTCCCGTACGCCGCCGATCCGGCCGACCCGTACGGCGGCCAGTACAGCGGTGGGCAGCCCGACTACTACAACACTCCGGACGCCTATCCGCCGCCGGAGCCCCCGGCCCGCCGACGCGCCGAACCCGAGCCGCAGACGGACTGGGACCCCGGTCCCGACCAGGGAGAACACGCCTTCTTCGCCGGTGGCGGAGACGATGACGACGACGACTTCGACGACGACCCGCAGGGCCGCCGGGGCCGCGGCGACCGCCGTGGCAAGGGCGGGAGCAAGGGGAAGAAACGTCGCAGCGGCTGCGCCTGCCTCGTTGTCGTACTGGTCTTCGGAGGAGGACTCGGCGGAGTCGGATATTACGGGTACCAGTTCTACCAGAATCGTTTTGGCCCGGCGCCGGACTATGCGGGAGAAGGCACCGGCGAGAGCGTGAACGTCCAGGTGCCCAAGGGTGCGGGCGGCGCGGAGATCGGGCGCCTCATGCGGGACGCCGGCGTCGTCAAGAGCGTCGACGCGTTCGTGTCGGCGTTCACCCAGAACTCCGAATCGGGCTCCATCCAGGCCGGCGCGTACACCATGAAGAAAGAGATGTCCGCCGCGAGCGCCGTGAAATGGATGCTCGACCCCAAGAGTCAGAACAACCTGACCATCGCCGAGGGGCAGCGGAACTCCGCGGTCTACGAGGCCATCGACAAGAAGCTCGCCCTCCCTGGCGGTACCACCGGCAAGGTGGCCCAGAAGCAGTACAAGAATCTCGGTCTGCCGGACTGGGCGAAGGCCGGCAAGGACGTCAAGGACCCGCTGGAAGGGTTCCTCTACCCGGCCACCTATCCGGCCGCCAAGGGCATGAAGCCCGAGGACGTCCTGAAGAAGATGGTCGCCCAGGCCAACCAGAGGTACAACGAGCTCGACCTCAAGGGGAAGGCCAAGAGTCTCGGCCTGGAGAGTCCGTACCAGCTCGTCACGGTCGCGAGCCTGGTCCAGGCGGAGGGCAAGACGCACGACGACTTCCGCAAGATGGCCGAAGTCGTCTACAACCGCCTCAAGCCGACCAACACCGAGACCAACCAGCTGCTGCAGTTCGACTCGACCTTCAACTACCTGAAGAAGCAGAGCAACATCGACATCAGCGAGTCGGAGATCAACAGCAACCAGGACCCGTACAACACGTACACGCGCAAGGGGCTGCCGCCCGGTCCGATCGGAAACCCGGGTGACGAGGCGCTGCGGGCCGCGCTCAACCCGACGGACGACGGCTGGATCTACTTCGTGGCGACGGACGGCCAGAGCAACACCGAGTTCGCCAAGACCTACGCCGACTTCCAGAAGCTCAAGGAAAAGTTCAATGACAGCTCGGGCAAGAACTGACGCCCGTCGGGCCGCCGTCCTCGGTTCCCCCATCGCGCACTCGCTGTCCCCGGTGCTCCACCGGGCCGCGTACACGGAACTGGGGCTCGGCGACTGGTCGTACGACCGCTTCGAGGTCGACGAGGAGGCGTTGCCCGGGTTCTTCGCGGAGCTCGGCCCGGAGTGGGCCGGGCTGTCGCTGACCATGCCGCTCAAGCGGGCCGTCATGCCGCTGCTCGACGAGATCAGCGAGACGGCGGCCTCCGTCGAGGCCGTCAACACGGTGGTGTTCACCGGGGACGGGCGCAGCGTCGGCGACAACACGGACATCCCCGGCATGGTCGCGGCCCTGCGCGAGCGGGGCATCGAGGAGGTGGACTCCGCCGCCGTCCTCGGCGCGGGCGCCACCGCGTCCTCCGCACTGGCCGCGCTCGCCCGGATCTGCACCGGTGAGGTCGTCGCCTATGTCCGCAGCGAGGGACGCGCCGCTCAGATGCGGCAGTGGGGCGAGCGGCTCGACGTCGAGGTGCGGACCGCGGACTGGGCGGACGCCGAGCAGGCGCTGCGCGCGCCGCTGGTGATCGCCACGACTCCGGCCGGGACCACCGACGCACTGGCCGCCGCGGTCCCGGAACGGCCCGCGACCCTCTTCGACGTGCTCTACGACCCGTGGCCCACGGACCTCGCGGCGCGCTGGTCCGGCTACGGCGGGGCCGTGGTCAGCGGACTCGACCTGCTGCTGCACCAGGCGGTCCTTCAGGTGGAGCAGATGACCGGGCGGTCGCCCGCTCCGCTCGACGCGATGCGCAAGGCGGGCGAGCACGCGCTTGCCGCCCGCCAGGTGTCTTGACCTGAAGGGTTGTCGACCTCTCCGGGGTTTTCCCGAACGCGCGCACCGGCTGGCGGCATTGCGCCAGTGCCCGTGATCGCAGAACCGTCACCGCGACGGCCTCCTACTGTTCCCAGCGGATGTTGCATGGACCATCCGTTTCCCGCGTGACCCGCGGGCCGACAGGGAGCAGGACGGCTGACAGGTGAAACTCCGAACGGCAAGAAAGAGATGGGCCGTCGTACTGACGTCGGCCCTGACCGTGGGCATGCTGCCCTCGGCGTACGCCCTCGCCGCACCCCAGGCGCCGGGCGACGGCGGGGCCTCGGTGGGCAAGGCGCCGAACACGGCCGCCCGGACGGCCGGGGCGGAGGCTGATCCGTCGGGTCCGTCCAAGGTCGCCGATCCGGACCGTACGCTGCCGAAGGGCTGGCGGACGTCGGACGACCGGGCCGTCACCGTGGCCGGCGACGCGCGCGGACTGCACGTCCTGGTCGCGGACAGCGCCGACGCCTACCGGTGGCAGGAGGCGGCCACGCTGCGGGAGGACGGGTTCGACGCGGACGCGTGGATCGGCAACGTGTGCGTCACGGGCTCCGGCAAGCGGGCCGTGGTGGCCTACGCGCCGCGGACCTTCACCAACACTCCCGCGCTGTTCGACCGCGGCGCCTTCGCCGCGGTGGTCGACCTCCGCACCCACAAGGTGACCAAGCTGCCGCAGCAGGTCTCGCTCGCCTACTTCAACCCGGGCTGCGGCACGGGCGAGACGGCGGTGCTGACCCAGTCCGCCGACGAGGAGGTCGGCAAGACGCGGCTGCTGCGGCTGAACACCGTCACCGGCAAGGTCAGCGGCACGGTCACCGTGCGCGGCGAGGCGACGTCCGCCATCCCGGTCGGGGACGCGACGGTCGCGGCCCTCGGCAACAGGCTGACCCGCATCACGGGCAGCGGTTCCACCGAGCTGATCGGCCGGACGTCGGGTCCCGCGTTCCGTCTGCACCCCGACGCGGACGGCGGCGTCGGCTTCCTCGACCGGCGCGGCAACGATGTCGCGGTCCGCCGGGCCGCGGGCGGCAAGGTCACGGAGCTCGCGCACGGAACCCTCGGCAAGGTGGGGCTGTCCGCCGGCACCGGCGGTCGGCTGTTCCTCACCGGGAAGCCGCAGGGCGTCGCCCAACTGCCCAGCGGAATAAGGCGACTGGAGGCCGACGCCGGTACGGAGGTCTCCTCGCACGGCCGTCTGGTCATCGAGCGGGCCGTCTCCAAGGGCCTGCGCTCCCATGTGACCAGCCCGCTCGCGGCCACCGGTGACGACGGCCCGCTGCCGTTCACCGTCGAGGCACGGGTGCCCGCCACCGGCAAGAAGGTGGACTTCACCGTCCCGCCGGACACCACCACCGGGGCCGGGCAGCACTCGCCCGCGCTGCGGACCGCCACCGCGGGCGGCAGCAGCAAGCAGGCCCTCGCCGCCACCGCCGCGGCCTCGTCCAACACGACGTCCGACCCCGAGCGGACCTGCTCCGTCCCGCGCAACGACGAGTCGCAGCAGGCCCTCCAGCCCACCCCGAACCAGGTCGAGTGGGCCGTGGACATGGCGATCCGCGGAAACCTCACCAGCGGCTACATCACCCAGGGCGGCTGGCGTTCGGCCGACGGCCTCGGTTCCTCGGTCTCGCCGTCGACGATGTTCCCGGTGCCCGCGTTGAAGGGGGCCGCCTCGGGTTCGCGGATTCCGGCGCAGGTGCTGCTGGGCATCCTGGCGCAGGAGTCCAACCTGTGGCAGGCGTCGTACCACGCGCTGCCGGGCCAGACGGGCAACGCGCTGATCGGCAACTTCTACGGCACGAACATCTACCCGGGCACCACTGGTTACGACCCGACCAAGATCTGGTCGATCGACTGGGCCAAGGCCGACTGCGGTTACGGCATCGGCCAGCAGACCGACGGCATGAGCGTCGCCACCCGTCAGCAGCCCGGCAAGCCGGGCGCCCTCCCCGCGGACCAGCAGCGAGCCATCGCGCTCGACTACGCCGCGAACATCGCCGTCGCCGCGCAGACGCTCGCGAACAAGTGGAACGAGCTGCACACCGACGGCCAGACGATCAAGATCAACGACGACGACCCCAAGTACATCGAGAACTGGTTCGCCGCCGCCTGGAACTACAACCTCGGCTACAACACGCCCGACTCCAGCGGCAAATGGGGCCTCGGCTGGCTGAACAACCCGGCCAACCCCAAGTACCCGGCCGACCGGTTCGCCTTCCTCGACAACAACCACTACGCGGACGCCGCGCAGCCGCAGAAGTGGCCCTACCCGGAGAAGGTGATGGGCTGGGCCGCCTTCCCGATCGACACCGGCCGCTCCTACAGCGACGCGGGCGTGCAGGACAGCGGCAACACCCACGGCTTCCAGGCGGCGTGGTGGGGCAACGCCGGGGCCCGCACGCGGGTCAAGCCGTCCCTGGACACCTTCTGCAACGGCAGCAACGGCTGTGACTCGGGCAACCCGCCGCAGTGCACCACGGAGGACTGCTACAAGCAGTACTGGTACCACGCCAACGCCAGCTGGAAGACGACCTGTTCCCTTGAGTGCGGCAACGAGACACTCACCTACAAGACGCTGCGTGCCGAGCTCGGCCGCGGCAACAGCGGCCAGCCCAACTGCTCCACGAGCGGACTTCCGTCGGGCGCCCGGATCGTCGACGACGTGGCCGCCGGGGTGCCGACCATGCGCACCGACTGCTCCAAGACCTGGAGCAACGCCGGAACCATGTCCTGGGACTTCGCCGACACCCCGGGGACCGTCACCACGTACGAGGGCAAGGAGGACTTCCACCAGATCGGCGGCGGCTTCGGCGCCCACTTCTGGTTCGCGCACACCCGCAACAGCGCCAACCGGATCACGCAGATGAAGGTCACCGGCACCTGGACGCTGAACCAGCGGCTCGACCAGTGGGCACGGGTCATGGTGCACCTCCCGTCCACCGGATCCGAGTCGCAACAGGCCAGGTACGACATCACCCTCGGGGACGGCACGACGCGGCACCGCACGATCAACCAGGTCACGTCGAAGAACGAGTGGTACCCACTCGGCACGTACCACTTCGTCAACGGTTCCAAGCCGCAGAGCGTCTCGCTGAGCAACGCCGCGGGCGACGGCACGGCCGACGACGACGTGGCCTGGGACGCGGTGGCGTTCGTGCCGCTCTCCGCGAAGCCGACGGACTTCGTCGTCGCGATGGGCGACTCGTTCTCGTCCGGTGAGGGCGCGGGGTCGTACGCCCCCGAGTCGGACATGGACTACGGCAAGCGGACGTGGAACGCCTGTCACCGCAGCGCCAACGCCTGGAGCCGCAAGGCCGTCCTGCCCGGCCGCTCGTCCTCCATCGGTGCGCTCGCCGACGCGAACGACCCGACCCTGGACTACCAGTTCATCGCCTGCTCGGGCGCGTACACGGACAACGCGCTCGGCAAGTACTCGGGGGGCCGCGACGACCAGACGGCCCCCTGGGGCTGGGGGAACGACGGAGAGTTCGGGGAGATCCCACAGTTGGGCTCCGGAGTGCTCAGCGCGGACACGACCCTGGTCACGATCTCCATCGGCGGCAACGACGCGCGGTTCTCGCCCCTGGCGGCGGCCTGCGCGGCCACGGACTGCTCCGACAGCGGATACACGTACAAGAGCGACCCCAAGCCGCTCACGGAGTACGAGCCGGAGTTCATCGCCAACAGCGTCGGACCCTGGGTCTCGGAGACCTTGACCGAGATCCGCTCGCAGGCGCCGAACGCCAAGATCGTGCTCATGGGGTACCCCCGGCTGTTCAGCCCCACGGCGTGCGCCGTCGAGTACAACGACCGTGAGGTCGCGATCTTCAACTCGTGGGCGGACAAACTCGCCGCGGTGATGAAGCAGTCGGCGACGAGTTTCGGCGACCCGAAGATCGTCTACACGAACCCGCAGTACAAGTTCGAGGGCCACGCCTTCTGTGACGGGCCCCACTACATCAATCCCATTCAGATGAGTCCGAACGGTCCGGGAGATTTCCAGGAGGCCGCGATGCCCAGTCGTGGATCCATTCATCCCAATGATCTCGGCACCACCGCTTATGCGCAGGTGCTGGAGGACGCCCTGAACGGCACCCTGCACTGACGGCAGGCGGCCGGGGTGTCGCCCGCACCATGGGCGACACCCCGGCCGCGCAGGTCAGAAGACGAACCAGCCGCCCCCGAAGGCGCTTTTGAGCAGGTACGAGACTCCGGCTCCGACCAGCAGGAAGAGAAGCAGCATCGCCAGCGTCGCGAGGAGGAACTGGCCGCCGGTCGATCTCAGGAAACGTCTCGCATTCACGCCCCACAGACTAAGCCCGGAGGGTCTCGCGGTACGGCGGACCGCCGCCCTCGACGAGCGACCCTCATTCTCCTCCCGGGCCGGAGTCGAGAATCCTTTCGCGTGCATCTGACCGTCTTTTCCGTCATGGGAATGCGGGAGAAAAGGCGCGGGTTTCCCGGAATATGGCCGGAATTCATCGGTCGCGCACAGGTGACGTCCGGTCGTGCCCACGTGACGATGTGCGTCCGCCTGATGGACCTGCGACCGGATCCGAGCCCCGGACGTGGGAGGATCGGAGATGGCGGGCCAGGGCCGCGCACCCGGTCGCGCCGTCGCCGTACGCGAGGACGCGCGTACGCAGCAGCAGTACCAGGGCGCGAGCATGAGGAGCACCGTTGAGCAGGTTGCGCTGGCTGACCGCGGGGGAGTCCCACGGTCCCGCACTTGTCGCCACGCTGGAGGGCCTTCCCGCCGGCGTGCCGATCACCACGGAGATGGTGGCCGACCACCTCGCCCGGCGGCGCCTGGGCTATGGACGCGGTGCCCGCATGAAGTTCGAGCGCGACGAGGTCACCTTCCTGGGCGGCGTGCGCCACGGCCTCACGCTCGGCTCGCCGGTGGCCGTCATGGTCGGCAACACCGAGTGGCCCAAGTGGGAACAGGTCATGGCCGCCGACCCGGTCGACCCCGAGGTCCTCGCCGAACTGGCCCGCAACGCCCCGCTGACCCGGCCGCGCCCCGGTCACGCCGACCTCGCCGGCATGCAGAAGTACGGCTTCGACGAGGCCCGGCCGATCCTGGAGCGCGCCTCCGCCCGCGAGACCGCGGCCCGCGTGGCACTCGGCGCGGTGGCCCGCTCGTACCTGAAGGAGACGGCCGGGATCGAGATCGTCTCGCACGTCGTCGAGCTGGCCCAGGCGAAGGCCCCCTACGGCGTCTACCCGAAGCCCTCGGACGTCGAGCGCCTCGACGCCGACCCGGTGCGCTGCCTCGACGCCGACACGTCGAAGGCGATGGTCGCGGAGATCGACCAGGCCCACAAGGACGGCGACACCCTCGGCGGCGTCGTCGAGGTCCTGGCGTACGGCGTGCCCGTCGGCCTCGGTTCCCACGTCCACTGGGACCGACGCCTCGACGCCCGGCTCGCCGCCGCGCTCATGGGCATCCAGGCCATCAAGGGCGTCGAGGTCGGCGACGGCTTCGAGCTCGCCCGTGTGCCCGGCTCGAAGGCCCACGACGAGATCGTCCACACCGAGGACGGCATCCGGCGCAGCTCCGGCCGCTCCGGCGGCACCGAGGGCGGTCTCACCACCGGCGAGCTGCTGCGCGTCCGCGCCGCGATGAAGCCGATCGCCACCGTGCCCCGCGCGCTCGCCACCATCGACGTCGCCACCGGCGAGGCCGCCAAGGCCCACCACCAGCGCTCCGACGTCTGCGCGGTCCCGGCCGCCGGCATCGTCGCCGAGGCGATGGTCGCGCTCGTCCTGGCCGACGCGGTCGCCGAGAAGTTCGGCGGCGACAGCGTCCCGGAGACCCGCCGGAACGTGCAGTCGTACCTTGAGAACCTGGCCATCCGGTGACCGCCCCGCGCGTTGTCCTCGTCGGGCCCATGGGCGTCGGCAAGTCCACGGTGGGCGCGCTCGTCGCCGAGCGGCTCGGCTGCGTCTACCGTGACACGGACGACGACATCGTGGCCGCGCAGGGCCGCACCATCGCCGACATCTTCGTCGACGAGGGCGAGCCGGCCTTCCGCGCGATCGAGAAGCAGGCCGTGCACAAGGCCCTCGCCGAGCACGAGGGAGTCCTCGCGCTCGGCGGCGGCGCGATCCTCGACGAGGACACCCGCACGCTGCTCGCCGCGCACCTGGTCGTCTATCTCTCGATGGACGTCGAGGAGGCGGTCAAGCGCACCGGCCTCAACACCGCCCGGCCGCTGCTCGCCGTCAACCCGCGCCGCCAGTGGCGCGAGTTGATGGACGCACGCCGCCACCTGTACACCGAGGTCGCCGGAGCCGTCGTGGCCACCGACGGCCGCACCCCCGAAGAGGTCGCCCAAGCGGTCCTCGACGCACTGGAGTTGAAGGAAGCATGAGCGAGGCAGTGACCCGTATCCAGGTCGGCGGCACGGCGGGCACCGACCCCTACGAGGTCCTGGTCGGACGTCAGCTCCTCGGTGAACTGGGCGCACTGATCGGCGACCGTGCCAAGCGCGTCGCGGTCATCCACCCCGAGGCGCTCGCCGAGACCGGTGAGGCGCTCCGCGCGGATCTGGCCGAGCAGGGCTTCGAAGCGGTCGCCATCCAGGTGCCCAACGCGGAGGAGGCCAAGACCGCGGAGGTCGCCGCGTACTGCTGGAAGGCCCTCGGCCAGTCCGGCTTCACCCGCACCGACGTCATCGTCGGCGTCGGCGGCGGCGCCACCACCGACCTGGCGGGCTTCGTCGCGGCGACCTGGCTGCGCGGCGTGCGCTGGATCGCCGTTCCGACCACCGTGCTCGGCATGGTGGACGCGGCGGTGGGCGGCAAGACCGGCATCAACACGGCCGAGGGCAAGAACCTCGTCGGCTCCTTCCACCCGCCGGCCGGCGTGCTGTGCGACCTGGCCGCGCTCGACTCCCTGCCCGTCAACGACTTCGTCTCCGGGCTCGCGGAGATCATCAAGGCCGGCTTCATCGCCGACCCGGTGATCCTGGAGCTCATCGAGGCCGACCCGCAGGCGGCGCGCACCCCCGCGGGCCCGCACACCGCCGAGCTCATCGAACGCTCCATCAAGGTCAAGGCCGAGGTCGTCTCCGGAGACCTCAAGGAGTCGGGGCTGCGCGAGATCCTCAACTACGGGCACACGCTCGCGCACGCCATCGAGAAGAACGAGCGCTACAAGTGGCGGCACGGCGCGGCCGTCTCCGTCGGCATGCACTTCGCCGCCGAACTCGGCCGCCTGGCGGGCCGTCTGGACGACGCGACCGCCGACCGCCACCGCAGCATCCTGGAGTCCGTCGGCCTCCCGCTGAGCTACCGCTACGACCAGTGGCCCAAGCTCCTGGAGAACATGAAGGTCGACAAGAAGTCCCGCGGCGACCTGCTGCGCTTCATCGTCCTCGACGGGCTGGCCAAGCCCACCGTCATGGAGGGACCGGACCCCGCCGTGCTGCTCGCCGCGTACGGCGAAGTGGGCGAGTAAGTCCCTCCGAGGCACCGTCCGTCCGATTCGCCTTGCGGCACGGGCACTTCGGGCCGACCCCGGCCGTTCACCAAACGACGGCCGGGGACGGTACCGTTCGGTAGCGAAGCGGGGTTCGCGCCCCGCTGCCAGCGCGCATTGCCTGCGGCGAGTGAGCCGAAGGGTCGCGCCGGTGCGGAGAGGACGAGCGTGCGAGGGCCCGTGGGGTCGCGCACGGCCGGACTTTCGACACCGGCTCCGGCGCCCGGACGTGAACCGAGCCCGAGAAGAACGAGACGGAGTGGCACCGGATGCAGGACGCAGTGGGGGCTCCGCTGCCGCCGCCCCACCAGCCGGGGCACGGACCGGCCGCCGGCTGGTCGTCGGCCGGACACCACCCGGGACACCCGGGTCCCGCACCAGCCCCAGGTTTCGCCGGAGCGCCCGTGCCTCCCGGGGTGCCGCCCGCCCCGGTTCCGCAGCACGCGCCCCCGCACCACGCTCACGCGCAGCCGCCCCACCAGGGCGCGCCGCAGCATGCGCACCACGCACCGGTCCCGCCGACGCCGGACACCACCGGGCATGTGCAGCTGCCGCCCGGTGCTCCGGTGCCGGTTCCCGCGCCGTCGCCCGCCGCGGAAGCGCCCGACCCCGCGGCCACCACGCTCGCGGTCCTGCTCATCGGCCCCGCGGGCGCCGGCAAGACCAGCGTCGCCAAGTACTGGGCGGACCACCGCCGGGTCCCCACCGCGCACATCAGCCTCGACGACGTACGCGAATGGGTGCGCTCGGGCTTCGCCGACCCGCAGTCCGGGTGGAACGACAGCTCGGAGGCGCAGTACCGTCTCGCCCGCCGCACCTGCGGTTTCGCCGCACGGAACTTCCTGGCCAACGGCATCTCCTGCATCCTGGACGACGCCGTCTTCCCGGACCGCCCGGTCGTCGGCCTCGGCGGCTGGAAGCGGCACGTGGGGCCCGGCCTGTTGCCGGTCGTCCTGCTGCCCGGCCTGGAGATAGTCCTGGAGCGCAATGCCGAGCGCTCCGGAAACCGCCGTCTGTCCGACGAGGAGGTCGCCCGCATCCACGGCCGCATGGCCGGGTGGTACGGCTCCGGGCTGCCCATCATCGACAACTCCCAGCTCGACGTGCCGACCACGGCCCGCGTCCTGGACGACGTGCTCGCCCGATCGATCGCCAGCCCGCCGCAGTGGTGACGCGCACCTCCCCGCACCCCGGGTGAGCCGTGCGGGTCCGCCGCGGCGGCCGGGCCGTGAAGACCCCCGGCCCGCCGATGCCGGGCGGCGACCCGCGTCCACGGCGGTGCCGGACAGTCGCCGCGACGGCTCCGGCGGGCCCCGGCCGGCCGCGCCCACCAGGCCCGCGGCGGCGAGGTGTCCGGCCCCTGCGCACTCCCGCCGGCCGGTCCCTGCGCACTCCCGCCGGCTCACCGGAACGGCCCTTCTGGACCCGTCCGGCCTCTCTGGACCGGCGGCATCCGGCCACCGCTCGTACGCTCAATTCATGCCAGAGGTGTACGCGGCCCGCAGAGAGCGGCTCCGGGAGCGCTGTGCGGCCGGCGGGAGCGAGACGGCGCTCGTCACCCGCCCGGCCAATGTGAGGTACCTCGCCGGCGCGGCCCCGGCCGGTGCCGTGCTCCTGCTCGGAGTGGCCGAGGACCTCCTGCTGTGCGGCAGTCCGCCGAGCGGCGAGGCCGGGGAAGGACGCCCCGACGAGAGCCTGCTCGTACGGGTGCTGCCGCGCGCCGGCGGTGATGCCGCCGTCGCCGCCGCCGACGTCGCCGCGGCCCAGGGCGCCGAGTCCGTCGCCGTCGAGGAGCACCATCTGACCGTGGCACGGCACCGCGCCATCCTCTCCGTGGCGCCGCAGCTGCGCCTCGGAGACCTGGGCGGAGCGGTCGAGCAGCTACGGGTGATCAAGGACGAGGAGGAGATCTCCTCGCTGCGGATCGGCGCCGAGATCGTCGACCAGGCGCTGGGGGAGCTCCTGGAGTCCATCCTCGTCGGCCGTACGGAGCGGCACCTCGCCCTGGAACTGGAGCGCCGCCTCGTCGACCACGGTGCCGACGGCCCGGCCTTCCCGACCGCCGTCGGTACCGGCCCGAACTCCGGGCGCCGCGGCCACCGGCCCACCGACCGGCGTGTCGAGGAGGGCGATTTCCTCTCCGTCTGCCTCGGCGCGACCTACCGCGGCTACCGCTGCGAGATCGGCCGCACCTTCGTCATCGGCACCTCGCCGGCGGACTGGCAGATCGAGCTCTACGACCTGGTCTTTGCCGCCCAGCGAGCCGGACGGGAAGCGCTGACACCCGGCGCCGCCTTCCGTGACGTGGACCGGGCCGCCCGTCAGGTACTGGACTCCGCGGGGTACGCGGAGGCACTTCCTCCGCTGACCGGGCACGGTGTCGGGCTCGAAATCGACGAGGACCCGCAGCTGGCCCCCGCGGCCATGGGTAAACTGGACGCTTGTGTGCCGGTCACCGTCGAACCGGGGGTCCACCTCCCGGGCCGGGGCGGTGTCCGGATCGATGACACGCTCGTCGTCCGCCCCGAGGCGGACGGCGGACCCGAGCTACTCACCATCACGACCAAGGAGCTGCTCGCGCTCTAGCTTCGAGCTGTGCGCGTGTCCCGGGGTCGTCCACGTCAGTCCAGGAGATTCCGCAACCGTGGCTTCCACGAACGACCTCAAGAACGGCATGGTGCTCAAGCTCGAAGGCGGCCAGCTCTGGTCCGTCGTCGAGTTCCAGCACGTCAAGCCCGGCAAGGGCCCGGCCTTCGTGCGCACCAAGCTCAAGAACGTGCTCTCCGGCAAGGTCGTCGACAAGACGTTCAACGCCGGTGTCAAGGTCGAGACGGCCACTGTCGACAAGCGCGACATGCAGTTCTCGTACATGGACGGCGAGTACTTCGTCTTCATGGACATGGAGACCTACGACCAGCTGCACATCGACAAGAAGGCCGTCGGTGACGCCGCGAACTTCCTGATCGAGGGCTTCACCGCCACCGTCGCGCAGCACGAGGGCGAGGTGCTCTTCGTCGAGCTGCCGGCCGCTGTCGAGCTCGTCATCCAGGAGACCGAGCCGGGCGTCCAGGGCGACCGCTCCACCGGTGGCACCAAGCCCGCCATCCTGGAGACCGGCCACCAGATCAACGTGCCGCTGTTCATCACCACCGGCGAGAAGATCAAGGTCGACACCCGCACGAGCGACTACCTCGGCCGGGTGAACAGCTAACCGTGGCTGCCCGCAACACGGCACGCAAGCGCGCCTTCCAGATCCTCTTCGAGGGCGACCAGCGCGGCGTGGACGTCCTGACGGTCCTCGCGGACTGGATCCGGCACTCCCGGACCGACACCCGGCAGCCTCCGGTGAGCGAGTACACGATGGAGCTGGTCGAGGGCTACGCCGAGAAGGCGTCGCGGATCGACGAGCTCATCGCGCAGTACGCCGTCGGCTGGACGCTGGACAGGATGCCGGTCGTCGACCGCAACATCCTCCGCCTCGGCGCCTACGAGCTGATCTGGGTCGACGAGACCCCGGACGCCGTGGTGCTCGACGAGGCGGTGCAGCTGGCCAAGGAGTTCTCCACGGACGACTCGCCCTCGTTCGTGAACGGCCTGCTGGGCCGGCTGAAGGACCTGAAGCCGTCGCTCCGCCGCGACGAGGCCTAGTCGCACGACACGTACCCGGGCATGCGCCCGCAAGGGCCGTGTGCCCGCGGGCGTGCGCCACGGATGCGTGGCGCACGCCCGCGGGCGCGCTACCACGCACGCCACCCGTGCAGAGGTACGAAACGCCGAAGGGCCCGCAGCAGATCATGCTGCG
>NZ_BAABKB010000007.1:0-117304 GCF_039543605.1 Streptomyces siamensis | reverse complement strand
CGCCGTTCCCCGGGGCCCGTTGATCAACGGGCCCCGGGGAACGGCGGATTCGCGCGTCCCGTTTCCGGTGGAACCGCGGGGCAGGTCAGGCGTCGTCGGCCGTCGGCCGGGTCGCGCGCTCCAGTTCCAGCAGAACGGAGTAGTAGCCGCGGCCCGTCGCGTGGTCCATCCCCACCTCGCACATGCGGTTCGCCGAGAGGTGCGCGTCGAAGGGACGCGAGCGCACGAACTCGGCCTCCTTGCGGGTGGCCGATTCGGTGAGCTCCTTGTGGAGCATGCCGCGATCGCCCGCGAAGGCGCAGCAACCGGCATCGGCGGGGACGACCACCTCGTCGGCGCAGGCCTCCGCGACGGCCCGCAGCTGCTCCTCGTCTCCCAAGTGCCCCATGGAGCAGGTGGGATGGAGCACGGCCGAGCCGACTGTGCGGCGCACGGTGAGGTGGGGGAGGAGATCGCGCGCCGCCCAGACCGGCGAGTCGACGACGGTGAGTTCGGCGTGCAGGGCGCGGTTCTCGGGGGTCAGATACGGCACGACCTCGTGGGCGATGCCGAGCGTGCAGGAGGAGGCGTCCACGACGAGCGGCAGCGCGCCGCCCGCGGTCCAGCCCCAGGCCGCCTCGACGATCCGGTTGGCCATGACCCTGTTGCCCGAGTCGTACCCCTTGGAATGCCAGATGGTCGCGCAGCAGGTCCCCGCCACATCGTCCGGAATCCACACGGGCTTTCCGGCGCGCGCCGAGACGGCGACGACGGCCTCGGCCAGCGAGAGGTCTCCCGGTCCGGCGAAGATGCGGTTGACGCACGCCGGGTAGTAGACGGCGGCGGCCCCCAGGCGCGCGGTGGGCGGCAGGTTCGCGGGGGCCGCTCCCGGCATTCCGGGCAGCCACTCGGGCACGAGATCCGGTCGTACGGCCCTGCGTGCGGCGCGTGTCGCCCCGGTCACCCACTTGTCGTCGATCCGGTCCGCGGCGGCGACGGCCAGGCGCGCCGCCGCCTCGACCGACCGGAAGTGGCGTGCGGCCAGGGCCGCCGCCCGTTCCTCGCGCGGGGAGTGCCGCGCGTGCCGGAAGTCACGCATCATCGCGCCCGTGTCGATGCCGACGGGGCAGGCCAGTCTGCACGTCGAGTCGCCCGCGCAGGTGTCCACGGCGTCGTGGCCGTAGGCCTCCAGGAGGCCGTCCTCGACGGGGGAGCCCTCGGGCTGGCGCATCATCTCGCGGCGCAGCACGATCCGTTGGCGCGGTGTGGTCGTCAGATCCTGGCTGGGGCACGTCGGTTCGCAGAAGCCGCACTCGATGCACGGGTCGGCGACCGGCTCGACCCGGGGGATGGTCTTCAGGCCGCGCAGATGGGCGCGCGGATCACGGTCGAGCATGATGCGCGGGGCCAGCACACCGTCCGGATCGACGACCCGTTTGATGCGCCACATCAACTCCGTGGCCCGAGGCCCCCATTCGAGCTCCAGGAACGGCGCGATGTTCCGGCCGGTGGCGTGCTCCGCCTTGAGGGAGCCGTCGAAACGCTCGACCGTCAGCCGGCAGAAGTCGTCCATGAAGGCCTCGTAGCGCCGGACGTCCGCCGGGTGGGACGCGTCGAAGGCGAGCAGGAAGTGCAGGTTCCCGTGGGCGGCGTGACCGGCCACCGCCGCATCGAAGCCGTGCCGGGTCTGCAGTTCGAGCAACGCCTCGCAGGCCTCGGCCAGCCGCTCCGGGGGGACCGCGAAGTCCTCGGTGATCAGGGTGGACCCCGACGGACGGGCGCCCCCGACTGCCGTGACGAACGCCTTGCGGGCCTTCCAGTGGCCCGCGATGGCCCCCGGGTCGCGGGTGAGGACGTTCGTCACCGAGGCCACGGGGGAGACCAGGGAGAGCCCGTCCAGGACCTTGCGGGCGGCCTCTTCGCAGGCCTGCTGACGGGACTCGTCCGGGGTGCGGAACTCCACGAGAAGGGCCGTGGTCGGGCCGGGCAGTTCGGCCCAGTCCGCGGGCACGCCCGCGACGCTCACGGAGGCGCGCAGGGTGTTGCCGTCCATCAGCTCGACGGCCGAGGCGCCGGCCCGGGTGAACAGCGGCACGGCGGCCGCAGCCTCCGGGAGCGAGGGGAAGAAGAACAGCCCGGCGGTGACCCGCCGGTCCAGGGGCAGTGTGTCGAAGACGGTCTCGGAGATGAAACCCAGCGTGCCTTCGGAGCCGACCATCAGGCCCCGCAGGATCTCGACGGGGGTCTCGCCGTCCAGGAACGCGTCGAGGCGGTAGCCGTTGGTGTTCTTGATCGTGTACTTGGCGCGGATGCGGGCGACCAGCGCGGGGTCGGACGCGATCTCCTCCTTGAGCTCCAGCAGACCGGCGCACAGCGCGGGTTCGGCGTGCGCCAGCAGGTCGTCGGCCTGCGGGTCGGCCGTGTCGACGACCGTGCCGCTCGGCAGCACGAAGGTGAGCGAGGCGAGGGTGCGGTACGCGTTGCGGGTGGTGCCGGCCGTCATGCCGGAGGCGTTGTTCGCGACGACCCCGCCGAGGGTGCAGGCGATCGCGCTCGCCGGGTCGGGGCCCAGCACGCGTCCGTGACGGGCGAGCGCGGCATTGGCGCGGGCGACGGTCGTGCCGGGCGCGATGCGGGCCCGGGCGCCGCCGTCGAG
Source organism: Streptomyces siamensis (assembly GCF_039543605.1). Taxonomy (NCBI): domain Bacteria; kingdom Bacillati; phylum Actinomycetota; class Actinomycetes; order Kitasatosporales; family Streptomycetaceae; genus Streptomyces; species Streptomyces siamensis. Next base: position 114,669 of record NZ_BAABKB010000007.1, on the reverse strand, counting down.
GACCTCCACTCCCGTCCAGTGCCTGCGGACGTCGACGAGGATGTCCTCGCCCTGTGCCTGCCCGTTGAGCGAGGTCCCGGCCGCGCGGAACACCACCTCGCGGTTCTTGCCGTGCGCGTACGACAGCACGGTGGAGACGTCGTCGATGTCCTCGGCGATCACGACGACCCGGGGCACGAAGCGGTAGGGGCTGGCGTCGGAGGCGTAACGCACGAGGTCGGAGATCCCGGTGAGCACCTTCTCGGCGCCCAGCAGCGCGGTCAGTTCGCCCCGGAGCGGCTCGGGCGTGCCCCCGGCGCGGTCCTCCGGGACCCGGTCCGGCGCGGGCGTCTCGGGGCGCGCGACGGGGCGCAGCGTGTCGTGCCGGGGCTCCAGCAGGGGCATCGCGCACCACTCCTCACGAGCTGGTTCAGCAGCGGTGCTCCGTGTGCGGCACGCCGTCCACCAGGGTGTTCAGCAGGCCGCCGAGCACGTCGCGCTGTTCGTCCGTCAACGGAGCCAGGATCTCCTCCGCGGCCGAACGGCGCGCGGCGCGCAGCTCCCGCAGCGCCTTGCGTCCCTCGTCGGTCACCTCGATGCGGATCACGCGGCGGTTGGTGGGGTCGGGCACACGGCGCACCTTGCCGCTCGCCTCCAGACCGTCGACCAGGGTGGTGACCGCGCGCGGCACCACCTCCAGGCGCTCGGCCAGATCGGCCATGCGGGGTGGTCCGCTGTAGTGGGCGAGGGTGCGCAGCAGCCTGGACTGGGCCGGAGTGATGCCCAGCTCCCGCTGCTCCAGATGGCGCTTCTGGATGCGGTGCACGCGGCGCGTCAGCCGCAGCAACTGCTCGGCGAGCAGGCCGTCGGCATCGGGGGTGGTCATGAGGGAACAATATCAGGATGCCGTTCATTGTGAGTATAGGTAACAATGAGCTACGCTCCGTTCGTCATCGACCTCTCACCTCCCGTAGGAGCCCATGCATCCCGACCAACCCACCTGGACCCCCGCACCTGCCGACATGGAACAGCCGCGGCAGGTGCGTCGCATCCTGAAACTCTTCCGGCCCTATCGAGGCCGGCTCCTGATCGTCGGCCTGCTCGTCGGGGCGGCGTCACTCGTCTCCGTCGCGACGCCGTTCCTGCTGAAGGAGATCCTCGACGTCGCGATCCCCGAGGGCCGCACCGGCCTGCTCAGCCTGCTCGCGCTCGGCATGATCCTCAGCGCGGTCCTGACCAGTGTCTTCGGCGTGCTCCAGACCCTCATCTCCACGACGGTCGGCCAGCGCGTCATGCACGACCTGCGCACCGCCGTGTACGGCCGGCTCCAGCGCATGTCCCTCGCCTTCTTCACACGGACCCGCACGGGCGAGGTCCAGTCGCGCATCGCCAATGACATCGGCGGCATGCAGGCGACCGTCACCTCCACCGCCACGTCGCTCGTCTCCAACCTCACGAGCGTGGTCGCCACCATCGTCGCGATGGTCGCCCTGGACTGGCGCCTGACCGTCGTCTCGCTGCTCCTGCTGCCGGTGTTCGTCTGGATCAGCCGACGCGTCGGCAACGAACGCAAGAAGATCACCACGCAGCGCCAGAAGCAGATGGCCGTGATGGCCGCCACCGTCACCGAGTCGCTCTCGGTGAGCGGCATCCTGCTGGGCCGCACCATGGGCCGCGCCGACTCGCTCACCCGTTCCTTCGCGGACGAGTCCGAGCGTCTGGTCGACCTCGAAGTGCGGTCGAACATGGCGGGGCGCTGGCGCATGTCCGTCATCGGCATCGTGATGGCCGCCATGCCGGCCGTCATCTACTGGACGGCGGGCATCGCCCTGCAGATGGGCGGCCCGTCCATATCGATCGGCACGCTCGTCGCCTTCGTCTCGCTCCAGCAGGGCCTGTTCCGGCCGACGGTGAGCCTGCTCTCCACGGGCGTGCAGATCCAGACCTCGCTCGCCCTCTTCCAGCGGATCTTCGAGTACCTCGACCTGCCGATCGACATCACCGAACCCGAGCGCCCGGTCCACCTCGACCAGGTCAAGGGCGAGATCCGCTTCGAGGACGTCGTGTTCCGCTACGACGGCAGGAGCGGACCGATCCTCGACGGCATCGACATCACCGTGCCCGCCGGCGGGAGCCTCGCCGTCGTCGGCCCGACCGGCTCGGGCAAGTCCACGCTGAGCCACCTGGTGCCCCGGCTGTACGACGTGTCGGGCGGACGCGTGACCCTCGACGGCGTCGACGTGCGCGACCTGGACTTCGACACCCTCGCGCGCGCGGTCGGTGTCGTGTCGCAGGAGACCTACCTCTTCCACGCCTCGGTCGCCGAGAACCTGCGCTTCGCCAAGCCGGACGCGACCGACGAGGAGCTGTACGCGGCGGCGCGCGCGGCCCAGATACACGAGCACATCGCGTCCCTCCCCGACGGGTACGACACGATCGTCGGCGAGCGCGGCCACCGGTTCTCCGGTGGGGAGAAGCAGCGTCTGGCCATCGCCCGCACGATCCTGCGCGACCCGCCCGTACTCATCCTCGACGAGGCGACGAGCGCCCTGGACACCCGCACCGAGCACGCCGTCCAGGAGGCCATCGACGCCCTGTCGGCGAACCGCACCACGCTCACCATCGCGCACCGGCTGTCGACCGTCCGGGGCGCTGACCAGATCGTGGTTCTCGACGCCGGGCGCACGGTGGAGCGCGGCACCCACGAGGAACTCCTCGGCCTGGACGGCCGGTACGCCGCCCTTGTCCGAAGGGACGCCCAATTGGAGCCGACAACCTGACGGGAGCCGACAAAATGAAGATATGCCGGGTTTGTGGTGATCTGCGGGTTACCGTGCCCGCATGGAGACGAACACTCCGCCACGGAGCACGATCCGACTGACGCGCCGGGGCCGGGCCGCCCTCATCGCGACGGGAACCGTCGTGGCGGCCACCGCCGTGGCGGTGCCGCTGCTGACCCTGGGGGCAGGCGGTCACGAGAAGCCGAGGACCCTCGTCATCCCGGAGGGCTGGCGTGCCGGCCAGGTCTACGAGGCCGTCGACAAGGCACTCAAGGTGCCCTCCGGCACCACGAAACAGGCCATCGGGAAGGCCAAGCTCAAGCTGCCGAACGACGCCGAGGGCAACCCCGAGGGGTACCTGTTCCCGGCGACGTACCCCATCGGCGACAAGGCGACCCCGGAGTCGCTGCTGAAGTACATGGTCGACACGGCGAACCAGAAGTTCAACAAGGCGCCGATCGCCGCCGGGGCGCAGCGCAACGCCATGAACCTCTACCAGGCCATCACCATCGCGAGCATCGTCCAGGCCGAGGCGGCGACCAAGGCGGACATGGGCAAGGTGGCCAGGGTCGTCTTCAACCGCCTGGAGCGGGGCATGCCGCTGCAGATGGACTCGACGATCAACTACGGGTTGAACCGGTCCACCCTGGACACCACGCAGAACGACACCGCGGTCGACAGTCCCTACAACTCCTACCAGCGCATGGGGCTGCCGCCCACGCCGATCGCCAACCCGGGCGAGGAGGCGATGCACGCCACCGTCAGTCCGCCCGCGGGCGACTGGCTGTACTTCGTGACCGTCAAGCCGGGCGACACACGCTTCACGGCGGACTACGAGGAACACCTGAAGAACGTCGCCGAGTTCAACGCGTATCGCAGGAGCGCGGTCCCCTCGTCCCCCGCCGCGCCGTCGGCGTCCTCCGGAGCCCCCGCGTCGCCGTCGGCCTCCGCGGGCGCATCCCCCGGTGCCTCCACGAGCGCCTCCTCGGGTGCCTCCGAGGGTGCCTCGGCGGGTGACTCCTCGGGCGTCTCCGAGGGTTCCTCCACGGGTGACTCCTCGGACGGCTCCGAAGGCGCCTCGGCGGGTGACTCCTCGGATGTCTCCGAAGGCGCCTCGGCGGGTGACTCCTCGGATGTCTCCGAGGGTTCCTCCACGGGCGACTCCTCCGACGCAGCCGCGGCCACGCCCACCGAGTGAGCCGCCCCGGCGGGGCGTCAGGCGGCGACCGGCTCCTCCGCCAGCAGCCGCCTGATGTCCCGTACCGCGGAGCGCCCGGCGCGGTTGGCGCCGATGGTGCTCGCCGAGGGCCCGTATCCGACGAGATGGATCCGCGGGTCGGCGACGACGCGGGTCCCCTCGACGCGGATGCCGCCGCCCGGCTCGCGCAGCCGCAGCGGCGCCAGATGGTCGATGGCGGCCCGGAAGCCCGTCGCCCACAGGATGACGTCGGCGTCGACGCGACGGCCGTCGTCCCAGGCCACACCGTCGGGGGTGATCCGGTCGAACATCGGCTCCCGGTCCAGCACGCCGTCGGCCAGCGCCTGCCGGATCGCCTCGTTCAGGGGCAGTCCCGTCACCGAGACGACGCTCCGCGGCGGCAGCCCCCGGCGGACCCGCTCCTCCACCAGCGCGACGGCGGCCCGGCCGTACTCCTCCGTGAAGGGGCCTTCGCGGAACACCGGCGGCCGTCGCGTCACCCAGGTGGTGGCGGCCGCGTACGGGGCGATCTCCATCAAGTGCTGCGTGCCGGACGCGCCGCCGCCCACCACGATCACGCGCTTGCCGGCGAAAGCCTCCGGGCCGGGGTACTGCGCCGTGTGCAGCTGGCGCCCACGGAAGGTCTCCTGGCCCTGGTAGCGCGGCCAGAACGGCCGGTCCCAGGTACCCGTCGCGTTGATCAGTGCCCGGGTCGACCACACCCCGTCGTCGGTCTCGACGAGCAGCCGCCCGTCGGAGCCCTCCCGGACGGCCTTGACGTCGACCGGCCGCCGCACCCGCAGGTCGAAGGTCCGCTCGTAGGTGTCGAAGTACTCCGCGATGACCTCGGAGGACGGGCGAGCAGGGTCCGCGTCCGTCAGCTCCATTCCGGGCAGCGAGTGCATCCCGTGCACCTTGCCGTACGTCAGCGACGGCCAGCGGAACTGCCAGGCGCCACCCGGACGGGGGGCGTGGTCGAGGACCACGAAGTCCCGCTCGGGTTCGAAGCCGGTGCGCCGCAGATGAAAGGCGCTGGACAGGCCCGCCTGCCCGGCGCCGATCACCACCACGGCGACCTCACGCACACTCATCCCGGAATCGTTCACGCTTCCACCAACTCGGCCGGGGCCGTGGATCTTCCCGAAGGGGCCGCGGGAAGCGAGCGATCGGCGACCGGCCGGGGTGCGAAATCCGGCTCGGGCACGGAATCCGGAGCATGGGCGAGGATTGAGCCATGTCCGATGCCTTCAGCACCCGCGTCCTGAACGTCGCCACCGGTTCGTCCGAGATGATCGTCGATCTCACGCACGCCTGCGAGGCGTTCCTGCGCGAGGTCGCGGCAGGCCGTGACGGGCTCCTGAACCTCTTCGTGCCGCACGCCACCGCCGGAATCGCGATCATCGAGACCGGTGCCGGCAGCGACGACGACCTCCTCGCCGCGCTGCACTCCCTGCTTCCCGCGGACGACCGCTGGCAGCACCGTCACGGCAGCCCCGGCCACGGCCGTGACCACGTCCTCCCGGCGATCGTCCCGCCCCACGCGACGCTGCCGGTCCTGGGCGGCAGGCTGGAGCTGGGGACCTGGCAGTCGGTGTGTCTGGTGGATACGAACAAGGACAATCCGAACCGGAACGTCCGCCTGTCGTTCCTGGGTTGAGACGGCGCGGTGCGACGTCGTGGGCCGGGACGGCCTGCCGCTCCGGGTGAGCCGGCTCGTCCTCGTCCATCGTGGAGGCCTGGCGCTGGTCACTGAAGAGGAGAGTTTTCCTCGATCGCACTTTGTATCATTCGAAAATTAACCTTCCTCATTCGGTCGAGTTCACGTCGGCCGACCCGCTGCTGTGCTCCCGCCGGGCCGCTGTCGTGCGACATGGGCGAAAATGGGGCGGATGTGTGAACCGTGCTAAACTTGACCACAGTTGCAGTTGTGGTTCCCGAAACTTCAAGTGTCTTGGTGCCTGTATAGCGTCGGGCATTTCTTGTATCTCCGGTGTTTGTCCGGACGGGGCGCATTGTGACAACGAAGGGGTTCGCACGCCGTGTGTCCCCGGGTACTGCCCCCCAAGGAGATGTGACATGGCTACTGGCACCGTCAAGTGGTTCAACTCGGAAAAGGGTTTCGGCTTCATCGAGCAGGACGGTGGCGGTCCGGACGTGTTCGCCCACTACTCGAACATCGCCGCCCAGGGCTTCCGTGAGCTCCAGGAAGGCCAGCGGGTGAACTTCGACATCACGCAGGGCCAGAAGGGCCCGCAGGCGGAGAACATCACTCCCGCCTGACGTCCGAGCGGACGAGATGACTGGGGCCCCGCCTTGTGGCGGGGCCCCAGCTCACTGTTTTTCGCATTCCGCTGAAATCATTCGATATTCATATTCGGCTCGTTCTTGCAATTTATCCGGCTCATTCTTGTCGGGAATTCCTCGATGCGTGCCCTGTTGAGGAAGGTTCTCCATGAGCCGTTCAGCCCGCACGAACGACCGTCTTCAGCCAGGGGGTCAGGGTCGCCCCGATACCGGCCCGGGCGGCACCGAGCTCCGTTCCGCCCCACCGGAGGGGGAGTTGACGCCGCCGGTCACCGTCACTCCGGCGCCCCCCGCCGCTGCGACCTTCGGTGAACTGGACATGCCCGTCGCGTTGCTGGAGACGCTCACCGATCGCGGCCTGAACGAGCCGTTCCCGATCCAGGCCGCCACCTTGCCGGACTCCCTCGCGGGCCGCGACGTCCTGGGCCGCGGGCGCACCGGATCGGGCAAGACGCTCGCCTTCGGCCTGGCGCTCCTCGCGCGCACGGCCGGGCAGCGTGCGGAGCCGCGGAAGCCGCTGGCCCTGATCCTCGTCCCCACCCGCGAGCTGGCCCAGCAGGTCACCGAGGCGCTCACCCCGTACGCCCGGTCGTTGAAGGTGCGGCTGGCCACGGTGGTCGGCGGCATGTCGATCGGCCGCCAGGCCGGCGCACTGCGTGACGGGGCCGAGGTGGTCGTCGCGACGCCCGGCCGCCTCACGGACCTCGTGGAACGCAAGGACTGCCGTCTGGACCGAGTGAAGATCACCGTCCTGGACGAGGCCGACCAGATGGCGGACATGGGTTTCATGCCGCAGGTCACCGAACTGCTCGACCAGGTACGTCCCGACGGCCAGCGCATGCTGTTCTCGGCCACACTGGACCGCGACGTCGACCTTCTGGTCCAGCGGTACCTCCATGACCCGGTGGTTCATTCGGTCGACCCGTCGGCCGGCGCGGTCACCACGATGGAGCATCACGTACTGCAGGTGCACGGCGCCGACAAGTACGCCACCGCCACCGAGATCGCCGCCCGCGACGGGCGCGTGATCATGTTCCTGGACACCAAGCACGCGGTCGACCAGTTCACCCGACACCTGCTGAGCAGCGGAGTGAAGGCCGCGGCGCTGCACGGCGGCAAGTCGCAGCCCCAGCGCACCCACACCCTGGACCGGTTCAAGACAGGTGATGTCACGACGCTGGTGGCCACCAACGTCGCGGCCCGGGGCATTCACGTCGACGATCTCGATCTCGTCGTCAACGTCGATCCGCCCAGCGACCACAAGGACTACCTGCACCGTGGCGGCCGCACCGCCCGCGCCGGAGAGTCCGGCAGTGTCGTCACGCTGGTCCTGCCGGGCCAACGCCGGGACATGGCCCGTCTCCTGTCCGACGCCGGCATCAGGGCCCGGATCACGCAGGTCCGCTCGGGTGAGGCCGAGCTGAGCCGCATCACCGGCGCCCAGGCTCCCTCCGGTGTCCCCGTCGGCGGCAGCGCACCGGCCGAGCGCCCGAAGCGCGGCGGTGCCCCCTTCCGGGGCCTGGGCACGCGCCCGGGACGGGACGGCGGTGGTGAGTCCCGCCGGTCCGCCGAGGCCCGCCGCATCGCCGAGGCACGCAAGGCCGCCCGGGTCCGTCGTGGCGCAGGCGGCTGACGGTCGCCGCTTCTGGTCCTGCGCTCCACCTTCTCCGCGCGTGCGTCGAGTTGCGGCACCGCGTGCGTCTGGGTTCGACCGGCGACTTCAGGAAGCAGTCACGCCCTCACCCGGGTTGAACCGGCTTGCGCCACACGGAGATGTGCTTCGCGGAGTCCTGGTCGAACCGCGTCCCGTCCCAGTCCGCGACGCGTCGTTCCAGTTCGAGCCCCGCGATCCGTGCCATCAGGTCGAGCTCGGCCGGCCACGCGTACCGGTGCCGGGAGTTGCCCCTGCGGTAGCGGCCGTCGTCGCCGTCGCGAGTGAAGTGGTGCGAGACGAGGATCTGCTCGACCAGGTCGAACGTGTCGAAGCCGAGGTGCCGCTCGGAGACGTCGAACGGCACCGCGACCTGCCCGGGCGGCAGCAACCGCAGCGGCGGTACGCCCAGTTCGATGACGAACCGGCCGCCGGGAGCCAGGTGACGCGCGGCGTTGCGGAAGCACTCGACCTGCTCGTCCTGCGTGAGCAGGTTCGTGATCGTGTTGTAGACGAGATAGACCAGGGTGAACTCGCCGGGGACGACGGTTGTGGCCATGTCCCCGACGGCGACCGGAAGAGTGCGCTCGTCGATCTTGCGCCGCAGGACCGCAGCCATGTGCTCGGACAGTTCGATGCCCACCACGGGCACGCCGCGTTCCCGGAGCGGGACGCCCACGCGTCCGGTTCCGATGGCGAACTCCAGTGCCCGGCCGTCACCGGCGAGTTCGGCGAGGAAGGCGAGAGTCGGTCCGAGAACGGCGGCCGAGGACAGCTCGGCCTCCTCGGCGTCGTAGCGGTCGGCGGTCGCACGGGTCCATGGCTCACTGCTCGTCACGGGCGGACACTGTGCCGGGCGCGGTGGGGCGTTGTCGACGCATTTACGTTCCACGACTGAAGGAACCGCGCCGGCCGGTCACCGTCCGGTGCTGCCGCACACGGCCGGCCTGCTCCGGAGGCGCCGGCCCGGTGGCGAGGCAGGAGTGACCCGGCGTCGCGTCAGTGCTGTGCGGGCACGTCCCAGCGGACACGCAGAGCCGGAGGCTTCCGGAAGACCAGGCCCCTGGGCGCGGTGGGCGAGGCCGGGTCGAGCCGCAGGCCGGGCAGGCGGTCGAGAAGGGCGAGGAGGCAGACGCGGGTCTCCAGTCGGGCGAGGTGGGCGCCCAGACAGAAGTGCGGACCGTGCGCGAAGGCCAGCTGGAGGCGGGAGTTGCTCCGTCGCAGGTCGAAGCTGTCGGGGTCCTCGAAGACCTCGGGGTCGCGGTTCGCACCGGCGAGCGACACGACCACGAGATCACCGCGCCGCACGTCGGCGCCGCCGATCGTCACGTCGGCGGTGGCGTAGCGGTCCACGACGGCAGCGGCGGGTTCCAGGCGGAGCGATTCCTCGACCGCCGCGTCGACCAGGCCCGGATCGGCGTGCACGAGGGCGAGTTGATCGGGGTGTGCCAGCAGGTGCAGTACGGTGTTGGCGATCATGCCCTCGGTGGTCTCGATACCGCCGAACATCAGCACGGCGGCGTTGGCGACCACCTCCGGAAGTTTCAGACGCTCACTTTCGGCCGCCGCGACCAGCACCGACGCATCGGTTCCTGCCGCGACCGTCGCCTCGACGCTTCCCCGCAACCGGTCGAACGCCGCCGCCCCGTCGGGTCTCGCCGGCTGCCCGGCGGTGATGTCGGAGACCGCGCCCACGATGGCGTCGTACCAGGACAGCACCGCCTCGGCGTCCGCGTCGACCAGGCCCAGCGACTCGGCGACGACGGCGACGGCCAGAGGCCCGGCCACCGCCCGGCGCAGTTCGGCGCTGCCACGCGGCCGGATGTCTTCCACGAGCCGGGCGGCTTCCTGTTCCACGAACCCGGTGAACCGGTCGTGCACGTCCTGCGTGCGGAACGGGTCGGTGAAGGGGGCACGGTGCCGCTTGTGCTCGGCGCCCTCCACGGAGAGCATGCTCGGACCGACCACCTGGGCGGTGGAGAAGCGGGGGTCGTCCACCGTGAAGGTCGCCGCGTCACGCATCACGCGCAGTGCGAGATCACGCCGGGTCACGAGCCAGCCTCCCAGCACGGGCACCCACGACACCGGTTCGCGGGCGCGCAGCAGGGCCAGCCGGGGGTGAGGATCGTCCTCCAGTTCCGTGAGCGTCGTCGCGGAGCCGAGAGGAAACCGGCGCGCTGTCACCATGGATGTCGCCCTCTGTTCCCGTCCCTGGAATTCCGGCCGCCCCGGAGGCCACTCAGAGCCTATGCGTCTTGGGCGGTGAGTCGAGCCGGTCCCACATCGTGGGACCGGATCCTCCGGCCGGCTGCGTCCCGCACACGCACGTCACCGATGTGTCAGTACACGTCGCGCACATAGCGCTTGTCGGCGGCGAGTTGTTTGACGAAGGCGGCGGCGCCGTCCTCGTCGAGGCCGCCGTGTACGACGGCGATGTCGCGCAGCGCCCGGTCGACGTCCTTGGCCATCCGGGAGGCGTCGCCGCAGACGTAGAAGTGGGCGCCGTCCTGGAGCCAGGACCACAGCTGGGGCCCGTGTTCGCGCATGCGGTCCTGGACATACACCTTGGTGCGCTGGTCGCGCGAGAACGCGGTGTCCAGCCGGGCGAGGGTGCCGGCGTCCAGGTGGGCGGTGAGCTCGTCCTCGTAGTAGTGGTCGCCTGCGCGGCGCTGTTCGCCGAAGAACAGCCAGTTGGGGGCCCGGTGGCCGAGCGCGCGACGCTCGTCGAGGAAGCCCATGAACGGTGCGACCCCGGTCCCGGGGCCCACCATCACCATCGCTGTGGCGGGGTCGGCGGGCGGCCGGAAGTGCGGGGACCGCTGGACGAAGACCGGCACGGGGCTGTCCGGCGCGGCGTCGGCGAGGAAGGGCGAGCACACGCCCTGACGGGTGCGGCCGTGCACGTTCTCCCAGCGGACCACGGAGACCGTCAGCGAGACCAGGGCGGGATCGGTGAGCGGGCTGGACGAGATGGAGTACAGCCGCGGTTGCAGCCGCTTGAGCGTGTCGGCCCATTCCTGGGCACTGGCCCGTACGGCCAGGTCGGCGACGACGTCGACGGCCTGCCGGCCCCAGCACCACTTGGCGAGCTCGTCCTTGTTGTCGGGGCGCAGCAGCTTCTTCAGCTCGCGCGGATCGTGGACGCGTTCGCCGAGGAACCGCAGCATGTCGGTGGTGACGCGGGTGATGTCCAGGTGCTCGTGCAGGGCTTGACGGAACGTCGTCCCGCTGACGCCCGGCACCGTCACCTCGGCGTCCGCGGCGACACCGGTGACGGCGAGCCACTCCGCCACCAGCTCCGGGTCGTTGACGGGGCGTACGCCGAGCGCGTCACCCGTCTCGTACGTCAGCGGTACGGCGCTGTCGCGGGTGTCGAAGGTGAAGCGCCGTACCTCCTTGCCCGACCCCGGGCCGCTGAGCAGCCGGTTGCCGACGAGACGCGCGGTGACCGGCGCGGGTTTCCGGGTGCTCGGGAGCGTCATCGGGGCGGCGGCCGGGGCCGGGGCGGCCTCGTCGGTCAGAGCGGTGAGGACCTGGTCCAGCCAGGCCGTCGCGGAGGGTTCGTAGTCCGGCTCGCAGTCCGTGCGCGGCGCCAGACGCACCGCTCCGAGCTCGTCCAGCCGCTGGTCCAGCCGTCGGCCGTACCCGCAGAAGTCGTCGTAGGAGGAGTCGCCCAGGGCGAGGACCGCGTACGGCCGGCCCGCCAGGCTCGGGGTGTCGGACGAGGCCAGCAGGTCCCAGAACGAGGAGCCGTTGTCCGGAGCGTCTCCATCGCCGAACGTGCTGGTGATCAGCAGCAGACCGGCGGTGGGAGGGAGCGCGGAGAGGTCGACGTCGTCCATGGGGACGAGGCTGGCGCTGTGCCCGGCCGAGGAGAGCCGTTCGGTGGCGGCCGTCGCGAACTCCTCCGCGTTGCCGGTCTGCGACGCCCACAGCACGACGACCTCGCGTCCCGCGGACACGGACGCGGCGAGGACCGGGGAGGGCACGGCCGCCCTGGAGTACATCCCGGCCAGTACGCCGTTGACCCACAGCGCGTGCTCGGCACTGAACGGTGCCGCCGGCGGAAGTACCGGCACACCCGGGGTGCCCGCTTCGACACCGGCGAGGAAGCCGACGAGATAGCGGCGTTCGGTCTCGCTCAGCACGGGTGGCGGCGGGACGGGGGCCAGACCGAGGACGGCGGCCGCGGGGCCCGCGCCTGCCGTGCCCGGTGCGACCGGGGCCGCCGCGGGAGGCGGGCCGACGGGTACGGGCGGTAGCGCAGCACCGGCCCCGGGAGCCGGAGGGCCGGGCACATCCGCCACCTCCGCACCCGGTCCGGGCCCGTCCGCTCGTGCGGCAGCCGGCGCGGTCACCTTCGCCAGCGACACCGCGCACACCTTGAACTCGGGTTGGAAGGACAGCGGGTCCACGGCGTCATTGGTCACGGCGTTGACGCTGAGGTACTCGCCGAACAGGTCGTTCCAGTGGAACGGGGCGAAGCAGTTCCCCGGCCGGACCCGGTCCGTCACCAGCGCGGGCAGCACGGCCCGGCCGCGCCGCGAGGCGACCTCCACCGCGTCCCCGTCGTGCACGTCCAGAGCCAGGGCGTCGTCCGGGTGCAGCTCCACGAACGGCCCCGGGTTCAGCTTGTTGAGCTTGGCGACCCTGCCCGTCTTCGTGAGGGTGTGCCACTGGTGCTGCACGCGCCCCGTGTTCAGCACGAACGGGTAGTCGTCGTCGGGCATCTCGGCCGGCGGCACGTGCGGGCGGGCGTGGAAGACACCACGGCCGCTCGCTGTCGGGAAGGACGGCCGCCCGTCGGCTCCCAGATACCTGATCGGGTTGCGGTCCGGCCCGTCGGCCGTTGCCGCCGGCCACTGCACGGGGGTCGAGCGCAGCCTCTCGTAGGACACGCCACGCAGGTCGTAGCCGGTCCTCGGGTTCCAGGCGCGCCTGATCTCCTCGAAGACCTCCTCCGCGCTGCCGTACGAGAATCCCTCCTCGTAGCCCATCTCACGCGCGACGGCCGCGATGATGCGCCAGTCCGCCATCGCCTCGCCGGGCGGTTCCACCGCGGGCCGGGCGAGCGTGAGGTTGCGCTCGCTGTTGACCAGCACGCCCTCGGTCTCGGTCCAGAGCGCACCGGGCAGGATCACGTCGGCGTACGCGTTGGTCTCGGTGTCGGCGAAGACGTCCTGGGTGACGACGAACTCGGCCGCCTCCAGCCCTTCGATGACGGTCTTGCGGTTGGCGACCGACGCGACCGGGTTCGTGCAGATGATCCAGCAGGCCTTGATGTGGCCGTCCGCCATCCGCCGGAACATGTCCACCGTGCCCCGGCCGGACCCGTCCTCGCGGATCGAGCCGGGCGGCAGCCCCCACAACTCCTCGGTGAACGCCCGATCCTCGTCCACCAGGACCGAGCGCTGGCCCGGCAGACCGGGTCCCATGTAGCCCATCTCCCGGCCTCCCATGGCGTTGGGCTGCCCGGTCAGCGAGAACGGGCCGCTGCCCGGACGGCAGATCGCCCCGGTGGCCAGGTGGAGGTTGATCAGGGCATTGGTGTTCCAGGTGCCGTGAGTGGACTGGTTCAGGCCCATCGTCCAGCAGCTCATCCACTCCCCGGCCTCGCCGATCAGCCGGGCCGCCGTCCGCAGGTCCTCCTCGGCGATGCCGGTGATCTCGCTGACCGTGGCCGGCGGGTAGTCGGCGAGGAACCGCGGCATCGCCTCCCAGCCCTCGGTGTGGGCGGCGACGAACTTCGCGTCGGTGTGGCCGTTCTCGTGCAGGAGGTGCAACAGGCCGTTCAGGAGCGCCAGGTCGGTTCCGGGCCTGAGCTGCAGGAACAGGTCGGCCTTGGCCGCGGTGGCGGTGCGTCGCGGGTCCACCACGATCACTTTGGCGCCGGTCTTCTTGACCCGCTCCATCATCCGCAGGAACAGGATGGGATGGCAGTCGGCCATGTTGGACCCGATGACGAGGAAGACGTCCGCGTGGTCGAAGTCCTGGTACGAGCCGGGCGGGCCGTCCGCACCGAGCGACAGCTTGTAGCCGGTGCCCGCGCCGGCCATGCACAGCCGCGAGTTCGACTCGATCTGGTTGGTCCGCACGAAGCCCTTGGCCAGCTTGTTGGCCAGGTACTGCGCCTCCAGCCCCATCTGCCCGGAGACGTAGAACGCGACCGCGTCCGGGCCGTGCTCGTCGACGACCGCCCGCAGCCGACGGGCCGTCTCCTTGATCGCCGCGTGCACGCCCGTGGGCGCCGGCTCCTCCTCGCGCCGCTGCCGGACGAGAGCGGTGTCCAGCCGGCCCGGGGCGGCGAGCATCTCCGCCGTCGTGGCGCCCTTGGTGCACAGACGGCCGAAGTTCGCGGGGTGCGCCTTGTCGCCGGACGCCTTGAGGACCGTACGCCGGCCGTCGGGTCCCCTGCCGATGTCGAGCACCATCCCGCAGCCGACACCGCAGTACGAGCAGACCGTGCGCACCTGCGTCGCGGTCGTGGTCACGGGCGATCCCTCTCGTCACCGGATTCGTCCCGTCGACCGTACGAAATGCCCGTTACGCGGGTGTCACACGAGCTGATCATCGGTGGTTACGTGCACCACACACCGGCGACCGGTGATCTGTGAGACCGGCTCCGTACGCGCGTCCGGGGCCGTCGGTCCCGCGAGATCGGCCGCTGGTCGACCGGCCGGCCGCTAGTCCCGCGAGGTGGGCCGCGGGTCCCGCGGGGTCGGCTGCTCGTCCCGCGGGATCGGCTGCTCGAACCAGACGACCTTTCCGGTGCTCAGTCGTGCTGCGCCCCAGCGCCGCGCGAGCTGGCTGACCAGGAACAGGCCGCGGCCCCCCTCGTCGCCCGGTGCGGCGTGCCGCATCCGGGGCACCTCGGGAGAGTCGTCGGTCACCTCGCAGCGGAGTACGTCGGTGCGCAGCAGCCGCAGTGAGATGGGGCGCGAGGCGAAGCGCACGGCGTTGGTGACGACTTCGCTGACCATGAGCTCGGTCGTGTCCAGCAAAGACTCCAGGCCCCAGCGGTGCAGGGCCTTGCGGGCCAGCCGGCGTGCCTGTCCCGCGGTTCTCGGCCGAGGGTCCAGAAACCAGTACGCGACACTGTCCGGCGGGAATCCCTCGAACCGGGCGGCCAGCAGCGCGATGTCGTCGTCCCGTGCGGCCGGACCCAAGCTGCCCAGCACCTGGTCGCACAGCAGTTCCAGCGAGAGTGCGGGGCGTCCGTCGACGGTGGTCTCCAGCCGCCTGCGCAGCGCCTCGACGCCGGTGCCCACGTCCGTGTCTCGGGTCTCGACCAGCCCGTCGGTGTACAGCAGCAGTGTGGCTCCGGTGGGTGCGGGCATCTCCACGGACTCGAACAGCACGTCGCCGACGCCGATGGGAGGGCCCGGCGGAACGCGCAGGATCTCGGTCCGTCCGTCCGGGTGCAGCAGTACGGCCGGAGGGTGGCCCGCGTTCGCCATGAGCAGCCGGTGCGAGATCGGGTCGTAGATCGCGTAGAGGCAGGTCGCGATGTGGTCGCTGCCCAGGCGCCGGGCCTGTTCGTCCAGGTGGTGCAGGACCTCGTCCGGGGGCAGGTCGAGCCCGGCGAGGGTCTGCACGGTGGTGCGCAGCTGGCCCATGATCGCGGCCGATGTCATGGAGTGACCCATGACATCGCCGACGACCAGTGCGATCCGGTTGCCGGTGACCGGGATCGCGTCGTACCAGTCGCCGCCGACCTGGGCCGTCCGAGAGGCGGGCAGATAGCGACTGGCGAGCCGGACACCGGTGGGTTCCGGCAGCGACGACGGGAGCATGGTGCGCTGCAAGGTGTCCGCCACGGCGGCCTCGTGCCCGTACATCACGGCCTTCTGGACGCCGATCGCGGTGTGCGTCGCCAGTTGCGAGGCGACGAGCAGGTCGTCCGAGGTGAAGGCGGGGCGCTCGGGCCTGCGCAGCAGGACGACGGTGCCCATGACGTCATGACGGCCGTGCAGGGGCGCGACGATCAGCCTGCGGCCCGGTGGCAGAGCGCCCGGCTCACCCGTCACCGGGCCGAGCAGTTCGGCCACCGCGGCCCCGATGCCCGGGGCGTCGCCGAACGCCGGACGACCGGCGAGCAGCAGCTCCGCGAGACGCCCGGTGACCGTCACGTGCACCCGCTCGGCAACGTTCGCGTGCAGGGGGCGGACCGCCGGCGGCGAAGGGGCCGGGCTTCCGGTACCCGATGGATCCGGCGCCCGGTCGACGCTGTGCAGTTGGAGGACGACGGGTGCGGCGGGCTTCTCCTGTCCGACCGGCAGCGGATCGTGCAGATGGACGAAGATCGCGTCGGCGAAGGACGGAACGGCCGCCCGCCGTAATTCGCGGAGCGTCTCGTCCAGGTCCATCCCGCGGGCGATGCGCCGGGTCGCCACGTCGAGGTAGCGCAGCCGGTCCGTCTGCGGGCCGGCGCCGTCCGGGACCGCCTCGTGGGAGGGGGCGTCCGCGAGCGTGTGGTGGCGTGCCGCGGACCCGCCCTCGCCGGGGACCGCGGATCGTTCCGCGCCGGCGGGCCGGGGTCGGTTGCCGTCCGGGGAGGAGGGGCGCGCCGTGTCGGAGGATGCCGGCCGCTTCCCGTCGGACGAGGACAAGGACGAGGACGAAGGGGAGGAGTGCTCCGCGTGCCACCGGCCCGGCGACGGCTCGGGCGTGCCGGCGTGCTCGGCCCGGGTCGGCGGGGCGCCGGACCGCCTGGGCGCATCGCCCGAGCCGTCGCGGGGTGTGTGCTGCTCCGTCACGCTTCTCGTTCCGTCCAGTGGGTGCCGCGGGGGTGTCGCGGTCCGTGGTGATGGATCGTCGTGCTCAGTCCGCCCGACGGCAGCAGAGGAACACCTGTTCCTCGGGCGGGACGTCGGAGACGGCCGGGGCGTAGGTGTAGGAGGACTCCTCGACGACGTCGAAGCCCGCCGCCTCGATGACCTTGAGCAGGTCCTCCCGCAGATAGCCGGAGACCCGGATCGTGTTGCCGAGGAAGGGGATCGAGAAGTCGTCCACGTCGGCCTCGACCATCGACAGGACGAACAGCCCGCCGGGAACCAGCAGATGGCGGATCGTCGCCAGTGCGAGGGGTATCTCCGCGCGCGGCAGCATGAGGAGGGAGAAGAAGGCCGCGACGGCGTCGAACCGGCCGAGGTCGCGAGGACCACCCGGCCTCAGATCGGCGAGGTCCATCTGGTGGAACATCGCCGCCGGCACATAGCTCCGGGCCAGCTCGACCATCCCGCCGGACAGGTCGATGCCCACGACCTCGAACCCGGCGTCCGCCAGCTGGCGAGATGTCGGCACTCCGGTGCCGCAACCGAGGTCCAGGACCCGGGACCGGGCCGGCAGCTGCTCGATCAGCCACTCGCCGGCGAAGAGCTGGCCGTCCTTGTGGGGGAATGCCTCGTCGTAGCGGTCGCCGATGGCGTCGAACGCCTCGGCCTGCCCGCTGCGGTCGAGCCAGATGCTCTCGTATGCGGTCCCATGGTCGCTGTTGGCCACGAAAGTAACCTTTCATCGGACATATTGGATTATCCCACGATTGAGTCGGGGGTGGCCTTGCGCGGCCGGGCCCCGGAGGGTGCCGAGGGCCTCGGAGCCGACGTGACCGCCGCCGAGGCGCGCCGGAAGAAGGGCATGCTCACGCGCGCCGCGGCCGACGCCCGCCCGTGGCGGACCCAAGTGAAACCCACCTGACCGAATCGCTCAACTCGCCTATGGTCAACGTGACTTCCGGCGGGGCGCGCGGCCCGTCCGGGTCGCCGGCGGGGTACTGACGTGGAGGGTGATTGTGCGTTACCGGGAGCTCGGCCGCAGTGGACTGTCCGTGTCCGAGATCGGTTTCGGAGCGTGGGGGATCGGTGAGTCCAGCTGGGTGGGAGCGTCGGAGGACGAATCGGTACGTGCCCTGCACCGTGCCGTCGACCTGGGGGTCAACTTCGTCGACACCGCCCGCGGCTACGGCGAGAGCGAACGGATCGTCGGCCGGGTGGTGCGCGAGCGCGGCGCCGACGAGGTCCTCGTCGCGACCAAGGTGCCTCCGAAGAACGGCACATGGCCGGCGCCCGACGGGCTGGACCCGGCCGAGACCTTCCCGGGCGCGCACATCCGCGACAGCCTGGAGACCAGCCTGCGGGTGGCCGGCCTCGACCATTACGACGTCCTGCAGTTCCACGTCTGGTCCGACGAATGGGTCGGCCGGGGTGACTGGCTGGAGACGATCGCACAGCTGAAGCAGGAGGGGAAGATCCGTCTGTTCGGCATCTCGATCAACGACCACCAGCCCGGCAACGCCCTCGCGCTCGTGCGCAGCGGCGCGGTGGACAGTGTCCAGGTCATCTACAACGTCTTCGACCAGGCACCCGCGGACGCACTGCTGCCGGCGTGCGCCGAGCACGGCGTCGGCGTTATCGTGCGGGTGGCGCTGGACGAGGGCGGCCTGACCGGCAGGATCACCGCCGGCACGACGTTCCCCGAGGGCGACTGGCGCAACCGCTACTTCCGCGGCGACCGTCCTGCCCAGGTCGAACGCCGGGTGGCCGCGATCGTCGCGGACCTCGGCATCGAACCCGACGAGATCGCCGAGACCGCGCTGCGGTTCGTCCTGAGCGCGCCTGCCGTCTCCACGGTCATCCCGGGGATGCGCAGTGTGCGCAACGTCGAACGCAACACCGCCCTGAGCGACGGGCGGGCCCTCACCGCCGACCGGCTCGCCGCGCTGGCCGGGCACCGCTGGCAGCGCAACTTCTACTCCTGAGCGGAGCACGTCCTTGCCCCTGGCCGGCATGCCTGTCACCCCCGGGAGACGGGTGCGGAAATTCTTCGGAGCGGCTGTCGATGCGGACGGGTCCCGTTCGACGCACGGGTGAGAGAGGCCATCCATCGACCCGAGGAGAACGGTCATGCCCAAACTGCGCGTACACAACATCACGGTCTCGCTGGACGGCTACGCCGCAGGCCCCAACCAGAGGCTGGAACACCCGCTGGGCGAGGGCTTCGAAGAGATGCACGACTGGATGTTCGCCGCGATGCGGGACCACGCGGACGGCAGGACGGGGGTCGACGTCGACCATGTGGCCCGCTCCGAGGAGAACATCGGCGCCACCATCATGGGACGCAACATGTTCGGACCCCACCGCGGACCGTGGCAGGACGAGTCGTGGAAGGGCTGGTGGGGTGCCAACCCGCCGTACCACAACGACGTGTTCGTCCACACCCACCACCTTCGGCCCTCGGTCCCGATGGAGGGCGGCACCACGTTCCACTTCACGGACGAGCCCGTCGAGACGGTGCTGGCACGGGCGTTCGAGGCGGCGGACGGCAAGGACGTGCGGATCGGCGGGGGAGCGGCGACCGTACAGCAGTACCTGCGGGCAGGGCTGATCGACGAGCTGCATCTGGCCGTCTTCCCGAAGCTCCTCGGCAGTGGCGAGCGCCTGTTGGACAATCTGGGTGACGGGGTCGACGGCTACCGGGTCTCCGAGCTGGTGAGCTCGCCGGCCGTGACGCACGCCGTACTGGTACGTCGCTGAGGCGGCGCGACCGGGCCCGGGCGTCCGCCGCCGGACACCCTCCAGGGGCACCGGTGGCGGAATCGGTCGCCGTCGCCCGAGGCCGGTCGTCGTCGGTGGAGGCCGGTCGTGGTCGGTGGAGGCCGGTCGCCTTCGGTCGTCGCGGCACCGTCCGGCTCAATCGTCTCCGGCGGTGCCCGACTGCTGGGGGGCCGTGCCGGGCGCGGACCAGGCCGGTGCGGAGGAAGCGGCTGGGGGCGGCGCGCCCGAGCCGGGGGCGCCCGCGCGCAGGCCGTCCATGACCAGGTCGAGGAGACGCTCGGCGCGCGGTTGCCAGTCCCCGTGCGGGTCGATCTGCCACAGCCCCGCGATGGCGAGGATGAAGTCGTCGGGAGTCACCCCCGGGCGGATGGTGCCGGCCTCCTCGTTGGCCTTCAGCAGGAGCGTGACGGCCTGGGCCACGGGGCCGTGCCCCAGGCGTGTCAGGGTGCCGCGCGCCACGCTGGTGGCCGTCCGCAGCGCGTCGGCCAGGCCCGCCTTGGCCATCGCGTACTGGGCGAGGCGGTCCATCCACTCCCGCAGCGCCCGGTCCGGCGGCTGGGCTTCGAGGAGCTTCGCCGCCGCGTCGGCGACCTGCTGCACCTCGTAGCGGTAGACCTCCAGGACGAGGGCCTCGCGGTTGGGGAAGTTGCGGTAGAAGGTCCCCTGCCCGACGCCCGCCTTCTTCGCGATCGCGCTCAGGGGGGCGTCCGCCGAGCGGGTCAGTTCCGCCAGGGCCACTTCGAGGATGCGCTCGCGATTCCGCTGGGCGTCCGACCGCAGTGGCGTACTCGAACGGGTCGGCGTGTCCTTCTCGGGGCGCACTCGTCCTCCTTCCGGGATGTCGGCCTTCCGGGATGTCGGCCGGACTCCGTCCGGGCCCTGTGCCGGGGATCTCCCGGAACCTCGGCCGGACTCCCTCCGGAGTCATGGTGTGGCCGACCGTGGTCGTCGACCGGTCGACCTTGCTAAGCGGACAGCTGTCCGTTAGCTTTTACGGGTAGCGGACAGCTGTCCGCTTGGAGCTCACTCTAGTGGCTGACCCGCTCCGTGTGGATGGCCGGAACCGATCGCCGACAGGCATTCTGGCGCACCCGGCGGGATGACGAGCCGCCACGGACCGCCCCCGTTCGACTTCGACGCGCACGACACACGCGAAAGAAGGCTGATCATGGCCCCATCGACGTCCAGCGCCATCACCCTGAACATCAACGGCGAGAAGTACACGCTGCCCGTCGACCACCGCACCACCCTGCTCGACGCGCTGCGCGAACAGCTCGACCTCACCGGTACCAAGAAGGGCTGTGACCAGGGACAGTGCGGTGCCTGCACGGTGCTCGTCGACGGTCGCAGGGCCGTCTCCTGCCTGCAACTGGCGGTCGCCGCCGAGGGCCGCGAGATCACCACCATCGAGGGCGTGGCCGACGGTGAGCGGCTGCATCCGGTCCAGCAGGCGTTCCTCGACCTCGACGGCTACCAGTGCGGATACTGCACCCCCGGCCAGATCTGCTCGGCGATCGCGGTGATCGAGGAGCACGCGGCGGGCTGGCCGAGCGCGGTGACCGACGACGTCCGCTCCGAAGCGGGCCCGCCACCGCTCACCGCCGAGGAGATCCGGGAGCGGATGAGCGGAAACCTGTGCCGCTGCGGTGCCTACGTGTCGATCGTCCAGGCGGTCGCACGGGCTGCCGGGGCCCAAGTCCCGGCGGAGCCGGACTCCGGGCCGGGGTGCTCCGGGAAGCAGGGGTCCGGGAGCGGTTCCGACGCCGAGGAGGTCGCGGCATGAAGGAGTTCGGATACGACCGCGCCCATGACGTCCAGGGCGCCGTGGCGTTGCTCGGCGACGACCCCGAGGCCCGCTTCCTGGGCGGCGGCACCAACCTCGTCGACCTGATGAAGGCCGGCGTGGAAAGGCCCACCCGGCTCGTCGACGTACGCGAACTGCCCCTCGGCCGGATCGAGTTCTCGCCCGAGGACGGGCTGCGCATCGGCGCCACCGTCACCAACAGCGAACTCGCCGCCCATCCCGAAGTGCGCCGGCACTACCCGGCGTTGGCGCAGGCGGTGCTCGCCGGAGCCTCCGGGCAGCTGCGCAACATGGCCACGGTCGGCGGGAACCTGCTCCAGCGCACCCGCTGCGGCTACTTCACCGACCTGACCAAGCCGTGCAACAAGCGGGCTCCCGGCAGCGGTTGTCCCGCCATCGAGGGCGAACACCACAACCACGCCGTTCTCGGGGCCTCCGAGCACTGCGTGGCCACGCACCCGTCCGACATGGCGGTGGCCCTCACCGCGCTCGACGCCGTCGTCGCGTACGAAACGGCCGACGGGCCGGGCGAGTTGCCCCTCTCCGACTTCTATCTGCCCGTCGGTGACACCCCGCATCTGGAGACGGCCCTGCCGGCCGGCGCGCTGATCACCGCCGTCACCCTGCCCGCCACCCCCGTCGCCGCCACCTCGCGGTACCGGAAGGTGCGCGAGCGCGCCTCGTACGCGTTCGCGATCGGCTCGGTCGCCGCGGCCCTCGACGTCCGGGGCGACGTCGTCCGGGATGTGCGGCTCGCCTTCGGCGCGGTGGCGTCCCGGCCCTGGCGGGTCACGAAGGCCGAACGGCTGCTGACCGGGAGCCCGGTGAGCGCGGAGGCGTTCGCCGCCGCCGCGGACGCCGAACTGGCGGCCGCCCGCCCCCTGCCCCACAACCGCTACAAGGTGACCCTCATGCGCAATCT
Source organism: Streptomyces siamensis (assembly GCF_039543605.1). Lineage (NCBI taxonomy): Bacteria > Bacillati > Actinomycetota > Actinomycetes > Kitasatosporales > Streptomycetaceae > Streptomyces > Streptomyces siamensis. Next base: position 92,479 of record NZ_BAABKB010000007.1, on the reverse strand, counting down.
CGTCGTGGCCGTGCTGACCGAACTCGCCGAGGAGGCCACCCGATGACCACGACCACCCCGACCGCCGTGGCGAGCCGGGCCGTCGGCACCGCGCACACCCGAGTGGAGGGCCTCGCGAAGGTCACGGGTGCCGCACGCTACGCCGGAGAGGTCCCACACCCCGATCTGGCGCACGGCTGGCTCGTGCTCGCGACCGTGGCACGCGGGCGGGTCCGCACGGTGGAGGAGGCGCCCGTCCTCGGCATGCCCGGCGTCCTCGCCGTGCTGCACCACGGCAACGCCCCACGGCTCGAAGCCGGGTACATGGGCGTGTTCGGACCGCCCGACCCGGTGCTCCAGCTCTTCCAGCACGACCGCGTGCCGTACGTCGGCTGGCCGGTCGCCCTGGTCGTCGCGGAGACGCCCGAGCAGGCCCGGGAAGCGGCGGAGGCCCTCACGGTGCGCTACGACGCCGAACCTCACGACGTGGCCTTCTTCGCCGGACACCCCGGCATGTACACCCCCGAGGGCGCGGAGGAGAGCAAGGGCGACCTGGAGGCCGAACTCGCCTCGTCCGCCGTCGTGGTGGACGCGGAGTACACCACTCCCGAGGAACACCACAGCCCCATGGAACCGCACGCGGCGACCGCCCGCTGGGACGGCGGCCGCCTGGAGGTCGTCGACTCCAACCAGGGCAGCAGGTTCGTGGCGGACGAGCTCGCGAAGCTCTTCACGCTCGACCCGGAATCGGTGCGGGTGCGCTCCGAGCACGTCGGCGGCGGCTTCGGCTCCAAGGGAACCCGCCCGCACCAGGTCTCGGCGGCGATGGCCGCGACGGTCCTGCACCGTCCCGTCCGCGTCGTGCTGACCCGCCGTCAGATGTTCTCGCTCGTCGGCTACCGAAGCCCCACGTTGCAGCGGGTCAGGCTCGGCGCCGACCATGACGGCCGGCTGCGCGCCGTCGACCACGTCTCGGAGTGCCAGACCTCGACCGTCCACGAATTCGTGGAGCGGGCCGCGGACTTCGGGCATCCGCTGTACGACGCGAACGCGCACCACACGGCCAGCCGGGTCGTACGGCTCGATGTGCCCACACCGACCTGGATGCGGGCCCCCGGCGAGGCCCCCGGCTCGTTCGCGCTGGAGTCGGCGCTCGACGAGCTCGCCGAGAAGTGCGGCATCGACCCGATCGAGCTGCGGGTGCGCAACGAGCCGTCCGTGGGGCCCATGACCGGGCTGCCGTTCAGCAGCCGCAACCTCCTCGCCTGCTTCGAGGAGGGCGCCCGCCGGTTCGGCTGGGCGGACCGCGACCCGCGTCCGGGCGTCCGCCCCGAGGGACGCTGGCTGATCGGCACCGGCACGGCCGCCTCCGCCTTCCCCACGCTCTCCGCACCCTCCACGGCCGCCGTGACGGCGGAGGCCGACGGCACGTTCACCGTGCGGATCACCGCCGCCGACATCGGCACCGGCGCACGGACGGCGCTGACGCAGATCGCGGCCGACGCGCTGGAGACGACACCAGGGCGCATCCGGATGCGGATCGCGGACAGCGACTTCGGCGCCGCGATCATGGCCGGCGGCTCGATGGGGACGCGCTCCTGGGCCTGGGCGATCACCGTCGCGGCGCGCGCCCTGCGGGAACGGCTCGTCCCGGGCGTGGCCCTTCCGCCGGAGGGGATCACCGAGCGGTCCGACACCTCCGCCGCGGTCGGCGCGCTCACGGAGAAGGAACGGCACGCCTTCGGGGCCCAGTTCGCCGAGGTCGCCGTGGACGTCGGCACGGGCGAGGTACGGGTGCGCCGCATGCTGGGGATCTTCGCGGCGGGCCGGATCGTCAATCCGCTGACCGCGCGGGGGCAGTTCGTCGGCGGCATGACCTGGGGCCTGTCCATGGCCCTCCACGAGGAGGCGACCCGGGACCAGGCCTCGGGCGGTCACGTCGGCGCCGACCTGGCCGGCTACCACTTCGCCGCGCACGCCGACGTGCCGGCCATCGAGGCGGACTGGGTGGACGATCCGGACCCGGACGACCCGGTCGGGATCAAGGGCATCGGCGAGATCGGCGTCGTGGGAGCCGCGGCGGCCGTCGCCAACGCGGTCTGGCACGCGACCGGCGTGCGCCACCGGAACCTGCCGATCCGGCCGGACCGCGTCCTGAACGCCGTCGGGGGAGCGCACGGTGCTTGACCTCGCCGAGGAGTTGCACCGGTGGGTCGAGGAGGGCCGGGACTTCGCGGTCGCCACCGTCGTGGCGGTCGGCGGCAGCGCGCCGCGCGGTCCCGGTGCCGCCCTCGCCGTGGACAGCGACGGCACCGCCATCGGGTCCGTCTCCGGCGGCTGTGTCGAGGGGGCGGTGTACGACCTGTGCGTCGAGGCCCTCCAGGACGGGCGGGTGGCCCTCGAACGCTTCGGCTACAGCGACGAGGACGCCTTCGCGGTGGGCCTGACCTGCGGCGGGGTGCTCGACGTCCTCGTCATGCCGGTGCGCGCGGACACACCGGCCCTCGCGGCCTGGCTGGCCGCCGCCGCGCGGGGCGAGGCGGTGGCCCTCGCCCGGGTGATCAGGGGGCCGGCCGAGCTCATGGGCGGCGCGCTGCTCGTGCACGCCGACGGGTCGTACGCGGGAACCCTGACGGACGGCTCGCAACGGCCCGGCTCCGTCGCGGCGGCCGGGCCGTCGGGCTCCGCCCCGGAGACCGAGCCGGAGCGGGACGCGATGGGGACCGGTTCGTCGCGCTCCGCGCCGGCGGCCGAGCCGAAGCCGGACGCGACGGGGGCCGAGCCCAAGCCGGACGCGACGGGGGCCGAGCTGCATCGGGACGTGGCGGAGGCCGGGCCGGAGTGGGATGCGGTGCGGGTCGGGCCGGAGCGGGGCGCACTGAAGGTCGGGCCGGAGCGGGCGGGGGTCGCCGGGGCCTCGTGGCAACGGGCGCGGGGCGTCGGTGCCGCGCTGGAAGCGACCGCGGCAGCCGAGGCCCGGGCCATGCTCGACGCCGGACGCACCGCCACCGTCGAGATCTCCGAGGACGGGGCGAACTGCCCGGGCGGAGTGACGCTGTTCGTGGAGTCGAGCGTGCCCCCGCCGCGGATGATCGTCTTCGGTGCCGTGGACTTCGCGGCGGCACTGGTCCGGGCGGGCAAGTTCCTCGGCCACCACGTGACCGTGTGCGACGCCCGCCCCGTCTTCGCGACCCGGGACCGCTTCCCCGAGGCCGACGAGGTCGTGGTCGACTGGCCGCACCGCTACCTGCGGAACACCGCGACCGACCACCGCACGGTCCTGTGCGTCCTCACCCACGACGCCAAGTTCGACGTCCCCCTGCTGGAGACGGCACTGCGCCTGCCCGTCGCGTACGTCGGCGCCATGGGGTCACGCCGCACCCACGAGGACCGCGACCGGCGCCTGCGCGAGGTGGGCCTCACCGACCCGGAACTCGCGCGCCTGCGCTCGCCCATCGGTCTCGACCTCGGCGCCCGCACCCCCGAGGAGACGGCCTTGTCCATCGCCGCCGAGATCGTCGCGTCGCGGCGTGGGGGATCGGGCGTCCCGCTGACCGGCAACGGACTGCCGATCCACCACGACCGGGTGACCGCACCGGTGGTCCGGGCGTCCTGACCGGTCGGCGACGGGAGGAGAGCGGGCCGGATCGCCTGGCCCGTCGGCCCGTCGGCCGGCCAGTCCGCCGGCCCTGTCGGTCGTCAGCCGGCCGTGCGCGGCGCGAGCCACTCGTACGCACCGCGTGCGGTGAACTCGGACTGGCCGCCGCGCAGCAGCAGTCCGGCCGTCGCGAAAGCCGGGTCGTCGGCCTGGGCGGCGACGTAGGGGACCGCGATGCACCGCATCCCGGCGGCGTGCGCGGCGGCGACGCCCGGCGCGGCGTCCTCCAGGACCACGCAGTCGGCCGGTGCGGCGCCCAGGCGGCGAGCCGCCTCCAGGAAGACGTCGGGGGCGGGCTTGCCGTGCGCGACCTCGTCGGCCGAGACCACGGTCGGCATGTACGGGGCGAGGCCCGTGCCCGCCAGGATCGCCTCGATGGCCTCCGGCGAGGAACCGGAGGCCACCGCCATCGGGACGTCCTCGGCGGCCAGCAGCTCCACGAACTTCCGCATCTCCGGGTACACCTGCGTCGAGGCGCGGGCCAGCTCCAGATAGCGGCGGTTCTTGTCGGCGAGCAGCGTGTCGAGCGGGGCCGTCAGGCCGTAGCGCTCCTTCCAGAGGGCGAGCGTCTCCTGGGTGCTGATGCCGACGTACTGCTCGTGGTCGGCCCAGGTGAAGTCCGTGACGCCCTGCTCGGCGAGGGTCCGGCGGCCCGCCTCGAAGTAGTTCGGCTCGCTGTCCACGAGCGTTCCGTCGAGATCGAAGATGACCGCCGTGGTGCCGAGGGTGCTCATGCGGACAAGGATGCCAACCGCACGGCGGGTGGATCCGCTCGGGTCCATCGAGGCCCGGCCGCCGACCGGGCGCGGCCCCGGCCCACGGCCGGCCGGTGGTCGGCCCCCGGGCGTACGGTGCTCAGCCCCTCGTACCGCGCCCGATCGACTCCACCAGGGGCAACAGCCGGTGCGGGACGCGCTCGCGCAGCGCCACCTCGGTGCGGGTGCGGACGACGCCCGGCAGGCTGATCAGGGCCTGGATCACGTCCTCCAGATGTGCGTTGTCCCTGGCCACCACACGGGTGAGCAGATCGCCGCCGCCGGTGATCGAGAACGCCTCGACGATCTCCGGCACGGCGGCCAGGGCGTCGCCGACCTCGTCGAGGTGACCCTGCGTGACCTCGATGTGCACGAAGGCCAGGACCGGGTGTCCGAGGGCGGCGGGGGAGAGCGACGGGGCCGCTCCGGTGATCACGCCGTCGCGCTCCAGCCGGTCGAGGCGCGCCTGGAGCGTGCCGCGGGCGATGCCGAGGATGCGCGCGTACTCGCGCACGCTGGTGCGCGGTTGTTCGAGCAGCAGCCGCAGGATGCGGGTGTCGAGTTCGTCCACGGCCATGGTCCGTTGGTCTTCCTGTTGTCCTACGCGATCTCCCTCGACTGTACCAATGGCCCTCCCTGGGCTCCGCCTGTTGAGCCAGTTCCCGGCTGTTGCTTACCTTGTCTGTATTCATGGCGCTGCGCAGCGCCGGACGGCAAGGACGCCGGACCGGACCCGCGGCGCCATTCCCATGTCCTGAGGGCCGAAGCCCTCACGGACCCGTGCGCGGAAGGTGTCGATGCGAAGTGGGGGCGGGCCGCCGACGGTGAAGAAGATGTTCATGGCTCCGGACCCGGGGCTGTTCCGGCTGCGGGTCTCCCTGCGGGCCGTCCTCGGCATCGGTCTCGCGGTGACCGTGTGCGAACTGGCCGGGCTCTCGCTGCCCGCGTCCATCACGGGCGGTCTCGCGGCGCTCCTCGCACTGTTCACGGTGGGCGACCCGACCGTGCGCGGCCAGGCCGTCACCACCGCCCTGCTGCCGCTGGCCGGCTTCCCGGTCCTCGCGCTGGCGACCGCCCTGCACGGGGCGCCGGCGCTGCGCGACGCGAGCTGGCTCGCCGTGGTCTTCGCCGGTGTGTACGCCCGCCGCTGGGGTCCGCGCGGCCACGCGCTCGGCATCTTCGCGTTCATGATGTTCTTCACCACGCAGTTCCTGCACGCCGTTCCCGGTCAGCTTCCCCAGCTGTTCGGCGCCGTGGCGCTGGCGCTCACCGCGTCGTCCACCGTGCGTTTCGGCGCCTGGTGCGTCGAGCGGCGCACCCCGCTGCCGGCCGCGCCCGCGCCGCTGGACGGGCGCGGACTCGCCCGCCCCGCCACGCGCCAGGCCTTCCAGGCGACCGCCGCCTGCGCGTTCGCGCTCACCGCGGGCCAGCTGATCTCCCACGACCGCTGGTACTGGGCCGTGGGCACCGCCTGGTGGATCTTCGTCAACACCGCCTCGCGCGGTGAGACGCTCGTCCGCGGTTTCCGGCGTGTCGTCGGCACGGTCACCGGCATCGTCGCCGGTCTGCTGATCGCCGTACCGCTGCACGGCGCCCCGGCGCCCACCGCCGCGCTCGTCGCCGTCTGCGTCTTCGGGATCTTCTACACGGCGGCACCCTCGTACAGCTGGATGATGTTCTTCGTCACCGTGATGGCAGGACTGCTGTACGGGCTCCTCGGGGTGCTGCACCCCGGACTGCTCGGCCTCCGGCTGGCCGAGACCGGAGCGGGCGCCCTGGGTGCCGCGCTCGCCGTCGCGCTGGTTCTGCCCATCACGACGCACGCCGTCACCGACCGGTGGGTCGAGCGGGCCCTGCACGCCGTGCACGGCTGTACCGCCGAGGCGGCCGACCGGCTGGCGGGCGACGATCTGGCCGACCCGGCGCCGCGCGCGGGGGAGCTCGAAGCACTCCTGGGGCGCGTACGCCTCGCGCTCGCGCCCCTGGTGCATCCGCTCAACCCGATGCGTGCGCGCAAGGAGCGGGCCCGTCAGATCCTCGCCCTGCTCGACGACTGCGCCCGCGAGGTGCGGGGGCTCGCGGCCGTGGCCGCCGATCCGGACGCCTCGCACGACGCCCGTCTCACGGCGGCGTGCGGGCGGGTCGAGACCGCGATGGAGACCCTGGTCGGCGCCGTGCCGGGGCGTCCCGCGACGGCCCGTCCGGCGGCTCCGGGGCACCACCCCGGAGCCGAGCAGGCCCTCGCCCATCTCCACGGTCTTGAGCGCGCGCTCCTGGCGCTCGCCGCGCCGCTGCGCGGTTCCCGGCTCATGGGTGCCTGAGCCCTCCCGAGGTCCGGGCCGGGCGCCGGAACATCCAGTGGCCCGCGTCCGCCGTCGCCCGGTGGACGGCGCGGCCCGGAGCGAGGCACTTTTACCGGCCATGCAGAGGGTGGATCACCCCGTGAGCCGGGTAACCCCGCGGCTATCAGACGCACGGAACCCGCGGACCGTGCGGGAGGGCTCCGCGGGCGGAGCCCCTGGGGGGTGGCACCAATGCGGGACGTCCCTTGCAGAAGCGCGCACGAAGGCCGCTGCGCCGACGATCCGGACGCGGGGCACGCGGCCCCGGTGGCCGACGGTCCGGGCGGCTGGCTGGACCGGCTGGACCGCCTGGGCGCGGGTCATCGGCACGACGGCACGGACGCGGCCGGATGGCCGGAACCGGACCTGGGCGGCCGTCGGCCGGAGGGCACCGGCCCCCGGGTACCGCAGCTGCCCGGCGCCCGTCGGTCCGACGACGGCGCCCCGTTCGCTCCGGAGACGAGGGGCGGCGCCGTGACACCCGCCCGTCGGGACGCCGGCGGTCCCGTACCGGGGCTCCGGGGGCGGCTGACGCCCACCGGCCCGCCGGGCGGTGCCTCGTCCCGCCCCGCGAGGACACCGGGTCCGAACGGGTCGGCCCGGCAGCCGGATCCGGGACCACGCGCCTTGCCCGCCCGCACCACGCCGATGCAGACCACGGCTCCACAGATCACAGCTCCGCAGGCCAAGGCTCCGCAGGCCAAGGCTCCGCAGGCCAAGGCTCCGCAGGCCAAGGCTCCGTGGACCACGGCTCCGCAGGCCGAGCCCGCGCAGGCCGAGCCCGCGCAGGCCGAGCCCGCGCAGGCCGGGACCGTGCAGGCGCGGACCGGGACGGAGCCGGTCAAGGCGGCTCCGTCGAAGGCGACGCACGCCACGGCGGCGGACACCGCGACCTCGCAGACCGACCCCACCACGCGTGACAGGGCCCGTCCGACGGGCCGCGACGAGCATGGGGGGAGCGCCGCGTCCGTGCATACCTCCCGGGACGCACATGGGGGGAGCGCCGCGTCCGTGCATGCCTCCCGAGACGTGCACGGCGGGAGCGCCCCGTCCGTGCATGCCTCCCGCGACGAGCATGGCGGGAGCGCCCCGTCCGTGCCTGCCTCCCGAGACGCACATGGGGGGAGCGCCCCGTCCGCGCACGCCGCCCGCGACGCGATCGCACCGCCCGGGTGCCCCGCGGCCTCGGCGCGGAACCCGTCCGGCCTCCTGCCGTCCCCGTACGACCCCGTGCCGTCGACGTCCGCTCCCGTGTCGTCGACGTCCGCCCCCGTGTCGTCGGGGTCCGGCCCCGTGTCGTCGACGTCCGCCCCCGCACCGTCCGCGTACGGAGCGGTCCCGGCGTCCGGTCCGCACGCGCTGTTCCGGGCCGCCGTCGAGTTCCTCACCCTCCATCACGTCGAGCGACGCCTCGGTGATCCGGCCCGGAGGATCGCCGCCGTACGGGCCGAGATGGCGGACACGGGGACGTACCGGCACACCACGGAGGAACTCGTCTTCGGCGCGCGCGTGGCCTGGCGCAACGCCAACCGCTGCATAGGACGGCTCTACTGGCACTCCCTCCACGTGCGGGACCGCAGGGACGTGCAGGGCGCGCAGGACGTCGCCGACGGGGCGGCGGACCATCTGCGGGAGGCCACCCGCGACGGCGGCATCCGGGCGCTGATCACGGTGTTCGCGCCCGACGCACCGGGGCGGCCCGGCCCGAGGATCTGGAACGAGCAGCTCGTCCGGTACGCGGGCTACACGCGCCCGGACGGCAGCGTGACCGGCGACCCGCGCAACGCCGGACTCACCACGTTCGCCCGGCGGCTCGGCTGGCCCGGCGGCCCCGGCACCGCCTTCGACGTGCTGCCGCTGGTGATCGAGGGGACCGACGACAAGCCCCGCTGGTTCGCCCTGCCCGACGACGCGGTGCTCGAAGTGGAGCTCACCCACCCCGAGCACGACTGGTGGCGCACGCTCGGACTGCGCTGGCACGCGGTGCCCGCCCTCGCCAACATGTGCCTGGAGATCGGCGGCATCTGCTACCCGGCCGCGCCCTTCAACGGCTGGTACATGGGCACCGAGATCGGTGCCCGCAACCTCGCCGACACCGACCGCTACGACCTGCTGCCCCGCATCGCGGACCGCCTCGGCCTGGACACCCGCACCGACCGCTCCCTGTGGAAGGACCGCGCGCTCGTCGAACTGAACCGGTCCGTGCTGCACTCCTTCGACCTGGCGGGCGTCACGGTCACCGACCACCACACCGAGTCCCGGCGCTTCCTCACCCACCTGGGGCGCGAGGAGCGCAGGGGGCGGCGGGTGGGCGCGGACTGGTCGTGGATCGTGCCGCCGATCTCCGGGAGCGCCACCCCGGTCTTCCACCGCACCTACGAGACCGTCGAACGCCGCCCCGCCTACGTGCACCATCCCGAGGCCTTGGAGCGGGCCAAGGGCACGCCCCTGGTCTAGACCGCAGGGCCGCTGCTGCTACCGTCGCCCCGGACTACGCGGGACCGAGAGGGGACGGCAGTGGCAGAGGGCGGCAGGCGGCGACAGCGGGCGTTCATCGGCTCGTTCACGGCGGCGGGAGGGCTCGGTGTCCTCACGACGGCCGTGGACCCTGACAGCGGCGCCCTGACCGTCCTGAGCGCGGTCGACGGCGTCCCCGATCCGTCCTACCTGGCGCTGTCGCCCGCGGGCGACATGCTGTACGCGGTGAGCGAGACGGCCGACGGCGGCGTGGCCGCCTACCGGGTCCACGAGGACAAGCCGGAGCTGACGGGGCCGCCCGTGCCGGTCGGCGGCAGCGGGCCCACGCACCTCAGCGTGTTCTCCGGACATGTCCTGACCGCCAACTACGGCTCCGGCAGCGTCACGGCCGTGCCGGTCGACCCCGTCGGCGGGCTGGCGGCCGGCGCCTCCGGCGTGCTCCAGCACACCGGCTCCGGCCCGCACACCCCGCGTCAGCAGGGCCCGCACGCCCATCAGGTGCAGCCCGACCCGAGCGGCCGATGGGTGGTGAGCGTCGACCTCGGCACGGACTCCGTACGCGTGTGCGCCCTGGACGGTGGGACGCTCACCCTCCACCGCGAGATCGCCCTCCGGCCCGGCTCGGGCCCCCGCCACCTGGCCTTCCACCCGCGAGGCGAACACGCGTACGTCCTCAACGAACTCGCACCCACCGTCACCGTCTGCCGGTGGGACGCCGCCGACGGCGGGTTGCGGCCGGTCGGCGAGACTCCGGTGCTGTCCGGCGTCCCGAGCGGTGACGCGTACCCCTCGGGGATCGTCGTGTCGCCCGACGGCCGGTTCGTCTGGACCGCGACGCGGGGGCAGGACGTCGTCTCCGTGCTCGCCCCGGACGCGGTCGGCGAGGGGCTGCGACTGGTGGCGACGGTGCCCTGCGGCGGCGTGTGGCCGCGAGCGCTGGCCCTCGACCCCACCGGCCGGTTCCTGTACTGCGCGAACGAGCGCTCCGGTGACGTGACCTGGTTCGTGGTCGACCCGGACACCGGCATGCCGCGACGGGGCGGCTCGGTCGTGGCACCGGCCGCGTCCTGCGTCGTCTTCGACTGACCTGCTCTCCCCGGCCCGGCCACGGGCCTGGACGAACCCGTCCAGGGCCTCCCGCCCGTGACGTCCGGGCGCTCCGGCCCGTGACGTCCGGGCGCTCCCGTCCGTGATCTGACCGGTCGCGTGTCATGAACGGCCGCCCATGCGAAGGGGCCCGCTCCAGGAACGGAGCGGGCCCCTTCGGGGTGCTGGTGTGCCGGACGGCTAGTGGGTCGGGCTGCCCTGCGGCTGCTGCGGGGCGATGCCCAGCGCAGTCGTGTACTTGGCCAGCGCCAGCTTGCCGATCGCCGGGTACGGGCCGAGCGCCTCGGCGGCGGCGCAGCCCGCCTCCTTGGCGGCCGCGTCGAGCAGACCCGCGTCGAGCTCCGGCCCGATCAGGTACGGCGCGAGGGCCAGCTGCTGCGAACCCGAGCCGCGCAGCTGCTCGGCGGTGGCCGCGATCGCGCCCTCCACGTCGAGCGCCGCCGCCATCACCGGGACGGCGAGCCGGGCCGCGAGCAGCATGCCGGTGATCCCGGCCGCCTGCACGGCCTCCTCGCCGCCGACGGAGGCCAGGATGATGCCGTCCGCGGCCGTCGCGACGGTGAACAGCCGGGCGCGGTCGGCGCGGGCCAGACCAGCCTCGGACAGGCGTACGTGCAGCGCCTCGGCGAGCAGCGGGTGCGGGCCGAGGACATCCGTCAGGTCGGCCGCGACACGGCTCTCCATGACGGCCTGGCGGACGCGGCGGAGCAGCGCGTTGTCCGGACCGGCGAGCAGCGGCACCACGACGGCGACCGGCCCGTCGGGCTCGGCCACGTCCGCACCGGCGGCGCGGGCCTGCTCGAAGCGCGCGGTGCGCTCCTCGGCGGCGTGGGTCAGCACGGACTGCAGCGTGGGGAATTCATCGTCCCCGTCCAGGTACCCGATACGGGCGTCGAGGCCGGGGAGCTCGGAGCGCGCGATGCTCACGACCTCCTCGGCGAGGCTGCGCGTTGCGGCGCTGGGGGTGCCCGGCACCGCGAGGACGAGCGCGGGCGCGCCCTCAGGAGCCGCCAGGGGTTCCGGACGGCGGTGCCGGCCGGGCTGGCGGGGTCGCGGCATTCGTACTGGCAGGCCGGACGCGGGCCCAGTGGGGGAGCTCATGGCGCCGCATGTTACTGGCTTCTTGGGCTCCCCTGTTCGGGGAGGGTGCAGGTGAGCGGTATCCGTCCGCTTTTGTCTGATGAGTTACGTACGGATCGGAACTGATCGGTACCAACCCACTTGTGAACCGGGTGAGATGCGGGGGTGTTCGGCACACGTGTCACCCTCAGCTGTCCGGCACGGGCGAACAATCCCCCATGTCGGTCACGGAATTCAGCCGCGAGGCGCTGACCAGGCAGAGCGCTCGACGGGATGGGCGCGGCCCGGCGGATTCGCGCGCTCGTCGCGGACCGGCGCCTGTCGGGTGCGCGTGCCATGCCGGGCCGTGAATCGTCGTCGGATGCGCCCGGCCGTCCGACTCCGGCCGCCCGTTTCCGGGAGTTCGTCCGAGTGCATCCGTTTCCGGCACTTCGTCTGCCGACGTCTGTTTGCGGCATTCCGTCTACCGAGGTCTGTTTCCGGCGGAACGTCTGCCGACGTGTCTCCGGCCGCGCGTCGTGCCCCGGTCCGTCCCGGGACAGCACGGCTAGGGCCTCTCGGTCACCACGTACAGCATCCGCTCGTCCCTGGGCAGCGTGAGCCGGTCGTCGGCCAGGTCGGCGGCGATGCGCACGGCGCCGTCCAGCGGGTCGCCCGCAGCCGGTACCTGCCGGGCGTGCGGCAGCTGCCGTGCCAACTCCTCGCGCAGCGGCCCGAGCAGTGGCTCACCCATCTTGAACAGGCCACCGGTCAGGGCGACTCGGGCCTCGCCGCCGTCCGGGCAGACCGCCGCCGCGGACTCGGCCATGTGCGCCGCCGCCGAGCGCAGGATCTCGGCGGCCACCGGATCGGCCGCGGCGCAGGCCGCGACCTCTGGGGCGAAGGACGCGAGCGCGGCGGGCCGGTCCGTGCGCGGGTACAGCTGGGCCGGCAGCCCCGGCACCGGCCCGAACATCTCCTCCGCCCGTTCCAGCAGGGCCGCGGAGCCGCCCCGGCGACCGTCGAAGGCCCGTACGGCCGCCTCCAGGCCGGCGCGACCGATCCAGGCCCCGCCACCGCAGTCCCCGAGCAGATGGCCCCATCCGTCGGCCCGTCGCCAGCGGGTCAGATCGGTGCCGACCGCGATCAGCCCGGTGCCCGCGGCGATGACGGCGCCCGCACGCAGGCCGAGGGCGCCGGTGTACGCCGTCACCGCGTCGGCGACCAACGCGAGCCGCCGCACGCCCAGTTCACGCTCCAGCGCTGACGGAAGGTCGGCGCGCAACTCGTCACCGAGCGTGGCGAGTCCCGCGGCCCCGACGGCGACGGCCGCGATTCCGTCGGCGCCCGCCACCGCCAGCAACCGGCGTGCCATCGGCACCAGTTGTCCGGCCAGATGAGCCGCGTCGATGCCACGCGGTCCCGTCCGGACCGGCTCCCGGGAGGTCAGGGGCGCGCCGAGTCGCTCGGGGGGCGCGCCGGGGTCCCGACCGTGCGCGGCCAGCACCGCGCGCAGTCCCGAGCCGCCCGAGTCGACGGCGAGTACGGCGGTCGGTGCCGGTGCGGCGCCGGCCGTCACGGCAGGCGCCAGTCCACCGGCTGGGCCCCCTGGCGGGCCAACAGGTCGTTGGCCCGGCTGAAGGGCCGGGAACCGAAGAAGCCGCGGTCCGCCGACATGGGCGAGGGGTGCGCGGACTCCACCGCGGGCAGGTCGCCGAGGAGAGGGCGCAGATTCCTGGCGTCGCGGCCCCACAGGATCGACACGAGAGGCCGTCCCCGCGCGGCGAGCGCCCGTATCGCCTGCTCGGTGACCTCCTCCCAGCCCTTGCCGCGGTGTGCGGCCGGGGTGCGAGGGGCCGTGGTGAGCGCCCTGTTGAGCAAGAGCACGCCCTGCCGGGTCCAGGGGGTGAGGTCGCCGTTGGACGGCTGGGGCAGGCCCAGGTCGGTGTTGAGCTCGCGGAAGATGTTGATCAGGCTGCCGGGCAGCGGACGCACGTCCGGGGCCACCGAGAACGACAGCCCCACCGCGTGCCCCGGAGTGGGGTAGGGGTCCTGCCCGACGATGAGGACGCGTACCTCGTCGAAGGGCTGCTGGAAGGCCCGCAGGACGTTCGCCCCCGCCGGGAGGTAGGTGCGTCCGGCGGCGATCTCCGTGCGCAGGAAGTCGCCCATCCCGGCGATCTGTCCCGTCACGGGTTCGAGGGCTTTCGCCCAGCCCGGTTCGACGATTTCATGCAACGGTCGTGGTGCCACGGGCGTCACCCTACTGCCGTACACACGGCGGAGATCAAACCGGTGGGCCCGCGGCGACCGGACCTGACCGATCCGTCGACGAACCGAGTGCTCCCGGGGCAGGGCCCGCGACTTCCTGGCCCGCTCCGTTCCGGCTCGGCCTCCGACGCGACGCGCACCCCGGGACCGGCCCGGAGGCCTCCCGTCGCACGGCACTTCGCTGTCGTTTCTCCCGGGATACCCACCGGCGTCTCTCCCCCCGGTTGCCTCAGCCGATGACAGCTGCCCGTACGCACAGCACGTCCGGCAGGTGCGAGGCCAGTTGCTTCCAGCTGTCGCCGTCGTCGGCCGAGGCGAACACCTCGCCGTTGCGGTTGCCGAAGTACACGCCGGCCGGGTCGGCGTCGTCCGTGCAGAGCGCGTCGCGCAGCACCGTGCCGTAGTGGTCCTCGGCGGGCAGGCCGGCGGTCAGCGGCTCCCAGCTCTTGCCCGCGTCCGAGGTGCGGAAGACGCGACAGCGCCGGTCGGCGGGGACGCGGTCCGAGTCGGCGGTGATCGGGAAGTTGTACGCCGTGTCGCCGCGGTGCGGATGCGCGGCGACCGCGAACCCGAACGTGGACGGCAGAGCGTCGCCGATGTCCGTCCAGTTCGCGCCCGCGTCGTCGCTGCGGTACACGCCCCAGTGGTTCTGGAGATACAGCCGGTCGGGGTTCGCGGCGTCCCGCGCGACCTTGTGCACGCACTGGCCGAACTCCGGGTTCGGGTCCGGCAGGAACACCGCGGAGACACCGGAGTTGGAAGGGGTCCAGCTCGCGCCGCCGTCCTCGGTGCGGAAGACGCCCGCCGTGGAGACGGCGACCGTCACGGCGCGCGGATCACGGGCGTCGGTGAGGATGGTGTGCAGCCCCTCGCCACCGCCGCCGGGCACCCACTTCGAGCGGGTGGGGTGCTCCCACAGCGGACGGACGAGCTCGAAGGACTCGCCACGGTCCTCGGAGCGGTACAGCGCGGCTGGCTCGGTGCCCGCGTACACCACGTCCGGTTCGGCGGCCGCGGGGTGCAACTGCCAGACGCGCTCCAGCGAGGCGCCCGTGTCCTTGGGGAACTTGACGGCGGGCTGCGCCGGCTCGGTCCAGGTCCGGCCCAGGTCGTCGGAGTGGAACACGGACGGGCCCCAGTGCGCGCTGTCACCGCCGACCAGCAGCCGGGGACGCTCGCCCCGGGTGTCGATCGCGACCGAGTACACCGCCTGTGCGTTGAAGTACGGACTCTCGTCGAACTCCCAGGCGCCGCCGCGCCGTCGTCCGATGAACAGCCCCTTGCGCGTGCCTACCGTGAGCAGAACGTCGGCCATGCCGACCACCTCCGCGACGTCGTTGTCCCAGACATCGGCCAGTCTGCACCCCGCCACTGACAGTCACCCCTGAACTCGTCGTCCGCGCAGGTCGCGGACGCCGTGTCGGGCCCTGACGGCGATCCCTTCGAGCTGCCTCCCGGCACATATGCGGCGTACCGTGATTCCAGGGACGGACGAGTCGACCGACCAGGCCTGAGCATCCAGCGGGCCGAGCGCGTATGGGAGGGGGACGGGGCGTTTCCGTGCGGCTGTGAGGAGGATGCCATCGATGGCGGCATTCCGAGGTCCGAAGGTCTGGCTGTGGCGGTGGCGACGCAATCCGTTGCGGCGCCGCAGTGACGCCCTGGAGGCCTGGATCATGCTCGCCGCATGGGTGCTCGTCGTGCTCAGCGGCGTCTTCACCGGTCTGCTGACCGCGCGGACCGTCGAGCGGGGCCTCGCCGTGGAACGCGCCCAGTGGCGCTCCGTCGCGGCCCAGGTCACCGAGGACGCGGTCGGTTCCGCTGCCACGGAGTCCGCGAGCGGCCTCGTCTGGGCGAAGGTGCGCTGGACCGCACCCGACGGCTCGGCCCACACCGGCCAGGCGCGGGTCTACGCCGGGACGGAGGCGGGCACCCCGGTCACCGTGTGGACCGACCGGCAGGGGCGCCTCGTCACCAAGCCCGCCACCGCCTCGCAGGCACAGACCCGCTCCGCCATGGTCGGTGTCCTCGTGGGCGTGAGCGCGGCGGCCGTGCCCTTCGTCGGCGGCCGTCTGGTACGGGGCCGTCTGGAAAGGCACCGCATGGACCAGTGGGACCAGGAGTGGGCGCGGATAGGACCCAGATGGGGCCGGACGACGAGCTGAGCCCCGGCGACCCCCGACGAGCGTCCCCGCCGACCCCACGGGCCGCTCCGCGGACGTCGTGAGCCGCTGTCCGGGCGCCCTGCGCCGCATGGGCCGTCCGTCGGCCCGACCGCGCTACGCCGCGTCCAGCACCGTGCGGCAGTCCCGCAGCAGTCGTTCGTCCTCCAGGATGTCGTGACTGCCGTAGCCGCCGGAGCGCGCCCGGTGCCGCCGCGGAGCGGCCAGCTCCGCGTGGACCAGATCGTGGACGGGCTCCGCCGCGCCGCCCATCCGGACGAGACACGCGGCTATCGTGCCGCGCGTGTACGCGTTCTCGCGCCAGGCGGTGCGGAACACCCGCAGCACGGGCGCCGGATCCCCGGCGATGTCCCAGAGCGCGCAGGCGGCGGCCGTCCGCTCCCAGACCTCCGCCGACTCCGCGAGCCGCCGCAGCTCCGGAAGCGCGGCGGCGGCGGGCGGCCCCACGCGGCCGAGGGCATCCGCCGCAGGCCGCGCGTGGCCCGTGCCCTCCTCCGCGAGCCCCCGCATCAGCGGCGGAAGCACCGCGGTCAGGTCCCCCTCGACCGCCCAGAGCGCGGCGGCCGCCGGGACGGCGCTCGGACCGTCCAGCAGCTCGCGCAGCACCGGTGTCGCCGTCCGTGCGCCGGCCCCGAACGTCCCGAGCGTCCCCGCGAGCGCGCTCACGAGCGAGTCCCGCAGCGACAGCGTGCCGGGCACGCCGTGCAGCAGCCGGAGCACTTCCGGCACCGCGGCGTCGTGCCGCAGCCTGCCGAGCGCGGACAGCAGCGGCGCGGCCCGACCGTACGTCTCCCGGGAGTCCAGGGGCACCTCGCCGAGGCGCTGCCGCAGCAGCGGGGCCAGGGGCGCTGCGGCCGGGCCCAGGTACTCGATCGCGTGACCGACCTCGTTCGGGACGATCGGCTGGGTCAGCACCTGGGCCAGGGCGGGAACGGCCCGGGGATCCCCGGCCCTGGCCAGGGCCTTCAGCGGGCGGCCCAGGGTCGGCGTGCCGGAACCCCAGGCGTGCGGGTCCGACTCCACCAGAGCGGCGAGCCGGTCGGCGGCGGGCGCCGCGAGGGTGAAGAGGGATTCCAGGACCGACACCGCGGCGTAGCGCAGACGCTCCTCGTCCGAGGCGAGTTGCTCACCGATCAGGGCGATCGGTTCCTCGTACGAGGCGCGCCACTCCCGGAACAGTCCCGCGGACATCCACACCGCGTTGCACCGGTCGGCCGCGTCCTCGCCGGTCAACTGCCCTTCGAGCAGGGCGATCCGGTCGGCGGTGCGGGATCCGAGTGCCGTGTGGAGCGTGCGCAGCAGCTGGGAGCCCTCCTCGTCCGCGGGCCGCATGCGGCGCAGATGTCCGATGAGCGTGTCCGTGCCGGTCCGCTCGGGCTCCTCCGACCCGCGGGCGCATCGCGACCGGGCGCGGAGCAGGGCGATGACGGTGGGCACCAGGTCGGCGGGGAGGCGGTCGGGTGCACACCCCGCGAGCTGGCCGAGCGCGGCGAGCCGCAGGCCCGGCTCGTGCGGGGCGGCGCACAGCGCGGTCAGGCAGTCCACCGCCGGTGCGCCGACCCCGGCGTGCAGGCGCGCGAGCAGTCCGATGCCCTCGGCGAGGGCCAGCCGGACGCCACCCTCCTCCTCTGCGTCGAGCCGCTCCCTCAACAGGCCGAGCACGCGCTCGGGTTCGCCGAGGAAGCGGACGAGCGCGGCCGGCACCGCGCGCCGAACCTCCGGGTCCTCGTCCGCGACCAGACCCACGAAGGCCGCGGCCCCCGCCCGTATCGCCGCACGGGCCATCGCCCGATTGTCGTCGTCGTCGCCGTCGTCATCGTCGCCGTCCTCGCCGCGGACCGGCGTGGTGACGTCCTCCCCGGCGTCCCCGGCATCGTCGTCGTCCTCGGCATCGTCGTCCCCTCCGCCGATGCTGACGAGCAGTTCCACGATGCCGCCGCGGTCGGGGACCTCCGCGTGGTCGACGAGCTCGAACAGGAAGGGGATGCAAGCCAGCGTCGAGTCGTACACGTCGCCCTGGTGGTGCACCGCCCCGTACATCCCGTCGAGCGCCCGCTCGCGCTCCTCGGGGTTCGTCGAGGCCAGCCCGCGCAACAGCCCCGGCACGTCCTCGGCGCTTCCGTACGCATGCTCCATCGAAGCCCAGCCGACCTCGTCGATCCCCCTGAACACGGTGTCCTCCCCAGGCATCCGGCAACTGATCGAGAGTGTGCACCACGGCACTGACAGTGACGTCGGGAAGCGTGCCGGGCGACGGCCGCGGGCGCCATGGCCGGAGTCCTAGACTGGGGCGATTCGCACGGGCGGGCCGGCGGGTCGGTCGGACGGGAGGACACGGCGGTGGCGGCAGAGGTCGGGGGCTTCGAGGACCCGTCCGCCGAGGTGCTGGCGGAGGCGGCCGCAGCGTTCGGGCTGCTCGCGTCGCCGGCGCGGCTGCACATCGTCTGGGCGCTGGCGCAGGGCGAGAGCGACGTGACCGGCCTCGCCGAGCGGGTCGGCGGCGCGCTGCCCGCGGTGAGCCAGCATCTGACCAAGCTGAAATTGGCCGGTCTCGTACGGTCCCGGCGCGAGGGCCGGCGGCAGGTCTACTTCGTCGACGACCCGGACGTCGTGACCGTCGTACGCCTCGTGGTGGGCCAGTTGACCGACCGGGCCGCCCCAGCCGATCGCACCGGCGCCGCCGAGAGCACCGCCGCCGGCGGTCGCACCGCGCGCGGAGCGCTGCGCCGCATCCGCGGCGTCGGTGCCTGAGACCGTCTTGGCACCCGGCACGACCGCGACGTCGCCGCGGCAGGACCGCTCGCGAGCCGGTGTACCGCCCGCCACGGGCGCGTACGCGTCGGACGGCCTCGCCGCGCTGACGTCGCTCCAGCTGCTGCGGCACCTGGACACCGGCCCGCGAGGGCTGACCGAGGCCGAGGCGCAGGAGCGGCTGGTCCGCTGGGGATCGAACGAGGCTCCGGACCGGCGCGCGACGTCCTGGCCGCGCTTGTTCGTCCGCGGAACGCGCGACCCCTTCACCGCTGTGCTGCTCTGCCTCGGTCTGGTGTCGGCGGCCGTGGCGGCCTGGGGAACGGCGTGCGTGATCCTGTGCCTGGTGGTCGTCGGCTGCGCGTTGCGCGCGTCCGGGGAACACCGGGCCGACCGGTCGACGGCCGGGCTGCGCGAACTGGTCGCCGGGACCGCGACCGTGCTGCGGCGCGCCGGGCCGGGCGGCTCTCCACGGACCCGGGACATCCCCGTCGACGCCCTGGTGCCCGGCGACGTGATCCGGCTCGGGCCGGGCGACCTGGTCCCGGCGGACGTACGGCTGCTGCGGGCCGGCGGGTTGACCGTGCGGGAGGCCGCGTTGACCGGCGAGCCGACGGCGGTCGCCAAGTCCGCGCGGGACGCCCCCGCCGACGGGGAGCAGGACCATCTCTGCTTCCAGGGCGGCAGCGTGGTCTCCGGCGGCGGGACCGCGGTCGTGCTGGCGACCGGAGCGCGGACCCGCCTCGCCTCGGCCTGGAACGGCTCGGCCGCCGCTCCGGCTCCCCGCCCGCCCAGCGCGTTCGACCGTTCCGTGCGTGGCATCTCCTGGGTACTCATCCGCTTCATGCTGCTCACGCCGCCGGTGGTGCTCATGGCGAACGCGGCGCTGCGCGGGCGGGGCGTGGAGACCCTGCCCTTCGCCGTCGCGGTGGCGGTGGGGCTCACCCCCGAGATGCTGCCCGTCGTCGTCACGACCTGTCTGGCACGCGGCGCTTCGGTGCTCGCCCGGACTCACCAGGTGATCGTCAAGCGCCTGCCCGCGCTGCACGACCTCGGCGCGGTGGACGTGCTGTGCCTGGACAAGACGGGGACCCTCACCCAGGACCGGCCGGTCGTCCACCGCGCGGTCGACGGGGACGGTCGCGACGCCCCCGACGTCCTGCGCTGGGCCGGTGCGAACGCCTGGTGGACCCTTCAGCTCGCCGAACTGCCCGCGCCGGACGCCCTGGACGAGGCGCTCCTGGCCGCGACCGAGCCCGACGCGGACCCGGCGGAGGGCGTCACGGCGCTGCCCGTCTCCCCTGAGCGCCGCCTCGCGACGGCGGTCGTGCGGCATCTGTGTCGGCCGGGCGTCCACACCTTGGTGGTCAAGGGCGCCTTCGAGGACGTACTGGACAGGTGCGCCCTGGCGGAGGACGAGCGGGCCCGGCTGCTCGCCGTCGCCGCGCTGGAGGCCGGGGAGGGGCTGCGCGTGCTCGCGGTCGCCACCGCCGAAGGGCCCGCCCGTGCCCGCCGCCACACGCCGGCCGACGAACGGGGACTGACCTTCCGCGGTTTCGTCACCTTCCGGGACGCGCTCGCTCCGACCGCCGCGCACGCCTTGCGCACCCTGTCCGGCCAGGGTGTCACCGTGAAGATCCTCACGGGTGACCACCCGGGCACGGCGGCCAGGGTCTGCCGCGAACTGGGCGTCCGCCCCGGGGAGGTGACGACGGCCGACCGCCTCGACGGGCTCTCCGGCAGCGAACTGGCCGAGGCCGTCCGCCGTACGACGGTGCTCGCCCGCTGCACCCCGGAGCAGAAGGCGAGGTTCGTCGCCGCTCTGCGGGACGGCGGCCACACGGTCGGTTTCCTCGGCGACGGCATCAACGACCTGCCAGCACTGGACACCGCGGACGTCGGCATCGCCCCTCGGGACGCCGTCGACGTCGTCCGGGAGAGCGCCGACGTGGTGCTGGCCGAGAAGGATCTCGCCGCGATCGGCCACGCGGTCACGGAGGGAAGGCGCGGCAGCGTCACCGTCGCCGCCTACCTGCGCACCACGTTGTCCTCGAATCTCGGCAACGTCCTCGCGATGCTCGCCGCGGGACTGCTCCTGCCCTTCCTCCCGATGCTCCCGGCCCAGGTCCTGGCCCAGAATCTCTGCTTCGACGCGGCGCAGCTCGCCTTCGTGCACGACCGCCCCCAGCCCGACGCGCTGCGGCGCCCGGCCGTGCTCCGGCCCCGCTCCTTCCTGCGGTTCATCACCGTCTTCGGCGCGCTCAACGCGGTCGCCGACCTGGCCACGTTCGCGGTCCTCGGGTTCGCCACGGACGGGCCCGAGGGCCTCGACGACGCGACGGTGTTCCACTCGGGCTGGTTCACCGAGAACCTCATGACCCAGGCCCTCGCGATGCTGTTGCTCCGCCTCGGCCGCCGCACCGCCGAGGACCGCCGGTTCCCCGGGCCGATCGGCCTGGCCGCCTCCGCACTCGCCGCCGCCGGACTGCTGTTGCCGCTCTCGCCGCTCGGTCCCCTCCTCGGCATGACGGCACTGCCCGTCGCCTCCTACGCGCTCCTCGCCGTCGTCCTCGCGCTGTACGGGACGGCCCTCGCGGTCGTGCTGAGAATCCGCCGCCCCGGGCGTTGACTGCTCGGCGGGCGGGGCCGGGAAAGCGCTGGTCCGGGGGCACGCCGACGCCTCGGCTCATAGTTGTACAGTTGCGCAAAGCAGCAACCATCATGGGGTGTCGGCCCGTCGGACGCGCCCCGACCGACGCGAGGAAGGCGGGGGCGCGATGCTCCGCAACGGACTGGAACCCTGGCACCTGCTCATCGTGGCGATCGTGGTCGTCGTGTTGTTCGGCTCGAAGAAGCTGCCCGACACCGCCCGTGCGCTCGGCAAGTCGATGCGCATCCTCAAGAGCGAGGCGAAGGCGATGAAGCACGAGAACGTGCAGCCCGCGGCCCGGCAGGCGGTGCCGGAAGCCGCCCGGGCCGCCGACGGTCCGGCTACGCCCCGTCCGGCGCCGGAGGCGTCCGGCGCAGCGCACTGAAACCGGGCCGCGGCAGGGCGGGCGGGGCGAGGAAGCCTTCCGCGCGGGCGGCGGCGACGCCGATGCGCGGAAGGTCGCTGCTCTTCTCGAACAGCAGGTAGCGCGGTTCCCAGACGGGCCGGTACTTGGCGTTGGCACGGTAGAGGGATTCGAGCTGCCACCAGCGCGAGAGGAACGTCAGCAGCGAACACCACAGCCGCAGCACGGGGCCGGCGCCCAGCCGGCCGCCGCGCTCGAAGACGGACCGGAACATGGCGAAGTTCAGAGACACCCTGCTGACGCCGATCTCCTCGGCACGCAGCAGGAGTTCGATGACCATGAACTCCATGAGCCCGTTCTCGGAGTTCCGGTCGCGGCGCATCAGGTCCAGCGACAGCCCCCGCTCTCCCCAGGGCACGAAGCTCAGTACGGCCCTGGGCTCGCCGTCCCCGTCGTGGCACTCCAGCATGACGCAGCGCCCGTCGGCCGGGTCGCCCAGCCGGCCGAGTGCCATGGAGAACCCGCGCTCGGTCTCGCCGTCGCGCCACCGGTCCGCCAGGTCGGTCAGGGCGGCCATCTCGGCCCGGGGGATCTCGGCGTGCCGGCGGATGCGCACGGTGTGGCCGGCGCGGCGGACGCGGTTGTGCGCCTGCCGGACGCCCCGCATCGCGCGCCCCTCCAGGGTGAAGTCGGCGCGGTCCACGATCGCCTCGTCGCCGAGTTCCAGGGCGTCGAGACCGTGCCGGGCGTAGATGGTGCCGGCTTCCTCGCCGGCCCCCATCACCGCGGGCGTCCACGCGTGCCGGCGCGCCTCGCGCAGCCAGGCGTCGATCGCGCCCGGCCAGGCCTCGGGATCCCCGATCGGGTCACCGGAGGCCAGCGTCACGCCGCCGACGACCCGGTAGGCGATCGCCGCCTTGCCGGTCGGCGACCACACGACCGCCTTGTCGCGGCGCAGCGCGAAGTACCCCAGTGAGTCCCGTTCGCCGTGCTTGGCGAGCAGCTCCCGCAGGCGGTCCTCGTCGGGCGCGCCGAGGAGTTCACGGCCGCGCGGCGAGCGGAAGCAGGCGTAGAGCACGAGGAGGAAGGTCGCGGCCATCATGACGTTGATCAGGACGTCCACCCAGCGGGGCGCCGCGACGCTGTCGAAGCGGTCGGCGAGCGGTCCGACGCTGACGCCGCGCAGCAGGGTGTACGCGACGCGGTCGCTCAGCGGTGTCCCGGTGACCCGGTTGGTGGCGCTCACCAGCAGAGTGCCGAGGGTGGCGCCGACGAGCAGGCCGCCGGTGCCGACGGCCACGGCCAGCCTGGGGTTGGAGCGGTCGCCGACGGCGTGGAACTCCTTGCGTCCCACCAGCAGGGCGACGACGAAGAGCCCGGTGAGCAGGGTGGAGAGCCAGTTGAAGCCGTGCCGCTGGTACCGGTCCTGGGTCAGTGCGGCGGCGTAGAGCACGAAGAGCGGGCCGGCCAGCAGCATGTTGAAGATCCACGCCGCCCGTTTGCGGCGCCGCATCACCAGGGCGAGGAACAGGGCCAGCGCCGCCGAGACCAGTCCCGCGGTGGCGAGGTACGGGGTGAAGTACTGGCCTGCGTTGTGCTCGAGCACCTCCTGGCGGAAGGTCAGCGACACCACCGCGACCAGATTGAGCGCCGCGAGCAGGCGCAGGTACCAGACGGTGAGGGTCGCCGCCCGCAGTCGTGCGGCGGTGGCCCGCTGTTGTGGCGGGTGGGCCGGGCCTGACCTCGTGTTCCGCTGTTCCGGGACGAGCGCTGACTGTTGTACGGACACCGTGGAGCAACACCTTGGGGAGAGGCCGGGGCGAACCGGTGCGGATTGTGGCCGGGGGAGCGCAGTGGGGGCTGCGGCCGGGAACCCTACATGGTGTAGGGAAAAGATTGGTCATGGAGAGGTGAAGGGGTAAGGAGGCGGTGAGAATCGCCCCGTCGCCCNTCGCCCCGTCGCCCCGTCGCCCCGTCGCCCCGTCGCCCCGTCGCCCCGTCGCCCCGTCGCCCCGTCGCCCCGTCGCCCCGTCGCCCCGTCGCCTCCCCGGCCCGCCGGGGAGCGGCCGGGTTCCGGACGGACAGCCCCTCGCGCGTTCCTGCCCGGTCGCGGCTCCCGGTCCCTCCGGTGCTGCTGCTTCTTCGTCTACTTCTTCGTCCTGTCCGGTGCCCGCAGCCAGTCGGAGCGGCCCGGCCGCGGGTGGCCCAGGGCCCGGGGCGGGCACGGCTTCGTACCCTCCCCGGCGGGGCGGTTGCGTGTCGTCGCCCACCACAGGAGGTCACCCATGGCGGCGCCGGCCGTGACCACGGCCAGGATGACACCCGCCATGGTCAGCCCGTCGTCCAGGTGCGGGCGCCCGTGGAGGGCGTGCAGATCGAACCCGCAGAGGTGGTACACGCCCACCGCGGCGATCCCGAGACTCGGTACCAGCAGGGCCAGCACGGACATCGGCCCGCGGCCCGCGCGCCCGTCGTGGCGTTCCTTCAAGGGGTCCCCCGTCGCGTATGAGCCGGTTCACCACCGGGACCCTACTTCACGTAGGGTCCGACCGATCCTGGGGTGACGTCTTCCCCCTCATGGACCGGTGGGGAGCGGTCCTCAGTTCCCGTCGTGGGTGGGTGTCCTGGGTCACAGGTCCGTCGACGTCCGGCCGGGCACGGGTGCGGCCGGCGCCGGCCGCACCCGTGGGCGGGGCCTACACGGATCGGTGGTACTGGTCCGGCACGTGCACGTCGCCCCCCAGCTCCCGTGCGGCGAGCCGCGCGAAGGACGGGTTGCGCAGCAGCTCGCGGCCGAGCAGCACCGCGTCGGCCTCCCCGTTGGTGAGGATCTTCTCGGCCTGCTCGATCTCCGTGATGAGGCCGACGGCGGCGACGGGGAGGGAGGTCTCGTTCTTCACGCGGGCGGCGAAGGGGACCTGGTATCCGGGCTCGACGGGGATGCGGACGCCGGAGGCGTTGCCGCCGGTCGACACGTCGAGCAGGTCCACGCCGTGCTCGTGCAGCCGGGCGGCGAAGCGGACGGTGTCGTCGGCGCTCCAGCCGTCCGCCTCCAGCCAGTCGGTGGCGGAGATGCGGAAGAACAGGGGCTTGCTCTCGGGCCAGACCTCGCGCACGGCGTCCACGACGTCGAGGGCGAAGCGGGTGCGGTTCTCGTACGAGCCGCCGTACGCGTCCGTGCGGTGGTTGGAGTGCGGGGACAGGAACTCGTTCAGCAGGTAGCCGTGGGCGCCGTGGATCTCGACGACCTCGAAACC
The DNA here is from genome assembly GCF_039543605.1 of Streptomyces siamensis. NCBI lineage: Bacteria > Bacillati > Actinomycetota > Actinomycetes > Kitasatosporales > Streptomycetaceae > Streptomyces > Streptomyces siamensis. The sequence goes on along the minus strand of NZ_BAABKB010000007.1, from coordinate 67,625 downwards.
GGCGTCCAGGGCGCGGCGGGCCGCGTCGGCGAACTGCCCGACGATCTCTCGGATCTCGGCGACGGTCAGCTCGGCCGGGACCGGGTGGCCCTCGTCGAAGGGGAGCGGGCTGGGGGCGAGCGGCTGCCAGGCGAGGGCGCCGGGGGCGATCGGCGCGCCGCCCTTCCAGGGGCGCTCGGTGGCCGCCTTGCGTCCGGCGTGGGCGAGCTGGAGGGCCGGCACGGTGCCTTGTGCGGACAGGAAGCCGGTGATGCGGCGGAACGCCTCGACCTGCGCGTCGTTCCAGATGCCGAGGTCGTACGGTGAGATCCGGCCCTCGGGGGAGACGGCGGTCGCCTCGACGATGATGAGCCCGGTGCCGCCGGTGGCCCGCGCCGCGTAGTGGGCGAAGTGCCAGTCGTGGGGGACGCCCGCCTCGGCTCCTTCGGGTGCGGCGGAGTACTGGCACATGGGCGGCATCCACACCCGGTTGGGGATGGTGAGCTCGCGCAGGACGTAGGGCTCGAAGAGAGCGCTCACGGCGGACTCCATTCGTCACGGGACCGGTGTACGTCTCGTACGATAGGCATCGTAGTACGGGAGATGTCAAACTACGAGAGATCTCGTACAATGCGTGCAGGACGACAGCCCCGGAGGAAGTGCCCGGAGCGCGTTCCCGGACGAAGTGGAGCCGCCGTGACGACCGCAGCCCGTGCCAACGGCAGCCGCGACCTGCCGCACCCCGCACTCGATGAGATCCGCCTGGAGTCGGTGCTGCACGCGCTCTCCGACCCCATGCGGCTCCAGGTCGTGCGAGAGCTCGCCGCCGACGGCGACGAGCTCTCCTGTTCGCATTTCGACCTGCCGGTCACCAAGTCCACCACCACGCACCACTTCCGTGTGCTGCGCGAGAGCGGGGTCGTGCGGCAGGCCTACCGGGGCACGGCGAAGATGAACGGCCTGCGCCGGGACGATCTGGACGACCTCTTCCCCGGGCTCCTCGACTGCGTCCTCGCGGCAGCGGCCCGTCAGGCCGACCGGCTCGGCGGCTGAAACGTCCGCATCCCCGGTCGTCCGGGCGCGTGGCCGGCCGTCGGCCGCTATGCCTCGGCCGTCACCGAAGGAGGCGTGGGCCCGGCGGCGTCCCCGGCCGAATCCGTGGTGCCCGGCAGGTGGTTGAAGAGCAGGTTCAGGGCGATCGCGGTCAGGCACCCCGCGCTGATCCCGCTGTTCATCACCGTCTGGAACCAGTCCGGGAACTTCTCGTACACCGTCGGCACTCCGACCGGCAGCATGCCCACGGCGACCGAGACGGCCACCACCGTCAGGTTGTTGTTGCCCTGGAAGTCCACCTCGGCGAGGGTGCGCAGGCCGCTCGCGGCGACCGTTCCGAACATCACCAGGCCCGCGCCGCCCAGCACGGGCGCCGGGATCGCCGCGACGATCGCTCCCAGCTTCGGCAGCAGGCCCAGCAGCACGAGGATGCCGCCCGCGGCGGCGACCACCCAGCGGCTGCGCACGCGCGTCATCCCGACCAGGCCGACGTTCTGCGCGAACGCCGTGTAGGGGAAGGTGTTGAACACGCCGCCCAGGACCGTCGACAGGCCGTCCGCGCGCAGGCCGTCGGCGAGCGTGCGCGGCTCGACGGGACGGTCGGTCATCTGGCCCACGGCGATGAAGTCACCGGTGGTCTCGGTCATCGTGACGAGGGCGACGACCAGCATCGACACGATCGCGGAGACGTGGAACGTCGGCGTGCCGAAGTGGAACGGCGTGCTGATCCCGACCCAGTCGGCGTCCCCGACCCCGTCGAAGTCCGTGAATCCGAAGGGGATGGCGACCGCGAGGCCCACGGCGATGCCGATCAGTACCGCGATGCGGCCGAGGAAGGCCGGCGCGAACCGTTGCACGGCCAGCACCACGGCCAGGACGAAGCCCGCGAGCGCCAGGTTCTTCGGCGCGCCGAAGTCCTCCGCGCCCACTCCGCCGGCCGCCCAGTTCCCGGCGACCGGCAGCAACGAGACACCGATGATGAGGATGACCGTGCCCGTGACCAGAGGAGGGAAGAACCGCAGCAGTCGGCCGAAGACCGGGGCGAGCAGGACTATGGCGAGGCCCGCGACGATCACCGACCCGTAGATCGCCCGCAGCCCGCCGCCGGTCGTCCCGATCAGCACCATCGGCGACACCGCGGCGAAGGTGCACCCCTGCATGATCGGCAGTCGTACCCCGAAGCGCCAGAAACCCACGCACTGGATGAGGGTGGCGATGCCGCACACCAGCAGGTCGGCGGTGATGAGATACGCCAGATCCGCGGGCGACAGCTTCAGCGCGCCACCGACGATCAGCGGGACGGCCACCGCGCCCGCGTACATCGCGAGCACGTGCTGGAGCCCGAAGGCCGCGAGTTGGCGTACGGGTGGAACCTCGTCCACGGGATGCACGGGATGCACGGGAGCAGGGGTGGTGGCCATGGGCACTCCAGGGGCGGCGGAAAGCGGGTGAAGGTGGAGAAGGGTGAACAGCCCCCGACCGTAAGCGGCTTGAACAGTTTGTTGATGTCCGGGCTGTTGCCGATGTGTGTCATGCCCACGGAAGCCGTGTCGACTCCACCGCGCCCCGCCGTACGCCCCGACGCACCCGTCACGAACCCGTCGTACGCGCCGCCGCCAGCAGCGACGTCCAGTCGGGCAGCTTCACCACGCCCCGGCCGAGCGAGGCGCCGAGTTCCGCCTCGGCCCGCTCGATCGCCTGCCACCCGGCCCACTCGACCGGCCGTACGCCCTCCGCCCGCAGCGCCGCGAGAGGATCCCCGGCCACCTCGCGCCGTACGAGGGTGTCCGCGTCCTCCAGCAGTGAGGTCACCGTCTCCTTGGCACACGGCCGGTTGGTGCCGATGACACCCGTGGGGCCGCGCTTGATCCAGCCCGCCACGTACTCGCCCGGAGCGATCGCGTCGTCCCGCAGGATCCGGCCCGCCCGGTGCGGCACCGTGCCGTGTCCGGCGTCGAAGGGGAGCCCGTCGAGAGGCACCCCGCGATAGCCGACCGAACGCAGCACCAGCTGGGCCTCGATGTCCTCGAACCGCCCTGTTCCCGTCACACCGCCCTGTCCGTCCGGAGCGGTCCGCTCGAAGCGCACCGCTCCCACCCGCCCGCCGTCGGCCAGCAGTTCGACGGGGCGCAGGAAGAAGCGCGGCCGGATCCGTCGTGGGCGGCCCTGCGTCGGCGCGTCGGCCCAGCCCCGCAACACCTCCACGTTGCGCCGTTGCGCGGCCGGCAGGCCCGACGGATCGAAGTAGGCCGGGTCGAGCTCCAACTCGTGCGGATGCACGACGATCTCGGTGTCGGGCAGGGATCCCAGCTCACGCAGTTCCTTGGTGGTGAAGCGGGCCTGGGAGGGGCCTCGCCGCCCCACCATGCTGATCTCCGTCACCTTGCTGGCGGCCAGTGCGGCGAGCGCCGCCTGCGGCATGTCCGTGGGGCTCAGCTCGGCCGCGCCGCGGGCCAGGATCCGGGTCACGTCCACGGCCACGTTCCCGACGCCGATGACCACGGCCGAGCGCACGCCGAGCACGAACTCCTCCGCGGCGGCGTCGGGGTGCGCGCTGTACCAGGAGACGAACTCGGTGGCCGACCAGCTGCCGGGCAGGTCCTCGCCGGGCACGCCGAGATGACGGTCGGTGGCTGCGCCCACGCAGTAGACGACCGCGTGGTAGAGGTCCCGCAGACGGGCGACCGGCACCCCGTCCGGGCCGACCTCGACGCCGCCCAGGAACCGCACCCGCTCGTCCTCCAGGACGGCCCGCAGATTGTTCTGGAGCGATTTGATCTTCTCGTGGTCGGGGGCCACCCCGTAGCGCACCAGGCCGTAGGGGCACGGCAGCCGGTCCAGGACGTCCACCCGGACATCGGGCACCTGGCTCTGCTGGACGAGGCTCTGGGCGGTGTAGACCCCGCTGGGGCCCGAGCCGACGACGGCGACATGCAGCACGGCGGAACTCCTTAACCGAGGGTTCTGGAAGAACGCTGACAGGAGATCGCTGACGGTTCCAGGATCGCACCGCCGATGCTCGGCTGACAGGGTGCGACGCGTGTCGCGTCCGCGCGTGTCCGTTCGAATGGCATGTGATCATGCGGTTACGTTCCGCATGTGCTGGAAGCATCCTTTCTCGATCTGCACGGCCGCTGCCGCGCGGACGGCGTGGTGTCGGTGTGGCCCGCCTGGCAGGTGCGTGACCACCGGACCGCCACCTCGTGGTTCGACGTCCGGCTGGTCTTCGCCGACGGTGCCCAGGTCGACGTCCTCGCCGTGCTGTCCGGGGCCGGGGTGACGATCGAGGACGTACGGGCTCAGCCGCCGCTCTCCCTCGACGACCTCGCGGTGCTCTCCGACTGGATCGAGGCCCCGCTCTTCGAGGCGTGCGGCGCCGCGGCCCGGCCCGCGGGGGAGCGTGAGGGCGGGCACGGCGACGCGGGGAAGGGCGGGCACGACGACGCGGGGAAGGGCGGGCACGACGACGCGGGGAAGGGCGGGCACGACGACGAGGACGAGGGCGGGCGGTCGGGGCCGACGCGCCGGGCCCGGCGCGCCTGGCCGCGTGGCACCGAGGGTCGCAGACTGGCGGCGGAGAAGTACCGCGCCGCCCAGGAGGACGGCGTGGACCCGGTGCTGGCGGTCATGTGCGCCACCGGCCACAGCCGACGCAAGTCGCTGAGGCTCATCGCGGGGGCGCGGGAGGCCGGCTTCCTGACCCCTCGTCACGCACGGCGCTGAGCAGGCGGGTCGAGCGGCGCCCGTCGCGGCCCGGTCACTGAAGGGCGCGCATCTTGCCGATCTCGCTGGTCTGCTGCGCGATCACGTCGTCGGCCATCTCCTCGATCTGGATGTTGTTGCCCTCGGACTTCACGTCCGTGGCCATGGTGACCGCCCCGTCGTGATGCGTGATCATCAGCTTCAGGAAGAGCTCGTCGAACGCCTTCCCCTTCGCCGTGCGCAACGCCTTGAGCTGGCCCTCCGTCGCCATGCCGGGCATCGTCGCGTGCTCGTGCTCCGTGACCGCCCGCTTGCCGCCGTGCGTCTTGAGCCAGCTCTTCATGGTGGAGATCTCCGGGCCCTGCGCGGCGGCGATCCGTGCGGCGAGCCGCTTCACCTTGCCGGACTCCGCCTGCTTCGGGGCGAGTTCGGTCATCTCCAGCGCCTGGGTGTGGTGGACGATCATCATCCGGGCATAGGTGAAGTCGGCCGAGTTGGGGGAGTCGTCGTCGCTCCGCTGCTTCGCGGCCTCTTCGGCGGACAGTGTCTCGGCCGCCTCCCCGGGCTTGCCGGGCGCGATGACCGAGGGGCCCGGCGACGCCGCGGACCTGGCGCCGGAGTCCGAGTCGCAGCCCGTGAGCGCGAGTGCGGCCACGGTCAGTGCCACCGCGGCCGGCAGCGCACGCGGCGTGGGTCTCGGGGACGCGCTGGACGTACGGCGAGCGAACACGGCGACCTCCTGCGGCTCATGACGGGTCATGAAGCGATGGATACATCAGGGGTGTTGATGTCCGTCCTAGCACGCTTCCGAACGTGGCTGATCAAAAACATTCATTACGAGTACGTTGCCGTCTGTTGATCTCTGCATGGGACGGACGATACTTCAGGGGTCCGTGAACCGTTCGACCTTGAACGGCACAAGGGAGGAAACAGTGACCCTGTTGAACGATCCCCGAACGCGGCACAGACGCCTGGGAGTTGCCGCCGCCGCGGTGGGACTCCTGGCCGCGCTGCTCACAGCCGGGCCGGCGGCCGCCACCCCCGACCCCGGGGACGGCCCCGCGGCTGGGGAGAAGGTCTCCCGGAGCGACGCCGCCGAAGCGAGGGCCGCGGTGGCGAGCGGGGAGATACCCGGCCAGGACGAGATCGTCCACTCCGACAACATCAAACACCTCGCCAACATCCCCAAGGAGGCCTTCACCGGCCTCAATTCGGACCTCGCCTTCCAGGGCAAGTACGCCTTCGCCGGCAACTACGACGGCTTCCGCATCTTCGACATCAGCAACCCGAAGGCGCCCCGGACCGTCGCGCAGGTGCTCTGCCCCGGCTCGCAGAACGACGTGTCCGTCTCGGGCAACCTGCTCTTCCTGTCCACCGACTCCTCGCGCAGCGACAACTCCTGCAACAGCACGACGCAGCCCGCGACCGAGAAGTCGTCGTGGGAGGGCATGAAGGTCTTCGACATCAGCGACAAGGCGAACCCCAAGTACGTCGCCGCCGTGGAGACCGCGTGCGGTTCGCACACCCACTCGCTGGTGCCCGACGGCAAGAACGTCTACATCTACGTCTCCTCGTACTCACCGAGCGCCACCTTCCCCGACTGCCAGCCGCCGCACGACGGCATCTCGGTCATCAAGGTGCCGCGGAACGCTCCCGAGAAGGCGGCGGTCGTCAACTTCCCGGTGCTGTTCCCGGGCGAGGGGCCGGACGGCGGCGGCAACCCGGGCGGGCCCACCAACCCGGGTGTCTCCAAGACCACCGGCTGCCACGACATCACGGTCCTGCCCTCCAAGGACCTCGCCGCGGGCGCGTGCATGGGTGACGGCATCCTGTTCTCCATCAAGGACCCGGCGCACCCGAAGGTCATCGACCAGGTCGAGGACAACGTGAACTTCGCGTTCTGGCACTCGGCGACCTTCAACCAGAAGGCCGACAAGGTCGTGTTCACCGACGAACTGGGCGGCGGCGGCGCGGCCACCTGCAACGCGGCGATCGGCCCGAACCGCGGAGCCGACGGCATCTACGACATCGTCGGCAAGGGCGACAAGCGCAAGCTCGTCTTCCGGAGCTACTACAAGATCCCCCGCCACCAGGCGGACACCGAGAACTGCGTGGCCCACAACGGCTCGCTGATCCCCGTCAAGGGCAAGGACCTCATGGTCCAGGCCTGGTACCAGGGCGGCGTCTCGGTCTGGGACTTCACCGACTCGTCGGCCCCGAAGGAGATCGCCTACTTCGAGCGCGGCCCGCTGTCCACCGACACGCTCCAGGTCGGCGGATCGTGGTCGGCGTACTACTACAACGGCTACATCTACTCGAACGACATCGCCAAGGGCTTCGACGTCCTGAAGCTCGACGACCGGCGCACGGACCCGGCCAAGCGGGTCCGGCTGGGCGAGCTCAACGTCCAGACGCAGCCGGACTACTTCGACTGACCGTCCGCCCGGGCGTCCGCCTGCCGGTCCGAACTGCCCACCGGCTGTTCGTCCGTCAGGCGGTCCGGGCGGTCGCCGGTCGGGTCCTCCGGCCCGTCCGCGGCCTGTTCCTCGGGCTGCCGGCCGGTCGCGAAGAACCGTGACAGGTCCGTCTCACACGTCCCGCCGGACGCCTCGGTCTCCGGCGGGACACCCATCTCCCAGTCGAGCCGGTACCGCTTGAACAACTCGGCCCGCAGCGTCGGTATCGGCATCGGAACACCCGGCACCAGGGCCGAGTACACCGCGCCCATCAGCAGCGCCCGCAGCATCGGGTAGTCGGTCCCGGCATCCGGCGAGCCGTACCCGGCCATCGTGTCCCGCAGCAGTTGGGCGAGCCGCTGCTGCTCGGGACACTGGACGAACCCCTCGGCCTGCAACAGGCCTGCCATGTGCTGGCGCATCAGGACGGGCTGGTCGCGGGCGAGGCCGAGGATCGCGTCGATGGCGCGTGCCATCCGCTCCCGTCCGTCCTCGGTACGCGGCTCGCTCTCCAGCCGCTCCTCCAGCGTGCGGTGCATCAGCCGGTGCACGGCGGACTGCAGGAGCTGGCGCTTCCCGGGGAAGTAGTACGAGACCAGACCGCGCGCCGATCCCGCGCGGTCCGCGATGTCCCCGAGCGTCGTCGCCTCGTAGCCGCGCTCGCTCACCAGCTCCACGGCTGCCTGCAGCAGCCGCTCCCGGGAACGCCGCCGCAACTCTTCATTGACCGAGGCGCTGCGCGGGGACATGCTGTAACTCCTGCGTTGACTGGCTGCCAGCCAACTATACTCAACGCGTCCGGGGCAGACCCTTCGTGGGTCCACTCCGGCCTGCCGTCTGCCTCGGATGACACGGGGGATCATCCGAGGCGGACCGGCGGACTTGCGGGCGAACGGGCGACGTTCCCGTCAACCGACCAGACCGAGCACGGGCCGCAGTCCCTCCGGGCGCCGGACCACCGGCAGATGGTCGACGAAGAACACCTCACAACCCAGGGCAGCCGCGCCCCCGTCGGCCCGCCGGTCGTCGCCCACCATCAAGGTGTCCTCGGGCGCGATCCCCAGCGCGTCGCACGCGACCCCGAACAGCCGTGGATCGGGCTTCTGGATGCCGTGCTCGTACGAGAGCACGTACGTGCCGACGTACGGGTCGAGGCCGTGCTCCCGGAAGACGGGGCGCAGGTCCCAGCCGATGTTGCTGACCACACCGACCGCGACCCCGCTCTCGCGCAGCGCGGCCAGCACCTCGACGGCGTCCGGGTAGGGATGCCAGGCGTCCGGCACCATGTGCCGCTCGTACAGGGCGTCGTGCAGACCGGGACCGGGCAGGGGCACCTGGCGGGAGACCGCCGTGTACGCGGCACGGTGCAGTTCGGCGCTCCGGTCGCGGGTGCGCCACAACTCGTCGAGGCCCTCGGGCACGCGCCCCGGGCGTCCGCCGCCCGGCATCGCGCCCACCGCGTCCAGAGCCTGCGCCGCCGCGGTCAACTCGTCGTCGGGCAGGGTGAGTCCGGCGTCGCGAAGCACCGCGCGCAGCCAGGAATCGGTCGATTCGGCACGGAAGAGGGTTCCGGAGAAGTCGAAGAGCACACCTTTGATCCTCATGACGGAGATCCTTCGTGGCCCCGTCCACGGGGGTCAAGGGTGCCCCGGGTCGCGCCACCGCTCGTAGGACGCCACGGCGAGGGCGACCACCAGCGCGCCGATCAGCCAGCCGCCGAGGACGTCGGAGGGCCAGTGCACACCGAGCCAGACGCGGGTCCAGCCGACGCCCACGACGGTGACGACGGCCAGGGCCAGGGCCGTGCGCCGCAGCCCGCGTCCCGCGCCGTACCGGTACAGCAGCCACAGCAGCAGCCCGCACACCACCGTGGCCGTGAGGGCGTGGCCGGAGGGGAAGGCCGCATAGTGGGCCCGGTCGACGGGGTCCCGCCAGACGGGGCGTTCGCGGCCGACCGCCCACTTCAGCGTCTGCTGCACCGCCGTGCCCAGCGCGCACGCGGCCGCCACCCACAGGGCGAGCCACCGGTCCCCGTGCTTCCAGACCAGCCAGATCACCGCGACGGCGCACAGCGCGCGCATCGTCCACGGGTCCCACACCCAGTCCGTCAGCACCCGGAACACGCGGGTGAGGCCGGGCTCGTCGACGGCCCAGGTGTGGGTGGTGCGGGCGATGTCGCCGTCGAGGGCGGTCAGCGGGTGCCAGGAGAGCGCGACCAGCAGGACGAGCGCGAGGGACAGCACGGCCAGGACCACGGCGGCCGGCACGACGCCGCGAAGACGCGGGCCGCGTGGGGCGGGGGCACGAGGGTCGGATGCGTCGGGGGGAGGGCCGGCTGCCGGGGAGTGCATGCAGTGATCCTCGCCGACGCCGGGGGCACCGGGCCAACACCCGCCCGGCGACGCACCGGACGCACCCGGCGTGCGAGGGAGCCCCTGGGCTGTCGGAAGGAACCCGCCACCGAGGCAGCCCCCGGGCTGTCGGGAAGAACCCGCCGGGTGGCGCAGGCACGCGTCTGACAGGCCCTAGGCCGACCTAGCCCAGTGCCCGCAGCCCGGGCACGAACGCCACCAGGACCGGGACCACCGGGACCAGCGCGGCGGTGGCCGTCAGGCGCAGGCGCCGGGCCGCAGTGAGGCGGTCGGGGGGAGTCAGCAGGCGGTTCACGCGCTGCGGGACATGTGCCTCCGGTGTCGGGCAGGGGCCGAACACGCCCCGGTCCTCGTTGAGTTCCACCAGGGCCAGGGCGATCGTGAGGCGGCCGAAGCGGCGCGAGGCCACGTCGTCGGCGGCGAGTTCGACGAGCCGGTGCATCTCGTCGCGGAAGGCGGCGAACACCGGCACCTGGGGGAAGCCGGTGGCCAGCGCCGCCGAGGAGTGCAGCAGCCAGTCGTGCCGGGCCCGCGCGTGACCCTGCTCATGGGCGAGCACGGCATCCAACTGCCGTCCCTTGAGGCGGCGCAACGCGGCTGTGGTGATGACGAGTTGGGGCGCCGCGCCGGGCAGCCACCAGGCGTCGGGGCGCTCGCCCTCAAGCACCACCAGGCGGTCGGCGCTGGGCTCCTCACCGGGCAACAGCGGTGCGCGCAGGCGCAGTTCGGCACGGCTCTGCCGGCGCCGCGCACGGGCCCGCAGAATCTCGCGCACCAGCATCGCTCCGGTCCACACGCCACCGCAGGCGAGTGCCACGGCGGTCGTCGCGGCCCACGCGCCGCCCGTGCTCAGCGCGTACGCGTCCACGACGGAGCGTGGCGCCGGACCGAACACATGGCCCCGCACCGCCACCCAGGCGGCGGCCGCGCTGAGCGTCATCGACAGGGCGCAGCACAGCAGGACGGCCGCCACCACGCACTGCCAGACCCACAGGGCGACCACCGGTTCACGGTCCGGCCAGTCGGCCCGTGCGAGCAGTCGTGGAGCCACCACGGCGACCACGGCGCCGAGCAGCAACAGTGCCGCGGGGACCATCATGGTCCGAAGCCTATGAGCGGGGTGTCGGCGCTGGATACGGGCCGCGAGGGCAAGTGACGCACGCCACGGTTTCGTACGGCGCTCTAACGTCTCGTGTCCGGTCCCGCGGCCGGCGGGCCCGTCCGGTCGGGCGGTGTCCGACGGGCCGGTCTCAGAGCGTGACCAGCATCGCCAGCATGGCGATCCCCATGGACAGGCGGCAGGCCCGTGACAGCTCGGGCCGGTCGCCCCAGCCGACGGCGCGCGTGCTCCCGGCGGTCGCGCTCCCCAAGGGCAGCAGTCGGGCGCCGGAGCGCAGGACGTACGCGGTGAAGTACAGCAGGAGCGCGCCGGTGACCAGGGGGATGCCGGAGCCGCCGTGGTGGGCGTGGTGGCCGGGGGAGGCGGCCATCGTGACCGCCATGTAGACCATCGCCAGGGCGCCCATCAGATGGTGCACGTGGTGCGGGTCCGACCGGGCCGTCCACAGGGCGCGCACGGCGGCGGCGCCGAACACGGCGGTGTAGACGAGCCAGGCCCAGCGCGGCGGGACGGCCACGGCGGCCGGGACCGCCATCGCGGCCATGCCGAAGCCCATGAGCGCCTCGCCGCCCGCGGTCCGGCGCTGTTCCTCGACACGGCTGCGCATGCGCAGCAGGCAGTAGGCGCCGGTTGCCGCGCACAGCGCGACGAGCAGCCAGCCGGGCGAAGCCGGTCCGTGCACCCTGTACCTCCCCGCTCTCCGATGTCGGACATCGGGCAGTCGGTCTGGACATGCCCCGAGCGTCCGGTGCGCAAGCGAGCGCAAGGGTGTACGTGGGGGAGCGTGCGGGAGTGTGCGCTGGTGAGGGGTGTGACGGAGAATATGTTTTACGAGTAAAACACCTGCTAATATTGGTTCCATGAGTAGTGCGACCGCCCCCAGGACCCCCCGCGTACGGCGCCTGCCGCTGGCCGGAGTACTGCGTCTCGGCAGACCGTCCGACATCTGGTTCAAGCCCGCGCTGAGCGCCGTCGTGGCCGTCGCCCTGCCCAACCTGACGCTCCTGGCGCTCGGCCGCCTCGACCTCGCCATGTACACGATGGCCGGATCGCTGTGCGCCCTGTACGCCCACAACCGCCCCTACGCCGCGCGCGCCCGCGCCGTCGCCTGGGTGGTGCTCGGCATGCTCGGCGGCCTCGCAGTCTCCCTCGTCACGGCCTCGCTCACCACGAACGCCGTCGTGCTGGTCACCGTCGGCGCCCTGCTCGCCGCCGTGCAGAAGGTGCTCTGCGACGCCACACGCATCGGGCCGCCCGGACACGTCGTCCTCGCCTTCATCTCCTCGGCGGCCCTGTTCGCGCCGCAGTCCCTCGGTCAGGTACCCGGCCATCTCGCGCTCGGCGCGGCGGCCGGCGTGTGGGCCTGGATCGTCTGCATGGCCCCTGGCCTCGTCCGCCCGCACGGTCCCGAGCGCCGCGCCACCGCGCACGCGCTGGACGCGGCCGCCGCGTACGTCGAGGCAAGGGAGGCCGGCGCCGACGCCGCACGGGCCCGCGCCGCCGCGGCCGCCGCCGTGCACGGCGCCTGGCAGTGCCTGCTGTCCACCGGAGCCCGCTCCGCACCCCGCCGCTCCCTCGAACGACTGGTCGTGCGCGCCGAGGTCGCGCTGGCCGCGCCCGCCGACACGGACTCCGGGCGGCTGCGCGACTGGGCCCGCCAACTGCGCGGCAACCATCCCGTGCCGCGTCCCGGCGACCTCTCCGGGACCGCCGACGAACTCCTCGGTGTCGAGGCCGCGCTGTCCTTCGGGGAACCGCCGCTGTTCCGCCGTCTCGGCCCGCTCGCGCCGATCGCCCTGCGCACCGCGCTCGGCTGCGCGCTCGCCGGTTACGTCTCGCTCGCCCTCGGCGTCGGCCGCCCCTACTGGGCGCTGGTCACCGCCGCCTCGCTCTACCAGGCCAACGTCACCCTGACCTGGAACCGGGGCGTGCAGCGCGTCGTCGGCAATCTCGTCGGCGTGCTCGCCTTCGCGGCGATCGCTCCCCTCGCGCACCTCGGCCAGGCGGCCCTCGTGCTGTGCTGCCTCGCCCTCAACTTCGGCGCCGAGGCGCTGATCGGCCGCAACTACTGGCTCGGCAGCATCTGCGTGACCCCGATGGCCCTGCTGATCACCGAGTTCGCGCGGGTCCAGCAGCCCGGCGAGCTGATCACCGACCGTGTCGTGGACACCCTCGTGGGTGCGCTGGTCGGCTTCGTCGCCGCGATCGCGGTGACGAACCGCAGGGCCGGCGACCGCATCGAGCACGCGCTCGCCGCCGTCGAGGGCGCCCGGGAGCGTGCCGCCGCGCTGCTGGCCGCGGAACACCCCGGGCCCGGTGCCCTGGAGTCGGCCCGACGGGATCTGTCCGCCGCCGTGGTCGCCCTGCGTGCCGCCGCGGACGCCGCGGCGGGCGAATGGTGGCAGCGCGCCCTGCCGGAGGAGCGGGTCGTGACGGCCGAGCAGCGCGGACACCGTACGCTCGCGGCGACGGTACGACGGCAGGGACTGCACTGCTTGGAGGGCGCACAGGCATGACGACAGCGGACGGGCGGGCGGACGCGGAGGGCACTCCCGGGGGGCGGGGTCACTCGGAGGCCGCCCCCGCCGAGCGGGAGGCCGCCGGGGGAGTGCCCGTCGGCCGCGAGGACGGCGCGGCCGCGCCCGCCGGGTCCGCGGCTGCCGGGAGCGACCGCCTCGCTGCGACGGCCCCCGTCGGTCACGGGGAGAGCGAGGAGCACCGGGAGCACCGGGAGCACCGGGAGCACGGGGAGCGCCGGGAGAGGCTGGACGATTCCGCGGGTCCCGCGGGACCCGCCGGTTCGGCTGGTTCCGCCGCTCCGGCGGACGAGGAGGATGCCCCCGGCGCGCGGGCCGCGGCGCCGCGGGCCTTTGGCGGCGGTCCCGCCGGCGAGGACGCCGTCTCCGGAAGCGAAGCTTCCACGGGCGTCCCGTCCAGGAGCAGAACCTCCAAAGGCGCCCCCTCGGAGAGGGGAACCCCCATCGGCGTCCCCGCGGACACCGTCGCGGCCGTCGTCCGGCAGTGGCGGACCGTGCGCCCCGACCTCGACACCGGGCCCATGGAGGTCATCGGCCGCGTCAATCGCTGTGCCGCGCTCCTCCAGCAGGCCGAGGACGCACCGCTGCGCCGGGCCGGGCTCACCCGCCCCGAGTTCGACGTCCTCGGAACCCTGCGGCGCACCGGACACGAACTCACCCCCAGCGAGATCGCCCGCGAGACGTTCTCCTCGGGCGCCGCCGTCACCAAGCGGCTCAAGCAGCTCACCGAACGCGGGCTGGTCGAGCGCCGGGGGGACACCCGTGACCGCCGGGTCGCACATGTACGGCTGACCGACGAGGGGCGCGCTCTCGTCGACGGCATCCTGCCCGAGCAACTGGCCTACGAGACCTCGGTCCTGTCCGGCGTCGACCCCGATCGCCGACGTGAACTGGCCGGACTGCTCGGCGAGTTGCTCGGCCAGCTGGAGGGCCGCCTCGGGCTGCCGCGGGCCTGAAGCCGTCCGGGGGAGGGGCGGGAGCCGTGCCCGCCCTCCCGGGGTGCGGGAGCCATCCCCGGAACCGTCCGGCCTCGGGGGAGCAGGAGCCACCCCCTCGGACCGTCCCGCCTCTAGCCCTCCTCGTCCGCCGTGTGGATTCCGAACGGTGCCCCCTGAGGGTCCTTCAGCACCGCGATGCGCGGGCCCTCCGGCACGGTCGTGGGCTCCATCAGCATGCTGCCGCCCGCCGCCACGGCCGCGTGCGCCGTGGCGTCCACGTCCTCGACGGCGAAGTACGGCAGCCAGTGCGAGGGCACTTCCGGCGGGAACTTCTCGTCCAGCGTCAGCATGCCGCCGAAGTCGTCGCCGGCGATGCCCCATTGCGTGTACTGCTCCGAGGGGTTCACGGTCCAGCCGAAGACCCGCGTGTAGAAGTCCGTGACCGGCCCAGGGGCGCGGGTCAGCAGTTCGACCCAGCCCAGCGCGCCCGGCGCGTTGAACAGTCCCGCGCCGGGGAAGGCACGTGCCTGCCACAGCTGGAAGAAGGCACCGCCGGGATCGACCGCGACAGCGAAACGGCCCACGTCGAACACGTCCATCGGCCCGAGGGCGATCGTGCCGCCCGCGGCCCGCACCGCCTCGGCGGCCGCATCCGCGTCGGCCACGGCGAAGGAGACGTTCCAGGCGACGGGCTGGGACTCCTGGTACCGGGGCGAGATCGCCGCGACCGCGGCGTCGCCCAGGTGCGCGACGGTGTAACCGCCCGCCTCCTGGCGCGGGTCCGTCTCCGGCCGCCATCCGAACAGGTCGGCGTAGAAGCGCTTGGCCCCCTCCAGATCGCTGGTTCCCAGCTCGGTCCAGCAGGGACCACCGGTCACCGGCCCGTCCAGCTTCATGAGGTTCCTTCCGCAGCGCCCATGGCGTTCCTTCCGCAGCGAGACCCCTTCAGCACGCTATGCCCGCACCGGGACCCCGGCCACCGGGCGCCGCCCGGACCTCCCCACCGGCTGCTCGCGGGCCGTGCTGGACACCGTATAGGCCCCATATAGCGACCGAACCCACGCTCGACTCACTCGAACGGATGAGGGGGCTCGGACATGGGGCGGGACGGCAGCGCGGCTCGGGTGGCGGTCGTGACCGGTGGATCGCGGGGCATCGGCCGTGCCGTCGCCGTGCGACTGGCGCAGGACGGCTTCGACGTCGCGATCTGCTACCGGTCGGACGAGGCGGCGGCGCAGCTCGTGCGGAAGGAGATCGAGGACAGGGGGAGCCGGGCGCTGACCCGTCGTGTGGACGTGGGGGTCCGGGAGGACGTGCAGCAGTTCGTGACGGCCGTGGAGGACGAGCTCGGCACACCGGACGCCGTCGTGACCTCCGCGGGCATCACCCGCGACCGGCCGCTCGCCCTCATGGGGGACGAGGACTGGCACTCCGTCGTCGGGACCAACCTGAACGGCACGTACCACCTGCTGCGCTGCGTGATCCGTCCGATGATCCGTGAGCGTGCGGGAGCCGTCGTCACCCTCTCCTCGGTCGCCGGAGTCGCCGGCAACGCGGGCCAGGCCAACTACGCGGCCTCCAAGGCGGGCATCGTCGGCCTCACCCAGTCGCTGGCCAAGGAGGCCGGGCGCTACGGGATCCGGGCCAACGCCATAGCCCCCGGGTTCATCGAGACCGAGATGGTCGCCGACCTGCCCGAGAAGGTCGTCGAGGGAGCCCTGACCCGGATCCCGCTCGGCCGCTTCGGACAGGCCGACGAGGTCGCCTCGCTCGCCTCCTTCCTGGTCTCCCCGCAGTCCGCGTACATCACCGGTCAGGTGCTCCGCGTCGACGGGGGCATGGCGCTGTGACCGGCGACGGCCTGTGGTTCCGCCGCTATCCCGCGGCCCGCCCGCCCCGGGTGCGGCTGGTGTGCCTCCCGCACGCGGGCGGCAACGCACAGCTCTTCCACGGCTGGCCGGGCCGGCTGCCCGGCGACGTCGAGGTGCTCGCCGTGCGCTACCCCGGACGCCAGGAGCGCATGACCGAGCCGTGCGTCGAGTCCATGGACGAGCTCGCCGACGAGGTCGCCCGGGCCCTGGACACGTACCGGGACGTCCCGCTCGCGCTGTTCGGGCACAGCATGGGCGCCGCCGTGGCCTACGAGGTCGCGGCCCGCCTCGAAGCGACCGGCCCGGGCCCCGTCCAGGTGTTCCTGTCCGCACGCAACGCCCCGCACCGGGCGACCCGCACCATGCTGCACCGGGCCGCCGACGATGTGCTGCTGGCCTCCGTACGGCGCCTGGGCAGCCTCGGCGGAGACCCCTACGGCGTACCGGAACTGCGGGAACTGCTGCTGCCCGTGCTGCGCAGCGACTACCGGCTCATCGAGACCTACGCGCCCGGGAACCCGCCCGTGCTGCGCGCCCCCGTCACCGCGTACGCCGGTGCCGCCGACCCCGGCTGCGACGTCGAACGCGTCTCGGCCTGGGCCGAGTTGACCACGGGCGGGTTCGACCTGCGGTCGTTCCCCGGCGACCACTTCTATCTCGCCCCGCAGGAGGCCGAGCTGACCGCGGACATCGCCGCCCGGCTCGCCCGGCCGACCGGGGCGCCCACCGCAACCGCCATCCAGGCCGCCCAACCGGCCGCCACGACTGCGAGGACAGCTCCATGACCCACACCGAGACCTGGGCACCGCTGGAGATCAAGGCCGAGGACGGTGGCGGTGCCGGCGAACTGCTCAGCCGCCTCGACACCCTTGACCCCGGCCTGGACGAACTCCTCGTCCGCGAGAAGGCCCTGGTCTTCCGCGGGTTCGGCATCACGCCCGACACGCTCGACACGGCGCTCGACCGGCTGCTGCCGCACCGGCTCGCCTACGTCCACGGCAACTCGCCGCGCACCAAGGTCGGCGGCAACGTGTACACGTCGACGGAGTACCCGCAGGAGTACACCATCTCGATGCACAACGAGATGAGTTACGCGCACGCCTGGCCGACCCGGCTCGCCTTCTACTGCGAGGTGACACCCGGCGGCGGTGGCGCGACCCCCGTCACCGACGCCGCCCGCTGGCTGGCCGCGCTCGACGACGAGGTGCGCGAGGCCTTCGCGGGCGGCGTGCGCTACGTGCAGAACCTGCACGACGGGTACGGCCTCGGCAAGAGCTGGCAGGACACCTTCGAGACCAAGGAACGCGGCGACGTCGAGGAGTTCCTCACCGGCACCGGCGCCGAGTGGACCTGGCGGCGCGACGGCAGCCTGCGTGTCGAATCGGTCCGCCCCTCCACCACCCGGCACCCGGTCACCGGCGCCGAGGTCTGGTTCAACCAGGCCGACCAGTGGCACCCCGCCGGACTCGGCGACGACACCGCCGCCGAACTCGCCGCGATCCTCCCCGAGGACGAGCTGCCGCAGATGGTGAAGTTCGCCGACGGCGGCGCCATCCCCGCCGAGTACGTCGCCCAGATCCGGGACCGGGGCCTTGCGGCCGCCGTCGACGTCGACTGGATCCGCGGCGACCTGCTCCTCATCGACAACGTGCTGCTGGCCCACGGGCGACGGCCGTTCACCGGTGACCGCCGCGTCCTCGTCGCGATGTCCGACTGAACCGGGAACGGACGACATGACCAGCACCCACGACGTGACCCGCGCCTCAGCCGGCGTACTGCCCGGCTGGGCCGGCACCGGCACGGCGCCCCACCTGCACCGGGCCCGCACCGAGGACGCCGCCGTCCTCGCCGACATCGACACGCACCGCGACGAACTGCGCCGCTGCCTCGCACGACAGGGAGCCGTCCTGCTGCGCGGCTACGCCATCGGCGGGGTCGACGGCTTCGACGCCGTGGTCCGTGCCTTCTCCGGCACACCGCCACTGGCCTACGCGGAGCGCTCCTCGCCCCGCTCCACCATCAAGGGCCAGGTCTACACCTCGACCGACTACCCGGCGGCCGAGGAGATCTTCCTGCACAACGAGAACTCCTACCAGGCCGTGTGGCCCGGCACCCTCTACTTCCACTGCGCCGAACCGCCCACCACCCAGGGCGCCACCCCGCTCGCCGACACCCGGCGCGTGCTCGCCGCCCTCGACCCCGATGTGCGCGAGGAGTTCGAGCGGCGCGGCTGGCAGGTGGTGCGCAACTTCCACACCGGCTTCGGAGTGCCCTGGCAGGAGGCGTTCGCCACCGCGGACCGGGACGCGGTGACCGCCTACTGCGCGGAGCGCGACATCGTCGCCGAATGGCGGCCCGACGGGGGGCTGCGCACCACCGCCGCCCGTGCGGCCGTGCACCGCCATCCCGTCACCGGCGAGCGCGTCTGGTTCAACCACGCCACCTTCTTCCACGTCACCACCGTGGCCGAGGAGGTCGGGGCGGGCCTGCGGGCGATCTTCCCCGACGAGGACCTGCCCACCAACACGTACTACGGCGACGGCGGAGCCATCCCGGACGCCGTGACGGACCATCTGCGTTCCGTCTACCGGGCCAACTCCGTCCGCTTCGACTGGCAGCGCGACGACGTGCTGATCGTCGACAACATGCTCACCGCGCACGCGCGCGAGCCGTTCACCGGGCCCCGGCGGATCGCCGTGGCCATGGCCGAGCCGTCCGACGCCCCGTCGGACGGGAGGAGTTGAGGACGTCATGGCACAACCCGAGGCAGCGGGAGCTCCGTTGGAGACCTATACGACCCCGCCGACCCACGGATCCCGCATCACCGGCATCGCCGCCTACCGGCCCGCGAAGCTGCTGTCCAACGAGGAGCTGTCCCCGCGCACCACCGTCTCCCCGCAGTGGATCGAACAGCGCACCGGCATCAGGACCCGGCACCACGCGAGCGAGGCCGAGGACCTGGTCACCATGTCCGTCGCCGCCGGCGAGAAGGCCCTGGTGATGGCCGACATCGACCCCACCGAGGTGGACCTCACCATCGTGGCCACCGCGACCCGCAAGCGTCGCATGCCGGGCATCGCACCGGAGGTCGCCAGCCGCATCGGGCTGCCCAACTCGGGCGCGTACGACCTCAACGCGGTGTGCGCGGGCTTCACCTACTCGATGGCCATGGCCTCCGGCGCCGTACGGCTCGGCGAGGCACGGCACGTCCTCGTGGTCGGCGCCGAGCGCACCAGCGACTGGATCGACCCGGACGACCCCGACACCTTCGTCATCTTCGGCGACGGAGCCGGCGCGGCCGTGGTGTCGCGCTCCGAGCACACCGGGATCGGCCCCGCCGTATGGGGCAGCGACGGCGCCCGCCACAACGTCCTCGGCCTCACCGAGCGGCCCGACGGACGCGAGTACGTCGCCATGAACGGCCCGCTCGTCTACAAGTGGTCCACGGCCACCATGCCGGACGTCGCGCACCGGGCCTGCGCCGCCGCCGGAATCACCATGCGGGACATCGACTGGTTCGTGCCGCACCAGGCCAACAACCGCATCATCAAGACCCTGACCCGGGAGCTGGAACTGCCGCCCGAGCGCGTCGTCAACGACGTCGTCGACACCGGCAACACCTCCGCCGCCTCGGTGCCCCTCGCACTCAGCCGCCTCCACGACAGCGGCCGCTCCACGCCCGGCGACCACGTGCTGCTGCTCGGCTTCGGCGCCGGCCTCACCTACGCCGGACAGGTCGTCCGCATGCCCTGACCAGGGCACCGCCATCCTTCCCAGCTCACCACTCAAGAGACGGATCCACACATGACGACGCACGAGACGACCACCGACGCCCTGACCGCCGAGGTCATCGCCCTGGTCCAGCGCACCGCCCCCGACCTGGAGGGCGACATCGACGCGGACTCCAGCTTCGAGGAGCTCGGCATGGACTCGCTCACCCGGGTCGACCTGCTGGCCGCCGTGGAGAAGACCTACCGCCTGTCCGTGCCCGACGAGACGGTCGCCGAACTGCTGCGAGTGCGGGACGTCGTCGCCTTCCTCGCGACCGCGAAGGCCGAGGTCTGACGGTGGAACGCCACCACGGGGGGCCGACGGTGGACACCGTCGTCGACACACCGCTGCCGCTGTCGGTGGGCCAGGAGGGGCTGTGGCTCCTGCAGCGCCTGGCCCCCGACAGCGCGACGTACAACCTCGCAGGCGGGGCCCGCATGACGCCCGCGCCGGACCCGGAGATCCTCGGCCGCGCCGTACGCGCCCTGACGGACCGTCATCCGATGCTCCGCTCGCGCTACACCGAGACCGACGGACAGCCCTGCCGCGTCGTCGAAGCGGTCGGCACAGTGGGTGAACTGACGGTCCGTGAGGTGCCGGACGCGACGGACGAGGAGCTCGACGCACTGGTACGGGCGGAGGTCCGCCGCCCCTTCCACCTCGACACCGAGGGCCCCTTCCGGGCCGTCCTGCTGCGCCGCCGCGACGACGCCGTCGCCCTCGTCGTCACCCACCACATCGCCACCGACGCCTTCTCCCAGTGGCTGCTGTGGCGCGACCTGCTCCAGGCCTACGAGGCGTTCGCGACCGGCCAGGACGACCCCGGCTGGGAACCGCTGCCCGTCGCCTACGACGACTTCGTCGAGCGCGAACAGATGCTCCTCGACTCCTCGCGCGGCAAGCGTCAGGCCGAGTTCTGGCAGGAGGAGGCCGCCGGCGCGCAGGCCGCCGAACTGCCCACCGACCGGCCCCGCCCCGCCGTGTCCTCACAGACCGGCGCGAGCCTGCTGCGCCGGCTGCCCGACCGGCTCTCCGACAAGGTGCTGCGCACCGCCGCGCAGCGCGGAGTCTCCCCGTTCGCCCTCACGCTCGCCGCCTTCCAGTCGCTGCTCCACCGCTGGGGCGGCCAGCGGGACTTCCTCCTCGCCTGCCCGGCGTCGACCCGCCGCTCCTCCGCGGCCCAGGTCGTCGGCTACTTCGTCAACCCGGTCCTCATCCGGGGCCGTTTCGGCCGCGACACCACCCTCGCGGACGCCATGACACAGGCCGCCGACCGGGTCCGGCAGGCCACGGCACGCGTCTCCTACCCGTACCCGCTCGTCGCCCGCGACGCCGGCACCACGGGACCGCTCTACCGGATCTCGGTGACGATGGTCGCCACCGACCGGTTCGGACCGGGCATGGGCGGCGCCGCCTCCGGCGAACCGATGACCGTGGCGGGCATCGAGACGACGTACCTGGAGATCCCGCACCTGGAAGGCCAGTGCGACCTCTCGCTGGAGATCACCCGTGATGTGTACGGGCTGACGATGGCCCTGCGCTACGACACCGATCTCTTCGAACGGGCCACGGTGGAGCGGCTGTTCGACGTCCTCCTGCGGTTCGTCGAGGCGGCGGCGGACGACCCCGACCAGCGCGTCGCCCGCATCCCGCTGACCGACGACGCCGAGCGCCGGGCCCTGCTCGCCCTGGGCGGCGCGGGCTCCGGCGGCACGCCGTGACCGTCATGGCCCGGCGCCCCGCGACCGCCGTGACCGTCGTGTCCCCGTGCCGCGCGCACGCCGGGGCCGGGCGGTCCACGGCGGTCACGGCCCCGCGCCCCGTGACCGCCACGCCGGCACATACCGTGACCGCCCACGAATCCGGCAGGAGTCCGCGTCCATGACGCCACGACCGGTGCTCGACGGCATCCTCGACGCCGTCGGCGACACACATCTGGTGGAACTCGGCGGCCTGCTGCCCCGTTTCCCCTCCCGGGTCCTCGCCAAGCTCGAAGGGTTCAACCCCGGAGGCAGCGTCAAGGACAGGTCCGCGCTGTCCATGCTGCTGGGCCGGATCAGAGGAGGCGAACTGATCCCCGGCCGTTCCACGGTCGTGGAGTCCAGCTCCGGCAACCTGGCCATCGGCATCGCCCAGATCTGCCGCTACTACGGGATCGACTTCATCTGCGTCGTCGACCCCAAGACCACCCGGCAGAACCTGAAGATCCTGCGGGCCTACCAGGTCACGGTCGACATGGTCACCGAACCCGACCCCGACACCGGCGCCTACCTCCCCGCCCGGCTCGCCCGGGTGCGCGAACTGGTGGCCGCCCTGCCCGGCGCGTACTGGCCCAACCAGTACGCCAACCCGCTCAACCCGCGGGCCCACACCCGGACCATGCGGGAGATCGCCGAGGCGCTGGACGGCCGGGTCGACTACCTGTTCTGCGCCACCGGAACGGGCGGCACCCTCACCGGCTGCGCCGACTACATCCGTGACCACGGTCTGTCCACGACGCTGGTCGGCGTCGACGCGCTCGGCAGCGTGCTGTTCGGCGGCCCGGCCGGGCCCAGGCTGCTCCCCGGGCACGGCGCGGCCGTCCGCCCGGCCCTCTTCGATCCGGCGCGCGCCGACGAAGTGGTGCTCGTCTCGGACCTCGACTGCGTGGTCGGCTGCCGGACCCTGACCCAGCGTGAGGCCATCCTCGCGGGCGGCTCGTCCGGCGCCGTCACCGCCGCCCTGGGCCGGTTCGCCGACCGCATCCCCGCCGGCAGCACCTGCGTGCTGGTCTTCCCGGACCGCGGCGACCGCTATCTCGACACGATCTACGACGACGAATGGGTGCGCCGCCACTTCGGCGATGTGAGCCACCTGTGGAAGGAACCGGAGCACACCATGGCGGTGGGAACATGCTGATCATCGGCCACCAGACGGTCGCGGGCCTCCTCGAAGGCCGCGAGAAGGAGATCGTCGACCTCGTCGCCGAGGCCTACCGGCGCCACGACGAGGGCCGCACCAGCCTGCCGCACTCCGTCTTCCTGCGCTTCCCCGACCGCCCCCGGGACCGCATCATCGGACTGCCCGCCTATCTCGGCGGCAGCACCGAGACCGGCGACGACGACATCGCCGGAATGAAGTGGATCGCCTCCTTCCCCGGCAACATCGCCTCCGGGGTGCAGCGCGCCAGCGCGGCGATCCTGCTCAACTCGCTGCGCAACGGACAGCCCGAGGCGCTCATCGAGGGCTCCTTGATCTCCGCCCGGCGCACCGCCGCGTCCGCCGCGGTGGGCGCGCGCGCCCTGCTCGCCGGCCGCAGGCCCTCCGGGATCACGCTCGTCGGCTGCGGCGTCATCAACCGCGAGGTGCTCCGCTTCCTCGCCGCCGAACACCCGGGCCTCGACCGGCTCACCGTGTACGACACCGACCCCGAGCGCGCCAGGCGTTTCACCCTGGACAACGCGCGGCTGCTGCCGTCGGCCGCCGTCCGCCACTGCGACACCCTCGACGAGGCCCTGGCCGCCCACGACCTGGTGTCCATCGCCACCACCGCCGCGACCCCGCACACCTCCCTCGACGCCTGCCCGCCCGGCACGGTGGTGCTGCACCTCTCACTGCGCGACATCACCGTCCCGGCCGTCCTCGACTCCCACAACGTCGTCGACGACCCCGACCACGTGTGCCGCGAGAACACCTCGGTCCACCTCGCCGAACTCACCTCCGGCGGAAGGGACTTCATCGACGCGAGTATCGGCGCCCTGCTGCGCGGCACCGCGACGCTCGACCCGCGGCCCGGCAGACGGCTCGTGTACTCGCCGTTCGGGCTCGGTGTCCTCGACCTCGCGCTCGCCCGCTTCGTACGGGACCGGGCCCGCGCCGGCGGACTCGGCACCGACGTCACGGACTTCCTGCCGGCGCCCGCCGCGTAGGCCACCCGCCCTCCCGCACACCGCCGGCCGCGCCGCCGCGAACCACCGGACCACCGGCGGCGCCGCCGAGGGCCGTCGCACCGCCGCACGCGCTCACTTCCCTGGAGAAGAGAAGAGATGACAGTCCCGCTGCACCGACTCATCGCCCACCAGGCCGTGTCGACCCCGCTCGCCGTCGCGGTCGACGGCGCCCAGGGGCCGCTGAGCTACGAAGCGCTCGACCGGCGCGCCAACCGGATCGCGCGGCTCCTCGCGTCCCGCGGCGTCGGCGCCGAGGACCGGGTCGTCGTCTGCCTGCCGCGCGGCCACGACCTCGTCGCCGCCCTGCTCGGCGTGTGGAAGGCGGGCGCCGCCTACGTGCCGCTGGACATCGGGCACCCGCGGGAGCGCACCGCCTGGGTCGTCGCGGACAGCGGTGCGCGCACGGTGCTGACGAGCGGGACCGACGCCGACACCTTCGCGGAGCTCCTGCCCGGCGGAGTCGTGGACCTCGACCGGGAGTCCGACGCCCTGGCCGCACTGCCCGACACGGCACCCGAGACCGAGGTCACCGCCGACCACGCCGCCTACCTCACCTACACCTCGGGCTCGACCGGACGTCCCAAGGGCGTCCTCGTGCAGCACGGCGGCATCGCCGGCCGGGTCGCCTGGTCGCTCGACAACCAGGGAGTGACCAGCACGGACCGCGTGCTCCAGAAGACCGTTCTCACCTTCGACGCCGCAGGCTGGGAACTGTTCACCCCGCTCGCCGCGGGCGCCACCGTCGTCATGGCACCACCCGGCGCCGAGGCCGACCCCGCCCTGCTCGTGGCGACGGTCGCCGACGAGCACATCACCGTCCTCCAGGGCGTACCGTCCGTGCTGCGGCTGCTCGTCGCCGAGCAGCGCTGGACGGACTGCGCCGACCTGCGACTGGTGTGCTCGGCCGGCGAACCCCTCGACGGCGAACTGTGCCGGGCGCTCGCCGAACCGGGCGCCGCCCGCGTCTGGAACACCTACGGCCCCACCGAGTGCTCCATCGACGTCACCGCCCAGCTCTACGACCCTGAGCGGCACGCCGAGGCCGTCCCCATCGGGCGGCCCCTGGACCACATGCGGGTGTACGTCCTCGACGCCGAGTTCGACCCGGTGCCCGTCGGGGTGGTGGGCGAGCTGTACGCCGCCGGCGACGGCACGGCGCGCGGCTACGCGGGCCGGCCCGCGCAGACCGCCGAGCGTTTCCTGCCCGACCCGCACGGCCCCGCCGGCAGCCGCATGTACCGCACCGGCGACCTGGTGCGCTGGCGGTCCGACGGCGCCCTCGACTTCCTCGGCCGCGCCGACCACCAGGTCAAGGTCAACGGCGTCCGCATCGAACCCGCCGAGGTCGAGGCCGCGCTGAACGCCCACCCCGACGTCCGCGGAGCCGTCGTCGACGCCCGCAACCTGGGCGACGGCAAGCGGCTCGTCGCCTACCTGACCACGGCCCGCCGCATCCCGCGCGACGAACTGCGCACCTTCCTGCGCGGCAGACTGCCCGAACCGATGATCCCCTCGCTGTTCGTGCCGCTGGACGCCTTCCCGCTCACCAGCAGCGGCAAGGTCGACCGTGCCGCCCTGCCCGACCCGGCCCTGGAGCCCGCCAAGGACTCCGCCGAGTACGTCGCCCCCCGTACCCCCGCCGAACGCCTCGTGGCCCAGGTGTGGGAACAGCTCCTCCAGGTCGAACGGGTCGGCGCCCACGACGACTTCTTCTCGCTCGGCGGCTCCTCCCTGGTCCTGACCCGGTTGGCCGACGCGCTGCGCAGGGCATCCGGCGACGACATCCAACTGCGTGGCCTCTTCGGCGCGTTCACCGTCGAGGCGCAGGCGAAGCTGCTGGAGGACGCGCGGCCCGCCGTCTCTGGTGTGACGTCTGTCGGCCGCGACGAGCCGCTGCCGCTCTCCTTCGGCCAGCACCGGCTGTGGTTCCTGGACCGCATGCACCCGGGCAGCCCCGAATGGGTGGCCCCGTTCTTCCTGCGGCTGCCCGCCGGCACCACACGTGACGTCGTGCAGTCCGCCCTCGACGCGCTGGAGGCCCGCCACGAGTCCCTGCGCACCCGGTACCTGGTCCAAGGTGAGGAGCCCCGCCAGGTGATCGCCGCGCCGGGCACCGTCGAACTGCGCGTCGAGGACGCCTCGGAGGCCCACCTGGAGGGCCTGTTCGCGGAGCAGTTCGCCCGCGGCTTCGACCTCACCGAGGGCCCGCTGTGGCGCGCTCTGATGGTCCGCGTGCCGAAGGGCGGACCGGTCCTGCTGGTGACGGCCCATCACATCGCCACCGACGGCTGGTCGACCGTCCTGCTCGACCGCGAACTGCGCGAACTGTGCGCCGCGGCGACGGAGGGCCGCAGTCCCGAGCTCGGCGAACTCCAGGTGCAGTACGCCGACTTCGCGGCCTGGCAGGCGTCCCACGCCGGCGAGGTCTCCTCGTCGCGCGAACTCGACCACTGGAAGCAGGCCCTCGCGGGGTTGCCCGAACTCAGGCTCCCCACCGACCGGCCCCGGCCCGCCCGGCGCGACGCGCACGGTTCCGGCGTCAGGTTCTCCGTGCCGGCCTCCCTCGCGGACACCCTCACCGGCATCGGACGCCGGCACGGCGCGACCCCGTACGTCACCCTGCTCGCAGCCTTCGGCGCGCTGCTCGGCCGCTACAGCGGGCAGGACGACTTCGGCATCGGCAGCCCGGTCACCGGCCGGACCCGCCCGGAGACCCAGGACACGGTCGGCTTCTTCCTCAACTCGCTCGTGATGCGCTGCGACCTGACCGGCGACCCCACGTTCGCCGAGCTGCTCCAACGGGTCCGGGCCACCGTGATGGCCGGATTCGCCCATCAGGAGCTGCCCTTCGAACGTCTCGTGGACGAGCTCCAGCCCACCCGCGACCTCTCACGCACCCCGCTCTACCAGGTCGCCTTCGACCTCCAGGACGAAGGAGCGACCTCGGTCGCCGCCGACGACGTCCTGATGGACGCCTTCCAGGGCGCCTGGCGGGTCGCCAAGACCGACCTCACGCTCTTCGTGTGGCGACAGCACGACGGCTCTCTCATCGGCGCCTTCGAATACGCCACCTCGCTCTTCGACCGCGAGACGGTCGAGCGGCTGGCCCACCACTTCGTCCAGCTCCTCGAAGCCGTGGCCGCCGACGCGGACACCGCGCTGTCCGCCGTCGACATCAGCTCCGTCCAGGAACGCCGACTGCTGAAGGCGTGGAACGACACGGGGGTTGTGGTGCCGGGGGTGTCGGTGCCGGAGTTGGTTGCTGTGCGTGCGGTGGAGTCGCCGGGTGTGGTGGCGGTGGAGGCGGCTGGTCGGTCGTTGACGTTCGGTGAGCTGGATCAGCGGGCGAATCGTCTGGCGCAGGCTTTGCGTGGTGCCGGGGTTGGTGTGGGTTCGTCGGTGGCGGTGTTGCTGGATCGTTCGGTTGATCTGGTGGTGGCGTTGCTGGCGGTGTGGCGGGCTGGGGCGGGGTTTGTGCCGTTGGATCCGGTGTTGCCGGGGGAGCGGGTGGCCGGGATGTTGGCGGATGCCGGCGTCGAGGTCGCGGTCACGTCCGCTGCCTATGTCGACCGTTTCGCGGTGGATGTGGTCCGGGTGGATGTGGAGCATCCGTCGGTGAGTGTGCCGCTGCCGTCGGTGGATTTGGATGGTTTGGCGTACACGGTGTTCACGTCGGGTTCGACGGGTCGGCCGAAGGGTGTGCAGGTTTCGCATCGGGGTCTGGTCAATCATGTGGACTGGGCGGTGCGGGAGTTGGCGTCGTGTGGTTCGGGTGGTGCGCCGGTGTTCTCGTCGGTGGCGTTCGACCTGGTGGTGCCGAATGTGTGGGCTCCGTTGGTGGCGGGCCAGCGGGTGTGGCTCTATGACGGTGAGCTGACCGAGCTGGGTGCTGCCCTGGCCGAGGCCGGCCCGTTCTCCTTCCTCAAGCTCACGCCTGGTCATCTGGAGGTCATCGGCGGTCAGCTGTCCGATGATGAGATCCGTGCGCTGACCTCGCGGATCGTGGTCGCGGGTGAGGCGTTGCCGGGCGCTTTGGTGGAGCGTTGGCGGGGCTTGCTCGGGGATGGTCGGGTGTGGAACGAGTACGGTCCGACCGAGGCGACGGTGGGCACGTGCGTGTTCCCTGTCGAGACGTCGCATGAGGGTGTCGTTCCGATCGGCCGTCCGCTGCCCAACGTGCAGATGCGTGTCCTGGATGCCGAGCTGCGTCCGGTTCCTGTGGGCGTGGTGGGTGAGCTCTACGTCGGCGGGACTGGTGTGGCCCGAGGGTATGTCGGTGATCCGGCCCGCACCGCACAGCGGTTCGTCCCCGACCCGTTCGGCGGGCCTGGTGCGCGGATGTATCGGTCGGGTGATCTGGCG
This sequence comes from Streptomyces siamensis, assembly GCF_039543605.1. Lineage (NCBI taxonomy): Bacteria > Bacillati > Actinomycetota > Actinomycetes > Kitasatosporales > Streptomycetaceae > Streptomyces > Streptomyces siamensis. The sequence goes on along the minus strand of NZ_BAABKB010000007.1, from coordinate 39,535 downwards.
CGGTGGCGGTCGGACGGTGCGGTGGAGTTCCTGGGTCGTATCGACGATCAGGTGAAGGTGCGTGGTTACCGGATCGAACTGGGGGAGATCCGTGCCGCGTTGACCGCTCACGCGGACGTCTCGGACGCGGCCGTGGTCGTGACCGACGACCAACGCCTGATCGCCTACGTCGTCGGCCGCGCCGAGGAACTCGCCGGCGCTCTCGGATCCGTGTTGCCGGAGTACATGATCCCCTCCGTGTTCGTCGAGATCGACGCGATCCCGTTGACGGCGAACGGCAAGCTGGACCGGCGCGCCCTGCCCGACCCGGAGGCCGTCGCCACCGACACCTACGTCGCCCCGCGCAGCGAGATCGAAGAGGGCATCTCGGCCATCTGGGGTCAGGTGCTGGGCCTGGACAAGGTCGGTGTCGAGGACAACTTCTTCGACCTCGGCGGTCATTCGATCCTCGCCGTACGGCTCATCTCGCGGCTCCAGGCCGAGTACGACCTGGAGCTGCCGGTGCGGGTCGCGTTCGAGCGCCCCACCGTGGCACAGCTCGCCGTCGAGATCGAGGACCGGGTGCGCGCCGAGATCGACGCGCTCCTGACCGACTCCCGCTGACCGCCGCGGGCCGGCCCCACGCGCGCCGCAGACCCGACCCGAGGAGCGCCGCCGGTCACCCCGTGGGGCCCGGCGGCCTCATCATCAGCCCACCAGAAGGGACCCCACGCCATGGGATCCGCGCGACACCTCATCTCCCTGACCGACCTGACCGACGACGAACTGCGCGGCATCGTGGCCCGTGGCGTCGCATTCGCCTCCGGGACACGGGCGAGGACCATGGACGGCGCCGTCGTCGGGGTCTACTTCCGCCGTACGTCGACCCGGACCCGTACCGCCTTCACGACGGGCGCGCTCCGGCTCGGGGCGCAGACCGTGACGTTCGGGCCCGGCGACCTCCAGACCAACACCGGCGAGACCAGCGAGGACACCGGGCGGGTGTTCGCCGGAATGCTGGACCTGCTGGTGGCCCGCACGGCGGACGCCACCGCCGAGCTGCGCACCTGGGCGGCCGCCGGCACCATGTCGGTGGTCAACGCGATGAGCGCGGAGGAGCATCCGACCCAGGGGCTCACCGATCTGACCACCCTGCAACGGCACTTCGGGCGGATCGAAGGACTGCGGGTGCTGTACGTCGGTGAGGGCAACAACAGTGCCGCGGCCCTGGCGCTGGCTCTCACCCGCTTCCCCGGAACCGAGCTGGAACTGCGCACACCGCCCGGCTACGGCGTCGCGCCGGAGATCCTCGCCGAGGCCGCGGAGCAGGCGGTGCGCAGCGGGGCCAGGGTGGTCGAGCGGCACGACATGGCCGCGCTGCCCGCCGATCTCGACGCCGTCTACACCACGCGCTGGCAGACCACCGGGACCACCAAGCCGACCGAGGACTGGCGTGAGGTCTTCGCGCCGTTCCAGGTCACCGGAGCCCTGTGGGAGACCAGCCCGAAGGCGGTCTTCCTGCACGACCTGCCGGCCCACCGCGGCGAGGAGGTCACCGCAGAGGTGCTGGACGGGCCGGCGAGCATCGCCTTCACGCAGGCCACGCACAAGCTGCACAGCGCCATGGCGGTCCTGGAGTGGTGCTGGGCGGGCCGTCGATGAGCAAGGAAGTCGTGGCGCGGGACGGCGGCGGCGTGGACAACCTGCCGCCGCTGCGCAGCAACGGGCGCTTCCGGTTGCTGTGGGGCGGTTCCGCGCTGTCGGTCATGGCGGAGCGCTCCTCCACCATGGCCTTCACTCTGCTGGTGCTCTGGCACACCGGGTCGAAGAGCGCGGCCGGCCTGGTCGGTTTCGCGGCGCTGCTGCCGATGCTGGTGATGCAGTTGCCCGCCGGTGTGTTGGTGGACCGCTGGGACCGGCGGCGGGTGATGCTCGTGTGCGTGGCGGGACGGGCACTGGCCATCGGGTCGGTCGCGGTCTCGCTCGCCGGTGACGAGGTGCGTGTCTGGCACATCGCCGCCGTCGCCTTCGTCCAGGGCAGCCTCACCGTCTTCTACCAGCTGTCCGAACGGGCCGCCGTACGCGGTGTCGTGCCGCCCCAACAGGTGTCCACCGCGATGGCGCAGAACGAGGCACGCTCCCGGGCCGTGAACTTCGTCGGGCATCCGGCGAGTGGTGTGATGTTCGGGCTCTCGGCCTGGGTGCCGTTCCTGTCCAGCACCGGCCTGTACCTGATGTCGCTGCTGACGCTCACCCGGCTGCGCATCCCCGCGCAGCGTTCCGGGCCGGGCAAGAGCGCGCGCGGACTGCGCGAGGAGATCTCCAGCGGGCTGCGCTGGGTGTGGCAACGTGCCTTTTTCCGTTCGGCGTTGCTCGTGATCGCGGGCAGCAATCTCGTCTTCCAGGGGCTCATCCTCACCGTGGCCGTGCTCGTCAGGGAGCAGGGCAGACCGGCGAGCACGGTCGGTCTGATCATGGCGGCCGGGAGCATCGGGGGACTGCTCGGGGCGTTCACCGGCGGCTGGCTGAGCAGGCGGCTGCCGATGCGGCGCGTGATGATCTACGCGCATGTCGCCTGGGCCGTGATCATGCCCGGAACAGTATTTCTGCTGCACCCTGTGACACTTGGGATTCTCTTCTTCATAACGTCGCATATAGGAGCCGCTGTTACGGTCTCCGGCATGTCCCATCAGGTGCGCATCACACCCGACGCCATGCAGGGGAGGGTCGGCAGCGTCGTCATGCTCCTTGTCTCCGGGGCGAGTTCGATCGGCGCGCTCGGCACCGGCTATCTCCTCGAGGGCTTCGGGACGCGCGGGACTCTGGCCATCGCATCCGGAGTGATGGCCCTGCTCGCCGTGGTGGCGACCGTCGTGTTCACCCGCCCAGGGGCGGAGCTCGAAGACCGGAGCGCCCAGGAAGAGGCGTCCGGGCATCAGCGGGAGCTGACGGCCGGTCCCCCACCACCATGACGCTACGGAGAATCGATGGATGACGCAGTGCGGCTGGAGTCGCTCACCAAGACGTACGGCTCGGGCAGCGGCGCGGTCAGCGCGTTGCGCGAGGTCGGCCTGTCCTTCCCGCGCGGGAGCTTCACGGCCGTCATGGGTCCCTCCGGCTCGGGCAAGTCCACGTTGCTGCAGTGTGCCGCCGGACTCGACCGGCCCACCTCCGGCCGGGTGTTCATCGACGGCACGGACATCGGCGGCCTGAACGAGACCCGGCTGACCGAGTTCCGGCGGGAGTCCACCGGTTTCGTGTTCCAGGCGTTCAACCTGCTGCCCTCGCTCACGGCCGCGCAGAACGTCGGGCTGCCGTTGCGGCTCGCCGGCCGCAAACCGGGCAGGCAGACCGTACTGCGGGCACTCGCCCAGGTGGGCCTGGAGGACCAGGCGGGAAAGCGGCCCGGTCAGCTCTCCGGCGGCCAGCAACAGCGGGTGGCGGTGGCCCGTGCCCTGGTCACCCGCCCCGCCGTGCTGTTCGCCGACGAACCCACCGGAGCGCTGGACATCACGACCGGGCGTGAACTGCTCGAAGTACTGCGCAAGTTGGTGGGCAGTCCGGTCACGGGCGGCAAGGGCGCCGACGACCCCGAGCTCGACGAGCCGACCACCATCGTGATGGTCACCCACGACCCGAACGTGGCCGCGTACGCGGACCGTGTGGTGTTCCTCGCCGACGGCTCACTGGTCGGCGAACTGACCTCCCCGACGGCCGAGGCGGTCGCCGCCCGCATGACCGATCTGGCGGTGTCGTAGTGCTCGGCATCGCCTTCCAGACCCTGCGGGCGCGCTGGGTGTCCTTCCTCGGCACCGTCGTCGCACTGGTCCTGGGCGTCGCCCAGGTCGCCGCGATGGGCGTCCTGCTGATGACCATGCTCGACCTGCCCGACCGGCCGGCCGAGCGGTTCGCCCGCGCCGACGCCGTCGTCCTGCCCACCGACCCCGACTGGGACCCCGCCCACCACGACCTGGGCGTGCGGTCGCTGCCCGAGGCCGAAGGCGTCTCGCGGGACCTCCTCGACCGCGTCGCGGCCACCGGGGAGACCGTCGAGGACCGGGCGTTCTACGCGCAGCTCCGCGGCGGCCCGAAGAACCAGGTGGGCCACCCCTGGGCGGTCGCGCGCTTCGGCGGCTACGAACTGACCAGCGGCCGACAGCCGTCCGGCGACGGACAGATCGTCGTGCCGTCCGACCAGGCACGCACCGGCGACAAGGTGACGGTCATGACCGCCGCCGGGGTATCCGCGTACACGGTGTCCGGCACCGTCGCACCGGTCGACTGGGAGAACGCCGTCTTCTTCGGCGACGCCGAGGCCGCCCGCATCTCCCCGCGCATCCAGGCCCTGGTGGCCCTCGGCCCGATCGACCAGGTGCGCGCCGCGGTCGGCAAGGACGCCGAGGTCCTCACCGGCAAGGACCGTCACGAGGCGGACGCCAGCAAGGCCGAGGACCGCGAGACCCTCGACAACACCATCACCCTGGTCCCCGTGATGGCCTCCGTCGCGGGCACCACCTCCGTCTTCGTCGTGGCCTCGACCTTCGCCTTCGCCGTCATCCAGCGGCGCCGCGAGGTCGCCCTGCTGCGCACCGTCGGCGCCACCCCCAAGCAGGTCCGCCGCATGGTGCGCGGCGAAGCGCTGCTCGTGGGCGCGCTGGCCTCCGCGCTCGGCACCGCCCTCGGCCTGTACGGGGCGCAACTGCTCACCGACATGCTCATCGACCTCGACATCTCACCGCCCTGGTTCCGGGTACGGCCCTCGCTGCACTGGACGGTGACCGCCCCGCTGGCCGGCGCGTTCCTCGTCGGTGTCCTGGTGGCGCTGTGCGGAGCGGCCGCCGCCGCGCACCGCGCCGGACGGGTACGGCCCGTCGAGGCGCTGCGGGAGGCCGCGGTCGACGACTCCGGGATGACCCCGGGACGGCTGCTGCTCGGGGCGATCGGTGTCGGCGCCGGGGTGGGGCTCGCCGCGTGGATCGCGGTCGGGAAACCGGCCACGATCCTCTCGCCCAACACCTATGTGACCGAGCTCCTCGTTCCCGTCCTGGCCGCGGCCGTCATCGCGCCCCTGGCGATCGGTCCGCTGGCGCGGCTGCTGATGTGGCCGTTCCGCAACTCCGCCGGGCCCACCGCGATGCTCGTGCGCGAGAGCGTGCTCACCTCACGCCGCCGCACCGCGGCCACCGCCGCACCCATCCTGCTCACCGTCGGTCTCGCCCTGTCGCTGCTGGCCGCCACCGACTCGCTCGGCGCGGCCCGTGACCACGGACTGCGCAACCAGGTCGCCTCCCAGTACGCGCTCGCCCCCGACGGCACCCCGGGCATCAGCCCCGAGGTCGTCGACCGGGTGAAACGGATCGACGGCGTGCAGATCGCGGCGCCGCTGCTCACCACGGTCTACACCCGCGACGAGGACCGCTACGACGAGAACGACGGCATGGTCGTCGACACCTCCGCGCTCAAGAGCACCATGGACCTCACGATCACCCAGGGGGCCCTGGACCGACTCGACGACAACAGCTTCGCCGCCCCCGACCTGTGGGGCTGGGACGCCGGTACGACGCAGAAGATCCTGCTCGGCGACGGCGAGGAAGCCACGCTGAAGGTCGCCGCCGTCTACAAGGCGATGCGCGGCGAGGACGTCGCCTACCTCCCCGAACGCTTCGCCCCGTCCGCCGCCTACGCGCGCGACGGACTGGCGCGCCGCGCCTACATCACCCTGGAACCCGGCACCGACCGGGCCGCCGCCACGGCCGCCATCGACAGAGCGGTGCGGGACAGCGGAGCACGGTTCCTCACCCGCGACGAGCTCGTCGCCTCGGAGAGCGCCTACGCCCGCCATCTCATCGAGGTGCGGCAACGCTCCACCGCCGTGATCGTCGTGCTGTTCTGCTTCATCGCGATCCTCAACACCCTGCTCATGGCGACCGCGGACCGCCGCCGCGACCTGGCCGTGCTCCGCCTGGCCGGCGCCACACCCAAGCAGGTCCTGCGGTTCTTCGTCGCCGAATCACTGCTCGTGGCCGCCATCGGAGTCGTCCTCGCCCTGCTCGCCTCGGCCGTGAACATCGCGGCCCTGTGGGCGGCCCTGCTCCAGCTGTTCGGTACGACCCCGATCGTGGCGCCCTGGCTCGTGGTCGCCGGCATCGCCGCCGTCTCCGCGCTGCTCGCGGTCGTCGGCACGGTGCTGCCCGTCACGGCGGCACTGCGCTCCCGGATCGTCCAACTCGTGGGCGCCCGCGAGTAGATGCCGACACGGCTCGTGGATGCTCGCGCGCCGCTGTCCGTACGACGTGTGCGCGCCCGCGAGCCGGTGCCGGTCCGGCTCGCGGACGCCCGCGAGCCGTGACCGGCCCGGCGCGCGAGCACGGCGAGAAGTGCCGGCGCCCTCCCGAAAGACCGCGCGCGGCCTGGTCCCTCCCCCCGTGGGGACCGGGTCGCGCGCTTCGTCGTGCCCGCTCACGGACGCACAACGACCCGCACCCGTACGACAGTTCGCGTAGAGGCCCGGTATAGGCCCCCGCCGGAAGCTGACGGCGGATCCGGACACGCATCCCGATCCGATGTCCGAACAGACCTCCGAAAGGGAGAGCCGAGATGGCTGACGAGCAGACCGACGACCGCGTCTACCGGGTGGTGCTCAACGACGAGGAGCAGTACTCGATCTGGGCCGCGGACCGGGACCTGCCCGCGGGCTGGCACGCGGAAGGCACCGAGGGGACGCGCCAGGAGTGCCTGGACCGCATCGAGGAGGTCTGGACGGACCTGCGCCCGGCGAGCCTGCGCCGCCGCATGGAGCGGGCGACCGTCTGACGGGCCCACGGACACACACAGCAGCACGGCCGGAAACCGAGAAGCACAGGGTGGGGGAGGAGCGCTCAGCATGAGCACGGGCGGAGTTCGTACGGGCCAGGAAGCCGGAGACCAGCGCGAGGAACTGGTGCGCGCCCGGCTCGCCGGCGCCCGCCGTGGGCGGCGCGCCGCACTGCGGCGGGCGGACCGGGACGGCCCGCTGGCCCTCTCCCACGGCCAGCAGCAGATGTGGTTCCTCAGCCGGCTCGACCCGGACAGCTGGGAGTACAGCGTCCCCGTCGTCCTGCGCATGCGCGGCCCCCTCGACGCGGACGCACTGCGCCGGGGCTTCGAGAGCCTGCAGTCCCGGCACGAGATCCTGCGCACCCGCTACCGCCTCGACGGAGCGGAACCGGTCCAGGTCGTCGACCCGCCGGGCCCGTTCGACCTCCCGCTCGACGACCTGACGGGGTCGGGCGACCCGGCCGAACGGGAACGGCGGGCACGACAGCTCGCCGAGGCCGAACCCGGCCGCCCCTTCGAGCTGGAGCGGGGCCACCCGCTGCGCGCCCGGCTCATCCGGGTCGCGGCCGACGACCACATCCTCGCCGTGGTCCTGCACCACGTGGCCTGCGACGAGTGGTCGGTCGGCCTGATGCTCGGCGAACTCGCCTCGCTCTACACGGAGTTCGCGCAAGGGAGGCCCGACCCGCTCGCCCCCCTCGACGTCCAGTACGCCGACTACGCCGCCTGGCAGCGCTCCCGCCTCGCCGACGGCACGCTCGACGGGCAACTCGCCCACTGGCGTGAGCAGCTCGCCGGCATCACCCCGCTCGAAGTGCCCACCGACCGGCCCCGGCCCGCCACCCGCAGCTGGGCGGGCGACGCCGTGCCCGTCACCCTGCCCGCCGCGCTCACCGAACGGCTCCGCGCCCTCGGCTCCGCGCACGGCGCGACCCTCTTCACCACACTGCTCACCGGCTACCAGGCGCTGCTGGCCCGCTACACCGGACGCACCGACATCCCCGTCGGCACCGTCGTGTCCGGACGCGGACGCCCCGAACTGGAACAGCTCGTCGGCTACGCCATCAACACCCTCGTCCTGCGCGGACGCTGGCAGGGCGACCCGTCGTTCCGGACCCTGCTGGACGGCACCCGGGCAACCGTCCTGGACGCCTTCGACCACCAGGAATATCCCTTCGCCCGGCTGGTCGACGAACTCCAGCCGGAACGCGACATGTCCCGCACCCCGTTGTGCCAGGTCGCCTTCACCCTGCACCAGGAGCGCACCGACGGCTTCCTGCTGCCCGGCGTCACCGCCGAACCGCTGCGCGCCACCTCCCGCGTCTCCCGCTTCGACCTCACCCTCCAGCTCGGCGAGCGGGCCGACGGCTCCGTGCACGGCACCCTGGAGTACAGCACCGCACTGTACGACCGGACCACCGCCGAACGCCTCGCCCGGCACTACGTCCGCCTGCTGGAATCCGCGGTCGCCGACCCGGACCGCGCGCTGTCGCTGCTCGACCTGCTCGACGACACGGACCTGGCCGTCCTCGCACCCGCCCCGGACCTCATGCCGGCGCCCGACCGCTGCGTCCACGAGATCTTCGAGGAGCGGGCCGCCGCCACCCCGGACGCCCCCGCCGTCGGCTGCGGCGGCGAGTGGCTCAGCTACGCCGAACTCGACGCACGCGCCAACAAACTCGCCCACCACCTGAGCGAACTGGGAGCGAAACCAGGGGAGTTGGTCGGCGTCAGCCTGGACCGAGGCATCGACCTGATGCCCACCCTCCTCGCCGTCCTCAAGTCGGGTGCCGCCTACCTCCCGCTGGACCCCGAACACCCCGCGGAGCGCATCGCCTACACCCTCCAGGACGCCGGAGCGCGCATCGTCGTCACCTCCGACGCCCACGTCGAGCACCTCGCCGGCGCCCACGACGGCATCCTGGTGAACCTGGACGGTGAACGGGACGCCGCCGCCCTCGCCGCCGCACCCGGCACCGCCCCGGCCGGCGGAGCACGCCCCGACGACCTGATCTACACCATCTACACCTCGGGCTCGACCGGCCGTCCCAAGGGCGTCGGTCTCACCCACGCCAACGTACTGCGCCTGTTCACCGTCACCGAGGAGCACTACGGCTTCGACGAGCGCGACGTCTGGCCGCTGTTCCACTCGTACGCCTTCGACATGTCCGTCTGGGAGATGTGGGGCGCCCTCCTGTACGGAGGCCGCCTGGTCGTCGTACCGCAGGACCTGGCACGCTCACCGGAGGACTTCCTCCGACTCCTCGCCGACGAACACGTCACCGTACTGAACCAGACGCCGTCCGGCTTCCGGAGCCTGGTCGCCCTCGCCGGCGACGGGCACCCACTGATCGACGAACTCGCCCTGCGCGTCGTCACGTTCGGCGGCGAGCGCCTCGACATGCCGGCCCTGCGTCCCTGGGTCGCCCGCCGCGGCCTCGACCGTACGGCCCTGATCAACATGTACGGCATCACCGAGACCACCGTGCACACCACGTACCACCGGGTCACCGAAGCCGACCTCGCCGCCGACCACGGCAACGACGTCGGCACTCCACTGCGCGACCTCCAGGTACAACTGCTCGGCCCGCACGGCGAACTCGTACCCATCGGCGTCCCCGGTGAGATCCACGTCGCCGGACCCGGCGTCGCCCGCATGTACCTGGGCCGTCCCGCACTCACCGCCGAGCGGTTCGTGCCCGACCCGTACGGTCCGCCCGGCTCCCGGCTCTACCGCAGCGGCGACCTCGCACGCCGCCGCCCCGACGGCGGCCTCGACTACCTCGGCCGCATCGACCACCAGGTGAAGATCCGCGGCCACCGCATCGAACTCGGCGAGATCAAGGCCGCGTTGACCGCACATCCGCTGGTCCGCGACGCCGTCGTCGTCGCCCGCGAGGACACCCCGGGCGACAAACGGCTCGTCGCCTACGTGGTACCCGCCGGCGAGGCGGTCGCCGCCCCCAGCGAGCTGCGCGCCCTGCTCGCACAGACCCTGCCCGCCTACATGATCCCCACCGCGTTCCTCGCGCTCGGAAGGATCCCCCTCACCGTCAACGGCAAGCTCGACCAGACCGCCCTTCCCGCTCCCGACCGCGGAGCCCTGGCCGTCGGGACGAACCAGGTCGCCCCGCGCACAGCCGACGAGGAGCGGATGACCGAGGTGTGGCGCGACGTCCTCGGCGTCGACCGGGTCGGCGTGACCGACGGCTTCTTCGACCTGGGCGGCGATTCACTGCGCGCCGTGGCCCTCGTCGCCGCGCTGCGGGACACCGGCCACGACGTCACGGTCCGCGACGTCTTCGCCCACCGCACCCCCGCCGAACTCGTCGAGTTCCTCACCGGACGTCCCGCACCGGCCCGCCCCGAACCCGGCGTCGCCCCGTTCGCCCTGCTCGCGGACGAGGACCGTGCACGCCTCCCGGAAGGCGTCGTCGACGCCTACCCGCTCGCCCAGGTGCAGCTCGGCATGGTCGTGGAGATGCTCGCCGACGACGGCCGCAACCACTACCACAACTCGACCTGCTTCAGGATTCTCGACGAGTCGCCCTTCGTCCCCAACGCGCTCCAGCAGGCCGTACGCGTCGTCATCGGCCGCCACGAGATCCTGCGCACCTCCTTCGCCCTGGACGGGTACTCGGTGCCCCTGCAACTCGTCCACGACCCCGAGCGCGTCGACTCCCCGGTCCGCACCCGCGATCTGACGGCCCTCGACGCGCGCGCCGCCGAGGAGTCCCTGCGCGCCTTCATGGCCGAGGAACGCAACGACCTCTTCGACCTCGCACGGCCCCCGCTGATCCGCTTCACCGCGCACACCCGGGACGACGGCAGCTGGTGGCTCACGCTCACCGAGTGCCACGCCGTCCTGGAAGGCTGGAGCCACCACTCCCTCCTCATGGAGCTGGTCGCCACCTACCGCGCACTGCGCGACGGTCGGCCGCCGCAGGAGCCCGAGCCCGCCGCCGTCCGGTACGCGGACTTCGTCGCTGCCGAGCTGAAGTCGCTGGACTCCGCGGAGGACCGCGAGTACTGGCAAGGCGTCGTGGAGAACCACCCCAAGTTCGTACCGCCCGCCGGATGGGGCGACGACCCGCGGGCCACACCGCGCGGACTGCACCGCGCCTGGGTCCCCTACCACGACCTCGAAGCCGGACTCCGCGCTCTCGCGAGCGAGGCCCAGGTCCCCATCAAGAGCGTGCTGCACGCCGCCCACCTCAAGGTGATGAGCCGCCTCACCCCGGAGGAGTCCTTCCGTACCGGACTGGTCACCAACGCCCGCCCTGAGGCCGTCGGCGCCGAGCGCGTCCACGGCGTCTACCTCAACCCCCTGCCGTTCGCGTTCCGACGCGGCGCCCGCACCTGGCGCGACCTGGTCCGCCGGGTCTTCGACCAGGAGATCGAGGTCTGGCCGCACCGCCGTTACCCGCTCGGCGCCATGCAGCGCGAGTTCGGCGCCGCGGAACGCCTCGTCGACGTCCGCTTCAGCTACCAGAACTTCCGCCAGGTCGACCAGGACCTCATCGACTACGCCGCGACCATCGACGACAGCCCCACCGAGTTCCCCCTCGGCGTCTCGACCCGCGCCGGCTTCATGGTGATCACCGCCAACCGGCACGTCATCGGCCGCAAGGGCGTCGACCGGCTCGCCTCCATGTACCGCTCGGTCCTCGAAGCCATGGCCTCGGATCCCGACGGCGACGCCGAGCGACCTGTCCTCCCCTCCGGTGAGCGGGAGTTGGTGCTCTCTTCGTGGAATGACACGGGGGTTGTGGTGCCGGGGGTGTCGGTGCCGGAGTTGGTTGCTGTGCGTGCGGTGGAGTCGCCGGGTGTGGTGGCGGTGGAGGCGGCTGGTCGGTCGTTGACGTTCGGTGAGCTGGTGGATCGGGCTGATCGTCTGGCGGGCGTTTTGCGTTCGCGGGGGGTTGGTGTGGGTTCGTCGGTGGCGGTGTTGCTGGATCGTTCGGTTGATCTGGTGGTGGCGTTGCTGGCGGTGTGGCGGGCGGGGGCCGGTTATGTGCCGTTGGATCCGGTGTTGCCGGGGGAGCGGGTGGCCGGGATGTTGGCGGATGCCGGTGTGACGGTCGCGGTGACGTCTGCCGCCTATGTCGACCGTTTCGGTGTCGCGGTCGTGCGGGTGGATGTGGAGCATCCGCCGGTGGCGGGGGAGCCGCTGCCGTCGGTGGATTTGGATGGTTTGGCGTACACGGTGTTCACGTCGGGTTCGACGGGTCGGCCGAAGGGTGTGCAGGTTTCGCATCGGGGTCTGGTCAATCATGTGGACTGGGCGGTGCGGGAGTTGGCTTCCTGCGGTTCGGGTGGTGCGCCGGTGTTCTCGTCGGTGGCGTTCGATCTGGTGGTGCCGAATGTGTGGGCGCCGTTGGTGGCGGGTCAGCGGGTGTGGCTGTTCGACGGTGAGCTGACCGAGTTGGGTGCGGCCCTGGTCGAGGCCGGCCCGTTCTCCTTCCTGAAGCTCACCCCGGGTCATCTGGAGGTCATCGGCGGTCAGCTCACGGATGAGGAGATCCGTGCGTTGACGTTGCGGATCGTGGTCGCGGGTGAGGCGTTGCCGGGCGCTCTCGTAGAGCGTTGGCGCGGGTTGCTCGGGGATGGTCGGGTGTGGAACGAGTACGGTCCGACCGAGGCGACGGTGGGCACGTGTGTGTTCCCCGTCGAGACGTCGCATGAGGGTGTGGTCCCGATCGGGCGCCCGCTGCCGAACATGACCATGCGCATTCTGGACGCGCGTCAGGAGCCCGTGCCGGTCGGTGTGGTCGGTGAGCTCTACGTGGGTGGGACTGGTGTGGCCCGAGGGTATGTGGGTGATCCGGTGCGGACGGCGCAGCGGTTCGTTCCGGATCCGTTCGGTGAGCCTGGTGCGCGGATGTATCGGTCGGGTGATCTGGCGCGGTGGCGTTCGGACGGTGCGGTGGAGTTCCTGGGCCGCATTGACGATCAGGTGAAGGTGCGTGGTTACCGGATCGAACTGGGAGAGATCCGGGCTGCGTTGACCGCTCACGCGGACGTCTCGGACGCGGCCGTGATCGTCACGGACGACCAGCGCCTGATCGCCTACGTCGTCGGCCGTGCCGAGGACCTGCGTGCGGCCCTGGCCTCCGTACTTCCCGAGTACATGGTCCCGTCGGCGTTCGTGCAGCTCGACGCGATCCCGTTGACGGCGAACGGCAAGCTGGACCGGCGTGCACTGCCGGACCCGGAGGCGGTGGCCACGGACACCTATGTGGCTCCCCGCAGTGCGACGGAGGAGAGGATCGCTGAGGTCTGGGGTCAGGTGCTGGGCCTGGACAGGGTCGGTGTCGAGGACAACTTCTTCGACCTCGGTGGTCACTCGATCAAGGCGATCGCGCTGGTCGGTGCCCTGCGCGCCGAAGGGTTCGAGGCAGCCGTCAGCGACGTGTTCCGTCACCGGACTGTCGCCGGACTCGCCACAGCGCTCGGCACTAGCGAGGGCACGCCCGTGCAGGACATCCATGTCGTGGCGCCCTTCGCCCTGCTCCCGAACACCGACCGGGCCGCACTCCCCGCAGGTCTGGTGGATGCCTTCCCGCTGGCGCAGGTGCAGCTCGGCATGCTGGTGGAGATGCTCGCCGACGACGGCCGGAACAAATACCACAACACCACGACGTTCCGGATCAGGGACGGACGAGCCTTCGACGCCGACGCGCTCCGCCAGGCGGCACAGGCGCTGGTGGCGAGGCACGAGATGCTCAGGGCCTCCTTCGCCCTGGAGGGCTACTCGATGCCGCTGCAGCTCATCCACCCGAGCGCGGAGATCCCGGTCACCGTCCACGACCTGCGGGGGCAGGACGAGGAGCACCAGGCGGCAGCCCGCCGCGCGCACGTCGTGGCGGAGCGGGCCGCCGCGTTCGACCTCGAACGCCCGCCCCTCCTGAGGGTCTCGGCGCTCGTCGAGTCGGACGAGGCCTGGTGGCTCTCGGTCAGCGTCTGCCACCCCATCACCGAGGGGTGGAGCCACCGCTCGCTGCTCAGCGAGATCGTCGAGAACTACCTGCGGGTGCGGAGCGGTGGGGCACTGCCCGAGCCCGAAGCCCCCGCCGTGCGGTACGCCGACTTCGTGGCGGCCGAGCGGGCCTCGACGGAGTCGGACCGCGACCGCGCCTACTGGCGCGACGTCATCGATGGGCACGCCAAGTTCGAGCTGCCCGCGGGCTGGAGCGGTGGCGCCGCAGCCGGCCCCGCGCACACGGTCCGCGTTCCGCTCGCCGACCTCGCGCCGGCGTTGCGAGCCGCCGCGAGGGACACCGGTACTTCGCTGAAGGCCGTGCTGCACGCGGCGCACCTGAAGGTGATGAGTCTGCTCACTCGGGAGGACGCGTTCCACACCGGGCTGGTGTGCAGCGGTCGCCCGGAGATCCTGGGCGCGGAGCGCGTGTACGGCATGTACTTGAACACGGTGCCGTTCGCGTTCCGACGCGGCGCCTGCACCTGGCGCGACCTCGTCCGCCAGGTCTACGACCAGGAAGCCGCCCTCTGGCCGCACCGCCGCTTCCCGATGCCGGTGATGCAACGCGAACTGGCCGACGGGTCAAGGCTGTTGGACGTCCGCTTCAGTTATCTCGACCTCAAGGACGCCCAGGCGGAGTCGGACATCGTCGATGCGGACTCGGGCATGGGCGAGGGTGCCACGGAGTTCGGCCTCGCCGTCGCCGCCCGAGCTGCCGGCCTGCTCCTCACGGCCGATCCCGGCCGTCTCACGCATGAGGCCGTCGATCGGCTCGTCACCATGTACCGGGCCGTCCTGGAAGCCATGGCCCAGGACGTGGACGGCAGCGCCGAATCCACGTACTTGCCTTCGGGCGAGCGGGAGTTGGTGCTCTCGTCGTGGAATGACACGGGGGTTGTGGTGCCGGGGGTGTCGGTGCCGGAGTTGGTTGCTGTGCGTGCGGTGGAGTCGCCGGGTGTGGTGGCGGTGGAGGCGGCTGGTCGGTCGTTGACGTTCGGTGAGCTGGTGGATCGGGCGGATCGTCTGGCGGGCGCTTTGCGCTCGCGGGGGGTTGGTGTGGGTTCGTCGGTGGCGGTGTTGCTGGATCGTTCGGTTGATCTGGTGGTGGCGTTGTTGGGGGTGTGGCGGGCGGGTGCTGGGTTTGTGCCGTTGGATCCGGTGTTGCCGGGGGAGCGGGTGGCCGGGATGTTGGCGGATGCCGGCGTCGAGGTCGCGGTGACGTCTGCCGCCTATGTCGACCGTTTCGCGGTGGATGTGGTGCGGGTGGATGTGGAGTATCCGCCGGTGGCGGGGGAGTCGTTGCCGTCGGTGGATTTGGATGGTTTGGCGTACACGGTGTTCACGTCGGGTTCGACGGGTCGGCCGAAGGGTGTGCAGGTTTCGCATCGGAGTCTGGTCAATCATGTCGACTGGGCGGTGCGGGAGTTGGCGTCGTGCGGTTCGGGTGGTGCGCCGGTGTTCTCGTCGGTGGCGTTCGATCTGGTGGTGCCGAATGTGTGGGCGCCGTTGGTGGCGGGTCAGCGGGTGTGGCTCTATGACGGTGAGCTGACCGAGCTGGGTGCGGCCCTGGCCGAGGCCGGCCCGTTCTCCTTCCTCAAGCTCACGCCTGGTCATCTGGAGGTGATCGGGGGTCAGCTCACGGATGAGGAGATCCGTGCGTTGACGTCGCGGATCGTGGTCGCGGGTGAGGCGTTGCCGGGCGCTCTCGTAGAGCGTTGGCGGGGGCTGCTGGGGGATGGTCGGGTGTGGAACGAGTACGGTCCGACCGAGGCGACGGTGGGCACGTGCGTGTTCCCTGTCGAGACGTCGCATGAGGGTGTGGTCCCGATCGGGCGCCCGCTGCCGAACATGACCATGCGCATTCTGGACGCGCGTCAGGAGCCCGTCCCGGTCGGTGTGGTCGGTGAACTCTACGTCGGTGGGACTGGTGTGGCCCGAGGGTATGTCGGTGATCCGGCCCGCACCGCGCAGCGGTTCGTCCCCGACCCGTTCGGCGGGCCTGGTGCGCGGATGTATCGGTCGGGTGATCTGGCGCGGTGGCGGTCGGACGGTGCGGTGGAGTTCCTGGGTCGTATCGACGATCAGGTGAAGGTGCGTGGTTACCGGATCGAACTGGGGGAGATCCGGGCTGCGTTGACCGCTCACGCGGACGTCTCGGACGCGGCCGTGATCGTGACCGACGACCAACGCCTGATCGCCTACGTCGTCGGCGGAGACCCCGACGCTCTGGGGGAGTGGCTGAACGGCACGCTTCCCGAGTACATGGTCCCGTCGGCGTTCGTCGAACTCGGCGCGATCCCGTTGACGGCGAACGGCAAGCTGGACCGGCGCGCTCTGCCGGACCCGGAGGCGGTCGCCACGGACACCTACGTCGCCCCCCGCAGTGCGACGGAGGAGAGGATCGCTGAGGTCTGGGGTCAGGTGCTGGGCCTGGACAAGGTCGGTGTCGAGGACAACTTCTTCGACCTCGGTGGTCACTCGATCAAGGCGATCGCGCTGGTCGGTGCCCTGCGCGCCGAAGGGTTCGAAGCAGCCGTCAGTGACGTGTTCCGTCACCGGACCGTCGCCGGACTCGCCACAGCGCTCGGCGACGACAGCGGAGCCGGCCCCGGCGGGACGCACCGGACCGACCGCACGGTGCCGGTGGCCGTGGCTCCGTTCGCGCTGGTCTCCGAGAGCGTCAGGGAATCCCTCCCCGACGGCGTCGTCGACGCCTACCCGCTCTCGCAGGTGCAGCTCGGCATGGTCCTGGAGATGCTGGCCGACGACGGTCTGAACAAGTACCACAACACCTCGACCTTCCGGATCAAGGACGGGCGGCCCTTCGACGAGGACGCCCTGGCCCGTGCGGCACGGACCGTGGTCGAGCGGCACGAGATGCTGCGCACCTCCATCGAACTGGAGGACTTCGAGGTCCCGCTGCAACTGGTCCACGCGACCGCCGAGGCGCCGGTTTCGGTGCGGGACCTGCGCGGCGGCTCCGCCGAGGAGTTCGAGGAGGCGCGGCGGGACCACATCGTGCGGGAGCGCGGCGACCTGTTCGACCTCGGGCGCGCACCGCTGCTGCGGATCTCCGCGCTCGTCGAGTCGAACGAGGCCTGGCACCTCGGATTCACGCACTGCCATGCGATCACGGAAGGCTGGAGCCAGCAGTCCCTGCTGATGGAGGTGCTCGGCCTCTACCACGCGTACGCCGCGGGGGAGGAACCCACCAGCCCCGAGCCCGTTCCGGTCCGCTACGCGGACTTCATCGCCGCCGAACTCGCCTCGCTGGACTCCGAGGACGATCGGGCGTACTGGCGGGGCATCGTGCACGAGCACGCTCCGTGGAGCCTGCCCGCGGACTGGGGCACCGGGCCCGGCACCCCCCGGGAGGACTTCAAGCTGTCGGTGGAGTTCCGCGACCTCGAACCGGAGCTGCGCGCCCTCGCGGCGGAGACCGGCACGTCCTTCAAGGCGGTGCTGCTGGCCGCGCATCTGAAGGTGCTGAGCACGCTCACTCACGAAGAGGCCTTCCACACGGGCGTGTTGTACAGCACGCGCCCCGAAGTCCCCGGCGTCGAGCGGGTGTACGGCATGTACTTGAACACGCTGCCGTTCGCCCACCGGCGGGGAGCCCGCACGTGGGGCGAACTCGTCCGCCAGGTCTTCGACCGCGAGGCCGAGGTGTACGGGCACCGGCGGCATCCGCTGCCCGCCGTGCAGCGGCTCGCGGGCGGACGCCGGCTGTTCGACGTCATGTTCCGCTACCAGGACTTCCATCAGGTGGACACCGGAACGGTCGACGTGCGGGCAGGGGCCGGTGACAGCTCGAACGAGTTCACGCTGTCCCTCGCCAATGTGCCTGGGCGGCTCGTGCTGCGCGCGATCAGCACCGGCCTGAACCGGGCCGACGCCGAACGTCTCGCTGGGATGTACCGGGTCGTGCTCGAAGCCATGGCCGCCGGCCCGGACGGCGACGCGCAGGCGGCGGTCGTCCCGGAGGCGGAGCGCGCACAGATCCTCCAGGACTGGAACGACACCGAGGTGGAGTGGGAATGAGCAATCCGCGACAAGGGCCGCGCCGCGTGCACGAGGTGTTCGCAAGCGCCGCCGCCGCCCGCCCCGACGCCGTCGCCGTCGAGGCACGGGACGGATCACTGACGTACGGTGAACTCGACCGGCAGGCCAACCGTGTCGCGCACCGGCTGCGCGCGGCGGGCGTCGGCACGGACGCGGTGGTCGGTGTGCTGCTGCGCCGTCGCCGGGGACTCCTGCCCGTGCTGCTCGGCATCTGGAAGGCGGGCGGCTCCCACCTCCCGCTGGACCCGGCACTGCCCCGCGAACGGCTCGCCTACATGCTGCGAGCGGCCGGCGCCCGCCTGGTCGTCACGGAGACGGACCTGGCGGACCGGATCGGCGACGCCTCCACCGGCGTACCCCGGCCGGACGGGCCGTCCGAGGCACCCGAGGACGGTGTCCCGGCCGCCGACGGCGGAGCGTACGAGGGCGTGCTCCTCGACCTGGAGACGCCGGGGGAGCGGGAGGAGATCGGCAGGCAGCCGGACACCCCTCCCGACCTCGGCGCGCCGGACGCCCTGCAACTCGGCCTGGCTTACACGCTGTTCACGTCCGGTTCCACCGGGCGGCCCAAGGGTGTGCAGATCGCGCACCGTTCGCTGCTGAACCTGCTGTTCTCGATGCGTGAGCGGTTCGAGGCCGGGCCCGCGCACACCTGGCTCGCCGCCACCTCCCTGTCGTTCGACATCTCGGCGGCCGAGCTGTACCTGCCGCTGGTCACCGGCGGCCGGATCGTACTGGCCGGCGACGAGGAGACCGGTGACTCAGGGGCGCTGCTGGAACTGATCGACGGCCGGGGCGTCACCCACGTGCAGGCCACCCCCGCAGGGTGGAAGCTGTTGCGTGCCGCGGGCTTCGCGCACCGGCCGGTCACCGCGATCACGACCGGCGAGGCCTGCCCGCCGCCCCTCGCCCGGGAGTTGCACGGGCACGTGGACCGTCTCGTCGACCTGTACGGGCCGACCGAGACGACCATCTGGGCCACCGGCTGGGAGGTCGAGGGCGGCGCGGACACCGTGCCGATCGGCCGCCCGATCCACAACATGCGGGCCTACGTGCTCGACGCGGCCCTGCAACCCGTACCCGTCGGGGTGGTGGGCGAGCTGTACCTGGGCGGTGCCGGTGTGGCGCGCGGCTATGTGGGGCGGCCCGCGCTCACCGCCGAGCGGTTCCTGCCCGAACCGTTCGGCGGCCCACCCGGCTCGCGCATGTACCGGACGGGCGACCTCGCCCGCCACCGCGCGGACGGGCAGCTCGAATATCTGGGCCGCGAGGACCACCAGGTGAAGATCCGGGGCTACCGCATCGAACTCGGCGAGATCGAGGAGCGGTTGCGGCTCCGTGAAGGTGTCCGGGACGCGGTCGTCGTGGTCCGTGAGGACGCCGGTGGCGAGAAGTGGCTGGCCGCGTACGTCGCCGTGGACGGCGTATCGGGCCCGGACCAGGAGGCGTTGCGGGGCGGCCTCGCGGCGGAGCTCCCCGCGTACATGGTGCCCGCGGCCTTCGTCCTCCTCGACGAGCTCCCGCTCAGCGCCGCCGGGAAGATCGACCGCAAGGCCCTCCCGGTCCCCGGCCGTTCGGCGCTCGTCGCCGACCGCGCCTACGTGGCGCCACGCACCCCTGTCGAGCGTCTCCTGGCGGACGTCTGCACCGAGGTGCTGGGCGTGCCCGACGTGGGCGTCCGGGACCGGCTGGCGGATCTCGGCGCCGACTCCATGCGGATCGTCCACGTCCTCGCCGCCGCCCGCCGGGCGGGCCTCGCCCTGAGCCTGCGCATGCTCCTGGACAACGGGACGATCGAGGACCTCGCGACCGCGCTCGACGCCGGAGCGCCCGACGGCACGTCGTCCGGCACGGTGGACGGGGCGCCTAGGGACACCGCCCGGACGACGACCGCGGGTACGTCCACCACGACGGCGCCCACCACGAGGAAGACGACCAAGATGACGACAGCCGACGCCCGTGCCCTCTCCGCGGGCGAGGTCGAGCGGGTCATGGCGGAGCACCGCGTCCCGGGCGCGGCTGTCGCGGTCCTGCGGGACGGCGAGGCCGTGGCCGTCGGCGCTCACGGCGTGCGCTCGGTGGAGACCGGCGCTCCCGTGACGCTGCGCACCCGCTTCCAGGCGGGCTCCATCAGCAAGCACGTCACCGCGTACGCCGCCCTGCGGCTCGCCGACCGCGGTGTCCTCGACCTCGACGCGGACCTGGACACCGTGCTCATCGGCCGGACGCTGCCCCGGGCGGCCGGCGGTCGGTCCGTCACGCTGCGCCAGTGCCTGTCCAACACCTCGGGTCTCGCCGGGACCAGCGCCACCTGGTGGCGTCCCGACGAGGCGATGCCGAGCCTCACCGGGATCCTGGACGAGGTCCGGGCGGAGCACGAACCGGGCGCGCAGTTCCGCAAGGAGGGCGCCCAGTGGGCGGTCGTGGAACAGGTCCTGGCCGATGTCATGGGCCGGGACTTCGACAAGGCCGTCCAGGAGCTGGTGTTCGAACCGCTGGGCATGCGGGACAGTGCGTTCGGTGCGCCCGGAAGCCCGGACGCCGCGGCCGGACACGACCAGCACGGACGCGAACTGTCCGGCGGCCACCGGGTACGCCCGGTGCGCGCCGGCAGCGGCCTGTGGTCCACAGCCGCCGACCTGGCCGCCTTCGCGGGGGCGTTGCGCCGCGCGCACCAGGGCCTGTCCGACCTGTTGTCCGCACGGCTGGCCGGCGCGATGCTCACAGAGGCGTTCCCCGGCAGCTTCTACGGGCTGGGCACCGTCGTCGACGCGACGCCCGGGGAACCCGAGTTCGGGCACGGTGGACAGACCGCCGGTTTCCGTGCGCTCACCTCGGTGCGGCTGCGGTCCGGCACGGGCTGTGTGGTGATGACGAACTCCGACAACGGCAAGGAGGTCCACCGGGCCGTAGCCGCCGCCCTCGGAAGGATCATCTCCGCCTAGCGCAAGGTACCGGCAAGCCAAAGAGGCCGACGGATAACGCAGGAATAACGGTCCTCCATAGTTTCTCCACCGAGCCAAGTTCCGCACATGTCAGAACGGGGGGTGCCGAATGGACTTCCAAGTCCTCGGCCCGGTGGAAGCCCGCAAGGGTGGCGTGAGAATCGCATTGTCCGGATCCAAGGTGCACACGGTCCTCGCGAGCCTGTTGCTCGCACGGGGGCGGGTCGTGTCCGACGAGCGCCTGAGCTCCATGCTGTGGGGGTGGGAGCCGCCCGCCACGGCCGGAGCGCAGATCTACACCTACATGTCGCGCCTGCGCAAACTGCTCGGCGACGACGTCGAGATCGACCGGCGCCCGCCGGGCTATGTCCTGCGGGCGCCGCACAGCACGTTCGACCTCCTGGAGTTCGAGCAGCTGGACCGGGAGGGCCGCGCGGCCCTGGGCCGCGGGCGTCACGGGGAGGCCAGCACCTTGCTGAGCCGGGCGCTCGGCCTGTGGCGGGGGGCCGCACTCGGCAACGTGACCGAGTACCTGGCGGGCGCCGAGCTGGCCCGCCTCGAAGAGCAGCGGCTGCACGCCCTGGAGAGCCGCGTGGAAGCGGACCTGGAGCTCGGGAGGCACGAGCAGCTCACCTCCGAACTCACGGGTCTGGTGGCGGAGTTCCCGCTGCGCGAGAAACTCCGCGCGCAGCTCATGACGGCCTTCTTCCGCTGCGGCCAGCAGGCCGACGCGCTGCACACCTATCACGAGGGCCGCAAGGTGCTCGACGAGCAGTTGGGCATCGAGCCCGGTGAGGCGCTCGGCGCCACCTACCAGGCCGTCCTGGTCGGCAGCCTCGGCGCCAGGAGCGCGGGCCCGGCCCGGACCGCCGTCACCGTCTCCTACGGGGACGAGGAGCCGTGCGACCCGTACGAGCCGCGTCCGGTCACCCTGCCGCCGGACATCGAGGACTTCATCGGCCGGGGGGAGGAACTGAACACGCTGTGCGCGCAGTTGGCCGAATCGCGCAAGGGCGGCGGGCCGCGCGCCCTGCTGGTGACCGGCATGGCCGGCGTCGGCAAGACGGCGCTGGCCGTGCGGGCCGCGCACCGCAGCGCCGAGTACTTCCCGGACGGACAGCTCTTCGCCGAGCTGGCCCACCCGGACGGCCGTCCCAAGAAGCTGGCCGAGGTCCTGACGGTCCTGCTGCGAGCCCTGGGCGTGCCGGCCGACGGCCCGGGACGTGGCGCCGACCTGGACGAGCTGATCCGGCGCTACCGCACCCGGACGGCGCGCAGGCGGCTCCTCGTCGTCCTCGACGGCGCCGTCGACAGCCGGGAGCTCGACCTCCTGCTGCCGGGGTCGGCCGAGGCGGCGGTCCTCATCACCGGCCGGGCGAGGCTGACCCGGGTGGCCCAGGCACGGACCACCGTCCTCACCCCGTTCGGCAGGGACACGTCGTACGAGCTGCTGGCGGCCGGAGTGGGACGGCGGCGACTGCTCGCCGAGCCGGACGCCACCTACCAGGTGCTCGCGCACTGCGGAGGGCTGCCGCTCGCGGTGCGTATCGCGGGCAGCAGGCTGGCCGCCCGGCCGCACTGGCCGGTCTCCTGGCTCGCCGCCCGCCTCGCCGACCCCGACCAGCGACTGCGCGAACTCTCCTACGGGGGGCTGGACCTGCGGCGCGTACTGGTCCCGTCGGTTCGGCAGCTGCCGAGACCGGCGGGGCGGACACTGGTGCGCCTGGCGGGGATCGGCACGGAGCCCTTCCCCGCCGAGCGCGCTGCCCGGCACCTCGCCGAGCCCGAGTCGGCGGCGGAGGAGAGTCTGGAGCACCTGGTGGACGCGGCGCTGCTCGACATCTGCGGCGTCGACCGCCTGGGCCGTCCGCTGTACCGCTTCCACGAGCTGGTACTGCTCTTCGCGCGGCACCTCGCGACTGCACATCGCGAACGGGAAAGGTCGGCCGCGGCCCGCTGAGGAAGCGGGTGACGTGGTCCCCGGGCCCGGCTCGGACCGGTCCGGCGCCGCGGCGGCGGGGCGCAGCCGGTCGCTCTGCGTCGGAGCGGTCAGTGCCAGTCCTCCTCGTCGGGGCCGACGACCACCGTGCCGGCCGACCCGGTGCTGGTGGAGACGGCGGACACCAGGGAACCCGCCGCGCCGAGCGCGCAGAGCGCGATGATCCAGGCCACCAGGATGTGACCGGCCGTCGTGCTCCGGATGTTCTGCATTGCGACTCCCAGGTCTGCGCCGTAGCGGGTGCGTGAGGGGGCGGCGCCCGGCGCCGCCCCCTTCGTTCGCATTCGAAACTAGGGACCTGCGGCTTCGGACCACTATCGATCCGCCTTCGTCCCGCACTCCACGAGGATCGGCGGCGCAGCGGGGGATCAGCGGCGCAGCGCGGGATCGGCGGCCGGGACCCGGGGACGGCGACGCCCCCGGGTCCCCGGCGGCGTCGCCTCGTCGCCTCGTCCATGTGCCGTACCACCTTGGTCGTCGCCCGCTCCGTCCCGGCGCACTGAGCCATCCGCCGGTACGTCGTGGCGACACCCGTTCCACCGGCCGCGACACCCTCCCGGCGCCGTGCCGGCCGTCAGGGCATCGTTGTCGCGACCCGTGCCCCAGGCTCAGCGGCGACGCAGCGACGTCGCCGCCGCGGCCCGTGCCGTGCTCCCGCGGTCGTGCGCGCCATCGGTCCGGGGCACCTGCGCCGTGTCCAGCGCAGGTGCCCGCTCCGTGCTCAGCGCTTCGAGGGCCTGGTCGACCCGGTCCAGCCAGGGCTTCACATCGATGCGTGCGAAGCACTCGCGGGCTTCCGCGAGATGGCGCAGCGCCCGGGTGCGGTGCCCGCACTTCGCGCAGGTCTCGCCCAGCGCCAGCTTGATCTTCCCCTCCACGAGGGGATTGCTGACCTGCGACGCGGCCTCCAGCGCCTGCGTCAGCGTCATCCGGGCCTGCTCCCAGCGTCCCGCCCCGAGCCGCGCCTCACCCAGAGCCAGCAGGCCGTGCGCGAGCCCCAGCGTGTCGGAATTGTCCTGCACGATCCGCACCATGCGCAGCAGGGCCTCCTCGGCCCGGACGTAACGCCCCTGGGCCAACAGGACCCGGCCGAGCCGGTGCGTGGCCAGCGCCACGCTGCGCGAGCCGCCCTCCCCGATGGCCTCGGCGACCCGCACGGACTCCCGGCCCAGCTCGGCCGCCTCGTCCACATGACCGCGATCGAGCTCGATCTGCGCCATGTTGTTGAGCACATGGGCCTCGGAGGAGAGGTCGCCCACCTCCCGGAAGACCTCCAGGGCCTCGGTGCTGCGCCGCATCGCGCGGGTCAGTTCGCCGCGCATCTCGTCGATCATCGCCATGCTGCGCAGCACGAGTGCGCGCCCGTGCCGCTCCCCGGCCCGCGCATGCAGGGACAGCGCGGCGGCGAAGCAGTCGTCGGCCTCCGGGAACCGCCGCAGGCGCATCTCCAGCGCGCCCAGGATGTGCAGCATCGCGCCCTGCCCCCGGACGTTACCGGCGGCCCGTGTCGCGGCGAGGGCACGTTCCGCACAGGCCCGCCAGTCGTCGGTGTGGTCACGGGTCTCGAACAGCACCACCGTCGACATGGTGAGGTCCCAGGCGAGTTCGTCCATCCCGTGCTCCGCCGCCTGCTCCACCACGGCGGACAGGGCGAGCCGTTCCGCCTCCAGCCATTTCAGCGGCCGGGCGGCGAGGTCACGGGCGAGGTCGGCCGGCAGCGGACGGCGCGCGGCGGTGCCGTGGATGATGCTGAAGTCGCCCCCGTAGAAGCGGCGGTGGGCCAGCTCCGCCAGGGAGAGCGCGCTGCCGAAGGCCCGCTCACGAGAGGCCCGCCGTTCCTCGTCGGGGTCCTCCCGGTGGGCGCGCTCGTGGGCGTACAGGCGCAGCAGGTTCTGGAACCGGTAGCGGGGGCCTCCGGTGGCGTCCGCGGCGGTCACGTCGAGGAACTGCGCGTCGACGAGCTGTTCCAGGAGCCGTTCCGCGGCCGCGGGATCCGTGTCGAGCACCGCGGCCCCGAGCCAGGGAGCGAAGTCCGGCACCTCCAGTAGTCCGAGGAGCCGGTAGAGCCGTGCCGCCTCGTCGCTCAGGTACCGGTAGCTCACCGCGAAGCCCGCTCTGACCTGTGACTCGCCCTCGCTCAACTCGTCGAGGCGGCGGCGCTCGTCGCTGAGCAGCGCCACCAGCCGCGCCACCGTCCAGTGCGGTTTGGCGGCGAGTCGCGCCCCGGCGATCCGGAGGGCCAGCGGCAGCCGGTCGCACAGCTCGGCGACCCGGGCGACGGAGTCCGGGTCGTCGGCGACGCGCCGTTCCCCGACGATACGGCCCAGCAGTTCCACGGCCTCGGGTCCGGTGAGCCGGCCCAGCTGCACCCGGCACTGCGGTGGCCAGGCGACCAGCTCGGCGAGCTGCTCCCGGCTGGTGATCAGCACACAGCAGTCCGGACTGCTCGGCAGCAGCGGCACGATGTGCGGGTAGGAGTGGACGTTGTCGAGCACCACGAGCACCCGCCGCTCGGCGAGGATGCTGCGGTAGAGCGAGGCCCGCTCCTCCAGCCCCACCGGGATGCGGTCGCCGGGGACGCCGAGCGACCGCAGGAACCGGCCGAGGATCTCACCGACCGGGGCGGGCTCGTGGTGCTCGTCGTAGCCGCGCAGGTCGGCGAAGAGGTGGCCGTCGGGGAAGTGCTCGGAGACGCTGTGCGCCCAGTGCACGGCGAGGCAGGTCTTGCCCAGCCCGCCGACCCCCGTGACGAGGCCCGCCGTCGGGCCGCGGACCTCCTCCGTACGCTCCAGCAGGGCGTCCAGCAGAGCCATCTCCCGCACCCGTCCGGTGAACCCCGGTACGTCCGGGGGCAGTTCGAAGGGCTTGCCCACCGGATCGCGGGGTTCTTCGGGCTCCGCCGAGGCAGGCTCCCGCGCGCCGGCGGCCGGCTCCACCTCGTCGTGCAGGATCGCGTCGTGCAGTTCGCGCAGCGCCGGGCCCGGTTCCAGACCGAGCTCGTTGATGAACAGCCGGCGCCCCAGCCGGAACGTCTCCATCGCCTCGGCGCGGCGGCCGGAACGGTACTGCGCGGTGATCAGATGGTGCCGGGTGCGCTCGCGCATGGGGTGCGCGCGCACCGTGACGGCCAGTTCCGGGATGATTCTCTGGTGGTTACCGAGCTCCAGTTCGACTCCGATGGCGTCGTCGTAGGTGTTGAGCCGTAACTCCTCCAGGCGGCGCGCCTCGTCCTCCACGGCCGCGCCGGTCACGCCCGCCAATGCGGGGCCGTGCCACAGGCGAAGTGCCTCGGCGTAGTGCTCGGCGGCGTCGGACAGCCGTTTCTGCCGGGCGGCGTGCTCCGCGGCGGAGACCAGCGCGGAGAATTCGAGGCTGTCGAGTTGATGCTCGCTCGCCCGCAGGAGATATCCCGGGTGAGCCGTGACGATGACTTCCTCGGAGAATCCAGCTTTCCTGAATGATTTGCGCAAGGCGGCAATGCAAATCGATACCTGGGTGCGTGCCGTGGCGGGTGGTTGGTCGCCCCAGACCGCGTCGACCAGCCTGTCGACCGATACCGTGCGCTCCGGATTGAGCAACAACAGCGCCAGAATGGTCCGGTGGCGCGGCCCGCCCACCTTCACCTGTCCGTCGTCCGCGAGCACGCTCAGCGGACCGAGAATCTTGAAGCGCAACCGCTTCTCCACTTGCCCTCCCCTGCTCCGAAGTCCCTGCCGGAGCTCGCGGGTGCCCCGTGACGGGCCATGGTTGATCCATTCTATGCATCAGCCGATGTGGAATTGTTAATTCCAGCGGAAGGGCTGGATTTGGTTGTTTCTGAATACGTGTCAGTAAGTTTGATGTTGAGTAAAGGGTGTTGTTTGCGGATCAATAATTGCGGCGAAAGCCAATTCCTGAACAACGCTCAGCTTCCCCTGAACGGAGTTCAATTCCCGCGGCGCCGCCCGTCGACCCGTCCGCCGTCCGGTCCATCGACCCGTCCGCCGTCCGGTCCATCGACCGGTCCGCCGCCCGGTCTCGTCACCCGCCGTCCCGCCCCGCCGTCCCGTCCTGCCCTCCGCAGGCTCCGCGCCCCCTCAGCCCTCGGCGCCGCCCGCCCGAGCCGGCGGAGGGCGGGGCGGGCGGCGCGTACCGGGAGCGTCGTACGGCACTCAGGGCCGGTAGCGCAGCGGATGGTCCCCGGGGACCTCCACGACCACGATCTCCGTGCCGTCCGGGTCCGCGATCCACATCTCGATCAGCCCCCACGGCTCCCGGACCGGCGGGCGCGCCACCTCGACCCCGGCCGCGGTGAGCTCCTCGTGGGCCGCCGCCACGTCCGCGACCTGCAGCCACAGTTTGAGCGCGGGGGACGGCGGGGTCTCGGAGCGCCCGGCGACCTCCAGGAAGCCGCCGCCGAGGAAGTAGACGGTGCCGCGCTCGGGGCCCGTGCCGAATTCCCGGTAGACGTCCAGACCCAGCTGTTCGCCGTAGAAAGTGCGGGAGCGCTCCGGGTCGGTGGGGCGCAGGAGGGTTCGGCTGCTCAGTACATGCACCATGCAGCAGGAGCGTAGGGGAGGGTTAGGCTCGTCGGTGCCTCAGCCGCGCCACCGAACGGAGATACGTTCCATGGACACCGCCGCCTCCACCGGACTCACCTTCCGCGACGCCACCGACGGTGACGTGGACGCCCTGGTCGCGTTGATCGAGTCGGCGTACCGCGGGGAGGCCAGTCGGGGCGGCTGGACCACGGAGGCGGACATCCTCGAAGGTCAGCGGACCGACCCCGAGGGCGTGCTCGCCGTCGTCAAGGCGCCCGACAGCCGGCTGCTGACCGTGGAGCGGGACGGCGCGATCGTCGCCTGCTGCCAGCTCGAACACCGCGGTGACCACGCCTACTTCGGCATGTTCGCGGTCAGTCCCGGGCTCCAGGGCGGCGGCCTCGGCAAGGTGATCATCGCCGAGGCGGAGCGGACCGCGCGCGAGACCTGGGGGATCAGCGAGATGCACATGACGGTGATCTCGGTGCGCGACGACCTCATCGCCTGGTACGAGCGGCGCGGCTACCGCCGTACGGGGAGGATGACGCCCTTCCCGTACGGCGACGAACGCTTCGGAATCCCGCAGCGCGACGACCTCCAGTTCGAGCTGCTGGTCAAGCCGCTCGTCTGACGCGGGCCGTGTCGTGGCACGCGCGGACGGCCGGGCCGCGTCCGTCGAGCCGGAGTTTCCAGGCCCGGTCGTGACGTCACGACCGGGCCGTGGGCCGCGCGGTGGCGGTCACGCGGTGAAGCGGCCGGTGCGCTTGATCTCGGGGTAGTCCGTGGTCGCGCCGTCCAGTTCCAGCGCGCGCACCAGTCGCAGATGCTCCTGGGTGTTCACGACCCAGCCGATGATCCGCAGGTCGGCCTTGCGGGCGTGCTCGACGACCTCCAGCGTCAGCCTGCGGATGTTCAGGCACACGGTCGCGGCGCCGACGGCCGTGGCCCGCTCCACGACATCGATGCCGTACCGGCTCGCGATGAGGGCGGTACGCACGCCGGGCACGAGCCGGGCGATCTCGGCGATCGCCTCGTCGTGGAACGACGACACCTCGACCCGTCCGACCAGGTCGCGCCGGTGCATGACCTCGGCCAGCGCCCTGGCCGCCGCCACGTCCTTGATCTCGGCCTGCAGCGGTGTGGCGACCGCGTCCAGGACCTCCTCGAAGACGGGGACGCGCTCGCCGCGCCCCGCGTCCAGGGCGCGCAGCTCGTCGAGCGTCATCTCGACGATCGGCCCCGAGCCGTCGGTCGTACGGTCCACTTCGGCGTCGTGCATGACGACGAGAGCGCCGTCCTTGCTCAGATGCAGATCGAGTTCGATCAGGTCGAGGCCCGCTTGCTGGGCGGCGACGAAGGAACGGAGAGTGTTCTCGGGTTCGACACCCATCACTCCACGATGACCGATGGTGAGGAAGTTCAAGATTCGACTCGCTTCCGTCGACGGCGGCTCGGCTCGCGCGTGGTGGCGACGGGGCCGCCCACGCGACTCCGCAGCCTAATGGTCCCGCCGCCCCGTGTACCCGTTCGTACACGGGGCAATGGGGGTGGTCGGCAGGGGTACGGCCTCTTTCCGCCCGATCGGGTCACTCGCGAGTGGGCGAGTCCTCCGGTGGTTGACCGGGGACGTCTTGCGGCCCGAAGGCCTGACGACTAGTCATGTTCATTGCCAATGGAAGGCCCGGGACCGCGCAATCGGTGTCGGCCGTGCCAGTGGCGCAAGCCATGCAAGCCATGCAAGCCGTGCAAGCCGTGCAAGCCGAGTGAAAACCGTGCGAGCCGTGAAAACCGATGACAGTCGGCGACCGTCCGCGGCCGCCTGTGAACACCGGTGGGCATTCGTGAGGGCTTGCCGGTGGACGGCAGCGCGTACGGCGACTTCCCCCGGCCGCCCCGATCCTGACCGCCCGGAACCCGATCGCCGGGTACCCGACCGCCCGGTACCCGATCGGCCCGGGCCCGACCGCCCCGAAGAGGAACCGTGATGCCCACCGAACCCGCGCCCGACGTCCTCGTCCTCCTCGACGCCATCAGGCTCCACTTCCCGGACCTCGGGGGTGGCGTCACGGATGCGGCCGAGGCCCGCCGCCTGCTCGCCGCCGCGCCCGCCTGGCCGTTCGAGCCGCCGGCCGTCGGCTCGGTCGAGGACCGTGCGATACCGGGGCCGCAGGGCGCCCCGGACATCCCCGTACGGATCTACCTGCCACCGTCTCGTCGGCCCGCCCCGGCGGAGGGCCGGGCCCGGCCGTCGGCGCCCCGCCCCACCGTCGTCTTCCTGCACGGCGGGGGCTGGGTCATCGGGGATCTGGACTCCCACGACCCCGTCGCACGGGCCCTGTGCCGGGACGCCGACGCGGCCGTGGTGTCGGTCGACTACCGGCTCGCGCCCGAGGCGCGCTTCCCGGCCGCCGTGGACGACGTGTACGCCGCGCTGTGCTGGGCCGCGCGGCACGTCGGCGAACTGGGCGGTGACCCGGGCGCGCTGGTCGTCGCGGGCGACAGCGCGGGCGGGAACCTGGCGGCCGTCGCCGCGCTCGTCGCCCGCGACCGGGGCGGCCCCGCACTGGCGCTCCAGGTGCTCGTCTATCCGGCGACCGACGTCCGGCCGCGCACGGAACTGCCGGGCCGGGGCGGCCCGGGCTACTTCCTCACGCCGGCCCACGGCCGCTGGTTCGCCGAGCAGTACTTCGGGGCCGACGGCGACCGGGCGCACCCGCACGCCTCGCCCCTGGTGGCCGACCTGCACGGTCTGCCGCCCGCCCACGTCGTCACCGCGGGCTTCGACCTCCTCCACGACGAGGGCCGTGCGTACGCCGCGAAACTCCGGGCATCCGGTGTGCGGGTGACGGAGAGCGTGCACCCGGGGATGTTCCACGGGTTCTTCGGCTTCCCCGAACTCCTCGAGGACGCCCGGACCGCCCAGCGCCGCGTGGTGGAAGTAATCGCCCGCACGGTGTCCGACAGGAAAAAGAACGGTGATGATGGGGGTGGCGCAGGATAATCTCCCGAGTCTCCTCTTGCGGGAAGGAACCTCGCTTACATACGGTGTCCATACGCGAGGTTCTCCCGTGGAAGGTGGGACATGACGGAAATTCTTGTGCAGGTGGGTACGGAGGAGCGGGTTCCTCCCGTGGGCAGGGTGGTGGAGCACCCGGCATGGCCCGTGCTCAAGGATGCCGTGGAGGAGATCCGCCCCTGGCAGTCCAAGGACGGCTCCATAGACCTCGACGCCGAGGACGCCCCCGAGGCGGCCCAGGTGGAGGCGGCCGTGAGCCGTGCCACGGAGGCCATCGAGCAGCTCGCCCCGCTGCTGCCGCACGACGCCGAGTACCACGAGGCGCTCGTGAAGGACCTCCGGCGCTGGGCCGACGGCGGCTTCGAGGTGCCGGACTTCCTCGACTCGCTGCTGGCCTTCCAGCCCGCCGCGAGCCGCGAGGACGGCCTCCAGCACCTCGTCGTCTTCCCGATGTACACGCAGAACGGCAACCCGGACCGCAACTTCGAAGCGGTCGTCCTGCGCATGGTGTGGCCCGACTGGCTGGCCGAACTGGAGCGCACGCGCTACGACAATCCGCTGTTCTGCGGCATCACTTTCGAGGACTTCACCGCGGGCTACGACACCAATTCAGCCGTTCTCTTCCCCGAGACCATCGCGGTGCGCGAGGCGCCCGAGCGCTTCACCTGGGGCGGCATCTTCTGCGACCGCGAAGCCGCCCGCTTCCGCGCCGTCACCGACGCGGCCGTGGACATCCTGGGCCTGGAGCTGCCCGAGGACATCGCGGCCATGGTCCACGACCAGAAGCGCTGCGAGCAGGCCTTCGTGCTGTGGGACATGGTCCACGACCGCACCCACAGCCACGGCGACCTGCCCTTCGACCCGTTCATGATCAAGCAGCGCCAGCCGTTCTGGATGTACGGCCTGGAGGAGCTGCGCTGTGACCTCACCGCCTTCAAGGAGGCCGTGAAACTGGAGGCCGAGGGCAACGCGCACGGCCGTGACGTGCAGTACGCCGTGCTCTTCGACCGGATGTTCCGCTTCCCGGTCTCCGGCGACCGCGTCCGCAACTACGACGGCCTCGGCGGTCAGCTGCTCTTCGCCTACCTGCACAAGCACGACGTCGTGCGCTGGACCGACAACAAGCTGCACATCGACTGGCAGCGTGCCCCGCAGGTCACCAACCAGCTGTGCGCCGAGATCGAGGACCTGTACCGGGCCGGCATCGACCGCCCGAAGCTCGTCCACTGGTTCAAGGCCTACGACCTGGTCTCCACCTACCTCGCCCCGCACCCCGGCTCCCGCTGGGCCAAGGGCCCCGACGCGCTGGACCTCTCCCAGCCCCCGCGCAAGCTCGTGGACGACGTGCTTCCGGACGAGTTTCCGCTGAGCATGTTCTATGAGGCACTGTCCAAGAAGCTCAAGAACGTGATCGCCGCCACCAAGGGCATCACCGCGGACAGCGCCGAGCGGGTCGCCGCGTGAGCGACCGCGCCGGGAACATCGCTCACCAGGAGGCGAAGATGGGGAACGGGAACGGGGCACTGAGCGGTGCGGTGATCGCGGTGGCTGGCGCGGGCGGACCCGCCGGCCGGGCGACGCTGCTGAGGTTGGCCGAGGCCGGGGCGACCGTCGTCGGGGCGGACAACGACCCGGAGCGACTCGCCGAGGCCGTGGACGCGGCACGCTACGCGTCGGGCGGCGCCACCGTCACCGGTGAGCCGGTCGACCTGCTCGACCTGCAGTCCACGCGTGACTGGGCCACGCACATCGAGAAGGAGTTCGGGCGCGTCGACGGGCTCGTGCACCTCGTGGGCGGCTGGCGCGGCAGCGAGACCTTCACCAAGACGAGCCTCGACGACTGGGACTTCCTGGAGCTGCTGCTCGTCCGCACCGTGCAGCACACCTCGCTGGCCTTCCACGAGGCGCTCCAGCTCAGCGACCGCGGTCGGTACGTTCTGATCAGCGCCGCCGGCGCCACCAACCCCAGCGCGGGCAACGCCGCCTACGCCGCCGCGAAGGCCGCGGCCGAGGCGTGGACGCTGGCCATGGGCGACTTCTTCCGCAAGGCCGGGGGCGCCGAGGGGCCGACATCCGCGGCTGCGATCCTGGTGGTCAAGGCGTTGGTGCACGACGCGATGCGCGCCGAGCGTCCCAACGCGAAGTTCGCGGGCTTCACGGACGTCAAGGACCTGGCCGATGCCATCGCCGGGGTCTGGAGCAAGCCCGCCGCCGAAGTGAACGGAAAGCGTCTGTGGCTGACCGAGAAGCCGTGAACCCTCCCAGGACCGATGCGCGTCGTCACCACGACCCGGAGGTCCGCGGTTTCGCCAGTGACAACTACGCCGGGGCCCACCCGGAGGTGATGGCCGCCCTCGCCGTGGCCAACGGCGGCCATCAGGTCGCCTACGGCGAGGACGACTACACCGAGAACCTCCAGCGGATCGTCCGCAGCCACTTCGGGGCGACCGCGGAGGCCTTCCCGGTCTTCAACGGCACCGGCGCGAACGTGGTCGCGCTCCAGGCGGTCACCGACCGCTGGGGCGCGGTGATCTGCGCGGAGAGCGCGCACATCAACGTCGACGAGGGCGGCGCCCCCGAGCGCATGGGCGGCCTCAAGCTGCTCACCGTGCCCACGCCCGACGGCAAGCTCACCCCGGAACTGATCGACAAGCAGGCCTGGGGCTGGGAGGACGAGCACCGCGCCATGCCGCAGGTGGTGGCGATCACCCAGAGCACGGAGCTCGGCACGCTCTACACGCCCGACGAGATCCGCGCGATCTGTGACCACGCGCACGCCCGTGGCATGAAGGTGCACCTGGACGGGTCCCGGATAGCCAACGCGGCCGCCGCACTGGACGTCCCGATGCGGACGTTCACCAACGCGGTCGGCGTCGACATCCTGTCGCTGGGCGGCACGAAGAACGGCGCGCTGTTCGGTGAGGCCGTCGTCGTCCTGAACCAGGACGCCGTCAGCCACATGAAGCACCTGCGCAAGCTGTCCATGCAGCTCGCCTCCAAGATGCGCTTCGTCTCCGTCCAGCTGGAGGCGCTGCTCGCCAAGGACCTGTGGCTGCGCAACGCCCGTCACGCCAACGAGATGGCGCAGCGCCTGGCCGAGGGCGTGCGCGCGGTGCACGGTGTGGAGATCCTCTACCCGGTGCAGGCCAACGCGGTCTTCGCGCGCCTGCCGCACGAGGTCAGCGAGCGGCTGCAGAAGCGCTTCCGCTTCTACTTCTGGGACGAGGCGGCGGGGGACGTCCGCTGGATGTGCGCCTTCGACACGACCGAGGAGGACGTCGACCGGTTCGTGGCCGCCCTCAAGGAGGAGATGGCCCACCAGTAGGCAGCATCCGGCAGGCAGCCCCCAAGTGGTGCATAGATATGCGGTCACCCGAAAAGTCATTGACGCTCGGGTGGCCGCATTCCTATGCTCTGCGCGCATGGAGCTGATCCAGAACACCACAGATCTTTCCGCCTACTTGGCTGCCGATGATGTCGTAGACCACCATCATCCGAGGGTGCGCGAGACGGCGGCGCTACTCGCCAAGGATGCCACCGACTCGTATGACTATGCGCGATCGGCTTTCGAGTTCGTACGCGACACCATTCCGCACTCGCACGACTCGGGCGATCTCCGGGTCACCTGGCGCGCCTCCGACGTCCTGGAGCGGCGCACCGGCATCTGCTTCGCCAAGGCTCACGCCCTGGCCGCGCTGCTGCGGGCCGAGGACATCCCCACCGGGTTCTGCTATCAGCGGTTCGAGGAGGTGCACGGGCTCGTCGCCGTCCGGTTCGACGGAGCGTGGCACCGGCAGGATCCCCGGGGGAACAAGCCCGGTGTCGACGCCCAGTTCTCCCTGGACGGTGAGCGGCTTGCCTTCACGCCCGACCCCGAGTCCAATGAGTTGGACTATCCAGTGTTGTACGCTGAACCTCATCCGGTCGTGCTCGACGTCCTGAAGGCCGCACCCGACCGGCCGGCCCTGTGGAAGACGCTCCCCACCGCACTCTGAGGCAAGGCAGACGATGACTCCCACGCTCACGGTGTCCGACGAGGTGCGCGCCCTCGCGCCCGGCTTCACCCACGTCGCCGTCGAGGCCCACGGACTGGTCAACGGGCCGAGCACCGAGGCGACTTCGACGCTCCTCGACGACGCCGGCCGGCGGCTGGCCCGACGGCTGGACGGCCGATCCCCGCACGAGGACCCGCACATGGCGGCCTGGCGCGACATCTACACGGCGTTCGGCTCCAAGCCCTCCCGCACCCGCAACTCGGCGGAGGCGCTGGCGCGGCGCGCACTCGCCGACTCCGGTCTGCCCCGGATCAACGTGCTGGTGGACCTCTACAACGCCGTCAGCGTTGCTCGTCTGATTCCCGTCGGAGGCGAGGACACCGACCGCATCCGGGGCGCGATGCGTCTCGTGCGCGCCAGGGGCGACGAGGACTTCGTCACTGTGGCGGGCGGCGCGGAGGTCGTCGAACACCCCGACGCCGGTGAGGTGGTGTGGTGCGACGACGAGGGCGTGACCTGCCGCCGGTGGAACTGGCGGCAGGGGCCGCGTACCAGGCTCACCGAGGAGTCCGTCTCCGCGCTCTTCCTGCTGGAGAGCCTCGCGCCGATGCCGGTCGCCGACGTCGAGAGCGCCGGAGCCGAACTCGCCGAGCTCCTGGAGAAGTTCAGCCCCGGGGCGCGCATCACCGTGCACGCCCCGGAGTGACGATTCAGCGGGCCTCGGCCGCGCGCACCTGCTCGGGGGTCGGTGCCGTGCCGCCGAGGTGGGCGGGCATCCACCAGGTGTCGTCCGCGCCCTTGGGTCGCACGGGATAGGCGCGCTGGCCGGCCTCCAGGAGGTCCTGGACGCGCTCACGCAGCCGCCGCGTGATGGCCCCCGCGTACTGGTCCTTGGGGGCCTCCACCGCTTCGCCGACCCGGATCGTGACCGGGGTGTGGCTGCGCTTGAAGTTGCGCGGGTGGCCCTTGGTCCACAGTCGCTGAGTGCCCCACAGGGCCATCGGGATCAGCGGGACGCCGGCCTCCTGGGCCATGCGCGCGGCACCCGACTTGAAGCTCTTCAGTGTGAAGGACTGCGAGATGGTCGCCTCGGGGAAGACACCGACGATCTCGCCGGAGCGCAGCGACTCCAGCGCGTGCTGATACGCCGTCTCACCCTGCTTGCGATCGACCGGGATGTGCTTCATCCCGCGCATCAGCGGGCCGGAGATCCTGTGTCGGAAGACGGACTCCTTCGCCATGAAACGCACCAGGCGCTTCTGCGGCAACGCGGCCAGGCCGTCGAAGATGAAGTCGAGGTAGCTGATGTGATTGCTCACCAGCACGGCGCCGCCCGAGCGCGGAATGTTCTCCGATCCCTTGCAGTCGATCTTGAGATCCCAGACCTTGAACATCGTTTTGGCGAGACCGACGACGGGACGGTAGACAAGCTCTGCCATGGAGGCGGTGGACCCTTCTCTCTGCCAGGGAAGGGGTCTCCCGGCGGGAAGTTACGCAGCCGTAGGTTTACGGCATTGCGCAGATCGTGCCCGAAGAACGGGCGAGGGGCCAGTCCTGGTGCCGGAAGGCGGCGAGATTCTCGTCACGTCCATCGTCAGTTCCACCTCGGACTTTTAACCCGCCTTTACTCCGCGCGTGCCGTGACCCGCCGTATGACCAGGTACATCTCGCAGCCCAAGCAGTACCCGAATGCGGCATTGAGGAAGGCGGCCGCGAGCGCGCAACCGGTCGCCGCCTGCCCCAGCCACTCCGGTCCGATCGCGTAGCCGGCGAGTCCGACGATCGCGAAGAAGAGCCCCACCGCCTGTGCGAACCGCGGCGGTTCGGGCGACTCGAAGTCCGTCGGCGGCCCGAGCCGGGGGCGCACGGCGCGCCGGAAGAGCCAGCCGTACGGAGAGCGGCCCACCCCGCCCGCCGCCCCGAGCGCGAACGCCAGCGTCTGCCAGGCCAGCAGCCAGGCGCTCCCGGTGATCAGCACCACCGCCAGAACGACGGCCGTCACGGCCGCGCCGAAGCGCGGTCCCCTCACATCGATGTCCATGAATCAAGCATTCCGCACCGGAGGCGATCCGAGGGGCCGGGAATCTTTGCGGTCTCGTGAATGCTTGTGCAGACGATGACCGGACTTGTGGTGTGCGTGGTGGTGCTCGCGGCGGCGAGCGCGTACGGAGTGCTGCATCGGCGGCGGAGCGGGAGGGTGAGAGTGCGCGGGCGCGACGGCGGAAAGAGGCTCGGCGCGGCGGAGTTGGGGGAGGGGCTCGGTGAACGGGCCACACTCGTCCAGTTCTCCAGCGCCTTCTGCGCCCCCTGCCGGGCGACCCGCAGAGTCCTCGGCGAGGTCGCGCACATGGTCCCCGGCGTGACGCACATCGAGATCGACGCCGAGGACCACCTGGACCTCGTGCGCGAGCTCGACATCCTCAAGACCCCCACCGTGCTGGTGCTCGACGCGCAGGGGCGGATCGTCCGACGGGCCACCGGCCAGCCGCGTAAGGCCGATGTGATCGCCGCGCTGGGGGAGGCCGTCTGAGGCCGTGACGATCATGGTGACGCATCTCCCAGATGACGGGACGCACTTGACTGCACGCACCACCTATCGTCAGCCTGACCGTATGCCCCCGGAACTCCTTCTCTTCGAGCGCGTCCACGTGGACCTGGCCCGCACCGCGAGTGCGTGCTGTCCGGACTGTTGAGCAGTCACGGCCCCACCCCTCACTCCCGGCTTCGCGCGAGCGGGGGGACTCCCACGTCACTCCCGCAGAAGGACAACTCCATGACGGCCACGCCCGACCTGGGTACCGCTCGGCTCGCCTCCCCCGACCTGTTGCGCTCCGTCTTCCGGCGACACGCCGCGGGAGTGGCCGTGATCACGGCGGCCGGCGACTCGGGACCCGTCGGCTTCACCGCCACCTCGCTCACCTCGGTCTCCGCCGAGCCCCCGATCGTCTCCTTCGGGGTCGGCACCGGAGCCTCCAGTTGGCCCGCGATCTCCGAGTCCGGTCATGTCGGGGTCCATGTGCTCGGCGAACACCAGCAGGAGCTGGCGGCCACCTTCGCGAAGAGCGGCGCGGACCGTTTCGGCGCGCCCACCCGGTGGCGCGAGGGCCCGGAGGGGGTGCCCGTCCTGGACGACGTGCTCGCCTGGCTGGTGTGCCGGATCGTGGCGCGCGTGCCCGCGGGAGACCATCGCATCGTGCTGGCCGAGGTCGTCGTCGGCGACCACTCGGGCCCGGGCCGTCCGCTCGTGTACCACCAGGGTCGCTTCAACGGCCTGCGGGACTGAGCGGGCGATCCCGGGGCAGAGAGTTACCCGTTGGTGCTACTCGCCGGTTCTACCCGCCGGTTACGCAGCGTTGCCAAGGTCACAGTCCAAAGCGCTTGCTTAGTGTGCGCCCGGTGGGTGTACTGACGAGTAATATTTCGTTCGGAGCGCAGGCCGCCCCGACCGGGATCGGCCGCTTCAGGCGCCTATGCTGCCTGAAAGCAGGCAGCCCAGAAATGACGATGCAGTAGGAGAGCCGGCGTGAGCTTGAGGATCGTTGTCACTGTGAAGTACGTGCCCGACGCCACTGGCGACCGGCACTTCGCCGATGACCTGACCGTCGACCGTGACGACGTGGACGGCCTGCTGTCCGAGCTCGACGAGTACGCCGTCGAGCAGGCGCTGCAGATCGCCGAGGACGCGGACGACGCCGAGATCACCGTGCTGACCGTCGGTCCGGAGGACGCCAAGGACGCGCTGCGCAAGGCGCTGTCGATGGGCGCGGACAAGGCGATCCACGTGGAGGACGACGACCTGCACGGCACGGATGTCATCGGTACCTCGCTGGTGCTGGCCAAGGCGATCGAGAAGGCCGGTTACGACCTGGTGATCTCCGGCATGGCGTCCACGGACGGCACCGCCGGTGTGGTCCCCGCCCTGCTGGCGGAGCGCCTGGGCGTGCCGCAGGTGACGCTGCTGTCCGAGGTGAGCGTCGAGGACGGCGTGGTCAAGGGCCGCCGTGACGGCGACACCGCCTCCGAGCAGCTGGAGGCCTCGCTTCCCGCCGTCGTGTCGGTCACCGACCAGTCGGGCGAGGCTCGCTACCCCTCCTTCAAGGGCATCATGGCGGCCAAGAAGAAGCCGGTGGAGTCCTGGGACCTGGAGGACCTGGAGATCGAGGCGGACGAGGTCGGCCTCGAGGGTGCCTGGACCAAGGTCGACTCCGCTGCCGAGCGTCCGGCGCGCACCGCCGGCACGATCGTCAAGGACGAGGGCGAGGGCGGCAAGCAGCTCGCTGAGTTCCTCGCGGGCCAGAAGTTCATCTGAGCCCAGCAGTCGCTGACCGCCCCTCAACTCATCCAAGCAGGAGAGCAATCCCATGGCTGAAGTTCTCGTCTACGTCGACCACGTGGACGGTGCCGTCCGCAAGCCCACCCTGGAGCTGCTGACCCTGGCCCGCCGCATCGGCGAGCCGGTCGCCGTCGCGCTGGGTTCCGGTGCGGAGAACACCGCCGCCGCGCTCGCCGAGCACGGCGCGGTCAAGGTTCTCGCGCACGACGCCGCCGAGTACGCCGACTACCTGGTCGTGCCGAAGGTCGACGCCCTTCAGGCTGCCGTCGAGGCCGTCTCCCCGGCCGCCGTGCTGGTCCCCTCCTCCGCGGAGGGCAAGGAGATCGCCGCCCGTCTCGCCGTCCGCATCGGCTCGGGCATCATCACCGACGCGGTCGACCTGGAGGCGGGTGACGAGGGTCCGGTGGCCACGCAGTCCGCGTTCGCCGCGTCCTTCACCACCAAGTCCCGTGTCTCCAAGGGCACCCCGGTCATCACGGTCAAGCCGAACTCGGCCGCCGTGGAGGCCGCTCCGGCCGCCGGTGCGGTCGAGGCCCTCTCCGTGTCCTTCTCGGAGAAGGCGACGGGCACGAAGGTGACCGCGCGCACGCCGCGTGAGTCGACGGGCCGTCCGGAGCTGACCGAGGCCGCGATCGTGGTCTCCGGTGGCCGTGGCGTCAACGGCGCGGAGAACTTCTCGATCATCGAGGCTCTCGCCGACTCCCTCGGCGCGGCCGTCGGCGCCTCCCGCGCCGCGGTGGACGCCGGCTGGTACCCGCACACCAACCAGGTCGGCCAGACCGGCAAGTCGGTCTCGCCGCAGCTCTACATCGCGTCCGGCATCTCGGGTGCGATCCAGCACCGTGCCGGTATGCAGACCTCGAAGACGATCGTGGCGATCAACAAGGA
>NZ_BAABKB010000006.1:0-2908 GCF_039543605.1 Streptomyces siamensis | reverse complement strand
CAACACAGTGGACGCGAGCAACTGAGGACAAGCCCTCGGCCTATTAGTACCAGTCACCTCCACGCCTTACGGCGCTTCCAGATCTGGCCTATCAACCCAGTCGTCTACTGGGAGCCTTAACCCCTCAAGGGGGTGGGAGTCCTCATCTCGAAGCAGGCTTCCCGCTTAGATGCTTTCAGCGGTTATCCCTCCCGAACGTAGCCAACCAGCCATGCCCTTGGCAGGACAACTGGCACACCAGAGGTTCGTCCGTCCCGGTCCTCTCGTACTAGGGACAGCCCTTCTCAAGACTCCTACGCGCACAGCGGATAGGGACCGAACTGTCTCACGACGTTCTAAACCCAGCTCGCGTACCGCTTTAATGGGCGAACAGCCCAACCCTTGGGACCGACTCCAGCCCCAGGATGCGACGAGCCGACATCGAGGTGCCAAACCATCCCGTCGATATGGACTCTTGGGGAAGATCAGCCTGTTATCCCCGGGGTACCTTTTATCCGTTGAGCGACGGCGCTTCCACAAGCCACCGCCGGATCACTAGTCCCGACTTTCGTCCCTGCTCGACCCGTCGGTCTCACAGTCAAGCTCCCTTGTGCACTTACACTCAACACCTGATTGCCAACCAGGCTGAGGGAACCTTTGGGCGCCTCCGTTACTCTTTGGGAGGCAACCGCCCCAGTTAAACTACCCATCAGACACTGTCCCTGATCCGGATCACGGACCCAGGTTAGACATCCAGCACGACCAGACTGGTATTTCAACGACGACTCCACACGGGCTGGCGCCCGCACTTCACAGTCTCCCAGCTATCCTACACAAGCCGAACCGAACACCAATATCAAACTGTAGTAAAGGTCCCGGGGTCTTTCCGTCCTGCTGCGCGAAACGAGCATCTTTACTCGTAGTGCAATTTCACCGGGCCTATGGTTGAGACAGTCGAGAAGTCGTTACGCCATTCGTGCAGGTCGGAACTTACCCGACAAGGAATTTCGCTACCTTAGGATGGTTATAGTTACCACCGCCGTTTACTGGCGCTTAAGTTCTCAGCTTCGCCAAGACGAATCTTGACTAACCGGTCCCCTTAACGTTCCAGCACCGGGCAGGCGTCAGTCCGTATACATCGCCTTACGGCTTCGCACGGACCTGTGTTTTTAGTAAACAGTCGCTTCTCGCTGGTCTCTGCGGCCACACCCAGCTCAGAGTGCAAGACTCATCACCAGACATGGCCCCCCTTCTCCCGAAGTTACGGGGGCATTTTGCCGAGTTCCTTAACCATAGTTCACCCGAACGCCTCGGTATTCTCTACCTGACCACCTGAGTCGGTTTAGGGTACGGGCCGCCATGAAACTCGCTAGAGGCTTTTCTCGACAGCATAGGATCATCCA
Organism: Streptomyces siamensis; assembly: GCF_039543605.1. NCBI lineage: Bacteria > Bacillati > Actinomycetota > Actinomycetes > Kitasatosporales > Streptomycetaceae > Streptomyces > Streptomyces siamensis. The sequence continues at coordinate 1,526 of NZ_BAABKB010000006.1, read as the reverse complement.
CTTCACCACAATCGGCTCGGCATCAGGTCTCAGACTGTGTGTCAGGCGGATTTGCCTACCTGACGTNGCCGCCATGAAACTCGCTAGAGGCTTTTCTCGACAGCATAGGATCATCCACTTCACCACAATCGGCTCGGCATCAGGTCTCAGCCACAAGTGCGACGGATTTGCCTATCGCACGGCCTACACCCTTACCCCGGGACAACCACCGCCCGGGATGGACTACCTTCCTGCGTCACCCCATCACTCACCTACTACAGGTCTGGTCCGTCGGCTCCACCACTCCCCTTTGCCCGAAGGCTCCGGGGCGGCTTCACGGACTTAGCATCGCCTGGTTCGATGTTTGACGCTTCACAGCGGGTACCGGAATATCAACCGGTTATCCATCGACTACGCCTGTCGGCCTCGCCTTAGGTCCCGACTTACCCTGGGCAGATCAGCTTGACCCAGGAACCCTTAGTCAATCGGCGCACACGTTTCTCACGTGTGTATCGCTACTCATGCCTGCATTCTCACTCGTGAACCGTCCACCACTGCCTTCCGGCGCGGCTTCACCCGGCACACGACGCTCCCCTACCCATCACAGCGGGCGTTGGCCCTCTTGCTGCAATGACACGACTTCGGCGGTACGCTTGAGCCCCGCTACATTGTCGGCGCGGAATCACTAGACCAGTGAGCTATTACGCACTCTTTCAAGGGTGGCTGCTTCTAAGCCAACCTCCTGGTTGTCTGTGCGACTCCACATCCTTTCCCACTTAGCGTACGCTTAGGGGCCTTAGTCGATGCTCTGGGCTGTTTCCCTCTCGACCATGGAGCTTATCCCCCACAGTCTCACTGCCGCGCTCTCACTTACCGGCATTCGGAGTTTGGCTAAGGTCAGTAACCCGGTAGGGCCCATCGCCTATCCAGTGCTCTACCTCCGGCAAGAAACACACGACGCTGCACCTAAATGCATTTCGGGGAGAACCAGCTATCACGGAGTTTGATTGGCCTTTCACCCCTAACCACAGGTCATCCCCCAGGTTTTCAACCCTGGTGGGTTCGGTCCTCCACGACCTCTTACAGCCGCTTCAACCTGCCCATGGCTAGATCACTCCGCTTCGGGTCTTGAGCGCGCTACTAAATCGCCCTATTCGGACTCGCTTTCGCTACGGCTTCCCCACACGGGTTAACCTCGCAACACACCGCAAACTCGCAGGCTCATTCTTCAAAAGGCACGCAGTCACGAGATGGAAGCAAGCTTCCATCCGACGCTCCCACGGCTTGTAGGCACACGGTTTCAGGTACTATTTCACTCCGCTCCCGCGGTACTTTTCACCATTCCCTCACGGTACTATCCGCTATCGGTCACCAGGGAATATTTAGGCTTAGCGGGTGGTCCCGCCAGATTCACACGGGATTTCTCGGGCCCCGTGCTACTTGGGTGTCTCTCAAACGAGCCGCTGACGTTTCGACTACGGGGGTCTTACCCTCTACGCCGGACCTTTCGCATGTCCTTCGCCTACATCAACGGTTTCTGACTCGTC